>NZ_CP136758.1:2474918-3084878 GCF_032930845.1 Parvularcula sp. LCG005 | reverse complement strand
AATCAGTTCGTTAACGGGGACACACGCAAGGCCCAGTTTTGGGGGGCACAGGGTTAAGCGTTCTTTACGCTCACCGAAAAAGTTGACGAATTGCCGGTGATTTTACAGCGCAAATTTGAACCCGTCATCGGCGCGTTAAAAGGGGTTTGTTCACATACCGTACCGTATGGTCGGCAGTCTGCCGTTCGTTCCGGACCCGAAAATGAGCATCACCGCCCCTTGTGAAAATCAGATCGCCCCCCCGCTGCCCCCGGCCCGATGGCGACGTGAGCACTGGGTTGATCTGGGCCTGACATCGCTGGCGGCGTCTGGCCCGGACAGCCTCAAGATCGAACGGCTTTGCGAGGTCGCGGGACGCAGCAAGGGGTCCTTCTACCATCATTTCCACGATCAGCAGGCGTTTATCGACGCCCTTCTCGAGCGCTGGCGCGCAAGCCACCGCGCAAGCGTTGCCGCCGCGCTATCGGCGGTTCAGAACCGCCGGGAGTCCATTGTCCTGCTGGACTATCTGTCTGCCCGTACCGATCCGGCCCTTGAGACCGGTATGCGGCGTCTGGCCCATATCAATACCGCCGCCCAGGACGCTATTGCTGAAACTGATGCGGCACGGATCGACACGATCGCCAGTCTCTATGCCGGCAAGACCGATGCCGTTCAGGCCCGGGAACTCGCGGAGATCGAGTATGCGGTTTATGTGGGGCATCAGGTACTGGGGCGCGATTTTGCCGATGGGGCCATGGCGCGTCGCGCGGCGCTCTTTCGCCTGATGGTCAAGACGGTCATCCGCCTTGCCCCGCGACCAGATGGGACCTGACAAGGCGCCAAGTGCGGCCTATGTCGGAAGGCATGGAACACAAAGCTGATATCGCGATTGCAGGGGCCGGTCTGACCGGCCGGTTGATGGCCCTGGCGCTGGCACATACCGGGCAGGATGTCATTCTGATCGATCCGGCCCCCCAAAATGGCAGCATCCGTGACGGCCGAACAACCGCCCTCGCCTTTGCGAGTGTCCGCCTGTTCCAGCGTCTGGACCTGTGGGAACCGCTCGCGGCCGACGCTGGGGAAATCACCGATATCGTAGTCACGAATGGTGCACCCGCCGACCGCTTTCGGCCCGGACGACGCGCGGGCCATCACCTGCATTTTCCATCGACACTGCTGACACCGGGCAAAGATGGCTCCCCCCTGGGTCACATTGTTGAGAATGCGGCCATGAACACGCTGTTTGCTGAGCGGGTCGAAGCCAATGAGCGGATCACCACCATTTTCGGTCAGGGCGTCAGCAGCGTTGAACCCACCACCGGTCGTACGATCCTCACGCTCAGCGAGGGTGACACGGTGGCGGCGCAATTGCTGATCGCCTGTGACGGAAAGTTCTCACGCCTCCGTGATCGTTTTGGCATCAGAACAATACGGCGGCCCTATGATCAAAAGGCAATCATCTTCAACGTGAAGCACGACCTGCCCCATGGCGGCGTCGCCCATGAGATGTTCTATCCTTCCGGACCGTTTGCCATTCTGCCCATGCAGGGCAACCGATCCTCTATCGTCTGGACCGAAGACGCGGCGACAGCCGACGCCTTCATGGCGCTTGATGAGAGTCAGGTTCTGGCCGCCGCGAGGCAACGCATCGGCGACCATCTGGGCGATATCAGGCTGGTGTCGGACCGGGCGATCTATCCCCTTAGTCTGATCTTTGCGCCCCATCCTGTCGGAGACCGTTTCGCGTTGGCGGGGGATGCCGCCCACTCCATTCATCCGATCGCGGGCCAGGGGTTCAATCTGGGCGTCAAGGATATCGCCGCGATGGCCGATGTCGTGGCAGAGACCGCCGGCGCGGGCCTCGATGTCGGGCACGGTACGATGCTGGAGAAATACGCGCGGTGGCGCGGCTTTGATGCTGGCACCATGTCGCTCGGCACCGACGCCATGAACCATCTGTTCTCAAACGATCTGGCGCCCGTGCGCATGGCTCGCAGTTTCGGCCTGGGCATCGTCAACGCGATCGACCCGGCCCGCCGCGCCTTCATGCGCCATGCCGGCGCTGACCTTGGTGACCTGCCGCGTCTGATGCAGCCCTTGCGCGAAGGTGAAGCGTCACCGGTCAAGCGTCAGGCGTAGCCCCTCGGCGGTCATTTCTACACGGTCGAATTGAGAAATGACATTCATGCCGAGCAGACTGATATCCAGCTTGTCGTCCGGCAGGATCATGATGCCAACATCGCCAAAATAGGCGTAGCCGATTTCCACATCCCGCACGGTATCGCGCGCTGCCATGATAGTGCCATTGGCCGTGGACACCGAATGGGTGAACGCCCATCGGCCGGGCCTGATCCCGACGCGGTTTGCGTCGCTCTCGCGCAGGACAGTCGTCGTCGCACCGGTGTCGACCAGAACATTGATCCGTGTGCCGTCAAATCGCGCTTCGGTCAGGAACGAGCCGTTCATGGAGCGTCGGATCAGGATCTCTTCCGTCCCGCCGGTCGTCCGCACCACCTTGGGCGCATCAATGCCCGACGTCGCGCCGACCGTGAAACGCCCCTCATCATCCGTCGCCCGAAAACCCATGACGATGAGGAAAAGCGCGAGAACGCCGACAGCGATGAGGCCGTAATTATTGCCCATCTGTATCCTGCCAGGTTGTCACCGCCGCCGATGTCGCCTCAACATCCATCGGGCCGCGGGCGAATGTCGGTGTCATGATCTTTTCGCTGCGCTGCTCGTAATTGTATCCGACATTTAGAACGTCTGTGTCCTGCCATTTTCCAGCCATCACGCTGAGCCCGACGGGCAATCCCCGGTGCGACCCCATCGGCACGGTGATATGTGGATAACCGGCAATCGCCGCCATCCAGCCGAGGCCCACACCCTTATTGTCGTAATTGTCGCCATAGACAGCATCGATCAGGAAGGCCGCCGGCAGCGTCGGCGCGACAAGGACGTCGACATCATTCGATGTCAGCATGTCGTCGATACCGTCCTCACGCGTTGCTTTCAGGATCGACGCAAGCGCCGTCTGATAGGTTTCATCCTCAAGACCGGGCAGCTCCTCAGACTGGGTGAAGATCGACTGGTCGAACAGAACCAGCTCGCGCTCATCCGCGTCGTTGAAGGCGATCAGATCTGCCAGCGAACGGCTTTCGACACCCGGCGCGGCATTGGCGAGGTAGTCATTGAGCGTCGCCTTGAACTCAGCCTTCAGCACCAGATATTCATTCGCGCCCAGATCATCCGGCGTGTCTTTTTTCTCCACATCGACGAGTACAGCGCCCGCTTCCTCAAGCACGGAGAGGGCTTCGTCAAACGCTGCGGATACCTCCGGCACATCGCCGGTGGCAAAGCGCATGACGCCGATCCGCACACCCGTCAGATCATCGGTCAGGGCTGCGGCATAGTCGGTTTTATTGCTGTCCGAATCGGCCGAGGCGGTGTCCACTTCATCCGTGCCCGCCATGGCGGTCAGCATGATCGCAGCATCACGGACAGAACGTGTCATCGGGCCGGCCGTGTCCTGAGTGGAAGAAATCGGCACAATGTGCGTCCGCGGCAGAAGGCCAACGGTTGGTTTAAACCCGACGATGCCGTTCATGGTCGATGGACAGATGATTGATCCATTTGTCTCTGTACCGATTGTCAGGGGCGCCAGCATGGCGGCGGCGGCGGCACCGGAGCCCGATGACGAGCCGCAAGGCGACCGGTCAAGGCTGTACGGATTGCGGGTCTGTCCGCCGAGGCCGCTCCAGCCACTGATCGAGTCTTCCGACCGGAAATTGGCCCATTCGCTCAAATTCGTCTTGCCAAGGATGATGGCGCCTTCAGCCCGCAGGCGCGCCACAATCGGCGCATCGCGTTCAGTCATGTTGTCGCTCAATGCGCGTGACCCTGCCGTCGTGGGCATGTCGAGCGTTTCGACATTGTCCTTGATCAGAACAGGGACGCCGTGAAGTGGTCCGCGCCACCCGGTCTCCGCCGCCTCGGCATCAACCGCACGGGCGTCTTCAAGAGCATTGGGGTTGAGCGTCAGTACCGCCTGAAGTGCCGGGCCCTGATCATCGAGCGCAGCAATCCGGTCGAGATAGGCCTGCACAGCCTCTTCTACGGTCAGGTCGCCGGCACGATATTTCTCTGCAAGGTCACCGGCCGTCATTGCGGGCGCGGCAGGAACAGCGGCGGGCGGCTTATCGCTGCCCAGGGACGCGGTCACCGTGGTTTCACTGCTACATGCTGCCAGCAGTACCAGTAGAGAAAATACAGGTTTGATCATCGACGTCCCTCATCGCGCAATATCAGGGGACAGCTTAGCGGATCCGCCATTCAGCGCTAGTCGGCGGCTTGTCCCATGCCGAGAACATCGCGCATCGAATAAAGGCCGGGCGCACGCCCCTTGGCCCATTTGGCGGCGACGAGCGCGCCCTTGGCGAAGAGCGACCGGTCCAGCGCTCGGTGCGAGAGGGTCACCTGCTCTGTTTCGCTAATCAGTGACACATCGTGGTCACCGATGATGCCGCCGCCGCGGATGACTGAGAAGCCGATCTGGCCTTCCTGCCGTGCACCGGTCTGGCCTTCACGGGCGTAGACCGCCGCTGCGTCGAGCTCGACATCACGGCCTGCCGCCGCCGCATGACCCAGCATCAGCGCCGTCCCCGACGGGGCATCGACCTTAAATCGATGGTGAGCCTCGGTAATTTCGATATCAAAATCTTTGAGCAGCCCCGCGGCCTGCTCGACCAATGCGGTCAGCACGTTGACGCCGAGCGAGAAATTACCGGCCTGCACGATGGGGATATACTTCGCCGCGCGCTCCACCGTCGCCTGCTGATCAGCATCAAGCCCGGTCGTGCCCGTGACGAGGGCCACGCCCTTGGCCGAACAGGCGGTCGCAAATTGCGCCGCCGCCTTGGGCAGGGTGAAGTCGATCAGCACATCGGCCGGCGGCGCCTGATTGACGTCGGGAAACACGGGTCCACCCGTCGGCGTCGATGGATCGCAAAGAAAGCCGGAGAAGACACTGTCCTCATCAAGTTCAACAGCCCGATAGACCTGTTGCCCCATACGGCCCGACGGCCCGGATACGAGAATCCGGGTCAATTATTCGCTCCCGCATCGCGGATATTGTCCCAAAAGTCCTTGGCCTTGTGGAAGAAATTATTCGACTGGGGACAGTCATTGCCCGCCCCCTCGGCACAGAATTCCTTCAGCAGCTCCTTCTGCCGCGGCGTCAGGTTGGTCGGTGTCTCAACCTTCAGGTCAACGAACATGTCGCCCCGCGTCTTGCGGCGCAGCTGGGACATGCCCTGCCCGCGCAGGCGGAACTTCCGGCCGGTCTGGGCGCCTTCGGGCACCTTGATTTTCACTCGGCCGCCGTCAATCGTCGGCGCCTCGACCTCACCGCCCAAGGCGGCTGTCGCCATGGGCACATGCACGTCGCAGTAAAGGTCAGGCCCGTCCCGCTCGAAAAGTTCGTGATCGGCCACGCGAACGAAAAGATACAGATCACCAAACGGGGCGCCACGCACACCCGCCTCCCCCTGTCCGGTCAGGCGGATGCGCGTCCCATCCTCGACCCCGCCGGGAATTTCCACCTGCAAGGTGCGATCGGTGCGGATCCGCCCCTGGCCACCGCAATCATCGCAGGGTTCGGTGATCACCTCACCATTGCCCTGACAGGCGGGACACACCCGCTCGACCGTGAAGAAGCCCTGCTGCATGCGTACGCGGCCTGCGCCGCCACAGGTTGAGCAGGTGCTCGGCTTCGTCCCCGGCTTCGCGCCAGACCCCACGCATGTCTCACACGCTTCAGAGGACGGCACGGTGATGTCCTGCTTCACGCCATCAAAAGCGTCGCGCAGCGAGATTTCCATTTCATATTTCAGGTCAGCCCCGCGGCCAGACTGCTGGCGGGCGCGGCCCCGACCGCCGCCCATGAACTCGCCAAAGATATCCTCGAACACATCCGAGAACGCACCCGATGAGAAGCCGCCCGGTCCACCGCGACCGGCGCCGTTCATACCACCCTGTTCAAAGGCGGCGTGACCAAAGCGGTCATAGGCGGCCCGCTTCTGCTCATCCGAGAGCACCTCATAGGCTTCATTCATTTCCTTGAATTTCGCCTCGGCAGCGGCATCCCCCGGATTGCGGTCGGGATGGTATTTCATTGCCTGCTTACGAAAAGCGGACTTGATCGCGGCCCCGTCGGCACTGCGCTCAACGCCCAGAAGTGAGTAATAGTCCTGTGCCATGCAAAAACTTCAGTCCAACTGTCAGTGTTGTCTCTCAACACCGGTAGGTGGGTGGGAGAGCGGCAATTCGCAAGACGCCCGCGCGCCTTTGCGGGGTCAAAGTCGATCCCATTAACGGCTTCTTGGACGAAAGGGAACCGGGGGCGGGGATGCAGTTATTTCAACGGCGAATGACCGTCAGCCGCCGCTGAAGGCGGTCGGTCACCCCGAACACGCTCGCCGACAGGATCACGATGGTTTCCGCCCCGTGTGGCCACCCCTCGGGCCAGGACGGCAACCCCATTATGACATCAGCAAGAAACGCTGCGGCGACCGCGATCAAAAGAGGCAGCGCGAATTCGAAATTCTCGAATCGAGCGCGGTAGGCGAGCAACACCTTGCAATGCGGGCAATTCACGGGAGTCGAGGCTCGACGATTGTACTGACGTCGCGTCTTTCGCCACAGACCTGTGTAAAGATACACTTCAGTGAATTCGTCGGGCGAGATGGTTCCGCCGCAGGAAGGACAACGCGGCCATCGGGCTGGCATTAAACCGCGGCGGGCCGGAGTGGGTACCACGTCCTGGCGAACCGGGATCCACTTTGTCTCGGGCACATAAGGCGCCTGCCTCGCCGATTGGTCGAAAGGCCGATATTTAATGAATTGGGTCAGCGGCTTGGTGCTCTGCGCATTGAGCCGTTCCGCCTCAAACCGAAAAAACTCATCGGCCGACGACCATTCGGCGCCGGTTCCGAGATCTTCGTCCTTATTGAAGTTCCGCTCTCCCATGATTTTCATATTGGCAGAGGCGCACGAGCGGTCAAGGAGGCGCTATCCTCGTTCTGTTACCGAAACGAGCATTTTTTCTTCGGCGGTTTGTCCCGTCAGAATGACGGCGGACATCACCCTTGGTGGAGAAGGCGATCGAGCGACAGACGGTCCTCACGCCGGAAGGCCAGCATGATCAGGGACGCGACGAACACGGTAGTGGAAGGGAAGAACAGCAGTGTCGGCTCCGCCTCCCCTGTCCACAGATAGAGGCCAAGTGGATCAGCGAGGTGTCGCCAGATCGCGATCGCGCCGCACCCGAGAGCCAGGGCCTGAAGCGGATAGACGATGAACCGCAATGCCCCGAGGATGACGAGCACACCCAGGCCGACCTCTGCCACGGCCAGACCCGTCTGGATGGAAGCATCGCTCAGGAGGCCGCCATAATAGCGCTCGGACAGATGGGGTCCCGCCGCGGGGTTCATCAGCTTCATGCTGCCCCAAATAACAAGCAACAGGCCGGTGGAAGCCCGGAGGGCAAGAAGGAGCGCAGATTTCACGGTGAGATGTCTCATCAAGGCGTCGATGGGCAGATCTTCGGGTCAGCCGACCAGCAGGTTACAAACAAAAAAGGCGCTCCCGAAGGAGCGCCTTTGGTGTTGATCTGTCGGTGATCAGGCTATTGCTGCCTTGCGACGACAGGCGACCACGAGGCCGCCGAGCGCAGGGGCGAACAGGAGCGCAGCAGCAGGGACAGGCACCGCGTCAGCAGGGCCACCGAGCTCTAACGTGATGTTCGTTGAGCGGAAGGCGCCGAACAGACCGGATGTCCGGAAAAACAGCTCCGAACCGCCGGCCTGGCGAAAATCGATCTGAATGTCGTTGGTAAACGGAGAAGAGGTAGTCGTACCGTTCACATTACCGCCAAACCGCGCAACAAAGTCATCGCCAATAAAACCAAAGGTGAACAGCGTCGTGTTCGTCTCATCGAACAGATAACCGTCGATCATCAGGGACAGAGAATAATCCAGTACTGTCCGCAGACCTGGTCTGGTCGATTCTTCATAGGTGACCGAGAATGTGCCATTGACGGAATCGACCGGTGACGTGTCAGTTCCGACAAAGTCGGTGAAACCCGATGCGGTGAACGCTACGTCCAGTGTGGCCGTGGCGGCGCTGGCGGCGCCCATGACAAGAGATGCAGCAGCAGCAGCGACGATAGACCCGAACTTTATTGGGAAACCCCCTACTGTAATACTTTCACCAAGAAAGCACCGGACAGCTAAAATACACAAGTCATTATTTTTATTAGGTTAACCACCCTAGTGGGTTGTTTTTGCGGGTCGCCTACTACTTTCTACGGAGACAAAAAAGCCCCGCCGAAGCCAGGCATTTTGTTGACTTGGTTTTGGCGAAAGGCGTCAAAGCGCTCTCAAATCCCGGCGGCGCATGGCAACCAAACCGCCAAGAGGATGAGGCGTAAATCTCTTCGAGCGGATAGTGAGTACTCTCGCCTTATCGCAGCCCAAAGGTCGCAAAGCCTACAGGTTCGGGAACCACATTCCCAACGTGGCTACCGTGACGCCCACCGCCATTGCGACCGCAGCGACGAGGAGAAAGAGAGATGCTGCAAATTTAGCACTGTTTCGACGCGATGCTTCGACCCTCAAATAGACCTCATAGCCCACGAGCGGCAAGAACTGCAGGGCTGCCATGGCATCCAGAAACCATCCGGAACCCGTATTGGTATCAATACCGACGCCACCGGTAGTAACGAACCATACCATCACAAAGACCCGGAAGAACCAGACAGCGCTGGCCGCCAGGAAAAGTCGCGTCGCCCATCGCCGATGGACGGCGAACCGTCGCGCGATGGCGTTCTGCAGGGTGGCATAGGCGAAGATCAGGATGAATAGCGACTGCAACAGAAATCCCAGCCGCATTGCCCACGCGCCGATATCTCTAACGAACAGCATGTAGAGACCTGCAAATACGGCTAGAATCGCAGCAACTACAAAAATCCGACCGTTCCAATGGTGAAATGTCGGGAAACGTTTTCGCACGGAAGGGACCAACTGAAGTGGTCCTCCTAGATGGGCAATCAGGCCAAGGAAGAGATGAGATCCAACGACAACGTTGCCCAAATGATTACCAGGGACATAGGCGTTGGCGAGATGTTCATTCCACGCCAGCAGGTCGTTTGACAGGAGGCTGCCGCCATAGGTGTGGATAATATAGGCCGCAAATATCCATTGCCCGACAAGGACGGGAATGTACCAAATCGCGGCACTAATGCTAAGAAATTTCGACACGCTGCGCTCCCTCACCCGCGTCGTTCATATATCGTTTTTCGATAAATAACAAGTCGAAGATACAAAAAAGCCCGGCCGGAGCCGGGCTTTTCCTCGCACGTCATACTTAACGTTTATTTCTTTTCGTCGCCGTCGACTTCTTCATAGTCGGCATCGACGATTTCGGCATCCTGCGCCGCGTCGCGGGCAGCGTCTGCCGCAGCGGCCTGATCTTCAGCGTCGGCATTGCCTTCGCCATAGATCGCCTCGCCCAGCTTCATCGACGCCGTGGCCAGGGCCTGAACCTTGGCGTTAATGTCGTCCGCGGACGAATCGTCTTTTTCGACGACGGTCTTCAGCTCGGCAATCGCGTCTTCGATGGCCTTCTTGTCGGCGTCGCCGATCTTCTCACCATGCTCTTTCAGGGAGCTTTCGGTGGAGTGGATCAGGCTTTCGCCCTGGTTCTTGGCTTCGACGCGTTCGCGGCGCTGCTTGTCCGCATCCGCATTGGCTTCGGCGTCCTTGACCATCTGTTCGATATCGGCGTCGGACAGACCGCCAGAGGCCTGAATGCGGATCGACTGTTCCTTGCCCGTTGCCTTGTCCTTCGCCGAGACGTTCACGATGCCGTTGGCGTCGATGTCGAAGGTCACCTCGATCTGCGGCACACCGCGCGGTGCAGGCGGGATGGAGGTCAGGTCGAACTGGCCCAGCATCTTGTTGTCGGCCGCCATCTCACGCTCACCCTGCGCGACGCGAATGGTCACGGCAGACTGATTGTCTTCGGCGGTCGAGAAGACCTGGGATTTCTTGGTCGGAATGGTCGTGTTCCGGTCGATCAGGCGGGTGAAGACACCGCCCAGGGTTTCGATCCCCAGCGACAGTGGCGTCACGTCGAGCAGCAGGACGTCTTTCACGTCACCCTGCAGAACGCCGGCCTGGATCGCGGCACCCTTGGCCACAACTTCGTCCGGGTTCACACCCTTGTGCGGATCCTTGCCAAAGAACTGCTTCACGACTTCCTGGATCTTCGGCATGCGGGTCATCCCGCCGACCAGAACCACTTCGTCGATGTCGCTCGGGTTCACACCCGCATCTTTCAGGGCCGCTTTACAGGGCTCGATCGTCCGCTTGACCAGATCCTCAACCAGGCTTTCCAGCTTGGCGCGGCTCAGTTTCACGTTGAGGTGTTTCGGACCCGACGCATCGGCCGTGATGTAGGGCAGGTTCACTTCATACTCAGAAGCGGACGACAGCTCTTTCTTAGCCTTTTCGGCTTCCTCACGCAGGCGCTGGAGGGCCAGCTTGTCCTGGCGCAGGTCGATGCCCTGATCCTTCTTGAAGGTATCAGCGAGGTAATCGACGATGCGAAGGTCAAAGTCTTCACCCCCAAGGAAGGTGTCACCATTGGTCGCCTTCACTTCGAAGACGCCGTCGCCAATCTCGAGCACCGAAATATCGAACGTACCACCACCAAGGTCATAGACGGCAATCGTCTTGCCTTCCTGCTTGTCGAGGCCATAGGCCAGCGCAGCGGCTGTCGGCTCGTTGATGATGCGCAGAACCTCAAGGCCAGCGATCTTGCCGGCGTCTTTCGTGGCCTGACGCTGGGCGTCGTTAAAGTAGGCGGGAACCGTGATGACGGCCTGGGTCACAGGCTCGCCCAGATAGTTCTCAGCCGTTTCCTTCATCTTGGTAAGGACGAAGGCGGAAATCTGCGAGGGGGCGTAGTTTTCGCCGCGGGAAGAAACCCATGCGTCGCCATTGTCACCTTTGACGATCTCATAAGGCACCATGCCCTGGTCTTTCTTGACCGTGGGATCGTTGAAGTTACGACCGATCAGACGCTTGATCGCATAAAAGGTGTTGTTCGGGTTGGTCACGGCCTGACGCACGGCGGGCTGGCCGATCAGGCGCTCACCGCTTTCGTTGAAGGCCACAACGGATGGTGTGGTGCGGTTCCCTTCTGCGTTCTCAATGACTTTGGCTTCTTTGCCTTCCATCACTGCTACGCAGGAGTTGGTCGTTCCAAGGTCGATGCCAATCACTTTGGCCATGTACATTCTCCATAATCAGCAAGCCGCGGGATCGGTGCTCGTAACGGCAGCGACAACGCTTGTCACCACCAAAGCCACCAATGTTGCAGCCTCTTCGAGGTGTGTGGGTGAGGTTAATCCTCTTGGTCCGCGCCGGATATAAGGAGCCCTCATCACGCCTTCAACAGGTCTGCCCCCTTCCTCGCGCAGGAAAATTTGCACTGTCCTTTCGCTTGTCGGCTTAAAGGGCTGTTCACCTCAATGCGCTAGAAAATGGCGAATTTTCTTGTGGTTCGAGGGATTGCCCATCATGCGCGTTGACCATTTTTCGGTAGTGGCCTTGGCCGCCTGTGGCCTTGTTGCATGCGCCAGCTCCGGGACACCGGACAGCACCGATCCGATCCGTTTTGAAGATTCGGGCGTCGTCGCTCCCCAACGCAACCTGCTGCTCTCCGACCTGTCGTTCGGCTCTCCGGGTCAAGCGCGCGCGGTTGATGAAGAATTTGATCTGGTCGTCACGGCTTTCCGTGCCGACTTTGCTGAGGATGGTGACCCCGGACCCTTTGGGAACGGTCCGAACGGTCTGGTTCGCGACAGCGACGGCAGCGAAACGTTCGGTAGCGGCAATACCATGACGTACAACGCAGCCCTGAATGAATTTCATTTTGAGATCGAAACCGATGCAGGTTCTATAGATCAACGCCTGTACGATATTCTGCTGCAAACACCTCAAGACATTCTGCAGGACAATGCCGCGGTCGCCAAATTCTATGCTTCAGGCGCAAACGGCTTTTCGGCCCGCTGGCCGCTTGAAGGCATTGACGCAAACAGCAACTGGCAGAGCGTCGCCACCAAACTGGAAGAAATGCAGGACTCCGATAACGAGGACGAACAGAAAAGAGCTGCAGATCTGATCGCCGCGGCGCAAAGCAACCTCGATTGCTGCGATCAATTCTTGTATTACTATTCTATTCCCGATGGATACGGCTATTACGAAGCCACGAAAATGGACGATGACGAACGGCCGGAGCGGTCGACCGAAACCGTCGCGATTGGCAGCTTTTACGAGTTCTACGACAATGGCGAAGAGCAGGTTGTCCACCTCATCTTTGGCCACCGCACGCCGCTGGGCGAAATGCCAACCTCCGGCTCTGTCGACTATGAAGGCAAAATCGTCGGGACGGTCCTGACCAACAACTCTATCCGTTCGCTGACCGGAAGCGTTACGATGGACGTCAATTTTCTCACCGGACTTTTCGACCTGACCCTCGGCACGATCATTCGAGAAGGTGGCAACAACGGCAATGAGACGACGTTCTTCGACTACAAGGATCTTATCGGCAGCGGCGTGATCTCGGAGACGACCTTCGAAGGCAGTCTGACGGAAGTCGGGGGCGATTCGGTCGGTGAGTTCGAAGGCGCCTTCTTCGGCCCCGTGGCCAATGAAATTGGCGGAACGTTTGAGTTCGGAAACGATGTCAGCTATGCTTCTGGCGCCTTCACCGGCAAGCAGAAAGACGACTGATCGGCTGCGTTCTCCGCTCGTTCAGAACGAGCTGGTGAAACCGATATCGACACCCTGCTTCTCATAACTGAACAGGGAAATCGTCGAATCATTATCCGTGTAGCGATAGTTTAGCGACGGCGAAAACCCGGCCACACTCCAGTCCAGCTTGGCCAGACGCACGGCGATATCCAGCGTCTCATCCTCACGAAGTCGGCCATAGAAGCCTGAGAGGGCGTCATATTCCCGCGTGTAGAAAGTCGGCGACACGCCGAGCCGCACATGCGCAGGCAGGGTTGCGTAGGCCCCCAAGCCGTATGCCCACTGGGTGTTCGACTCCGTCTTTGCCTCCGCCTCCTCCCTTGTCAGCGAGGTCGATGCCATGATCGTGAGAGAGGGGGTCAGACCGTAAAAGCTCTGCACACCTGCACTGAGCACAGGACCATTGCGGTCGGGCCGAAAATCATAGTCCACCTCGGCGGCCGACAGCTGGATGCCCATCCCCCAGCGCTCTGTCAGAAGACGCTCTGCCGTCAGGGTCAGGCCGACACTGTCAGCATAGGGATCACCGCCAAAAAATCGCCGGTTGGCAGACAGGATCGCGGAGCCGCGCAGGCCGCGCGGGTTAAGGCCACCAAGGCGCAGGCCGATCTCTGCCCCTGCTCCCGCTTGGTCAAAATTGGAATGGGTGTAATCCATCATCGATCCGCGCACCGCCATGTGACCGCGCAAGCGCCGGGTCAGGATCGGACTGAAACTGCCCCCCACGCCCCAGTTTACGCCTATACCGGACTGGGCACGCGCCTCATCATCCAGCGGCAGCGGAATGAAGCCGAGAAAGTCGAAGGTCTCACTGGACGTCGCAGAATTGATATTGGTGCTCGGCGCGGCGGCGGCATTGACGCTGAACCGCACCGTCCGGCGCTGCTCGATCACGGCCTGTTCCTTGCGCACAAGCGCCGCCAGCGGAGCCGGAATATCGGAGTTTTCGAGGTGCCGCAGGTGTCGGGCAGCCCGGCGGTCATGGCCTGTTTTCATCAGTACCTGGATCAGGTCCATCCGGGTCGCGTGATCGGCCGGGTCGAACGCGACAAGGCCTTCGAGCAGGTCCAGCGCACGATCCTCATTGCCCCGTTTCAACGCGATCTTGGCCGCCAGTCGGTCGACCGGTCGCATGTCGAACAGGGTGCCGTCGCCCGTCGCCAGGGTGCGGAGGATCTGTTCGGCCTCGTCGTAGTGCCCTTCCGTTACCAGACGATCGGCGATCAGCAATGCCTGCTGCCCCGTCGTGGTGACCTCCTCGGCCCCTGCCGACAGGATAAACGCCGCCCCCGCCGCGCTGGCCATCAGGCAGCGGCGAAACGAAAACGGCCATGAAAAGCGACGCGTGAGCATCCCTCTTCATGGCCGCAAAATGGTTTATGGGGCGTTAGGCCTGCTCGGCAGCCTCAGCCCCGGTCGACACGGTGACCATGGCGGCACGGATGACCCGATCACCGATCAGAAAGCCGGGCGCGACGACGTTGACGACGGTATCCCGCGGTGCGCCGCCGCCGGGCACCTGCGCAATAGCCTGGTGCACGTTCGGGTCGAATTTTTCGCCCTCGGGGAAGATCCGTTTCACGCCATTACGCTCAAAAACGGTCAGCAATTCCTTTTCGGTCATGCGCAGACCATTCAGGAGGCCGTTGAGTGCCTCGGCATCCATGGCCGTCGGGTCGGCAGGCGCGAGTTCAAGAGCACGGGCGAAATTGTCTGACACCGACAGAAGATCGCGGGCAAAGCTGGAAATGCCGTAACGCGCCGCATCCTGCTTTTCACGCTCGGCTCTGCGGCGGGTATTTTCGAGTTCGGCACCGAGGCGCAGCGCACGTTCCTTGTGCTCCTCGATCTCGGCGGTCAGCTCTGCGATGCGCTCCTCGGCGAGACGCTTGATTTGCGCTCCATCCAGAACGTCGTCACGCAGATGCTCCGGGATCGGCTCCCCGAAATCCTCATCTGCGGCAGTGTCGAACGCCTCTGTGTCGGTCGGTTCGTTCATATTGCCAGGGGTATCGGTCATGATCAGATGCAGTTCCTGATAGCAGTTTTCATGGTGGACGTCGGCATGTACGGAGGCAGCCGCGTCACTTCAAGGAAGGAAGCGTTGATGACGGGTGAGATCGCAATTGTCCAGACCACTGTCGCCAGTCGGGAAGTGGCGGACACCATGGCGCGCGTGCTGATCGAGGAACAGTTCGCCGTTTGCGTGCATCTGACAGAGATCAACAGCGTCTATTTGTGGGATGGCGAAATCCAGCGGGATGCGGAGATCCGCTGCGAGTTCAAGACCACGGTTGAGCACCTCTCGGCTCTCGTGGAACGGCTGATTGAAATACATCCCTATGACGAACCCGAAATTCTTATACTGTCACCGGTTGCAACAAGTGATGGTTACGCGCGGTACGTGAGCGAAAATCTGCCGTAATCAGAAAATTCCCAATAGAAGCTTAGCTTTTTTCGGTTCTTATGGGCTCGACTTCTGACTTGGGCGGCATAACTCAGGTTATAGTTCAGGGGCAGTTTTTGATGTCGGGATCACCGATCTCTAGCGATGGTGCTTTGCAGTTTCTGGCTGGCGACAATGAAATGTCCCGCCGGATCAGAGACTATGACTGGACCAATCATCCACTGGGACCCGTCGAACAATGGCCGGAAGCCCTTCGCGTCTCCCTTGGCATCTGCCTGAATTCCGCCTTCCCAACCGCCATATACTGGGGTGACGAGCACTGGCTGCTTTACAACGATGCCTGGTCGACAATCCCGGGCCCCCGTCACCCGGACTGTCTTGGTGAGAGAGCCGAGGATGTGTGGCCCGACATCTGGTCGATCATCAAACCGCAATTTGACCAGGTGCTGCAGGAGGGACGAGGCCTCTCCCTGCACGATCAGATGCTGCCCATGGCCCGGCAAGGCGTGCCCGAGGAGACCTACTGGTCATACAATTTCACGCCCATTCTCCGCCTCAACGGTCAGATTGGCGGAATCTATAATTCCGGCATGGAAACGACCGCCCAAGTTATCGGGACGCGGCAGATGAAGCTGATCGTCGATCTGGAAGCGGCCCTTGGCCAAGCCAGTGACACCGACGATGGCCAGCGGCGCGCCATGGCAGAGCTTGGCGAGTATCTCAACGTCGACTCCCTGCTGATCACGACGACCCAGTCCGGTGAGACTCATCAGGTTGCCATGCAGCGCTGGACAAAGGACGCAGGCGACGCGCTCGAACCCATCGTCGATGCCGCCAGCCGAATTCAGTCTGTCCGTCAGGCCATCGTGGCGGGGCAGGCCAGCGCGATCAATGATCTTGCAGGGCTGTCGGCCACCGATCAGATGCTGCTCGGTCATACCGGCAGTGGCCATACCACCCGTAGTCTTCTGGTCGTACCACGTTTTATCGGCGACCTCATGGCAGGCACCGTCGTGGTTCAGTCCCAATCCGTTCGCGCCTGGAGCGAATACGACATCAGCGCCGTGAAAGCGGCGTATGAGCGAACCATGACATGGGTCGACAGAGAAGAATCGATCCTGCGCGAACGGTCGATGATGCGGGAGATCGATCACCGCGCGCGCAACGCTCTCGCCGTGGCTCAATCCGTGGTCCGTCTCACCACCGCTGATGACGTCGATACATTTCACCGCAAGGTCGAGGAGCGCATTGGCGCCCTCTCACGCGCTCACACGTTGCTGTCATCAGAACGGTGGACGAATATCTCCCTGCACCGCCTGATCGGGGAGGAGCTTGACCGGTTCTCCGACACGATCAACGCCACGATCCAGATCGATGGGCCAGACGTCATGCTGTCACCGCTCTATGCGCAGGCAGTGGCGATCGTGATCCACGAGCTGACCAGCAATGCGGTTCATAACGGTGTATTGCCTTACCAAGGCGGCGAGCTGTTTTTGAACTGGTCCGTCGACTCCCGGCAGTTCGTCCATTTGTCATGGGTCGAAATCATGCCGGGCGACCATACGCCAAAGTCCGATACGACCAGTTGGGCCCTTGAATCAGCGCTGATCGAACGGGTGGTATGTTCCCAATTGTCCGGCACCATCCAGCATCATCAGACTGAGACCGGCTTTGTCTGCGATATCGTGCTGCCCCTCAATGAACAGGTGTCCGAGCTGAACGTGACCGTAACGCAGCCGGAAGACGTCAAGCACAGCGATATTCCACAGGTCCTGATTGTTGAGGACGAAGCCATTATCGCCATGGATATCGAACAGATGGTCGCCGATGCAGGATATGGCATCTATGACGTCTGCGGGTCACTGGAAGAAGGACTGGCAGCGGTGGCTCGGGGCCGTCCGGACCTGGCCGTCCTTGACGCCAATCTTGCCGGCAAACCCTCCATCGAGATTGCGATCAAACTGGCAGAGATGGGCGTGCCGCTCCTCTTCTCCACCGGGTATGACCGGATTCTCAATTTGCCTTTCGATCTCAAAGACACCCCGATCCTGTCCAAACCGGTCAATGAGCGGCGACTGATCCAGACCCTCAACCAGCTTGCAGGCGATGCGTCACCTCACCTGCACTGACCGTCAGCGCATCATGCGGCTGACGACTTCCGCTGTGTAATCCACCAGCGGTATGACCCGGCCATAATTGAGCCGTGTCGGACCCACGACACCGATCACACCGATGATGTTGCGGTCGCTGTCGCGATAGGGTGACGCAATGACCGAACTTCCCGACAGGCTGAACAGCGGGTTTTCAGCACCGATAAAGATCCGCACCCCCTCCCCAGCCTTCGCTGCCGAGAGGAGATCGGAAATACCCTGCCGCCGCTCAAGATCGATGAACAGCTTCTGTAGCCGGCCCAGATCCGTCTCCGCCCCCTGGATCAGGTGCGCCTGCCCACGGATAATCAACTGCGGCGGTATGCCCGGCCGCCCTACAAGCTCGGCAATACCGCGTTTGACAAGGTCCGTGGTCAGGCTGTCGAGTTCGCCCTGTTTGGCCTCGATTTCGGCGGACACCTGACGCTCGGCATCCTGCAGCGTGCGCCCGGCCATCTGTGCATTGAGGAAATTGGCGGCCTGGATCAGGGCCGAGGCGGGCAGTCCTGCCGGAATCGTCAGAATGCGGTTCTCCACATCGCCGGCGCGGTCAACCAGCACCATCAGCGCCCGCGTGTCATCCAGCGGTACAAAACTGACATGTTTCAGCGGTCGGTCGGCCTTGTCGGTCACGATCATGGTGGCGGTCTGGGTCAGACCGGAAAGCTGGCTCGCCGCCCGATCGAGCAGGGCCGCAGCATCCCCCCTCGTCCCGGCCTCATCTTCCAGCGCGCGGCGATCCTCCGCTGAAGGCGCGCCGACTTCCATCAGGCCATCAACGAAGAGCCGCAGGCCAAGATCGGTGGGCATGCGCCCTGCCGAGGCGTGCGGCGCATCCAGCAGACCGATGGCTGCCAGATCGGACATCACGTTGCGGATCGTCGCCGGGGACAGGTCCAGCGCGGGAATACGGGACAGGGTCCGCGACCCGACGGGCTGTCCGGTATCGAGATAGGTTTCGACCAGTTGCTTGAAGATCGCGCGCGCACGCGCATCCATGTCATTCAGTGCTGCCATACCCCTATGTAGAAAGGCCGCAGCAGAAACGCTACGGCCTTTCAGGAGACCCCCAGATGGTCCCCGCGGCACTGCCTGATAAATGGTGCAATGCATCACCGACCGTGCCGAGCCGGACTGTGCAATCTATGTGCCTTTTTCCCGTAAAACGGCCGATTTTGTTAGCGCAGGACAAGACAGCGAAGAGGCCGTTCGTTAGTATCCGCCGTAATTCGGACAGCGGCAAAAACCGTTGTCCTATAATGTTTTGACAGGTGAGGAAAATTCCATGAATAAAATCGATCACTGGCGCTGGCTTGGTTCTGCTGCCGCCCTCGCGCTGATTATTTCGTGTGGTGAAGGCGCGACGCAAAAGGCGGATGCTGCAGAAGAAGCACCGCAAGCCGCCGCGGAAGCGACGGACGACAATAGCGACAGTGTCGATCCCAAAACGCTCCCTTTCATGGACACCAGCCTGTCAGCTGAGGAGCGTGCCCGCGATCTCGTCAGCCGGATGACGCTGGAGGAAAAAGCCGCCCAGATGTACGACAAGGCCGCGGCCATTCCGCGTCTTGGTATTCATGAGTATAATTGGTGGAACGAAGCCCTGCACGGTGTGGCGCGTGCCGGTCACGCCACAGTCTTTCCGCAGGCCATTGGCCTTGCTGCGACATGGGATGAAGATCTCATGTTCGACATCACCACGGTGATCTCTGACGAAGCGCGCGCGAAGTATAATCTGTACAGCTCGGAAGACGTCTATGCGATGTATGGTGGGCTGACCTTCTGGTCGCCAAACATCAACATCTTCCGTGACCCGCGCTGGGGCCGGGGTCAGGAAACCTATGGTGAGGACCCGTTCCTGACCGGCCGTATGGCCGTCAACTTCGTGAACGGCATGCAGGGCGATGATCCTTCATACCTCAAGACCGTCACGACCGTGAAACACTATGCGGTCCATTCCGGGCCGGAGCCGTCACGCCACCGCGATGACATTTCCGCCTCCGACGCTGATCTTTACGAGACTTATCTGCCTGCGTTCAAAATGGCCTTTGACGAGACCGAAGTGGCCTCGGTGATGTGCGCCTATAACGCCGTCTGGGGTGCCCCGGCCTGCGGGAGCGAGCGTCTGATGGTCGACCTGTTGCGCGGGGAACTCGGCTTTGACGGCTATGTGGTTTCCGACTGCGGGGCCATCGGTGACTTCTATTACGATGAAGACAAGATGAAGACGGGCGAAGCCCATTACATCGGCCATGACTATGTCGACACCCGCGCTGAGGCGGCCGCTGTCGCCGTGAAGATGGGCACGGACGTCAATTGCGGTGATGGCTATGGCAACAAGATGGACGCCCTGCCCGCCGCCGTGGAACAGGGCCTGATCGATGAGGCCACTATCGACCAATCCGTCATTCGTCTTTATACCGCGCTGTTCCGTCTGGGGATGTATGACGATCCATCGCTCGTCCCCTGGTCCGGCGCGTCGGTCGACGATGTGGCCAGTGAGGCGCACCTGGCCCTGACCGAGGATGCGGCACGCAAATCTCTCGTGCTTCTGAAGAATGACGGCGTCCTGCCGCTTGCCGATGATGTCAAGGTCGCGGTAATCGGTCCGAATGCTGACAATTGGTGGACGCTTGTCGCGAATTATTACGGCATCCCCACGGCGTCCGTGACGGCACTCGAAGGCATCCGCGAAAAGATCGGCGAAGAAAACGTGTTCTACGCGCCGGGCTCGACCATTGCTGGTGATGTCTACGCTAATTATGAAACCGTGCCGGCAGCCGCGCTCTTCCATCGTGCAGACGACGGCTCGCTGCAGCCCGGCGTGCAGGCAAGCTATTATATCGAGCCTGAGCGCACCGGCGAAGTGGTCAAGACCGGTGTCGAAGAAACGATTGATGCGTATTGGCTTCGTACGCCGACCACCGACAATCTGAATGACGAATTCGGCGCCACGTGGACAGGCGTGATCAAACCGACGACAGACGGTACTTATCGCTTCAAGCCATCGCGCTGGACTGAACTTTCCATCAATGGCGAAGTGGTTGAGGGCGATCAGGAATTCACCATGACGGCGGGAGAAGAATACGACTTCCAGCTCGCCATGACGTTCAACAGCGGCTGGTCCCGCGATGCGCTCGAAAAATTCGTGAACCTGTCCTGGGTCGACGTCTCCCGTGACCTGAAGGCGGAGGCGATGGCCGCCGCAGAGAAGGCCGATGTGGTCCTGTTCTTCGGTGGTATCGACGCCAATCTTGAGGGCGAAGAGATGTCCGTCGAGATTGACGGCTTCCTTGGCGGTGACCGTACCCACCTCGAACTGCCCGCCCCACAGGAAGCGCTGCTGAAGTCTCTGCACGCTACGGGCAAGCCAGTGGTGCTGGTCAACTTCTCCGGCAGCGCCATGGCGCTGAACTGGGAAGACGAAAACCTGCCCGCTATCGTGCAGGCCTTCTATCCCGGTGAGAAAGCGGGCGTCGCCATCGCTGACCTGCTATGGGGCGAGTACAGCCCATCAGGCCGCCTGCCGGTGACGTTCTACAAATCGGTCGACGATCTTCCGGCGTTCTTGGACTATTCAATGGCCAACCGGACGTACAAATACTTCACCGGCAAACCGCTCTATCCGTTCGGATATGGCTTGTCCTACACCACCTTTGGCTACGGCAATCTTGAGATACCGTCCGAACACGATGCTTCGGGCGAGCTAGCGGTCAGCGTCGAGGTGACCAATACAGGCGAGCGGGCCGGCCGTGAGGTCGTCCAGCTCTACATGAGCCACGACAAGCGCGCCAATCCGACCGTGCCGCGAGTGGAACTGGTCGGCTTTGAGGTCGTCGAGCTTGAGCCAGGCGAGAGCACGACCGTCGAATTCAGTCTGTCCCCTGAGCGGGTCGGATATTTCGATGAGGACGGCAAGCTGGTCATTCCGCAAGAGGGGAGCGCGACGTTCAGCGTCGGCGGTGGGCAACCCGCCTATTACAAGGGCGCCGTCTCGACCAAGGTCAGCTTTGCAGGCAATTGATCCGTAATAGACACAAAGGAAAAGGCGCGCTGAACGGCGCGCCTTTTTTTTGTCTATAACGCCGAAATCGGAATACCGATGGATTTGAGGGCCGCAGCCTTCGCCTCAAGCACGCGCAGGGCGGCCGCGGGGGTTACCCGCATCAACCGCACCTGATCGCCGGGTCTGAGCTGGCCCAGCTGGAACCGGTCAGCAGCGATGATCTGCGCAACACGGGGATAGCCGCCCGTCGTCTGCGCATCGGCCAGCAGGATGAAAGGTGCCCCGCCCTCCGGACACTGAATGGTGCCGGGAAACACCGGCGCGCTTTTCATCGTCCCCTGACTGTCAATCTCAAGAGGCGGTCCCTCAAGACCAACGCCCATGCGGTCCAGTCGCGAGGACACAATAAAATCCCGTTCGAACAGATCGTGCTGCGATGTTGGTGACAAGCTCTCAAACTCAGCCCCGTCACAGCATCGCAGAACATGACGTGTACTTGGCGGGATCAGCAGGTCCGCGGGCAGTGCCTGCGGCTCGTCAATTGCGTCATCCGCCAGCGCAAGATCATCGCCGACCTGCAATGCGCGCCCAATTCCCCCAAGGCGGGCGGGCAGATAGGTCGAGGGCGAGCCCATGATCGACCGCGCCTTCAGGCCGCCGCGCACCGCCACATAGACCCGCATACCGTCCGCGAGTCCGCTGATCAGGAGGCGGTCACCGGGCTTCACGGGCACGGTGGTACCCGGCCGGACAGGTCGGGACGATAGGGCCAGATTGGCTGTCGCACCCAGAATACAGATCATGGTCTCGGTCCTGAACGTGCAGGAGAACTGACCGCCGGGAATTTCAATGCCTGTGGCCAGCGGCGCATTACCGACCGCGCGATTGGCGAGCGCCAGGCTGTAGGCATCTGCCGCACCGGACCGCGGCACACCGCGATGGCGAAAACCGGTTCTCGGCGCTCCCTGAAGAACGCTCTGCAGTCCGGGTTTTTCAATCGTCAGTACTCGCATCAGACAGCCCTGAACTGGATCCACTGACCCGCTAAAAGAGTGAAAGGATCATCCAGACGACCATCAAAAAGCGTAAGGTCCGTTCGGCCGATCAGGGGCCAGCCACCCGGCCCACCAAGGGAATAGAGCCCGCTCATCCCGCCAGCGACACCGATGGATCCTGCAGGTACGAATGCCCGGGGCCGTGCGCGTCTTGGCACCTGCCAGCCGCACCCCTGCACATAGGCAAAGCCGGGGGTGAACCCCATCATCTCGATCTGAACTGGAGACGCCGTATGCTGATCAACAAGATCAGCCGTGCCGATCCCGAGCTGTCCGGCGACCTTCTCCAGATCAGGGCCATCTTCGCCGCCATAGCGTACCTCGATCATCAGGGGCGCGCCCATCACCGTGTCTGGAACGGCCGCCAGATCGTCCAGGTCGGCAAGCACCGCTTCAACCTGCGTCCACGTGACCGCAAGGGGATCGAACTGAACCGCGACCTCTTCCAGCGCCGGCACAATCTCGCCAAACAGACCGGTGGCCCGCAGTCGGTCCGCGATGACGCGTCCGACCGAAGCATCCGGGACCGCAATGGTCGCGATATCTTCCGAAATCTGAGTAACCGTCATTGTACCGACCTGATTGAAATATTGCTGTTTTCAAGGGCGCATCGGATCGCCTTGGCCGCGTCGACGGCACCCGGCGTATCGCCATGCACGCATATCGTTTCCACCCGCAGGGAGAGCGCGCCACCGCCTCTGGGCTCTAGACGGTCGCCGCGGGCCAAGGCAAGGGCCTGGGTGACCTGAGTCTCCACCTCATGAAACACCGACCCATCCAGTTGGCGAGACACAAGCTGTCCGTCCCCATCATATTGACGATCGGCAAAGCCTTCTGCGGTGTACGGCACCCCCATCGTACCGGCGAGGCGCCGCATCTCACCACCCGGCGGGCCCACAAGGCGCAGGCCCAGTTCCTGCGCCACCGCGACGATCGTGTGCGCCTGACCCTCATCCTGTGCTGCGACATTGTAAAGGGCGCCATGGGGTTTCAGATGCACGATCCGGGCACCCCGTTGAGCGCCGACGTCCATCAGTGTGCGACATTGCTCCAGCAGGCTCGCACGCAAGGCCGCCGGCTCAATGTCCAGTGCACGGCGTCCGAAACCGTCACGGTCCGGATAGGAAGGGTGGGCCCCGATTGCGACACCATGCTGCTGAGCCAGCGCGACAGCGATCGCCATTGTCTCCTGATCTCCGGCATGGCCACCGCAGGCAATGTTGCAGCTGGACAGCACCGGCATGAGCGCGGTGTCATCACCGCACCCCTCACCAAGGTCCGCATTCAGGTCGATTGATAAAGTTGATGTCATGTGCGTCTATCTTTACCAATAAAGAACGGTTTCAGAAATAGATTGCGTCTGTCGGCCAAATGTGTTCATAGGCCGCAATAATGCGCGCCGCTTGCGTGGACAGGGTCTCATCCCTGGCAGTAGCGCCCGTTAAGTTCGCCCGGCAAATAACGGGCTCCCGATATATCCGGGTCGCTTTTCTGCGCAACGACCTCCACTCAAGACGTGCGCCCTGGCGCGACGGTGAAGACCGGCTCGCGCCTTTCAGCGGTACTGAAAGATTATAATGACTGACTTCTCTTCGCTTGGCCTTGCCGAGCCTGTCCTGCGTGCCGTTCTCGCCGCGGGCTATGAAAACCCCACCCCCATTCAGGAACAGGGCATTCCGCCTCTGATGGAAAATCGTGACGTTCTGGGCATCGCGCAGACAGGCACCGGCAAGACCGCAGCCTTCGTCCTGCCGCTGCTGCACAAGATTGCCAACAGCCCCGTCACCATCACCCCGAAATCGTCAAGCGTGCTGATCCTCGCGCCGACCCGTGAGCTTGTCGCGCAGATCGCCGAGAGCATTCGCGTTTATGGCCGGTTCATCAAACCCACAGTCGCGGTGATCGTTGGCGGTGTGAACCCGCGCCCACAGGCCCGTACCATGGCCGGCGGCGTGAACATCGTCGTGGCGACACCGGGCCGTCTTCTGGACCATATGTCGACCGGTGCCGTGAAACTTGATTCCGTCCGCACCATCGTCCTCGACGAAGCGGACCAGATGATGGATCTGGGCTTCATGCCGGCCATCCGCCGGATCATGCAGCGCGTGCCATCAGATCGCCAGACGGTGCTGTTCTCGGCAACCATGCCGTCCGCCATTCGCGCCCTCGCCAACGACTTCCTGAACGAGCCGGTGAATATCGCCGTCGCGGCAGAATCTCGCCCGATCGAGCGGATCAGCCAGACCGTTGAGCACATGCCCGCGGACCGCAAGAAAGACCGCCTGATCGCCGTGCTCTCCTCGACCGATGTTGAGCGGGCGATTGTCTTTACCCGCACCAAACATGGCGCGGACAAGGTCACAAAATATCTCGACTCCTATGGTCTCAAGGCCGCGGCTATTCACGGCAACAAGAGCCAGGGGGCCCGGACACGCGCCCTCGACCAGTTCAAGAAGAGCGAAATCCGCATTCTCGTTGCCACCGACATCGCCGCGCGCGGTATCGACATTGATGACGTCAGCCATGTGGTGAATTTCGAGCTGCCGAATATTCCGGAAAGCTATGTGCACCGGATCGGTCGGACAGCGCGTGCCGGCAAGAGCGGCGTCGCCATCTCATTCTGCGACGGGTCAGAGTTCGGCTATCTGAAAGACATTGAGCGCGCCATCAAGATGCGCATCGACGCTGTTGGTGAGCCTGAACCCGCCACCGGTCCAGCCGTCAAACGCCGTGGTGGTGGTGGTGGCGGTCGTGGTCGTCCCCAAGGCGGGGAAGGCCGTGATACACGCAGCCAGAGCCGCGGCCCCAAAAGCGATCGCGGTGATCGGAATAATCGCCGCGCGCCTGCGCGTGGTGACCGGTTTGAGAGAGACGAGGCCCCGGCCCCGCGCTCCAGCTGGGTTCCCAATGACAATCCTGATGGTGACCGGCCGGTACGCCCGGCAAATGCACCCACAGGGGCAAAGCCAAAGCGGTTTGACCGCGACCGTGCCCGCGAAAACATGATCGGCGAGACATCAGAAACCCGCGCGCGCGGCGACCGTGGTCCTCGCCGCGACGATGATCGCCCTGCCTATCGTGGGGACAAGCCGCGCCGTGATGGTGCTGCTGGCAAACCGCAAGGTGGTCGCCCGGCCCATGCCAAGGATGGCCAGGCCAAACGGGGTGACAAGCCGGCCGGTGCACGCCGCACCGCTGAGGGCAAAGGCGGCAATGCTGGTCGTCGCCCCCGTCCAAGCCGTAACGCCGCCAACGGCTAAGACCTGATCTCCTGACGATCCTCCAACCGGGCCAGTCGAAGCTCAAGCTTCTTCAGCTCCCGGAGGATCGTCAGCGTTCCCATGCGTTGAAAAATCCACTGTTTCACCGCCATCTGCGCCGACCATGCCGCCCAGGCACCGAAGGCCCACAAAATCATCGGCCGTACCGCGTCCGCCGCAAATAGTCGGTAGACGCAAAAAAAGCCCAAGCCCGTCAGCACGAATGCCATGACCCAGATCATGATGGTCCAGAACCGCATCGGTCCCTGAAACGTGGCCCCCAGCTGGGTGAACAGTCCCCGGCCGTCCTCCAGATCGTCCAGAAATTCCTGATCCGCCGCAGACAGCCTGCGCAGTGTTGCATCCTCATTGGACATCGTCGTCTCCTTTCAGCAGGGCGCGCAATTGATGGCGCGCGGTAAAAAGTCGGGATTTCACGGTGCCGACCGGCACGGCGGTCACCACACTGATTTCGTGCAGCGTCAGTCCTTCAGCAAAGAACAGGACCGCCACTTCACGGTGATCGGCGCTGAGGCGCCCAAAGGCCTGCTCGAGCGCAGAGCGATCATCCGCTTGGGCCGGCGTTGCGACAGCCACATTCTCCACATCGCAAAGATGCGTGCGGTCCCTGATCGTATGACGCAGGCGGTCGGCGCATTTCCGGTGCAGGATCGAGAAGGCCCAGACCGGAAACTTTGCCGGATCTGACAATCCCATCCAGCCGCGGCAGATGCCCGTCCAGGCGTCCTGCACAGCATCCTGTGCCTCGCCCTGATCACCTAAGAGACGGCGCGCGGTTCGCAGCAGCCGGGGGTACCAACGGGCGGCCAGCCTGTCCGCCGCGCGTTTATTACCCGCGCGGACGAGCGTGACGAGCAATTCGTCGTAAACCCTGCCTTCCTCGTCGCTATGCATCCCGCCCCCTTCAGGCTGGTTTCAACTCGATAGTCGGCGCCAGCACACAAAAGGTTCATCCGGTCGCAAGGAAAGCGTCATGTAGCTGTTCTCGACATGTCCCCTGCACCTCGTTTATGCGGGACACCAACACCTCGAGGAGAACGAGCATGCGGCCATCGGGCAGAGCCTTCAACGAAATGCGGACCGTCAGTTTTGAAACGGGCGTGAACCGCTATGCCGAGGGGTCGTGCCTCGTCAAATTTGGCAATACGCACGTGCTCTGCACCGCGTCCTGGGACGAGCAGGTGCCGCCATGGATGCGCAACTCCGGCAAGGGCTGGGTCACGGCAGAATACAACATGCTGCCCCGCTCCACCCACACCCGGATGCGGCGCGAGCGGAAAGATGGCCCATCGGGCCGGACCCAGGAAATTCAGCGCCTGATCGGCCGGTCGCTGCGGGCTGTTGTCGATATGGGCATTCTGGGCGAACGTCAGATCCTGCTCGACTGCGACGTCATTCAGGCCGATGGCGGAACGCGCACCGCGTCCATCACCGGAGCCTATGTCGCCCTGCGCCAGGCGGTGACCTGGGCCATGACAAATGGTGTCATCAAGAAAGATCCGATCACGGATTCGGTCGCTGCGATTTCCTGCGGCCTGTACAGTGGCTCGCCCGTCATGGACCTCGACTATGACGAGGATTCCAATGCGCAGGCCGATGCCAATTTCGTTATCACCGGGTCCGGCGGCATCGTTGAAATTCAGGGCACAGCCGAAGGCGACCCGTTCTCGGATGAGCAGTTCCTCGCTCTCCTCGGCCTTGCCAAGACGGCGTGTGTCGAGCTGACCGAAAAGCAGAAGGCGGCCATTTAATTGGACACGGGGACGACAGAGCTTCGGCAAACAGCGGCGTCCTATGGCGCCGACGGCCTGCCCCTGCACCCCGAACGATCCGAGGCTGATCGTGAAATTTTCCGTTGGCAGAACGAAAGCCCGTATTACGTGCCGCCGCCAGCGGAGGACAAGCATCGACATATTGTCGATGTCCTGATCAAGGAGCGGGCACCCAAACTATCCCGCTCCCGCTTCTGGCCCATCTACCGCGTTCTGCTGAACAAGCTTCTTGGCTATCGCAAGGCCAAGCGGATGGTCGACGAAGCCGGACGATTGCCCGCCGACGAGGCATTCGCCTACGCCTCGGGCATGCTCGACATGAACCTCGATGTCACCGGCCTTGAGCATATCCCCAAGGAGGGCGGGTTCATCATTGCCCTGAACCACCCGACCGGTATTGCCGATGGATTGGCCGTACACGATGCGATTGCTGATATTCGGCCCGACGGCATTGTCTTTGTGAATGGCGATGCGATCCGTCTAAACCCCCGCCTGACCGACAAGCTCATCCCCGTTGAATGGCGACCGGAGAAAAAGAACCGCGCCAAATCCCGCGAGACACTTGTGGCGTCGAACCAGGCTTTCGCCGAAGGCCGGGCGATCATCCTGTTTCCCTCAGGACGCCTCGCCTATATGGACGAAGACAAGAAGCTGCAGGAACGCCCGTGGATGTCGAGCGTCGCGGCCCTCGCCAAGAAATACAAGGTGCCGGTCATCCCGGCCCATATCCGCTCACGGAACAGCTGGCTCTATTACTGGTTCTGGAAACTGAACGAGGAACTGCGCGACATGACGCTGTTTCATGAGCTGTTCAACAAGCGCGGCAAGACGTTTCACATCACCATCCGTGAACGGATCTCTCCGAGTGAGTTGCTGGCCGACAATGATGAAGCGGCGGCAGAGCTGCGCGACTATGTCTGCCAGGGCGTGCCCGCAGGCCAGACCTTTACAAGCTGGCGCGTCCAGCAGGCTGCGACACAGAAGCCCGTGGCGGCAGATCAGCCCGCAGCCTAAATCCCCACAATGATGACAAATGCTGTCACGGTCTATTTTGACGGTGCGTGCCCTCTCTGCCGCAAGGAAATTGCTCTTCTGCGGCGGATGGAAAAGGGACGCGGGCGTCTGGTTTTCGAGGATGTCGCACCGCCCGATGCGACCCCCAGCTGCGCTATCGATCGCCAGCGGCTTCTTGCCCGGTTTCACGTTCGCCTGCCGGACGGCGAGATGGTCGAGGGCGCAAGGGCCTTCACGGAGGCCTGGTCACGCGTCCGGGGCCTGGGATGGTTGGCACCGGTGGGACGGTTTGCCCCGACCCGGCGCCTACTTGATGGCGTTTATGCCGTTTTCCTGAAAGTCAGGCCGACATTGCAGCGGCTTGCTGCCTAGAACGTCCGGTGCAGGCGCAGGCCAAGGGTATCATTGCCCTCGTTCTTGCCCGTGCTGCAGAGGATCTTGCCGTGGCTGAGATGCTCCAGATACATTGACGCCGCCCAGCGATCATTGATCTTGCGACCAATGGCAGGCACCGAATGGAAGAGTGTCTCGCAGCCATAGGTTTTTTCGGTGTCGAGCACGTGCTGACGCTCCACAGGCTCCCACGGGGGGGGCAGCTCGATACGGCCGTCATGCACGATGATGCCGAACTGGAACTCGGCGAACCAGTTTTCGGTGATGAAGCGATCATACTGCAGACCACCACCGGCAAAGTTCAGATTACCCTCAGTATTTGTCGACGCCACGAGGTAGGGCTTCAGCTCGCCAATGCGTTGCAGAAAGCCCGGCGAATCGAACACGATCTCGCCCTGAACATCCATGCCATATTCGGTGTCTGTGATGTCGTGCCAGCCGAGGCCAACGCGCACTTCGCCCGCCTGGGCGCCTGTGCACAACATCGCTACACCTGCAGCAGCGGTCAGAAGTCGTTTCAGCATAGTGGTTCCCTGCCCGAAAAATCTCGTCCTACAAGACTACCAGTTAATCATGTTTGCGGAAGTCCCGGCAGGGCGGGAAAATTCATTCTGGCTGGACGCGATCGCCGCGAACCTTCGAAAAAACGTAGGATGTGTCTTCACGGCCATCAATTTCGACATTCACATAGTTGGACCAGTCATCGCTGAAATCCGACAGGATGTGCGACCCCAGAAGCGTCGGATGACCTTTCGCCTCCTGATAGACATAGACGTAATTGCCCTCGATCTCCGCCCCCAATGTCTTCACCGATCCGTCCATGTCGAACTGCCTGGACGCGTAGAGCGCGAGCCGGGCGAGGTTCTTGGTGTCGTCGAGATTGGGTGTGGAGACCGTCGGCAGGGTGGCCAGAAGCTGAATTGCGTCATGGGCGTGGATGCGATGGGTGATCTGGGTCGCCGCTTTCTTGCCCTCACCGGTGTAATTGATCGTCGTCATCACTTCGGGCTGGCGGTGCGCGAGCGCCGGGGTCGCGATCATCAGGAGTGCGCAAACAAGGCTGAGCAGTCGTTTCATTTCAGGTCCTGAATGGAAAAGGGCGGCCGAAGCCGCCCCTGACACTTAGTTGCTGTTGGACGGTGATTGCAGCGGCACTTCTTCGCCGCCCTGCTCATCGGTCTTGCCTTCTTCGGCGGCAAGGTCGGCGAGGGCATCAGCCATCTGGTTGTTGGACGAGCTGCTGGATTTGAAGAGCTCGAACCGTGACCGGTTGATCGATGACGGGAAGCCGTTGTTCGAACGGTCCGCGTCGGCAATCTCATGGTTTTTGTCGATCAAAATGGAGGTGATCGGACGATCAGTGATGAAAAGCTTCGTCACTTTCTCCGCATCCCGGCGCCAGATTTCGGCAGGGATCATCATTTCCTCAACGCTGCCATCTTCATAGGTGATTTCGAGCGGGATCGGCATGACGAGGCCACCCTTATTCTCGAAATCGATGAAGTACACGAACGGTTCGGTTTCCATTGCCTTGTCATAGGTCTGACGTTCGACAGCAGAGAGGCCCTTCAGGAATTTCTGGAAGTTGTTCCGGTCCGTGTTGTTCGTCACGAAGCGGTCATTCTCATTATAGAAATCACTCAGGCGATCGCGGCGCTGAAGACGCGTCTGCATTCCTTCTTCGCGGTTGCGGCTCTGGATCAGCGGCTCAGGCGACATTTCGGCATCCTGCTGGCGGCGGAAATCTTCCTCCACATCAGGATCCTGAGACGAGATCTGATATTCGCGCACCGCGGCGATGGCGAGGTCCACGTGGTCGGTCGTGTAGAACCAGCCCCGGAAGAACCAGTCGAGATCCTTGCCCGACACTTCTTCCATCGTGCGGAAGAAATCAGACGGGGTCGGACGTTTGAATTTCCAGCGGCGTGAATATTCGCGGAAGGCCGTGTCGAACAGATCGCGACCAAGAACCGTTTCGCGCAACACGACGAGAGCAGCGGCTGGTTTAGAATAGGCGTTCGGACCGAACTGCAGGATTGAATCCGACTGGGTCATGATCGGCACCTGTTCCGTGCTGCTCATGTAATCGGTGATATAGTCCAGAACGTTCGTTTCATTGCGGAACGCGGGATAGTTTTCTTCCCACTCGATCTCCGCCACATATTCGAGGAACGTGTTCAGACCTTCGTCCATCCATGTCCACTGACGCTCATCGGAGTTGACCGTCATCGGGAAATAGATGTGGCCGATTTCATGGATGATCACGCCGATCAGGGAATATTTGATGCCGCGCGAATAGGTAACCGAGCCATCCTTGGCATCATCCTTGTTCGGACGATAACCATTGAAGGTGATCATGGGATATTCCATGCCGCCCCGTTCCCAGGTGTTGACGGACTGGGCCGTCGGATAGGGATAGGGGAATGACATGCGATTGTAGACATCCATGGTGTGGATGACCGCTTCGGTCGAATATTGCGACCAGATCGGCTCGGCCTCGTTCGGATAGAACGACATCGCCATGACGAGCGGGTTGTTGTCGGATTCCTGACGGAAGCCCTGCGCATCCCAGATGAACTTGCGGGAGGACGCCCACGCAAAATCGCGAACGTTCTCGGCTTTGAAGTGCCAGGTCTGGGTTTCGCTGCTGCCTTCCTTCTCGTTCTCGGCGGCCTCTTCAGGCGTGACGATGAACACAGGATCTTCTGAATTGCGGGCCTGGCGCAGGCGGTCGCGCTGGGTCGCGGTCAGCACCTGTTCAGGGTTCTGCAACTCACCGGTCGATGTGACGACATGGTCCGCAGGAACAGTGATGGAGACGTCGTAATCGCCAAATTCGAGCGTGAATTCACCGCGGCCGAGAAACGCCTTGTTGTGCCAGCCTTCATAGTCGGAGAAGGCCGTCATGCGCGGGAACCACTGCGCGAGGAAGTAGATGTAGTCGTTGGTGTATTCGGCCTGATCGGTAGGGAAACCCTCATACCCGCCGCGACCGCCAACGATCGGCTCGTTGATGATGTTGAAGTTGAAATCGATCGAGAATTCAAAAGAGCCGCCCGAACGGATCGGGGTCGGCAGGTCGATGCGCATATGCGTGTCGACAATCGTGTAGCTCAGCTCCTGACCGCGGCGATCCTTGACGGATGTGATCTTGAAGCCGTGATCGCCCTCTTTGAGCGCCATCTGGCGGGCCAGCGCGCCGAAGCTGAGGCTGTCGCCTGAGCCATTGGCCTGGCGCCGTGTGCCGGACGTGGATGCCGTTTCGGACATGCGGGCCAGTGAGCCTTCAGCGAACCGGTTCTGGTCCAGCTGGACCCACAGATAGCGAAGCTCATGCGGCGAGTTGTTGGTATAGGTGATCTGTTCAGTCGCCGTGATGCGCTTGCCGGTCTCGTCCAGCGTCACATCGATGACGTAGTCGGCCTGCTGCTGCCAATAGGCTGGACCGGGTTCGCCGGTTGCCGCCCTGTAGACGTTCGGAGTGGGAAGCTTGTCGTCGAGCTGCTCGAAGGCTTTTGCGCCTGAGCCTGTGCCCGTAAATGTCTGGGCCGTGGCCCCTGTAATCAATGCCGAGGCACAAACCGCGGTCCCAACCCAACTCCGAAGGCGCATCATCGATATCCTATCATAACTGTTACTCGCGAGACCAAACTAGACAAAACGGCTCGTCTGAAAAGGGGGGAAAGACTGAACACGCCTCAACCCCGCTCTGGCGACCCTTTGTAAAGCGGCCGGAACGGGGTCTAGGGGAGGAAGGTCAAGGCGATCCTAACGCAAGGCCGATTGTGCCTCTCCCGGCCCGCTGGCGGGGCGTTGACCGTCGCGGCGATAGCCGTCGTCAGGGCGTTGCCAGCGCCTCAATGACACTGGCAGGATCGATTTTCAGGCCATTTTGTCGCACTTCAAGATGCAGGTGAGGCCCGGTGGATCGGCCGGTGCTGCCAACCGCGCCGATCGTCTGGCCCGCTGTCACTGTCTGGCCGTAGCGGACATCGGCATTGTTCATGTGAGCGTAGAACGTCTGCAGGCCATCACCATGATCGATGACGACCGTGATGCCATAGGCCCCCATATCCCGAGCAACAGTGACGCGACCACTCCCCGCCGCCTTGATGGGCGTACCCAGCGGTGCCTTGAAGTCGATGCCGCTGTGACGACGCGGGCCGTCTCCTAATGGGTCGTACACGATGTCGTAGCGAGCGGACACTTCACCTTCCACAGGCACGACTGACAGGACGCCATTAGCGGCCGTCGCCCCGGCAAGCGCCCACTGCCCGACGGTGAGCGGGACCAATGCGCCCAGCGCAGAGAGGGTTGTCCAGAGCCGGCGCTTGCCGCGCGGGGATGGGAGCCCCATAATCGCTTTCATTCTCATCTTTGCTTCTCCTTGATAGCGGGGTGAGAGGACCGCCGGCGCGCCGTGCAGGGCGTGACCGGCGGTATGCTTCAGGACAAGCACCAGACTTTGGGCATAGACCTTGCGCATCTTGGGGGCAGCGGCGATCACCGCTGCATCGACATTCAGTTCGGCGGCCAGCCGGCACCGCTTCGTCTGATGACGGACAAAAGGATTGAACCAGAACAGCGCATCGATCCACGCCAGCAGGATGAAGCGGTGCTGGTCACGGCGGCGAATATGCGCCTGTTCATGATCCACGATCAGATTGAGGGCTTGTCCGTCAAGCGCCTGAAAGGCCCATTGCGGCAGGACGATATGACGGGCGTACACGAACGGTGACAGCACTCGTTCCGTAACCAGAACGGATCGTCCATCGACTTGCATCGGTTGTGATGCCCCGGCGACGTCGTGCAGATAGAGATGGCAGTGTGCGAGCCGACCAGCCCATGCAACAAACCCCAGGCCGTAGACTGTCGCCGCCATTGCCCCGAAAGGGAGATGGAATGGCTTTGTCACGTCTACCGCGCCCGCCTGCGCGGCGGTGCCTGTCGCTTCACCAACGAACAGGTCTAGATCCGGCAGGGCCGCCAAGGGGGTCGGCAGAAAAGTATTCAGCCCCAGGAATATAAGACCAAGGAAGACGGGGAGGATCATGAGCGCAAGGGCCCGCCATTCGGCCGCCTCGCTTCCCATCCCCTCATCCGGTCCTCTCCCCGCCCGCACCATGGCGCTGGCGATGAGCGGAAGGCCGATGAGGGCCGCCATGGCAGCATCAAGAGGAGTCAGCGTCATGTCGGCTCTCCCTCGTCGAGTTCGTTGAGGAGGGCTTCAAGTTCCTCGACTTCATCCTCGTCGATCAGGCGACTACTGACAAAACTGGCGACCGGTAGAGGCCCCTCAACGTCGAGGACCTGTCGACTGAAACTTCGGATCAACCCGGCCATTGTGCGCAGGCGGGACTGGGCCGCCTCAAATGTCCGTACACCATGCACAGGCACCACCGACACCAGCGACTTCTCCACCATCCGGTCAAGCAGTTTGCGCGTGGTGGAGAAGGACCAGCCCGTTTGCGGCTCGACCAGATCCTGGAGCTCACGGGCGCTCAACCGGTCATGCGACCACAGAATTTTGAGCAGCCGCAACTCGGCTTCCGTTGGTGCTGACATTGTCCCTCCAGACCTTCCCCACAGGAGCAACGCGTCTTGCGTCGCTCTTATGCGACAGTCGTCGCACGGGTACCTCTCCGGAGCAAGGGGAGCGCTAGATTACAAATCTGCCAGAATGGCGCGTGCTGCCGCTGCGGGGTCTTCGGCCCGAATGATCGGACGCCCCACAACCAGGTGATCCGCCCCGGCCGCTACGGCGTCTCGCGGGGTGATGACCCGTTTCTGGTCGTCGACGGCTGCGCCCGATGGGCGGATGCCTGGCGTGATGATTTTCAGTTGCTCGCCGAACCGCGCCTTGATGGCCTGTGCCTCTGCCGCAGAAGCGATGACGCCATCCGCGCCCGCCTCCGCTGCAATCTCAGCCCGATGCAGCACCAGGTCGAGAACATCAAAGGGAAGGCCATGTCGCGCCACCGTGGCCTGATCCCAGCTGGTCAGGACGGTGACGGCGAAGATGCCCAATCCACTATCCCCCCGACCGGCAACAGCACCCTTGATCGTATCGGGATCGGAATGAACCGTCAGGACAGTGGCGCCGATCGATGTGAGGCTTTTGACACCGCGTTCGACGGTCGCACCGATATCCAGCAGCTTGGCATCGATGAAGACCTTGCGCCCGGCCGCCACGAGTGAGCGCGCCAGATCGTAGCCGCCCAAGGGGAAGAGCTGATAGCCGATCTTGTAGAAATGGCCCGCCTCGCCGATCCGGTCCACGATGGACGCCGCCTCATCAATGGATGGGACGTCGAGAGCGATGATAAGGCGATCTGATGGGGTCATGACAGCCCCGATAGCCCGGTTTCATCCAGCCGTCATCAGGCGGGCGACAGCGTTTTGTCCTTGAAGCCGCAAAGGTCGCTGACCTCACATCGCCAGCATTCCGGCTTGCGCGCCTTGCACACATAGCGCCCGTGCAGGATCAGCCAGTGATGGGCGTCGCGCAGATACTCAGGCGGTGTCACCTTGGCGAGACGGTCAGACACCGCCTCTGGCGTCTTGCCGATAGCGAGACCCGTCCGGTTGGAGACCCGAAAGATATGGGTGTCGACGGCGATGGTGCACTGACCGAAGGCCACATTGCACACGACATCCGCTGTCTTGCGCCCGACGCCGGGCAGGGTCTGCAGCGCGTCGCGATCGGCTGGCACCTCGCCACCGAAGTCGTCGATCAGTTTCTGGGACAGCGCGACCACGTTCTTGGCCTTGTTGCGCCACAGGCCGATGGTCCTGATGTAGTCGGCGACACCGGCCTCCCCCAGGGCAACGAACTGGGCGGGTGTATTGGCCACGGCGAAAAGCGGGCCCGTCGCCTTGTTCACGGAAACATCGGTCGCCTGCGCAGACAGCGCCACCGCCACGAGTAGCGTGAAAGGGGAGCTGTAGTTGAGCTCTGTCTCCGGCTCAGGCATCGCCTCATGGAAACGGCGATAGAGCTCAGCAATATTGGCGCGGGTCATGGGTCTGGGCATGGGCCCCGCGCCTATGGCGTTCAGCCGATCTTGCCAAGCGTATTGGTTGATTTGGCCAGCAGATAATAGAATGGCACGCGGTGCTTGTTGCTGCCGTCGCCAGCCATCATCACGCAGACCTCGTTGATCGCGGCCATGATTTGATCATCGGAATGACCGGCATCGAGGCCGAGCGTCTTCTTGGCAAAGCCGTCACGAATGCGTTCAAGCTCTGATGTGTCAGAGCATGAGACCAGAGAGCTGTCGCGGTTTTGCAGCGCGATGCCCAGCTTGTTGGCAATCTTCCGCACCGTGTCAGCATTTGCGTCGGCGTCGTATTTTTGGACCTTGGCAAGATATTCTGCGTGTTTGTCCTCGGCCATGGATCTCTCCTTTTCCTGTCGAATTAGCATATCTAACCGCTGTTTGCCGCTCAGGGCAAAACCTTCCGGCCACGACCTTGTCCCGACATTGACATCCATTCGACTTGATGGTTTGTAGTTCAAACCTATTGGGGAATTAGGAATGGAATCGATCACTACCCTGCAACAGGCATTGCGACAGGCTCAACTGGCACAATATGGCCGCCTGCGCGGCGGTTTTCCGGTCCTTCTCGGGGGCGCTGTCTACTGGGCGGCAGTGGGCGGTATGTTCTGGGCTGTCCGGTCCGGCCTCATGGAGGAGGGGTGGGCCTATTTCCTCACCCTGTTTGGCACAGGCGCGATTTTTCCCATGGCGCTCGGCTTCGCTAAGATATCCGGGATCAATTTCATGAAGGACCGGTCGCCGGTCGGCAGTGTGCTCTTCCCGGCTTTCGTCGCGATGCTGCTGTTCTGGCCCATGCTGCTGGGCGCCATCCACACCGGGGCCAACAGCATGGTTCTGTTGATCCTCGCGATCGGGCTGAGCCTGCATTTCCCGGTGATCGGCTGGTCCTATGGCCGATCGCTGCTGTTCTGTGCCTATGCAGTGATCCGGGCGATCTGCGTCTATCTTGCCTGGTATCTGTGGCCGGAGCAGCAACAGCTTTATGTGCCGGCCATCGTCTGCGCCAGCTATCTCATCATGGCGCTCATCGTCTTCGTGGATTCAGGCCGGGTCCGCTCGGCGTCGCCCCACTAGCGGCTGGCCATGGGCAGGCCCGGATAAGGCCCCTCTCCAGCGACAAAATGCTCGGCCGAGCAGGTCTCGCCCACCTGAATGCGGAAAATCACGTCATTATGCTGGCGCACCCGGAGCACTTCGGACGCGCTCAGCCCGAGCAGCTGCAGCGCCAATGCCCGGTTCAAAAGACCGTGGGAGAGCACCGCAATCGTCGATGCCTCTGCGGCCAGAATGGCCTCCAGCGCCGGCGCACAGCGGTCAATCATGTCATCGTAATTCTCAGCCGCCGGCGGGCGGTAGCCGTAGCGGTCCTTCTCCCACGCCATCCATTCGTCCGGCCAATGCGTGCTTAAATCGTCGTAAAGCGTGCCTGACCAGTCACCGCAGTGCCATTCCATCAGGCGGTCATCCACGGTGACCGGGGCGTCTACGTGACGGCGCACATGATCGAGCGTCTGCTGCACCCGCCCCAGAGGAGAAGCAAAGATGTGCTCAATCCCCTGCTCGGCAAGGAACTGCCCGGACTGCTCAGCGTGCAGGTGACCTTCCTCGGTCAGGGGGCTGTCCATCTGCCCCTGCATGCGCTTTTCGGTGTTCCATTCGGTCCGGCCGTGGCGGACGAGGTAGATTGTCTTCTCCGCCATCAATCCTCAGCCGATGCTGATGACAGCCGCCTGAAATCCACATCCGATGACCGGATGTGCAGATCGCGCTGCGGGAACGGAATTTCGATGTTGTGATCATGCAGGGCATGCCACAGACGCATCATGACCTGGGACTTCACATTGGCGATGCCATTGGGCGGATCGTTGATCCAGAACCGCAGGCTGAAATCGACCGAGCTGTCGCCAAAGCCGACAAGGTTGCAGACCGGTCCGGGCTTCTCGAGCACGCGCTCAACCCCCTCGGCTGCCTCCACCGCGAGTTTCTGGACCAGTTCCAGATCCCGCTGATTGTAGGTGACGCCGAAATCAGCCTTCACCCGCACCGCCCGGTCGTCATGCGACCAGTTGACCACGCCTTCGTCGATGAAGACCGAGTTTGGTACCAGATGCGCGGTGCCATCGCGCGTGCGGATCGCCACATAGCGGCTCTTCATTTCCGTAATCCAGCCATAGACGCCGTCCACCTCAACCGTGTCGCCCGGCTTGATGGATTTGTCGGCCAGCAGGGTGAAGCCGGCGAGGAAGTTCGAGATGATTTTCTGGAGACCCAGACCGATCCCGAGGCCGACGGCGCCGGAAAAGACCGCGAGGCTGGCAAGGTTGAAGCCGATCATGTTCAGCGCGAACACCAGCGCGATGACGGGCATCACGAAGTTCAGCACCTTTGCCAGCAGCGCCTTGAAGGAGGGGTTCAGCTCATCAACGTTCTGGATCTGCCGGTTGATGATCCCTGCAGCCAATGACGCGATCCAGAAGAAGATGGCAAAGATGATCGCCGCGCGGACGACATCCAGCGCAGAAAGCGTCACGGCATCGCCGGCCGCATTTTCTCCCAGCGGAATGGACGCGGCCTTCAGGCTGGCAGCGACGTCATCAAGGACGCCGAAGGCATCGAGCGCCGCGATTGGCCACGCCACGTAAAACGCAACCTTGGACCAGAACGGCGAGCGGATGACGAGGGTGACGAGCCGGATGACAATGGCAGCCGTCAGCAGGCTCTGCACCGCGGAGATGACGGCATTGGACTGCCCCATCCCGGCCAGGATGCCAGAGAACAGCGACAGGGTGAGCCATAGCGCGATCAGTGTGGCCACCGTCGCAAACGCATCCGAAGCACGGCGCAAAATGCCAGGCGGCATCCGCTGCCGCAGGTGGCGGTTGATCAGGCGCTTCAGCTTTGGCCCGAAGATCAGCGCGGGCACAAAGGCGGCGACGATCAGGGCGAGCTGGATGCCCATATTGACGGTCAGGACGTGCTCCTGAATCCACAGCCAGATATCGAGACCGCGCTGCTTCAGGCTGTCCATGGCAAAGATGTCGGCCAGGCCGGACGGTGAGTCCTCCCCGACGACCGGCGGTACATCAGCCGGTGCATCGGGCGGCGTCGCGCCGTCGAGGGACTGGTCGATCGGCTGCGCCTCTTCCATCGGGGCCTGCTGGACCGCCGCCTGCTGGCCCAATGCCCGCTCCGCTGCATCGCGCGGCACTTCGATCACCGTTCCATTGGCTTCGATACGGACGGTGTCGGTAGAGGCGGGCTGATTTTGCATGAGGCTCATTTATCGGTCGCGGCATTTGTCACATAAGGGAATTTGCGCAGAGGGCAAAAGAAGACGTCCGCGCCATCGCGACCCGCCCCCGGAGAAAGCCTTGTCCCATTCCCTGACCCCCGACTGTGACCAATGCGCGGCCCTATGCTGCGTGGCGCTGGCCATCGACAAGGGACAGAAGTTTTCCTTCGACAAGGCCGCCGGCACGCCCTGCCAGCATCTGGACCACCACCGCTGTAGCATCCATGACGTTTTGACGTCGAAAGGGTGTTCAGGCTGCGTTGATTATCAGTGCGATGGCGCCGGACAACGGGTCATTCAGGAGCTGTTTGAGGGCAGGAGCTGGCAGGAGGATTCCGCCCTCCTGACGCCCATGATGCGCGCCTTTGCGGATGTCCGCGCCGTGCATGCCCAGCTGGTCCTGCTGCGCGAGGCACGGAAGCTTTCCCTCTCCCCGGCCGAGGAAACAAGGGCCACGACGCTCGAGGAAGCACTAAACCATACCGTACGGTATGCGCCAGAACGGCGTGGTGAAGCCATTCGGGCACTGGTGGACGAGGTCGCAGTTTTTCTGCGCACGCTGGCGCCGCTGGTTCGCCAACGAACCCGCTCGGCATAGCGGGCTGGCGATCTTCAATCGGCCGATGACAAGAACCGCTTTGTTCGTCTAAGGCCCCAGAACAATGTCAGAAAACACAACCACCACCGCGGTCAAACGGGTCTTCGTCAAGACTTGGGGCTGTCAGATGAACGTCTACGATTCAGAGCGCATGACCGGGCTTTTGAAGCCGCTCGGCTATGCGCCGACGGACGTGGTCGATGACGCCGATCTGGTCATTCTGAACACCTGCCACATTCGCGAGAAAGCGGCGGAGAAAGTCTATTCTGAGCTCGGGCGCCTCAAACCCCTGAAAGAAGAGCGCGGCATGCAGATCGCCGTGGCTGGCTGTGTTGCGCAGGCCGAGGGCGCGGAGATCACCGCCCGTGCGCCGCAGGTGGATATCGTGTTTGGGCCCCAGAGCTATCACAAGCTGCCCGAAATGATCGCCCGCGCCGCCCGCGACAAGGGCGAGGTGCTGGAAACCCATTTTGACGTTGAAGAGAAGTTCGACGCGCTGGCGGCGCACCGCGAAGCCGATGGCTACACGGCGTTCGTGACGGTGCAGGAGGGATGCGACAAGTTCTGCACCTTCTGTGTCGTCCCTTACACCCGCGGCGCGGAAGTTTCCCGACATGTGGACATGATCACCGCCGAAGTGCGCCAGCTGGCCGCGCAAGGGGTGCGTGAGATCACGCTGCTCGGCCAGAACGTCAATGCGTGGCAGTCACCAGCCCCCGCGGGCACCAGCGGCGACGCATGGGGCCTTGGCCAACTCTGCCGCCACCTGGCGCGCGTCGACGGCATCGACCGGATCCGCTTCACCACCTCCCACCCGCGGGACATGGACGATGAGCTGATCGCTGCCTTTGGTGAGGAAGAAAAGCTGATGCCCTATCTGCACCTCCCCGTGCAGGCCGGGTCAGATCGCATCCTGAAGGCCATGAACCGCGGCCACACGGCAGAAAGCTATATTCGCACGATCGAGATAATCCGCGCCGCACGGCCGGACATTGCCATCTCAGGCGACATGATTGTCGGCTTCCCCGGTGAGGATGATGCGGCGTTCGAGGACACCATGGCCCTGGTGCGGGAGATCAATTACGCCAGCTGCTTCTCGTTCAAATATTCCCGCCGTCCGGGGACGCCAGGCGCGACCATGGCCAAGCAGGTGGCAGAGGACGTCAAGAATGAGCGCCTGCAGCGCCTGCAGGCCCTGCTCGAAGACCAGAAACAGGCATTCAACGCCGCACAAGTGGGCCGGACCCTGCCCGTCCTGTTTGAAAAACATGGTCGGCAGGCTGGCCAGCTGATCGGCCGGTCACCATATCTGCAGTCTGTCTTCGCGGTCGGTGACCCGGCCCTGTTGGGGCAGATCGTCGATGTGCGCATTGACGGCACAATGACGAACAGCCTGGCGGGTTCGCTGGCAAGGGATGCAGCTTGACGACCGAAACACTGACCTTTGAGGACAATGCCCGCTTTGTCGAGCTGTGCGGTCCTCATGACACCCATCTGATGCTGCTGGAGCAACGCCTTGGTGTTGAGCTCCTGCCCCGCGGCAACACCATTACCCTGAAAGGTCCGGAGGGCGCGCGCGAGGAAGCCCGCGCCGCCCTGACTGCGCTCTATCAGCGCCTTCAGAAGGGACTGGAGCTCAGCCTGCCTGACGTTGAGGCGGCGCTGCGCCTGCTGGGCGAGGGAGAAGCGGATGCAGAGACCGGCAAACCCGCGCCCAAAGACCTGACCCTGACGCTGCCGCGCCGGTCGATTACGCCGCGCACCCCGGCCCAAGCCCATTACATGAATGCCCTGCGCGAGAACGAGCTGGTCTTCGGTGTTGGCCCTGCAGGGACGGGGAAAACCTATCTGGCGGTCGCGCACGGCATATCCATGCTGTTGCGTGGTGAAGTCGAGCGGCTGATCCTCTCCCGCCCGGCCGTCGAAGCAGGTGAGCGGATTGGCTTCCTGCCCGGCGACATGAAGGAGAAGGTCGACCCCTATCTGCGCCCGCTCTACGACGCCCTTTATGACGTTGTGCATGCCGACCTGGTGGACAAGCGGATCGAGAAGAACGAGATCGAGATCGCCCCGCTCGCCTTCATGCGCGGCCGGACGCTCGCGCGAGCCTATGTGATCCTCGATGAAGCGCAGAATGCGTCGATCGCCCAGATGAAGATGTTCCTGACCCGTCTTGGCGAAGGATCACGCATGGTCATCACCGGCGACCCCAGCCAGACCGACCTGCCCAATCCGTCCGAATCCGGCCTTGCCGATGCGCTGGGCCTTCTGACCAACATTGAGGGCGTGGCCGTTACCCGGTTCACCGGGGATGATGTGGTGCGCCATCGTCTGGTGCGTGATATCGTCAAGGCCTATGATGATCGCGCCGCCAGACGGGCAGCCCCGCGCCAGGCATGATCTGTTTCGATATCGAAATTGCCGATGAGCGGTGGGCATCATGTCCGGTGGAGGAGGTGACGGCCAATGTGGCGCGCATCCTTTCTGGTGCCCTGTCCGTTGAAGCCTCTTATGGTGACGTCTCCGCGCTGTTCACCAATGACAGCGAAGTGCACGGCCTGAATCTGGAATGGCGCGGCAAGGACAAGCCCACGAATGTCCTGTCTTTTCCCGCCGATGATTTTCCTGTCGGCGAAGGAGAGACGCCGCCACTGGGCGATCTGGCGCTGGCCTATGAGACCTGCGCACGGGAAGCGGCGGAAAAAAACATCCCCTTTGCCCACCATTTAACGCATCTTGTCCTGCATGGTGTTTTACATTTACTCGGCTATGATCACATAGACGAGGAAGAGGCGGAGGAGATGGAAACACTCGAAATCCGCCTCCTTTCGCAATTGGACATCGCCGACCCCTATTCAGACGGGTCGGCGTGACAGAGGAGAAGGCAATGCCCGACGGCGCCGCGCCGTCTATCAGCCCCGCACCCGCGGGGCAGACTCAGACACCAGACACAAAACGAGGGCTGCTCGCCCTGTTGGCGCGCAGACGTCAGCGAAGCGACAACCACGACACCATGATGCAACACGCAACGACCGGAAACGGCGGCACCCTGTCGCTGCCCGAGCGAGACATGATCGATCGCATTATCGCGTTCGACAAAAAACGCGTGGACGACGTGGCCATTCCGCGAGCCGATATTATCGGCGTGGACTTCGACGTTGCCCTCAACGATCTTCTCAAATGTTTTTCTGAAGCCAACCATTCCCGCCTGCCCGTCTATCGCGGTGATCTCGATGATCCCGTCGGCATGGTGCACATCAAGGATGTGGTGGGCGTCCTCGCTGACCCTGAGGCGCAGGCGGCGCGAGAGGGACGGCCCGTTCTCGAAGGCCTGATCCGTCAGATCCTCTATGTGCCGCCGTCCATGCCGGTGACAGACCTTTTGTTGCGCATGCAGGTCAGCCGCGTCCACATGGCGCTCGTCATTGACGAATATGGCGGCACGGATGGCCTGGTTACAATCGAGGACCTGATCGAACTGATCGTCGGCGATATCCGTGATGAGCACGATATGGGCGACAGCTACGACCTCAAGCAGATGGGCGACCAGCGCTGGGATGCCGATGCCCGAACCCCGCTGGAAGATCTGGCTGGTGAAATTGGTATCGACCTGCGACTTGAAGACCATGATGCCGAGACGCTCGGCGGCCTTGTGGCCTCTCTGGCAGGCCGTGTGCCTTTGCGAGGCGAGGTCATTTCGCATCCGGATGGACATGATTTCGAGGTTCGGGATGCCGATCCCCGACGCATCCGGCGCATTCTGATCCGTCTGGCCAGCATTGGCGACGCCGCCCCGGCTGAACCCGTCCCTGCGGATCCCCGTGACGAGTGATCGGGGACCTCTGTCTCTGATCAACCGTTCTGCCCGGCATATCGGGCAGCTGCAAAGTTGGCAGCGCTATCTGACGGCTTTCGGTTTTGGCGCGCTGACGGCAACGGCGCTGGCACCGCTCTACATCTTGCCGGCCCTCTTTGTGGGCATGTCGTGCCTGATCTGGCTGATGGACAGTACGCGGTCAGGACGACGGCCCCACTGGGCCGCCTTTGTCACCGGCACGGCGTTCGGGTTTGGATATTTCCTGTTCAGCCTGCGTTGGCTCGCGAATGCATTTCTGGTGCAGGCCGACGCGTTTGGCTGGATGATCCCAATCGCCATCCCGTTGCTGACGGCCTTTCTAGGCCTCTTCTTCGGTCTGGCCCTCTTGGCAGCGTCGCCGTTATGGCGTTTCAACCTGTCACGGGTGTTTCTGCTGCCGCTCACCATCAGTCTGTTTGAATACGCTCGCGGTCACATTCTGACGGGATTTCCTTGGAATCTGATCGGCCAAAGCTTTGCCGGGACCGCCCTGACGGCGCAATTGGCCGCTTGGATCGGGCCTTACGGCCTCAGCCTCGTGGTCCTGATCATTGCAAGTCTGCCAGCCGTCGCGTTCAGCCGCGCCCATGTAAACCTGAAACCGTTGGCCGGTGCGGTTGGTGGCGTCATCGCCCTCCTGGGTTTCGGCGCCATCAGGCTGGCGACGGCCGCCAATGAGCTGACGGATGTCGACGTCGTCATCGTTCAGCCCAACGTGCCGCAGATCGACAAATTTGATCCGGACAAGCGCGATGCCATCTTCCAGCGCACCGTCCGCCTGACCCAAGATGCTGCCAGCCTGGAGCGTACAACCTATGCGGTATGGCCGGAGAATGCAGAGCCTTATCTGGCGCAAGCTATTGACGCATCAAGATATTTTGGCTCGGCACTACCAACCGGTACGACCCTGATTGCGGGGACATTCCGATATTATCGCGATGAGACTGAGACGATCCGGTATGGCAACAGTGCCGTGGTGTTCGGAGAGACGGTGGAGGGTGAAAAGCCGCTGCTCGCCATATATGATAAGCATCATCTGGTTCCGTTCGGCGAATACTTGCCCCTGAAGGGCCTTCTGACAGCCCTTGGGTTGTCGCAGCTTGCCCCGGTAGACGATGGTTTCACGCCAGGAATTGGGCCTCGGACGCTGTCGATCGGTCCTCACCCCTTCGCGCCGCTCATCTGTTATGAAGATGTGTTTCCGCGCCAGCTCTATCCATCGGACCAGCGTCCCGAATGGCTGGTGGTGATGACCAATGACGCATGGTTTGGAGACAATGCCGGGCCTCGCCAACATCTTGATATTTCTCGCCTTCGCGCGATTGAGAGCGGCCTGCCGATGGCGCGGTCGGCCAATACCGGTATTTCCGCGCTGATCGACCCTTATGGCCGGATTGTTGAGTCACTCCCGCTATACGAAGCTGGGGCAATCACAAAAACTTTGCCTCGTTCAATCAGCAGGACACCCTATGACCGGTTGGGCAGCATACCCTATATTGGCCTTCTCGCCCTGGTTGTATTATTATGTTGGTTTACCGGCTTGCGCCGCAGTGAAAATCGCATCTACTAAACCCAAGTTTTTGCGATGCAGTGATTTGAGGTTTTGAATGGCTGAAAAGCTCAATAAACGGGCACCACACCCCATGGACATCCATGTGGGAAGTCGCGTCCGGCTGCGCCGCATGATGAAGGGGATCAGTCAGGACAAGCTGGGCGAAGAACTTGGCCTGACATTTCAACAGGTCCAGAAATATGAGAAAGGCGTCAACCGTATTGGCGCGAGCCGCCTGTTCGACATCGCTCGTATTCTCGACGTGCCGGTGCAGTTTTTCTACGACGATTTCGGCGATTCCGCGACAAACATGATTGGCTTGGCCGAGAAGGGTGCGCCTGAATATCAGGACGAACGTGCCGACTTCCTTGCCATGCTCGCGACCCCCGAAGGCATGCAGCTATGTCGTGCATTCAGCCGAATTGAAGACCCTCAGGTGCGGCGCCGGGTGCTCGATCTGGTGCGGACGCTTTCCGACGGACTTGATAACGAAGAAAACTAGTTCGACCACTTGTATTGGGTCCAAGCGCAGGACATAAAGCTTTCCTTATATGTTCTGAGAGGGCACCCATGTCGGCCAATTCCTATCTGTTTACATCTGAATCGGTATCCGAAGGCCATCCTGACAAGGTCTCGGATCAGATTTCCGATGCAATCGTCGATCTCTTCCTGAGCCGTGACCCGCAGGCGCGCGTTGCTGTGGAAACGCTGACGACGACCAACAAGGTTGTGTTGGCGGGCGAAACACGCTGCGCAGAAACCGTCTCGCACGAAGAAATGATCGAGACAGCGCGCAAGGTGATTCGCCAGATCGGTTACGAGCAGGAAGGCTTCCATTGGAAAAACGCCGATATTGACTGTTACGTCCATGGCCAGTCCGCTGAAATCGCCCAAGGTGTCGACGCCAGCGGTAACAAGGACGAAGGTGCCGGCGATCAGGGCCTGATGTTCGGTTTTGCTACCGATGAGACGCCTGAGCTGATGCCGGCGCCAATCGCCTATTCTCACCGGATCGTGAAGGCACTGGCCGATGCCCGCCATGCCGGGACACGTCCTGAGTTCCAGCCCGACGCCAAGAGCCAGGTTACATTGCGCTATGACAATGGTCGCCCTGTGGCGGCCACCTCGGTCGTTGTCTCGACCCAGCACAAAGCGGGCCTGAGCCAAGACGATGTTCGCGCCCTCGTTCGTCCGTTTGTTGAGGATATCCTGCCCGAAGGGTGGATGCCGGCTGAAGACGAACTTTACGTGAACCCCACAGGTGCGTTCGTCATCGGTGGACCAGATGGCGATGCCGGCCTGACGGGTCGGAAGATCATTGTCGACACCTATGGCGGCGCAGCGCCCCATGGCGGCGGAGCGTTCTCAGGCAAGGATCCGACAAAAGTCGACCGGTCCGCGGCCTATGCCTGCCGCTATCTGGCCAAGAACGTTGTGGCTGCCGGTCTGGCGCGCAAATGCCTGATCCAGGTGTCCTACGCGATCGGGATCTCCAAGCCGCTGTCCGTCTATGTGGACCTGACCGACAGTGAAGTGGATCCGGCCAAGCTGGAAAACGTGCTGCGTGAGGTCATGGATCTGACGCCGAGGGGCATCCGGACACATCTTGGTCTGAACCGCCCAATCTACCAGCAGACAGCCGCCTATGGTCATTTCGGTCGCGAACCGGGTGCCGATGGCAGCTTCCCTTGGGAGAAAACGGACCTTGCAGACCAGCTGAAAAGCGCATTTGCCTGAGGCCCTTATGACGTCGCCCGAATGGACCGATGACCGCGTTTATGGCCGTCGCCAGGACAAACCGCTTCGGACGCGTCATTCCAATCTAATGAGCGATCTGCTGCCGCAGGTCGCCGTTACCCCTGACACGGTTAAGAGCATTGTCGCCGCCCATCAGGGCGATGTTTGGCTGGAGGTCGGCTTTGGCGGCGGGGAACACCTCGCCTGGCATGCCGCCCAGAACCCCGACGTGCTGATGATAGGCGCTGAGCCCTTCATCAATGGCGTGGCAAAGCTCCTTGCGCTGATTGATGAGTACGATCTCAAGAATGTCCGGGTCTGCCATGGCGATGTGCGCCCCTTGATGGCGGCCATTCCCGACCGGCGCCTGTCCCGGATGTTCGTGCTGCACCCGGACCCCTGGCCCAAATCGCGGCATTTCAAACGGCGGATGATTTCCGCGCCTTTCCTTGCCCATGCTGCGCGATTGCTACAGACCGGCAGTGAATTGCGCGTGGCGTCGGATATTCCCGATTATGTGCGATGGACGCTGATGCGTGTGCAGATTCACAACAGATGGAACAAGGATTTTCAGTGGACGGCCAACCGCAAAGCGGACTGGACCAATCGGCCCGAAGACTGGCCCCAGACCCGCTATGAAAAAAAGGCCATTCGTGAGGGGCGGCCCCCGGCCTATCTCAAATTTGCCCGTTGTGGCTGAGCATTATGCCCGGACCAGAATACGTGCTGGAACGCCGACGGCCGTCGCGCCAACGGGCACATCCTTGATCACCACCGCGTTTGCCCCGATCGTCGCGCCCTCACCCACAGTGACGCCGCCGATGATGACAGCGCCGACGCCTATGTCGACAAGATTGCCGATCTTCGGGCGCAGGTGTTCGCCGTCCACCTTCTTGATGCCAAAGGTCGTGTTCTGACGGATGGTGACATCGTCGCCAATGCTTTCCGCGATCAGGATCATGCCGCCGAAATGTTCAAGGCGTACGCGACGGCCGACTTTCACCGTATAGGGAAGATCGATGCCGCAGGTCACTTGCGTCCATTTGGCCATGAAGCGGTAGAAAAGGGTTCCAAGAATACGGAAGCCCTTGGGCAGACCCATACGCCAATTGCCAAAGCGATGGGTGTAAAGCGCCCAGAATCCCTGGCTCCTGATGCCCAGCTCCTGAGTGCGGGCATCTTCCTTGACGAGGTCCCAGAACTTGATGCCGGGCGGGTTTGCGTTGGTTGACCCCATCGCAGGCGCGGGCAGATTCTCGTTCGGTTCGCTCATGACGCCGCGCGCTTTCTGGCCGCCTCGAGACCCGCAATATCACGGTCGACCGAAGACAGGCCCTGTCCTTTAAGGAGGGATTTCAGGCCCCCGGCCCGCTTGCCCCAGGCCCAGGCGCGATCCGCCTTGTCGGCAAAGGCGGCGCCGTGGTTCTTCTCGAAATAATAGCGGCGACTGTCGTACCAATAGTCCGGGGCCGTGCCAGCGCTCTGTTTGCCATCCTTCATGTCCGTGGACTGACCGACCAGATGGATCGCGTGGGCCGAGGGGACGTACCAGATCTCAAACCCGGCTTTGATGATGGCGCGCTGGAAATCCACTTCTTCAAAATAGAGGAAGTATTTCTCGTCCATCAGTCCAACCTTCTCCAGCGCCTCAGCCGTCAGCAGCATGGACGCACCGCAGACCCAATCGGTTTTGTGCGCCTCGTCCTGCGGCGGACGCGCGACCCTTTTGGAGGCGAAAAGACGGTTGAAAATCCCCAGCTTTGCGGCGCTGGCGAACTCACTTTCCAGCGACATGAACCGGAAGGCCGAGCTTTGGATATGTCCATCGAGCCCTTCCAGTCGTGAGCCGACAAGGCCTGCTTTGGGATGCTCCGCCATGAAGGCGAGCAGGGCCTTGAGACAGCCGGGCCGCGGATAGGCGTCAGGATTGAGGAGATAATAATGGTCGTAGCCGCCGTCGGCGATGGCTTGGTCAAAACCGCGATTATTGCCGTAAGAGAAGCCACCATTGCGCGGAGCGCCGATGACCGTGACGTCATCCATTCCCGTGGTGCCTTCGGTCAGGAGAGCCGCGTCACCATTCGGTGACAGGTTATCGACAATGTAGAGATGGCTGCCGGGCACTGTGGCCAGCTCCTCACGGATCTGGATCAGATGATCCAGGATCAGCTTGCCCGTGCCGTAATTCACAATGATGGCAGCAATGGTCATGGTCGGTCTTCGCGTTTCGATACTGGATGTGTCGGTAGACGGCCGGGATGACAGGCGCAATCACCCTACAGCCTTGCCGCGCCACATCCTTCAGGTGCGAAGCCTAACCCCTAATGATTACGCAAAGCTTTGATCAATTCCTCTTTGGTCATTGACGACCGGCCTTCAATGTCGAGCTCCTGAGCGCGATCGTAGAGGTCGTCTTTCGTCCAGTCCTCATAGGCTTGGGCGTGGCCGCCCTTTTCGGAGGGATGCATGTCCTTGCTCGCCTGGGCATTGGCGATGCGCGCCGCCTTTTCCTTGCTCGTGCCATCCTCGCGCAGAGCTTCATAGGTCTCGGTGTCTTTGATTGACGGGCCGTGATCGGTGTTGGCCATGGTTTAGGTCCATCTGCTGTCGGCGAAATTGCCTTGCCAGGAACCCGGATCGGGCAAGGGCTGTTCCGCCCTGTCACGGGAACGAATGTCGCAGCGGGCGGTTTTCTTTCCATCATCATCAAAAGATCGGAGATCGACCATGGGCCTGTTCAATTTTGTAAAAGAAGCGGGTGCCCGAGTAGCCGACGCCATGACGCCGGACAGTCTCTTCCCGACCTTCGAGAAGGCGCGCGAAAAGAAGCCCGACACCGGGAATGTCACTGCCGAGAAGAACGGCGACCGTGTCATCCTCAAAGGCAAGGTCAAGGACCGCGAAGCGGAAGAGAAGATCGTCATCGCCGCGGGCAACCACAAGGGCGTGTCGGAGGTGGAAAGCCAGCTGGAGGTCGAGGACGACCAGGCTGACGCCTCGACCTTTTATGAGGTCAAATCCGGCGACACCCTGTCCAAGATTGCCGAGGACCATTACGGCAATGCGTCGAAATATCTCGTCATCTTCGAAGCGAACCAGCCAATGCTGGAGGACCCCGACAAGATCTATCCTGGGCAGGTCCTGCGTATTCCACCCCTTGGCTAACCTTACGAAAAGAGGGGCTGACAAGCCCTTCTCGCTGGTCTAAGGATAAAGCATAGCATTTCGGTTCGGATCGAAAGCGGCCCCCACCAGGGCCGCTTTTTTCGTAGCCCGAACCTGTTGGGTGACCATGACTCCGATTGAAGAACAATTGCGTGACCTGCTTGAACCTGTCGTGGAGACGACCGGGTATGAGCTGATCCGCCTGCGCATTACCGGCTCCCGCGACCAAACCCTGCAGATCATGGCCGAGACAGCGGACGGCACCATGACAGCGGAGGATTGCGCCAAGCTGTCCAAGGCGATCAGCGTGGTGATGGACGATGCCGACCCGATCTCTGACCGCTATACGCTGGAGGTCTCCTCCCCCGGTATCGATCGGCCCCTGACCCGGCTGAAGGATTTTGAGCGCTGGGATGGTTTCGCTGCCAAACTGGAACTGAACCAGGAGGTCGAAGGCCAGAAACGGTTCAAGGGTGTCCTTGCGGGCATAGAAGAAAACGACGTCCTGATCGATCTTGATGGCGAGGAAGAAACCGCGCTGGTCCCGTTCTCCATGATCAAGGCAGCCAAGCTTGTGCTGACCGATGATCTGATCACGGAAAGCCTTCGCCGCGCCAAAGCGGGCCTGAAGGAAGGTGATGCACAGTGGAGCGAGAATGCAGACGGTCCCAAAGGCGGGAACAAACCGTCATGAGGGCTTCTGATGTATTTGGGCAGCAAAAGTCCTCTGTCATATTCGCGTCAGTTTCAAGCTTCTTGATGGTGGGCTGCGGAGAAATTGACTCCTGCCTCGATGATGGCGGCGCTTGGGTCGAGTCTGAGAAACGTTGTTATTGTACGTATACGCAGCGTGGAGAATACGCTGATGTCAAAACACCAAATCAAATAGCGTGGGACAATTGGTGTATCTCAGGAACCACTACTGACGAAATGAAGACAAAAAGCGGGCCGGCGCCTTTTGAAAATCGGGCCGGGGGCCTGGGAAGGTAGCAATGCCGAGTGTGATTTCTGATGTGCGCGATTTCGTTGCCGACCGTCCGTGGGGCGCCCGCGACATCGCGCGCTTGAACGGCACCAGCGTCCGCCTTCACTGGACCGACCAGCCCTATAAATGGCACATCAATGACGGATGCGAAGTCTTTGTCGTCCTCGATGGCAAGGTTGAAATGAAGTACAAGGAGAATGGCGAGACCAGGAGCGTCGTTCTCAATACCACGGACATGTTTGTTGCCGATAATGGCGATGAGCATGTCGCCCACCCCATTGGCCCTGCGCGTATTCTCGTGATCGAGCGCGAAGGGTCCGTCTAGTCGAACCATGACCATGCGCACTGCAACCACATTGAGCGTCAGATGATCTCACTCAACATGCTATCGAGTGTTCTGTTGTCCTGCAGTTTTCCGATCGGCGTGGCCGGTACGGCCCCTGAAGGCAATTTTGAGCCGTTCTACCCGGATGAGAGCAAAGAAACCTTCCGCCTGTGGATTGAGACGGCCCGTGCCGAGAAAATCGACGAGCAGAAGGGCAACCTTCCGCTCATCGTCATGGTCGGGGAAGATCAGATCACCTTCGTCACGCCCTATGAAGAGGCAAAGTACCCCATGTTCTGGACGATCTTTGCCGAGAACAATGACACGTCCAAGCCGATGCATGCCATTCGCAGCATTCATCACAAACCGGGGCCTGTCCGCAGCTACCAGTATACCGGCACCTGCCGGATGATCGACGATCCGGAATCGGATTGATCGAACCGAATTGAAACATGGGGGCATTCGCCCCAACCCACACCAGTGAAACGGGAGTGATAAAATGGCCGTTACCGCCAACAAGATTGAACTGATGCAGATCGCGGACGCGGTCGCCCGTGAAAAGTCGATCGACAAGATGGTCGTCATCGAGGCGATGGAAGACGCGCTGTCTCGCGCCGCCCGCTCACGCTACGGTGCTGAGACGAATGTCCGTGCCGAGATCGATCCGCGCACTGGCGAAACCCGTCTGTGGCGCTTGATGGAAGTGGTTGAGGTCGTCGAGAACGAAGCCTCGGAAATCGCGCTGAAAGACGCTCTCAAGCAGAACCCGGAAGCCGAGATCGGCGCGTTCCTGTCCGATCCGCTGCCGCCGGTTGATTTTGGCCGCGTTGCCGCCCTCGCCGCCAAACAGGTCATCACGCAGAAAGTGCGCGATGCCGAGCGGGAAAATCAGTACAACGAGTTCAAGGATCGTGAGAAGGAAATCATCTCCGGCCTCATCAAGCGCATCGAATATGGCCACGTCATTGTCGACCTGGGCAAGGGTGAAGCGGTCATCCGCCGCGACCAGCAGATCCCGCGCGAGCCCCTGCGCCAGGGCGAACGTGTCCGCGCCTATATTGCTGAAGTACGCCGTGAGCCCCGTGGCCCGCAGATTTTCCTTTCCCGTACCCATCCGCAATTCATGGCCCGCCTGTTCGAACAGGAAGTCCCGGAAGTCTATGACGGCGTGATCGAGATCAAGGCCGTTGCCCGCGACCCGGGCAGTCGCGCCAAGATCGGCGTCTATTCCAATGACAGCTCGATCGACCCTGTCGGCGCCTGCGTCGGTATGCGCGGCAGCCGCGTTCAGGCCGTCGTCGGGGAGCTTGGCGGGGAGAAGATCGACATCGTGCCGTGGTCGGAAGACACCGCGACCTTTGTCGTCAACGCCCTTGCCCCGGCCGAAGTCGCCAAGGTCGTCCTCGACGAAGAGCTTGAGCGCATTGAAGTCGTCGTTCCCGATGACCAGCTGTCCCTCGCCATTGGTCGCCGCGGCCAGAATGTCCGTCTCGCCAGCCAGCTCAGCGGCTATGAGATCGACATCATGACCGAGGAAGAAGAGAGCGCGAAACGCCAAAAAGAATATGCCGAGCGTTCCGGCCTGTTCATGAAGGTGCTCGATGTCGACGACATGATCGCCAACCTCCTTGTCTCCGAAGGCTTCGCCCGGGTTGAAGAGATCGCCTATGTGGACCTTGAAGAAATCGCCGAGATCGAAGGGTTCGATGAGGAAACGGCCGAAGAACTGCAGGCCCGCGCCTTGGATTGGCTCGAGCGTGAGCGGGCGGACCTCGACAAGCAGCGCGTTGAGATGGGCGTCTCTGACGATCTTCTGGAAGTCGAAGGCCTTGATCTGAAAATGATCGTGGCCCTGGCCAAGGAAGGCATCCTGAACATGGAAGACCTTGCAGGCTGCGTGGCGGACGACATGACCGGCTGGACCGAGCGCGTTGACGGCGAGAAGAAGCACTATGAGGGCATGCTGGAGAAATTCCGCATCAAGCCTGACACCGCCGAGCACATCATCGCCCAGGCCCGCCGCAATGTCGGCTGGGACACCGATGAGGAAGAAGAAGGCGTGGAGGCGTAAAAGCCTCCCCTGCTGTCAACATGCCCAAGCCTCGCCATAACGATCGAAAATGCATCGCCAGTGGCGAGGCGCTGGCCCCCGGTGCCCATGCGATCCGCTTTGTGCGGACGCCTGACGGGCATCTGATGGCCGACCTGTCCGAAAAATTACCCGGTCGCGGGGCATGGCTGTCTGCCGATGCCGCGTTGCTGGAAAAGGCCATTGCGCGCGGTCAGTTCTCTCGCGCCTTCAAGGCAGCGACCCCGCTGCCTGACGATACGGATCCGAAATCATTCAGCATCGACCTGGGTGACAGGCTGCTGACCCGGGTGCTGAATGCGCTCGGCCTGGCCCGTGGCGCCGGGCAGGTGGTGTCCGGCTATGACACTGTGATTCAGAAGCGGTCCAAACTCATCGCCTATATCACACCGGCCGATGCAGCACCTGATGGCATGAGGAAAGTCAAACAACGCCTTGAGCCCGACCGCCCCGTGCCCCATATCGAACTTGGTACGAATAGTGGGACCCTTAGTCAGGCATTGGGCGAATTTGGTGTCGTTCATGTCGGGCTATTGCCAGGCAAAGCGGCCAATGCCGCCCTGTTTGAAGCGCAGCGTTGGATGGCCTATATAGCCGCCATAGCGCCTAATCGGCATCATCCCTCGTAAAAAGCCCTTCGCCCCCGTGGACCTTGGGGGCCTTGGACGGTATGGGACCATCCTCGCCTCGGCTGGATGTGGTAGATCATATGGATGTGCACCCGCCGAACCCGTCCCTGACGGGCTGGTGCAGAGATAGAATTTTGGGCTGAACCGTCAGTCCGTTGGAGAAATATGAGCGACGATACGCAGGAAAACAACTCGGGCGAGCGACGTCCGCTGACCCTCCGCAAAACGGAGAAGGGCGCGGTCAAACAGAGCTTCCCTCACGGCCGGACGAAAACGGTGGTGGTGGAGAAGAAGCGTCGTGTCCGCGCGCCGGGCGAAGCCGCACCGGCATCGGCGCCAGCGGCTGAAAAGCCCGCTGCCGCCAAGGCAGAAGCAAAACCGACCAAATCGGCAACGAACGAGCGTAAGCCACAGGAACGCGCCGCGCCTGACCGCGCAGCCGCTGGCCGTGGTCGACCCAAGGTTCTTCGCCAGCTGTCTGCGGCGGAGCAAAAGGCCCGCGTGGCCGTGCTCGCCAAGCACAAGAAAGACGCTGAAGAGCGCGCCAAACGCGAAGCGTCCGAGAAGGCAGAGCGCGAGCAGCGCGAAGCCGAAGAACGCGCCAAGCTGGAGGCTTCCCGCAAGGCTCAGCAGGAAGAAGAAGAAAAACGCGCTCGCGAAGCTGAGGCCCGCCAGCAGGCGGAAGAAGCCGCTCGCGCAACGCTGGAAAAAGAAGCCAGCGAACGCAAGCAGCGCCAGGCCGCTCGCGGCAAGACTGATGAGCCCGACCTGCCGGTCGAAGAAGACAGTCGCCGCGCTGGTCGCGAAGATCGCAAGTTCGACAAGGATGACGACAATCCGCTGTCCGCCCTCGGGGGCCGGATCAAGCAGAAGCGCTCCGTTGCCGGCAAGGAAGACGCCAAGAGCAAAGAGGCGCCCAAGCGCCGCACTGGCCGCCTGACCATTGCGAAAGCACTGGAAGACGATGACCGTCAGCGCTCCCTCGCCTCGGTTCGCCGGGCTCGCGAGAAGGAAAAGGCTGCGCGCTCGAAACGTCAGTCTGACACCGGCCAACAGCGCCGCGAAGTCACCATTCCTGACGTCATCACAGTGCAGGAATTGGCTCAACGGATGGCCGTGCGCTCAACCGACCTGATCCGCGCGCTCATGAAGCAAGGCAATATGGTCACCGCCAATGCCTCGCTCGATGCCGACACGGCACAATTGGTGGCAGAAGATCTGGGCCATACCGTCAAGCGGGTGTCTGAATCCGACGTGGTGGAAGGGCTGATCATGCCCGATGCCCCGGACGCAAAAATGCAGCCGCGGCCCCCTGTCGTGACCATTATGGGTCACGTGGACCACGGCAAGACATCACTTCTGGACGCATTGCGGGAGGCCAATGTGGTCTCTGGTGAAGCGGGCGGGATCACCCAGCATATTGGCGCCTATCAGATCGTGGCCCCGGACGGGAACAAGATCACCTTCCTCGATACGCCAGGCCACGCTGCCTTCACAGCCATGCGGGCGCGCGGTGCCACCGTCACGGATATTGTCGTGATCGTGGTGGCCGCAGATGACGGTGTGATGCCGCAGACGATCGAGTCCATCAACCACGCTCGTGCGGCCGGTGTGCCAATCATCGTGGCGGTCAACAAGATCGATAAGCCAGGCGTCGACCCGCAGAAGGTCAAGGCCGAGCTCCTGCAATATGAGATCCAGGTCGAAAGCATGGGCGGCGAAGTGCAGGACGTTGAAGTCTCTGCGCTGAAGAAGATCAATCTTGATGGTCTTCTCGAAGCTATCGCGCTTCAGGCTGAACTCCTTGAGCTCAAAGGGAACGAAGACCGCCAGCCTTACGGTACGGTCGTCGAAGCCAAGCTCGACAAGGGTCGCGGCACGGTCGCCACTGTCCTGATCCAGGGCGGTACGCTGAAACGCGGTGACATCCTCGTTGCTGGTGGTGAGTGGGGCAAGGTTCGCGCCCTGATCGACGACAAGGGTCAACAGACCCAGACGGCGCTGCCAGCCCAACCGGTTGAAGTGTTGGGTCTGAACGGTGTGCCTGAGCCCGGTGACCAGTTTGCGGTCGTTGAGCATGAGGCCCGCGCTCGTGAAGTCGCGGAATACCGCCAGCGGATGAAGCGCGAGAAAGCCAATGCGGCCACGTCGGGCACATCGCTCGAGCAGATGATGGCGCAGCTGCAGGATGCCGAGATCAAGGACCTGCCACTGGTCATCAAGGCCGACGTTCAGGGCTCCGTCGAGGCGATCGTTGGCGCCCTCAACAAGATGTCGAACAGCGAAGTGCGCGTTCGCGTCCTGCACACAGGCGTTGGCGCGATTTCCGAGAGCGATGTCATCCTTGCCGAGGCCAGCAAGGCCCCGGTCATCGGTTTCAACGTGCGGGCCAACAAGGGCGCGCGGGATGAAGGCGATCGGTCCGGCGTTGAAATCCGCTATTACTCGGTCATCTACGATCTGATCGACGACATTCGCGGCACGCTGACAGGGATGCTGGATCCGGAACTGCGCGAAACATTCCTCGGCAATGCCGAAATTCTGGAGGTCTTCAACATCTCCAAATTCGGCAAGGTTGCAGGCTGTCGCGTTTCCGAGGGCCAGGTCAAACGCGGCTCCAAGGTCCGCCTGCTGCGCGACAACGTCGTGATCCACGAGGGCGAGCTGAGCCAGCTCAAGCGCTTCAAGGACGATGTCTCTGAAGTGCCTGCGGGTCAGGAATGCGGCATGAGCTTCGCGAACTATGACGACCTGAAAGCCGGCGATGTGATCGAATGTTTCGATGTCGAACGCGTCCAGCGGTCGCTGGATAGCGTGGCCTAATCGCCGTGCGTACGGAACGAAAAAGATGGGGCGCAGTTGTTTCGGCAACTGCGCTTTTTTCTTGGAATGCTGCCATGGCTTGGGACGGTCTCGAAACGTTTGAATGGGAACGCCGTCTGGTGGTCTACGGTACGACCAGCGACGCCATTGAGCCGCTTGAGAAACTCCTGCGGCAAGACACACAGATCCATCGCAGCGGCTTTGCCGAACGCGATATCGTGACCGTCATGGTCCACGGCACCGATGACGAATTGACGGACTATGCTGACCCCAAGACGCCGCATCGTCGCCTGACGCCGACCGAGCGCTCGCAGGTCCTCGACCTCCTCGGCACGGCGGATGCTGATTTCGTGATCGTTCTGATCGGCCTCGACGGGACTGAAAAGGGACGCTGGACCGACGTGATCAGCACCGAAGACATTTTCGAGCTGGTCGATGCCATGCCGATGCGGCAGCAGGAGCTGCGCCGCGCGCAGTAGACGTCAGAGGCCGTATCCAAATTGGCGACGGCAGCATATTGCCAGTCCGGCGCTCATCCGCTATGGGCGCCGTCTGTCCACGACAGGTCAGGGCCGCTTTAGCTCAGTTGGTAGAGCACATCATTCGTAATGATGGGGTCAGGTGTTCGAGTCACCTAAGCGGCACCATTTTATTCTTCATCTTCGCAGGATCATCAGCGGCACGTCGATCTCAACTCCTGCCGCAGCCTATCTGTTCGGTAGCGCATTGGTCGGTGCCGGCGCACTTCGCCGGAAGAAGAAATCTTCGTAACGCATTATGGTTGAAGACGCTTGATACGGTGCGGGCCTTGAAGGTCCGCACTTTTTTATGCGACCGACACCGATGGACTTACAACAGCCATTTGCGGATCACGGAAAGCTTCACCATTCCCCAGGCGACAACGGTGCTGAGGGCGATCGTGACGACCGTTGCCGCGGTCGCGGTCATGGCATCGTTGATCCCCATTCCCACCAGGAGCAGGGGATGAATGAAATAGATGCCATTGGCGAGCAGCGAGGTTTCTTTGCCGAAGCGCCCCTCAATCTTGATCTGTTTCGCCATCAAAAAGATCGCCGGCGCGGCCAGACCGACACTGATGTAATTGTCGACAGCGGCGGTTTCTGGCGCCGTCCAGTAGATTAGCCCGCTTTCCACGAGTAACAGGACAAGACCACACGCGGTGAGCCAGATCGCCTGCTGCATGTTGATGAGCCCGTCCCAGTCATGTCGGCGAATGAGATAGCCGCAAGCCAGCAGCGGATAGGCGAGAAACAGGAAATTACGGTGCGCGCCGAATTTATCGGCCACCGTTCCCGCCAGGCCGCCCACCAGGTCATAAATGCCAGCATACTGAATGGCGACGCCGACCAGAAACAGAAAGAGGGCCGAAACCGCCACGAACCGCGAACCCCACCGCCTGGTCAGCACAAGCAGAAGCCCGGCACACAAAAGGCCGATCACATACCAGAGGTGCAACCACCCGATGGCAACGAAATAGACCGCCTTCCCCATCGACCCGGCCTGGGACATCCACATCGGCGCATAGATTGCCATCCAGATCACATAAAGGCTGAGGATCCGAACAAACCACCGACGTCGGGCCTCGGGGTCATCAATGATGGCCGCCAGAAAATATCCGTTGATCAGGAGAAAGATGGGGACGGCAATGCGAAACAGGCCGTTCACCGTCAACCATGATGAAACCGGTGAGACATCAATGAACACCTGACCGTGGATCCCGACCACCATCAGCGCCAGTATGAGTTTCAGCCGATCAAGTGCGATATTGCGGATCAAGATGCGTTGCCCCCGGACACCATGACCCAACCGACAGCCTGCTTCAGGCCGTCGCGGGGTGTCACTGCAATCTATAGATCAGAATTGTCTTTCGATCATATAAAAGCCCCGCGGTTGAGGGCAGCAACCGCGGGGCAGGCTCAGCCAGAACAGGTCTTCCCGGCGAGCCGGTCCTCTCACCCCTCCAAAGCGTAAGGCAGCGCCGCAACATAGCGTTTGACGTCTTCCAGATAGCCGCAGCTGACGCGCGAATAGTTGTGGAAGTCCCCGTATTTGCCGCGGATCAGGACGCCCTTTTCCCGCATCCGGTCACGGAAGACGTTGGCGTCCATACCGGTGTCCACGAAGACGAAGGATGTCTGGGACGGCAGCGGCTTGAGGCCGGCGGCTTTCGTCCCCTCCATGATCATTTCCCGTGCGGTCTGGATTTTCGATTTCGAGAACCCGAGAAACTCATTGTCGTCATAGCTGGCGATGGCGGCGGCAATGCCGGCAACGTTGGGTGACGTAATCAGGGAGTTCTGGATTGCAGCGATCGCTTCGGGCTGGCCGATCGCATAGCCGATCCGCAAGCCCGCCATGCCGTAGATCTTCGAGAAGGTTCGGCAGACGATGACGTCGTGGCCCTCGCGCACCAGATCCATCATGCTGATCGCCTCAGGGTCATCGGCAATTTCGATATAGGCCTCATCCACGAGGACATTGGCCTTTTTACTGGCGGCGAGAACGAAGGCGCGCAGAGCTGCCGGATCGAGAACGTGGCCGGTCGGGTTGTTCGGGTTCACCAGTTGCACATGGCTGACATCGTCCGTCACCAACGGCAGCATCGCGTCGAGGTCGATTTCAAGCGCGGCCGTCATGGGCGACCGCTTCAGCGTGGTCAGGCCATGAGCCTCGATATATTTCGCGGTCGTGTCCCAATAAAGGTCAGGACCCAGAATATTACCCTTCTGGCCGTAAAGAAGGCCCATCACGGTCAGCAGTTCATAAGAGCCACTGCCAATAACGACCTGCTCTGGCGCAACGCCGTGACGCTCTGCGATCATATCGGTCAGATAGCCGATTGATTTGCCCTGATAATAGCAGCCCTGACCGGCGGCCTCCGCCAAGGCTTTCAGTGCCTTGGGGCTGGGACCATAGGGGTTCTCGTTGAAAATGAGATGCGCATCTTTTGGATCCGGACCGTAGACGGATTTCTTCTTCGGCGGCGTCTCGAACTCGCGCGCAAAGGCACCGGCGCCAATGCCTGATGCAGCGAGAGAAGCGCCCGACAGGGCACCGCCCAGAAGAAGTCGGCGGGACAGATCAAAGGTCATGGCACAGATCTTTCTGTTGAAGACGCGGGAACGGCCGTCAGACGCGTCGCGGGAGTATTGGGGTCGCTTTTGGCAATGCGGGGGACATCATCCGGTGCCGGATGGCTCCACGGTGCGACATCCTTCAGCATCAGGAGGGAGGTAAATACCAGATAGGCGCCAAAGACACGTTTGAGCGTAATGGGCGGCAAGCGGTGCGCCAGCGCTGCACCGATAGGCGCTGTCAGCGTCGATGTGCTGGCAATCGCGACGAGCCCGATCAGATTGACATAGCCAAGAGACCCGGGCGGCAGGGCGGCGTCATTCCAGCCCATGATGATGAAGCCGATGGCGCCGGGAATGGCGATAATCGCGCCAAACCCCGCAGCGGTCGCAATAGCCTGGTGAATCGGTCGTCCGCACAAGGTCATTGTCAGCACAGCAATCGTGCCGCCACCAATCCCCAGAAGCGCGGAGAAACCGCCCAGAATGACTGCAAGTCCGATGAGCGCCACGCCGGATGGCATATGATCGCTGATCTGCAATTTGCCCAGGAGACGCGGGAATAAAAAGTGGATCGACAGCAGGAAGACCCCGATCCCGAACACGGTGACCAACGTTGCGCCCTTCACCTGGGCCGCAAAGATCAGGCCGGCGATGACGCCGACGATAATCCACGGCGCCCAGCTGCGCAGCACTGTGAAGTCGACGGCACCCCGCTTTGCATGGGCGTGAACGGATCTGAGCGACGTGAGAATGATCGTCGCGAGGGACGTCCCGATCGCCATATGAACAGTGAGCGAAGGATCAAAATCCAGAAGGCCGAAGACGGCTATCAGCGCAGGGACGACAATAAAGCCGCCGCCAATGCCGAACAGACCCGCCGCGATACCGGCAACCGCCCCGGCTGCAAGCATGGCCACGACCAGCGTTACCATTTCGGGGGTAAAGGCGTCCATTACTGGCGCACCCAACCGAAGCGATGGGGGGTGGGTCCTATATTCAACATCGTGGCTCCCGCATGATTGGCCTGTTCAGCCTCCCCCTTTGCCCGACGGGTCCATTTTCTGACCCTTTGATGACAGGAAATGACAATTTTCGCTGCAGTGCAAGAGGCAACATGCACAGTTTCAGCTGAGACCATCCCGGTGGTGGATGGATGCCGCTGTTCAGGCTGATTTTAGATCGGGAAAACTCTTCAGCGCGGCAGTTGGCCGCGCGCATGGGCCAGCGCGCCGACAAGACCGGCATCGTCTCCGCATTGTGGGGTCACGATATATTCGCGCCACGACGCCCCGGGCGGCACCGCATAACCGGCGATATGCCGTTCGGTGGTCTCAACCACCCGCTCGATCAGACCTGGCGTCTTCATCACACCGCCACCAAGCACGATGCGCTCAGGCGCAAAGCCGAGCATTACCGTCCGGCAGAACTGGGCAATATAGTCTGCGATGATCTGGTGACCGGGATGGTCCTCGGGCAACTCACTCAACGGTACCCCCCATCGGTCGATGATAGACGGTCCAGCAGCGAGCCCTTCCAGACAATTGCCGTGATAGGGACAATAGCCGGTATAGGGGTCCGCCGCTTTGTCCTGTGCCACCGGGAAGTGGCCCATTTCAGCGTGGGTGTAGCCGGATTGGGGAACGCCGTTCTTTACGAAAGCGGCCCCGATGCCCGTTCCGATGGTGGCATAGATCAGGCTGTCGACATCCCGCCCCGCGCCCGATTGCGCCTCGCCGAGGCCTGCCATGGCCACGTCCGTGTCAAAGGTGACGACCGGTGCGAGGTCGAGAAAAGCGGCCCGCACATGGGCGCCCTGCCAACCGGGCTTCGGTGTGGTGGTGATGTCGCCATAGGTAGACGACGCCGGATTGATGTCCGCAGGGCCAAAGGTCCCGATGCCGATCGCCGCCAGCCCGGTTGGCCCGGCCTGGTCGGTCAACCATTCCCGGCTCAACGCCAAAGTGGCCTCTGGCATGGTCGTTGGCAGCTGCGTTCGCGAAAGGATCTGGCCGTCGAGATCAGCGACACCCAGAACGAATTTCGTGCCGCCGGCCTCAACACCCCCGATCCGCATTGCGCTTACACAGGTGCCCGCTTCGCCAGAATGCGCTGCAGCGTGCGGCGGTGCATGCCCAGACGTCTCGCCGTCTCGCTGACATTATGATTGCACAGCTCATAGACCCGCTGAATATGCTCCCAACGGACCCGGTCCGCGGACATCGGGTTCTCCGGCGGCTCTGGCATCTCACCCGACGGTGCACGCAGGGCTTTTTCCACGTCGTCAGCATCGGCGGGTTTCGCGAGATAATCGATCGCACCGGCTTTCACAGCGGCCACAGCCGTTGTGATGTTGCCATAGCCCGTCAGGATGACGGCGCGCGCGTCAGAGCGCTGCTCATGCAGTTTGTTGACGATCTCGATGCCGTCCCCATCATCAAGGCGCAGGTCGACGACCGCGAATGCGGGCGGGCTCTGACGAATGATCTGGGTGGCTTCTGCAACCGATTCAGCAAGCATCGGCGTGAAGCCGCGCTTCTCCATCGCCCGGCCCAGTCGCGTCCGGAATGGCAGATCGTCATCGACGATCAGGCATGTGGCGTCGGCGGGAAGCGGTCGGCTTGACGTATTGTCCATTGATGGCTCCGGTCTGTCCTCTATCACTTATTATGCTCCAATTTTCGATATAGGGTCGGCCCTCAGATTGGCGAGGGGCCAGGTCACGGCCACATAGGCGCCTTTCAGGGACAGGGCGTTGCCCGCGACGACCTGCGCGCCGGTACGCTCCAGCAGCGTGGTCGCAATGAAGAAACCAAGTCCCAGACCCTGTTTCGCCATCGAAAGCTTTTGCGTTTCGACCTTGGGATAGGGCTCTCCAAGCCGGGAGAGAAGGTCGGTGGGAAAGCCCGGGCCGTCATCTTCAATCGTGACGGTCAGCTGGTTCTCATTCCACGACGACATGATCCTGACGGAATGATTGGCGAATTTCACCGCATTCTCGATCAGCGTGCGCAGGGCATAGATCACCTCGGATTTGCGCAGGAGGCGGTCAGGAGGCGAGGAATGGCACTCAGGATCGAAGGCAAAGGTCACCGCGACATGAGGCTCGTTGAGGAACGGCTTTGCCGATTCACGCAACAGCTCCTCAATCGACAGGACGTTGTGATGATCATCACCGCCCTCGCCAACGCTGGAAAGGCGTTGAAGAATACGCTGGCAGCGCTGGGTCTGGGAGATGAGCAATTGCGCATCTTCTTTCAGCGTGCCCTCGGGCAGCTCCTGTTCCATTTCCCGCGCCGTCACCTGGATCGTGGCCAGCGGCGTCCCAAGCTCATGCGCCGCCACCGCAGCCAGCCCCCCAAGGGCGGTCAATCGCTCCTCCCGGGCCAGAACGCGCTGGGTCGCATCAAGGGCTGAGGACAGCTTGGACTGCTCACTCGCGACCTGAAACGCGTAGAGGGACGTGAACCCGACCCCCAGCAAAAGCGCCGCCCAGGTGCCGAAATCATAAATATCCGGCTGTTTGTACCCGAGGGGATCGCTCCACGGCAGGGGCCAGTGGCTGAACGCAACGATGGTCAGCGCGAGGACAATCATCGCGACAACAAAGATGGCCTGCCGGAACTCCAGCGCTGACGCGGCCAGCATCGCCGGCAGGATCAGCCAAACAGCGAACGGGTTCTGGATGCCGCCGGTCAGATACAGAACCGTCGCAATCTGCACCGTGTCAAAAGAGAGCTGGCCGATCAGCGCTCGCGAACCCAGCGGCCGGGCGGGCCGCATCCGCACCATCGTGTAGAGATTGAACACAACCGCGACGCCGATCACCCCCAAGACCGTCATCAGCGGCAGCTGGAAGCCCAGCACAAAGCGGACGATAAATACCACCGCCAACTGGCCCGTCACGGCAAACCAGCGCAAACGGGTAAAGACGCGGGTCCGCAGCATTCGGCGTGATACCGACGGTGCGACGGTAATGGGCATTTCAACTGTCATGGGTTTGCGCATAGACGGTTCAGACAAATGATAAAGGTGTCAGATGGCAGCAGTACGTTTCTTCCCCGGCATTGTGGCAATATTGGTTCTGGCGGCCTGTTCCGAGCAGGCCGACCTGCCGCGTCGGGATGTGATTGAGCTCAACGCAACCTTCGATGCGGATTTCGACCTCGTCGACGCCAATGGTGATGCCGCGACGGATGAACGTTTCGAGGGCAAACCGATGCTTATCTACTATGGCTTTACCGCCTGCCCTGATGTCTGCCCTGCCGCTCTGGGGGCGATGACGGCGACCTTGGATGGCTTGGGCAAGGACGCCGCGAAGGTGCAGCCGCTGTTCATCACCGTCGATCCGAAGCGGGATACGCCCGATCGGTTGAAGGATCATCTGGCCTATGACGGCCGCATTCTGGGCCTGACCGGGACCGATGAGGCCCTCACCGCCGGACGCAAGGCCATGAATGTCTATGCCAAGGAAGTGCCGCTGGAAAATTCAGCCATGACCTATACCGTTGACCATCAACGCCTTTTCTACATAACCGATAAGGCGGGCGCCCCGATTTATGCCCTGCCCGACACCACGCCGACGGATACGATCGTCGCTCTTTTGCGCGAGCAACTGTAATCGATCGCGGCGATTGAACATTTTTACGCCGACTTTACTCTCGCAGGGGCACAATATTTACGGTAAGTCGTTTATGTTGCAGCGCACACTTAATCGACGGGCGGGTCATCCTGAACACCGCTCCAGAATTTGAGACGGCCCATGCTTTATACTGCCTATGAAATTGGTCATCAGGCGCTTGCGCCTTTCCGGCTTTTTGCCCGAGCGGCGGCCGAACTGTATGGCTCACAGCTGAACCCTGCACGGGACAGCTGGGCATCTCGCGCGAACATCGCCGCGCTGAAAGTCTACGAAAGCGCCACCCGCCGCTACGGCAAGCCCGAATGGGAGCTGCCCTTCACGGAGGTCAATGGCGTCCAGGTGCCGGTGGAGATCGACACCGTCATTGAAAAGCCGTTTGGCAGCCTTCTGCATTTTGTCCGCGATGAAAAGGCACTGGCCGATGCCGGTGTCAAAGGTCCTCAGCCCCGGGTCCTGATTGTTGCGCCCATGTCCGGCCACTACGCCACTCTGCTGCGCGGCACCGTCCAGGCCATGCTGCCCGGCCATGACGTCTATATCACCGACTGGGCCGATGCCCGGACCGTGCCAGCGTTCAACGGCCGCTTCGACCTCAACGATTATATCGACTACCTGATCGAGTTCATTCGCCATATCGGTCCCGGTGCGCACACCATGGCCGTCTGCCAGCCCGGACCGCCGCTGCTGGCCGCGGTTTCGCTGATGTCGGCCTGGGATGATCCGACTGTGCCGCGTTCCATGACCATTATGGGCAGTCCGATCGATGCCCGGAAGAGCCCGACCGTGACCAATCTTCTGGCCCAACAGCGCGGTTTCGAATGGTTCGAGCGGAACATGATCCAGACCGTGCCCGCCCCGAATGCAGGTATGACGCGCCGGGTCTATCCCGGGTTCCTGCAGCTGTTCAGCTTCATGTCGATGAATGCCGAGCGCCATTCCAGCGCCATGTGGGACTATTTCGAGAATCTGGTGAAGGGCGACGATGATTCCGTTGAGCGCCATGAACGGTTCTACGACGAATATCTGTCCGTGTGCGACATGACCTCGGAGTTTTATCTCCAGACCATTCACGACGTGTTTCAGGAATATCTGCTGCCACGCGGTCTGATGACCCACCGCGGTGAGTTCGTGGACCCGTCAAAAATCACCAAATGCGCGCTCCTGACTGTCGAGGGCGAGCTCGACGACATCTCCGGCATCGGCCAGACACAGGCCGCCCACGAATTGTGCACGGGCCTGAAACCGACCGAGCGGGTCGATTATATTCAGGAAGGTGTCGGCCATTACGGCGTGTTCAACGGCTCACGCTGGCGGAACATCATCCAGCCCAAGATCGCCGACTTCATCGCCGAGCGGTTCGATGCGAAAGCCGAGAAAGCCTTCCGCGAGGCACCCCGTCAGCAGGCGGCGGAGTAAGCTATTCACTCTCCCGAGTCATTGAGAGAGTGAGGTTCTGTGGCCAGTTTTTTGCCAAACCTAATATTTCGTGGAGAGCCTTTCCCGGCAACTCCTTCAATTCATTTCGATCAACTATGAATTGCGGGAACTCAAACACCTCTGTACTGATTTCGTTTCTGGGTTGTGGATGATGGATCAGGCACGCCTTTCGACTGCCAATATTCGACATCTCCATATGAAATACACAAAATATTGCAGAGCATCTAGATCCTTCCAGACCTGCTACTCCCCGCCATGCACCGTCCCTATTTCTGAAATGTTCATACTCCAGAGTATTGACATTGATACTCACGGACATTTGACCGAATAAGGCCGATACAACGTCCTCGAAGTCGGCAGCCCAATCTAATATGTTGACTGCTATTATTAAAGGATAATCTAAGTTACCAAATTTGTTGGACTTCTTCTTTATGGCATTTCGTATCGGTATCTGCGGCGCTACCCATGCTGCATTGCCTGTAACCGCGCCGACCGATCGGTCTGATGTCGTCGCGTTGCTCGACTCCACTGCTTTGACAGTCATTTCGAATTTTTGAGATCGAAAAATATATTTTTTTTCAGCATCAGTTTCCAGATGGAAATCTCTTGATGCATCTTCCTGAAGTTGGCTGAGCCAATTTTCAATCTCATTTTTCATTCGATTGTATTGAATTGCGTGATCAGGAAGGTCGTCGAAATGGACAATAAGGAATATATTTTTAGTAGTTATTTTGTTGATGTGATCTAATATTTCATTCCTAAGCTTTGCACGAGCCTGTTCAGATTTGCTAACGCCATAGATGTTTTTGGCCTCGACGTAAAACTTCTTGCCGCGTGGGTCTTCGAACAAGTAGTCCGGACGCCTACCATTCTTGACTTCAGCTTCAATCTCAAGCAATTTGCAGCCTTGCTGAGAAAACGCTTCGTGCACTGCTAATTCGAAAATCGCAGAGTCAAATTGATCGTTGTCTCCGCTTCGAATTCGGTTGACCAGAGCCTCAACATGTTCTTCTGGAAGGTGGGAAACCCATTCTTCCACTTTGCTTCGCATAGCGACTGCTTCTATCCGGGTTGAACACCGCAGATAGTCGTATGAATTCACTGTGAAGTTTGCCGGCCCATCAATCGGCTGATTACAAGGCTCAAATACAGTTGGTATGTTCAGCATCTCTAGAATTTTCACAACGAATTATGTTGCGACCTTATATTAAGACACGCAAACATCGGCTATCAGAGTCAGATGCCCAAGCACACCCCTCTCGGCCCCGATTGTCGCCTCTATCTGATCGATGGATCGGCCTATATCTTCCGGGCGTTCCACGCCCTGCCGCCCCTCACCCGAAAATCCGATGGCGTCCCGATCGGCGCGGTTTCGGGGTTCTGCAACATGCTCTGGAAACTGCTGAGTGACGTCAATGATGCGGCGCAGGAGCATATTGGCAGCCCGACCCATTTCGCGGTCATTTTCGATGCCAAGGGCGATACGTTCCGCAACGAACTTTATGATGCCTACAAGGCCAATCGAGGCGAGCCGCCCGAGGACCTGGTTCCGCAATTCCCCCTGATCCGCGAAGCCACCCGCGCCTTTGGCCTGCCCTGTATCGAGCAGTCCGGTTTTGAGGCGGACGATATCATGGCCACCCATGCTAGGCTCGCCGAAGAAGCGGGCGCGGAAACCGTGATCGTCTCATCCGACAAGGACCTGACGCAGCTCGTCACCGACCTGACGGTCATGTTCGACCCGATGAAAAACAAGATCATCGACCGCGACGCCGTTATTGAGAAGTTCGGCGCCCCGCCGGAAAAGATGATCGACATGCAGGCGCTGATGGGCGATTCCACGGACAATGTCCCCGGCGTACCCGGAATTGGCCCGAAGACCGCCGCGCAGCTTCTGGAAGAGTTTGGTACTCTCGATGAGCTGTTGTCGCGTACGGACGAAATCAAACAGAAAAAACGCCGTGAAATGCTGGAAACCCATGCGGCGGATGCGCGCCTGTCGCGGGAGCTGGTGCGGCTGGACCGAAATGTGCCTGTTCCTGACGATCCGGCGGATTTCGGCGTCACCGATTTTGACCATGAGAAGCTCATCGCATTTCTCGAATCGATGGAATTCAGCACCCTGACGAACAGGGTGCGGCAGGCGAAGGGCATCGAAGCGCCGGCCGCACCGACCAGTGTAGCGCCAAAAACGGACACCCCAGCGATCGACAAGTCCGAGTATGAGACCGTGTTCGAACCTGAGCGCCTGGCAGAAATTCTCGCCGATGCGCGTGAGACCGGCATCATCGCCGTTGATACCGAGACAACGGGGCTTGATGCCATGCGGGCCCGCCTTGTAGGCGTGTGCCTGTCCACCCACCCCGGTCACGGCGCCTATGTCCCGTTGACCCATGGCGCGGAGGGGCTCGACCTCGACGATGCCGATGTGGCGCGTCAGATGGAACTGGACGTTGCGCTCGACCTTCTGGCGCCAGTGCTGAAAGATCCGGCGGTGCTCAAAGTGGGTCAGAACATCAAATATGATGCGATGATCCTGTCCCATTACGACGTACAGATCACCCCGATCGACGATACCATGCTGCTGTCATACGTGGCGGACTGCGGTGTACACGGACATGGCATGGATGAGCTGGCCAAGCTGCATCTCGACCATACCTGCATTGCATTCAAGGACATTGCAGGTACCGGCAAGAAACAGAAGACCTTTGACCAGATCCCCATCAAGGACGCCACCGCCTATGCGGCGGAGGACGCGGACATTACGCTGCGCCTTCATGCCATCACCAAGGCGGCGGTGCAGGATGCCCGGTTGACCCGCGTCTATGAAACGATGGACCGGCCGCTCGTCCCTGTCATCGTTGATATGGAACGAGCGGGGATCAAGGTGGATCGCCAGCGCCTGTCCCAATTGTCCGGTGAATTCGCTCAGCGCATGGCAGGGCACGAAGCCGCCGCCCATGACGCCGCCGGTGAAGCCTTCAATCTGGGCAGTCCCAAACAGATTGGCGACATCCTGTTCGGCAAGCTGGGCCTGCCTGGCGGGAAGAAGACCAAGACCGGCGCCTGGTCGACCGATGCCGACGTGCTCGATGGGCTTGCCGCTGAAGGTCACCCGGTGGCCATGGAAATCCTGAACTGGCGCCAGCTGTCAAAGCTGAAGGGCACCTATACGGACGCACTGGTCAACGCCATTCACCCCGACACGGGCCGGGTTCACACCAGCTTCTCACTGGCCAATACGACGACCGGTCGCCTGTCCTCCAACGATCCCAATCTGCAGAACATCCCGATACGGACAGAAGATGGTCGCAAGATCCGCACGGCGTTCATTGCGGAAAAAGGCAATGTGCTGATTTCTGCCGACTACAGTCAGATCGAACTTCGTCTTCTCGCCCACATTGCAGGGATCGAGGCGCTGCAGCATGCCTTCCGTGAGGGAATCGACATTCACGCCATGACGGCCTCGGAAGTCTTCGGTGTTCCTGTAGAGGGCATGGACCCGTCAGTGCGGCGCAGTGCCAAGGCAATCAATTTTGGCATTATCTACGGTATCTCTGCCTTCGGTCTTGCGCGGCAGCTTGGTATTTCGCGGGGCGAAGCGTCGGACTATATCAAGAGCTATTTTGAGAAGTTTCCCGGTATCCATCAGTATATGGAAGATACCAAAGCGGCGGCGAAGGCGGACGGCTATGTGGAAACCCTGTTCGGTCGCCGGTCGCACACCCCGAATATCACGGCAAAGAATGGCGCCATGCGATCCTTTGCCGAACGCCAGGCCATCAACGCGCCCATCCAGGGCTCAGCCGCCGATGTTGTGCGCCGGGCCATGATCCGTGTGCCACCCGCCCTGGCGAAGGCGGGACTGCAGGCGCGCATGCTGCTGCAGGTGCATGATGAGCTGGTGCTGGAATGTCCGAAGGAAGAGGCCGAAGCCACCTGCGATCTTCTGAAGACGGTCATGCGCGATGCGCCGCTACCTGCCGTGTCCCTGTCCGTGCCGCTCGAGGTTGAGGCGGGCTTCGGGGAAAACTGGGGCGAAGCGCACTAGGCCGCAAGGAAGGGCCGCCCGCCCTTGCCGCAACGCAGCAAGAGGCGCTAGGCCGGGCCTAGTCGGCGCATGCGCCATCCCGTTGGTCAACCAAGACGAGGTATCCGATGAATGATCTGATTGGTCGCTTTTTGAGCTTTGAAGAACGGATGGGCAAAGGCCTCGTCAAGGTCACCTATTACGTGGCCCTGTTCTTCCTCGTCGTGGTGACGCTGTTCAACCTGATCCGGTTTCTGTTCGCGGGCGATTTCGGACACTTTTTCCTCACCCCCTTCGTCTTTCTCATTCGCCTTCTGATGCTGCGTCTGGCGTCAGAAGTCGTGCTGGCGATCCTGTCGATCGATGACAATCTGCGTCATTCGGTGGCCGAGCCCGACGGCTTTGAATCCGGACTGACCCCGACACCGAGCCCGGAGAAGCCGGCGCCCAAGCCGGAACCCCCTGTCGCGCCCTCATCCGCCGCGACGACCGCGCAGGCCGAACCCAGCTTTGAAGGCGATGACGAGGTGCGCGATCTTCAGGTGGAAGAAGATGACGACACCAAGCCATCGGACGACAAGGACGACGATACCCGTCTGTGACCGGAACCCCGGTTCAGCCCCAGGGACCGCGTGGCGCGCTGGTGGTTGACGGCGCCACCTGCTGACCCTGCTCCTCGGCCATAGCGACAAGGCGGTCGATCCGGTTCTGCGTCCCGGGGTGGGTCGAGAACAGATTGTCGGCCCCGCGCCCCGAAAGCGGGTTGATGATCATCATCTGGCCAGAGGCGGGATAGCGCTCGGCCGTGGGGTTCACGATCTGAGCGGCCCCATTGGAGATCTTGGCCAGAGCCGAGGCGAGCCAGAGCGGCTGTCCACATATTTCGGCTCCGATACGATCCGCTTCATACTCACGCGTACGGCTGATTGCCATCTGCACGAGGCTGGCCGCAATGGGTGCCAGGATCATGACGGCGAGGGCCTGAATCATGCCGCCCGCTCCTTCCCGGTTGCCGCGAAAGAACATGGCAAAATTGGCGATCGCCGTGATGGCGCCGGCAATCGTTGCCGTGACGGTCATGGTCAGCGTGTCGCGATTGCGGACATGGGCGAGCTCATGGGCCATGACGCCCATCACTTCCTCTTCGCTTAACATGGTCAGGAGACCCGTCGTCGCCGCCACAGCCGCGTTTTCGGGGTTGCGGCCCGTGGCAAAGGCATTGGGCTGCGCGTTGTCGATGACATAGATCTTGGGCGGCGGCATGCCGGCACGATCTGCAAGACCGATTACCCCTGCTGCATAGCGCCGCAGCCTCGGGTCATCCGTGTCGAAGTCGACCTGCCGCGCATTGTACATTTTCAGCACGATCTTGTCGGCGTTCCAGTAGCTGAAGACATTCATCACCGTGGCAAAGCCAAGGGCGATCACCATACCGCGCGGACCCCCCAGCAGAAGGCCGATCACCCCGAACAGGGCTGTCAGGGCGGCGATCAACATACCGGTGCGAAAAACGGCGTTCATGACACAAGGCTTCCTTTATATGGCAGAGGGACTAAATCGACAGGTAGCGGACTACACAAGATAGGGTTGCCACCATGACGGAAAAAGGGATGGCCGAAGACGTCGATGTCGTTCCCGTAACGGAGGACGGTATTCCGACCGTGGTCAATGGCCAGGAATTGACCGACCTGCAGATTCAGGCCTTGCGCGAGGCGCGCATCCGGCGTGACAATGAGGCCGCTGGCACTCGCCCCGCGGAGGTCGGCGGTGCCGACCGAACGACGGACCCCACCCGTTATGGGGATTGGGAAAAAGCCGGTCGCGCCATTGATTTTAGCTGATTTCCCAGATCGCAACTCTAATTCAAGCAATTGGTGACATGGACGTTGCGTCTATCCTTTCTTGCCCCGCCCGAGCGCAGAGGTTGCCTTGATCCAGTCTGATCCGCAAACGGCCTATAGCCGCGACGCTGTTGCCGTGTTCGGCATCCCCTTTGACAATGTCACTCTGGATGACGCCGCCACCAGACTGATCGACGCGGCGCGGGACAAACGGCGTCTGTTCCTGTCCACTGTCAATCTCGACTGGCTGGCGATGGCATTGGAGAATGATGAGTTCTACCGATCCATCCTGCGGTCCGATCTTGTCACGTGTGACGGCTCACCGCTTCTGAAATTGGCCAATTTACTGGGCGCTGACCTGCATGAGCGGGTTACCGGTGCCGATATCTTCCAGGTCCTGCGCCACAAACCACTGGAACCGCGCCTGACCACCTATTTCTTTGGCGGCCGCGCCAATGCGGCTGATGCCGCAGTCGCGGCACTGCGGTCAGACAGCGCGGGGCTGGAAGCGGTTGGCGGGGTCAATCCGGGTTTTGGCTCGGTTGATGAGCTGAGCGCGCCGGCATTGATTGATGCCGTCAACGCCACGGAGCCGGATCTGCTGATCGTCGCGCTCGGGGCGGCCAAAGGTCAGATCTGGCTCGACCGCAACAAGGACCGCCTGAACGTCAAGGCCATGGCCCATCTGGGCGCTGTGGTGGATTTTGCCGCGGGCAGCGTCAAACGGGCGCCGAGCCTAGCCCAAAACCTCAATCTGGAATGGGCGTGGCGCATTGGCCAGGACCCGCAATTATGGCGCCGCTACGCCAAGGATGCCCGGCTTCTGCCCGGCCTGCTGTCTCACGCGATAAAGGCCAAACGCTGGCTGGAAGATCAGCCGCGGTCCAGTGCCGCCGCGCTGGTCGAAGAGGCGGACAGCATCATCCTGCAGGGCGATATTGAAGATCACGGCCGTCCGGCACTGATCGATTTGCTCATTCGGACCGAACGCGCGGGACAGGATCTGTGTCTTTCTATCGATCCGTCAGCTCGACTGGGCCTGAGGACTTTCGCGCTCCTGCTGATCGCCGGGCAGCGTTTTTCGGACCGCGGACACACCCTTCGCGTGACGACACATCGAGAAAACCATCGCGCGCTTTGCGACTTTAACCATATACCGGTATCTTCATGCCAAGACCGGCACGACGGTGGAGCGATTGCGCCCACGTCTGACCGCGCATCAGTATCCGCGTGAGCCGCGGAAGGAGAGGAAACGCAATGTTTGCAAAATCGCTTAAGCACCGTCTTGTGGGGGCTTCGCTTCTGGTATCGGTCGCGTTGCTGGCCGGTTGCGAGAGCAAAGAAGACAAAGCCATCAAGTTCGCCAATAGCGGCCTTGAATATCTCGACGAAGGCGATGTCGACAGCGCGAACCTGCAATTCAACAACGCCCTGTTCCAGGACCCCACCAATGTGGTCGCCCTGCGCGGTGCCGCGAATATCGCGAAGGAACAGGAAAATTTCGGCCGCCAGGCCCTGATGCTGCAACGCCTTCTGGCCGTCGTGCCGCAGGATATCGAGGCCAACAATGAATATGGCCGTCTGTCCCTGCTGGCCGGTGAACCAGAGCGGGCGCAGGAACATGCCCAGCGCGTGCTGGACCAGGACGCCGACAATGTCACGGCGCTCAGCACGGTGGGCGCTGCCCTCGTTCTTGAGAACAAGCTGCCTGAAGCTTCCGAGGTCCTGCAGCGTGCCCTGGCGGCGGATCCGAACAATCCAGAACTCTTCAACCTTCTCGCTGCCCGCAGCGTGCGCGATGAAGATTTCGAAGCGGCGTTGGCCACCATCAATGACGGCCTGACCAAGGTTGAAGATCCCGAGGCGCTTCTGGTCGTCAAGCTCGTCCTGAACGAACGCATGGGCGACAGTGAAGGCGTGCTGAGCACGTTTGGCAACCTGATCGACGCCGCCCCGGAAAACGGTACATATCGTCAGCGGCTTGCCGACTATCAGCTGCTGAAATTCCGCCGGATCGATGAGGCCCGTGCGAACTATCTTGCCGCACTGCCGCTTCTCGAAAACAAGACCGAAGTGGTGACCCGCATTGTCGGTATCGACCGGCTGGAAAATGGCGATGAAGCCGCGGAAGCCAGCCTGATCAAATTTGTCAATCAGTACCCCGAAGATATCGATCTGCAGTTCGCCCTGCCAGCATTCTACTGTCAGGCACAGGATTTTGAGCGCTGCTCGACCGCGTTCCGCGACCTTGCCAATGACAAGGATCTCGATACCGATCAGCGCCTGCGCGCCCTGAACGGTGTGGCAGACGTGGCGATCGTCACCCAGGACATCGACACGGCTGAAGCGATCAAGGATGAGATCCTGAAAGAGGATCCGCGCAATGCGACCGCCTTGGTCACACAAGGTCAGATCCAGCTGGCGCGCGAGCAGCCAGAAGACGCCATCCTGTCCCTGCGTGAAGCGCTGGAAGGCGCGCCGGACAATGCCGAAGGCCTTGTCTATCTCGCCCTCGCCTATGAGGCATCCGGCCAGATGCGCTTTGCGGACGCCCAGTTTGCGCGTGCCCTCGACCAGGTCGGCTATACCAAGCCAATCGTTGATCAGTACCGCGCTTTCCTGATGCGTCGCGGTGAGATCAGCCGGTCTGTCGACGTGCTGCAGCGCTATCTGCGTGCCAATCCGAACGATACAGACGCGATGGTTCAGGCCGCCGAAGGCGCGATGGCCGAGCGGAATTATGCCGATGCAGAAGAAGCCGCCCGTCGTCTTCTCGCTGTCCCGCAACTCGAAGAACAGGGCCGGTCCATCCTTGCCCGGTCACTGGTTGGTCAGGAACGGTACGTGGACGCCCTGCCTGTCGCCAACGACCTGCTTGAAGATTCAGGTGATCAGGGGACATATATTCTCCGCGCCGGCATTCTCCAGCGGCTTGGCCGGACCCAGGAAGTTATCGACGAGATCGAAGGCAAGATTGCCAACGGTACCGCGGTGGGTACAGATTATTCCCTGATGGGTGACCTGCTGAATTCATCCGGCGACAATGAACGCGCCAGAGTGATTGCCGAGCAGGGTATCGAGAAATTTCCTGAGACGGAACAGTTGTGGGTTCTGGCCTATATTACCGAGCAGCGTCTCGGGAATACTCAGGCCGCCACGAAAGCTCTGCGCGACGGCATGTCGAAAGCCAATTCAACCGTTCAGATCCGGACATTGTTGTCCAATGAACTGATCACCACCGGCAAGATCGATGAGGCCATCGACGTGCTGCGCAGTCTGCAGGCGGAACAGAACCTCTCGCCACTGACCGCGAACAACCTGGCCTCACTTCTGCTCGACAAGGGCGGCGCAGATGAGGAAGCCCTGCGGATCGCGCGCCGGTTTGAAGGGACGGACAATCCGTTCTTCGCGGACACGCTCGCATGGGCCCACTTCAAGGCAGGCAATACCGAAGAGGCGTCACGTTATAGCCGGACGGCCCTTCGCGGTCTGCCCGAGAACCTCGACGTGCTGTATCACAATGGCGTGATCGAGAAGGCTGCAGGCAATGCAACAGCGGCCCAGAGTTCACTTTCCAAAGCCAAATCCCTGTTCAACCCAGAACAGACGCAGGTAACGATGAAGCAGATCGACGACGCCCTCGCTGGCCTCTAATTCGGTCTGCCTATCAAAAACCCCATGGGACTTTTCCCATGGGGCTTTTCAACGGGCCTCGATTACCGGCATAGGGAGGCTGAGGAATTCATGTACGAAGAACATTTCCAGCTGACCCGGAAGCCTTTCGCGGCCTATCCCGAACCCGAAATGATGTTTTGGGGCGAAGGCCACAAGATGGCCCGGACCATGCTCGTCTACGGTCTGACCGCGACCAACGGCATCGTCGTTATCACCGGTGAGATCGGGAGCGGCAAGACGACCCTCCTCAATCACATCATGAGCCAGGATCAGAGCGGCCACATCCTGGGTCGTCTGAATGGCGCAGTTGGCCTGTCCGATGATGTTGCGGCCTGGGTCCTGTTCGGTTTCGGCATGGATGCCAGTGACGGCAGCCGCACCGAGAACGTCAGCCGGCTGCGCGACTTTCTGAAGAAAGCCTATGAGCGTCGGCGCAAGGCCGTCCTGTTCATTGATGAAGCACAGCTTCTGCCCGAGGCCGCGATCGAAGAGCTTCGCCTGCTGGCCGATATGCAAATCAACGGCACGCCCGTGCTGCAACTCGTCCTCCTTGGTCAGCCAGAGCTGGCCCGAATTCTCAACCAGCCGCACCTGCTCCAGTTCCGCCAGCGCATCGTCTCGCACTATCACCTCAAGGCCTTCGCCCCTGAGGAGACAATTGACTATGTGTTGAGCCGGATCGAGAAGGCGGGCGGGCACCCGGAGCTGATCACCGCCGAGGCGCTGGATCTGATCTACTCCCGCACCGATGGTGTGCCGCGGCGGATCAATATCCTTTGCGACACGGCATTCGTTTATGCCTATGCCCAGGGCGAGGCGCAGGTAACAGCCGACACGATCTCGAAAGTCATGTCTGACCGCCAGAATCACGGTCTTCTGGAAATCAATTAAGAACGCGGCGCCAGAGCGGGTTTTCCATCTCGGCAATGAAGGTCTCATGGGCCTTCTTCTCGGCGTCGGTCAGCAGCGCCTTTCTCGGCGCCGCCCGGACGGGGTTCGGCGGCACGATAATCCGCTGTCCCCCAAAGGCCGCATTTGCCCCCTCAAAGGCAAGGCCGGCCTGCGCACCGCCGGTCAGTTCGATGTAGACTTCGGCCAGCAGGCGCGAGTCGAGCAGCGCCCCGTGGCCATCCTTTTCCCGCGCGGTCAGATCAATGCCGAACCGGTTGCACAATGCGTCAAGAGAGGCGGGTGAGCCGGGAAAGCGGCGTTTGGCGATTTTCAGTGTATCGACGACTTCATTGTCGAGTTTCGGCAGACCCGCCTTTTCCAGCTCGAACTGGATGAAGTTCATATCGAACGATGCGTTGTGCGCGATCAGCACCGCATCATCCACAAACTCGACAAATGCCTGCCCCACCGACGGGTCGGCAAAGACCGGCTTGTCACTCAGGAACTCGGCCGACAGCTTGTGCACCTGATAGGCACCGTCAGGCATGTCCCGCTCAGGATTGACGTAGACGTGAAAGGTCCGGCCCGTCAGGCCGCCATGTTTCATTTCCACCGCCCCGATTTCCACCAGGCGATGGCCCTCGCGCGGTTCAAAACCAGTTGTTTCGGTATCGAAAATGACGTGACGCATGCGATGCTTACTCTGGTTCGATCTGGGACGTGCCGAGCAGTTCGGCGATGATGGCGCGAACCTGTGACCGCGCGCTGTCGACGCCACTATCCGTCATGATGATGTAATCCGCCAACGCTCTTTTTTCCGCATCGGGCATCTGGCGCCCTACAATGGCGGCGTATTTTTCTTCCGTCATGCCGGATCGCGCCATGACCCGCTCACGCCGCACCTCCTCAGGTGCTGAGACGACCACGAGGGTATCGAACATGTCCCGTCCCTCGCCTTCCAACAGAAGCGGAATATCGCAGATGACCAGCTTCTCGCCCCGTGCGGCGCAGTCCTTGATGAAGCGAAGCCGATCCGTCCGTACCATGGGATGGACGATGGATTCCAGCTTTTGCAATGCCTTGGCGTCTCCGAGAACAGCTTCGCCAAGGGCGGCCCGGTCGATACCCGCGCCTTTACTGCCTGTCCCGGGAAACGCTTCGACGACCGGCAAAACGGCGTCGCCACCGGGTTGGTAGAGGCGATGAACCGCGGCGTCCGCATCCCAGACCGGCACGCCCTCCTCCGCAAACAGTTTGGTGGTCGTCGATTTCCCCATGCCGACACCGCCGGTCAGGCCGATGACGATCATGACCGTCCCCGCAAGGTCTCATCAAGAAAGGCAATCGCGGCGTCTGGGTCATCCGGGGTTGGCCCAAACCATCGCGCAAAGGCCGGTATCGCCTGATGCACCAGCATGGGCAGGCCGTTCATAGCGAAAAGACCGTTGGCGCGCGCAGCGGCCAGCAGTGGGGTCTCAAGGGGCGTGGTGATGATATCGACGACGCCAGCATGATCGGGAAGCCGGTCTATCTCGATCTCCAGCGCTGGTTGGCCTTTCATGCCCAGGCTCGTTGTATTGACGAGAAGGTCGACGTTGCGGAGGTCGGAGCCGCGCTCGTCCCATGGCAAGGCGTCGATACCCGGGAGCCGCGTCGCCAGATGGGCTACCTTTTCGGCGCTTCTGTTGGTCACCTCAATGCGGTCAAAGCCGAGGGTCTGGAGAGCGGCGATAACCGCGGGGGCTGCGCCCCCTGCCCCCAGAACCCGGGCGGTCTGCCTCGGACCTGTCCATCCGGAGCCTTCGACTGCGGCGGCAAATCCCGGCGCATCGTAATTGTCTGCAATGATGCGTCCTTCACGGAAATGCAGGAAATTGGCGGCGCCCAATTTATCCGCTAACGGACTGACCTCATCAGCGATGGCCACCGCCTGCCCCTTGAACGGGATGGTGACATTGAGGCCCAGCCACCCCTCCTCTACGCGCCCGCGAACAACGCTTTCGAACTGCTCTGCACCAAGACCATCCACTGCGGCATAGGTTGCATCAATGCCAAACCGGTCGAGCCAGCGGCCATGCAGAAACGGCGACAAGGTCTGGCTGATCGGGTGACCTATGACCCCTACCCGGCTCACCATGGGATCAGCCCGCGCGCCCGCAGTGCCGCCATGAGCGGCATGACCGATAGCCCGAGGATGGTGAAATAGTCGCCCTCGATCCGCTCAAACAGCCGGACACCGGGACCCTCGAGTTCATAGGCGCCGACCGTGGCCAGCACGCGGTCGCCCACGACGTCGAAATATCCATCGAGTTCTGCATGCGTGACCGGTCGCATCCACAGGGTCGCCGTGTCCTGATGCCGCCAGATAATCTCGCCGCCCTGGGCCAGGACAAGGCCCGACCGCAGGTGATGTTCCCTGCCCGCCATGTCGTGCAGCCGTGTTTTCGCCTCTGCTATATCCAGAGGCTTGTCATAGAGACGACCGTCAAATTCCATGACCTGATCGCCGCCGATCACAATGTCATCGGGTGCGACATTACACGCCAGCGCCTTGGCCTCGGCCAGCAGAAGCGCGATGTCCGCCGGCGATGTCCCCTTGGCCAGTTCAGCGGCCTTGATGACCGATTCGTCGACGTCACTGGCGCGCGCATCAAATGTCAGGCCGGTGCCAGACAGAAGGGCCTGTCTCGAAAGACTTTTCGATGCCAAAACGATCTTTGTCATGCTTGGTTGATGTCTCCGCCCCGACGAGCTGAAAGCAGCGTCAGGATTTTGGCCGCAGTTTCTTCGACAGACCGCTTCGTCACGTCAATAACCGGCCAACCGTGCTTCGCAAAGAGGCGTTTGGCCTTCATGATTTCTTCCCGAACGGCCGTTTCATCGGAATAGCTCGACACATCCTGTTCAGCCGCGAGGTTGGTGAGGCGGGACTGCCGGATCTGCGAGAGGCGGAGTGGGCTGGCCGTCAGACCGACGACGAGGGGATTGCGCAACGTCTCAAGCTCCGGCGGATGCGGGCTGGTCGGGACAAGGGGCACGTTGGCCGCCTTGATGCCACGGTGAGCAAGATACATGCAGGTAGGGGTCTTCGACGTGCGGCTGACGCCGACCAGCACCACCTCTGCCGCCTCAAGATCCCAGGTCAGCTGCCCGTCATCATGGGCGAGGGTGTAATCCACCGCCGCGATCCTGCGGAAATAGTCTTCATCAAGATCGTACTGGGCGCCGGCACGTAAGGTCTGCTCAAGTCCCAGATAGTCGGCAAAAGCGTTGAGGAGGGGGTCCAGCACGGAGATGGCGGGGACCTGTAATTCTGCACATTTCACTTCCAGCCGTCGCCGAAGTCCGGGATCCACGATAGTGTACATGACAAGGCCCGGCGCCTGTTCAATCCGTGCAAGAACCTTGTCCAGCTGGACGTGGCTGCGGACGAGGGAGGCCACGTGTTCCAGCGGTTTTGCGGTTTCGAACCGCGCTGCCGTCGCTTTTAAGAGGTTTGACAGGGTTTCGCCTGTAGAGTCGGAGATCAGATGAACGTGAAACCACGTGGCGGCCCGGACGTTCGTATCGGGTACGGTCATGCTCATCGTGCTTCCTTCATCCTTCACTCCGGCCAGACCGGAAGAGGGGGCTTTGGGAGAAGTTATACATTTATCCCGTGGCCATCCCCTAGTCCTACCGGGAAATCGTTTTCCCCTAAAGTGTCGCGGAAAAGCCTGCTGCGAACTGGTTGCGCCGTCGAAATGCTCCGGCCATACCGGGTGCTGTTCCGGACTCAAAATTGGTTCGTAACCCGACTGTGGAAAATGTGTGTTCTGGGGATAACGCATGGTGTGCGCCCTTATCCACATTATCAACAGGCATATGACTCGGACTACCTAATTCAACCAAGAGACTTTTCGGTATGACTGGCCATCCCCACGCGTTTCTCAGGACCCTGTCAGGGGAGGTCCTTTCTCCACCGCCCATCTGGTTCATGCGCCAGGCAGGGCGCTATCTTCCGGAATACAGGGCCGTGCGGAAGGAAGCAGGATCGTTTCTGGACCTGTGCTACAATCCGGAGCTCGCTTGCGAAGTCACCATGCAGCCGATCAGGCGGTATGACCTGGACGCTGCCATCCTGTTTGCTGACATCCTGTTGATCCCCGACGCCCTCGGTCTCGACGTCTGGTTTGCGCAGGGAGAAGGGCCAAGGCTTGAGCCCGTTTTTGCGCCGGAGGTCCTCGACCGTCTTGATCCGGCGAATATTCATGACCGTCTGTCACCCATCTACGAAACCGTTGAGCGGGTGCGCAGTGAACTGGTCCCCGAAAAAGCACTGATCGGCTTCGCTGGCGCGCCATGGACCGTCGCTACTTACATGATCGCGGGCAGGGGCAGTAAGGATCCCTCTGCACTGCGCGCCTTCGCCTATGAGCACGAAGACGCGTTCAACGACCTGATCGATATGCTCGTGACGACAACGGCCGCCTATCTGATCCGCCAGGTGCAGGCCGGCGCCAACGCTGTGCAGATCTTCGACAGCTGGGCCAGCGGCCTGCCCGAGCCGTTTTTCCGCCGGTATTGCCTGGAGCCTGTCCGTCGTATTGCCGAGATGGTGAAGGTGGTCGTGGATGTGCCCGTCATCGCGTTTCCGCGCGCCTGTGGGCCGCTTTATGAGGATGTGGCCGCTGAGCCCCTGTTCGCGGGTGTATCAATCGACACGGGCCTGCCTTGGGCCTGGGCGGCAAAGCATTTGTCACCCCACGGCGCCGTACAAGGGGGGCTTGATCCCCTGCTGGTCGTGCAGGGCGGAGAGCCCATGCGAGAAGCGGCGAGGGGGCTGCTGAAAGCTTTTGCCGGGAAACCGTTCATCTTCAACCTGGGACACGGTTTTGTGCCCCATACACCGCCGGAAAACGTCGCCGAGCTGGTGTCCCTCATCCGTGATCATAAAGGCTGACCGATGCTTGTCTCGCTCTATCCGTGGATCAAGGTTGTCCACATTCTGGCCGTCATCGCTTGGATGGCCGGCATGATGTATCTGCCCCGGCTTTATGTTTATCACCATCAGTCCAAACCAGGTGGTGAGGCTGAAGGCTTGTATGTCCAGATGGAGCGTCGCCTTCTGAAAGGCATCATGAACCCGGCCATGATCGCCACATGGATATTCGGCCTGTTGATGATCGCCGCCATCCCCGCCTATGGCAGCCAGCCCTGGTTCATCATCAAGTTCCTGGCCGTGATCAGTATGTCCGGCGTGCACGGGTTTTATTCAGCCAGTTACAAGAAGTTCGCCAAGGGTGAGCGTCCCCGCACGGAAAAGTTCTGGCGCATCATGAACGAGGTACCGTTCCTGCTGCTGATCCTCATCGTCATCATGGTGATCGTGAAGCCGTTCGGGTGAGCGGTCATTCCATTTTTGACAGGATAAAAATGGGATCGGCGTCGTGTCCAAAGACAACGAAGTTGTTGGTTGGATGGGATGCTGTGGTGACAATGAATTCCTGCACGGCCGTCCACTTGGCGACGTCGCCGAAGGGGTCAGTCGGATCCACGTTTTCTGGTTGTACCAGGCTGTAGTTGGTTGCGAAATGATCCAGGAGAATGTCTAGATGGCTATTTGTAGGAAAGACCACGGATAGGCCGTTGGCTGCCCGGCGAGCGATGTCAGTTGGTTTTTCCTGTCTGGTCATATGCGAAACCCGGAATGTCCGCTGCCAGAACTTCAATGGTGAGGATGTACGAGTGATGTTAAGTGGCGGGAGCGTTGGCACAGCATCTTCCTGCCACGTCAGGAAGTCAGCGATTCGACGTTGAGGACTATCCTGGCTGTCAGGGGGTAGGTTTTCCCAAGTCTTCAGGGCCAGTTCGGTCAGCTTCACTATCCTGTGCTCCCAATGCCGCTGCATCCGGCGAATGCTGTTGATGGGTGCAACATTGACGAAAACACCTTTTCGTCATAGATCGGTCGGCGCTGGATGTTCTTCCAGTCCTTCCCTTTTGGCGTTCTGCCCTCACGAGTGCCCATCGGCACCCAGCTGACAGTTTATATCCCCATGCTGCCCAAGACGATTACCCTTGACGAGATCAAGGAAAAGACCCCGCAAGACCTCGTGTCCTTCGCTGAGGAAGTGGGCGTCGATAACGCTTCTGCCCTGCGGAAACAGGACCTTCTCTTCGCCATCCTCAAGGAACTAGCGGAAGAGGATATCGAGATCATCGGTTCCGGGGTTCTGGAAATCCTGCCCGACGGGTTCGGCTTCCTGCGCTCTGCCGACGCGAACTATCTTGCGGGCCCTGATGACATCTATTGTTCTCCGCAGCAGATCCGCAAATTCACGCTGAAGACCGGCGATACCGTTTCAGGCGATATTCGCAGCCCGAAAGATGGCGAGCGCTACTTCGCCCTGACCAAGGTCAACACGGTCAATTTCGAATCGCCGGAAAAAGCGCGCCACAAGGTGCACTTCGACAATCTGACACCGCTTTATCCTGATGAGCGGCTGAAGATGGAAATAGACCTGAAGGAAGGCAAGGACCTGTCCTCGCGGGTGATCGACATCGTCGCGCCATTGGGGAAAGGCCAGCGGGCCCTGATCGTTGCGCCGCCACGGACTGGTAAGACCGTCCTGCTGCAGAATATCGCTCATGCGATTACGACCAATCACCCTGAATGCTATCTCATCGTGCTGTTGATCGATGAGCGTCCCGAAGAGGTGACGGACATGCAGCGGTCGGTAAATGGGGAAGTCGTCTCCTCAACCTTTGACGAGCCTGCGTCCCGCCACGTGGCTGTGTCGGAAATGGTGATCGAAAAAGCCAAGCGTCTCGTCGAACATGGCCGCGATGTGGTCATTCTGCTCGACTCCATCACCCGTCTCGGTCGTGCTTACAACACCGTCGTGCCAAGTTCCGGTAAGGTCCTGACCGGTGGTGTTGACGCGAACGCCCTGCAACGCCCGAAGCGCTTCTTCGGTGCCGCACGGAATATCGAAGAGGGCGGCTCGCTGACCATCATCGCGACGGCGTTGATCGATACGGGCTCGCGGATGGACGAAGTTGTCTTCGAAGAATTCAAGGGTACGGGTAACTCCGAGATCGTTCTCGATCGGAAGGTGGCGGACAAGCGGACCTTCCCGGCGATCGACATTGCCAAATCCGGTACACGGAAAGAAGACTTGTTGGTTCAGAAGGCCGAGCTGTCCAAGATCTTCCTTCTGCGCCGCATCCTGTCGCCGATGAACTCCATGGACTCGATCGAATTCCTGCTCGACAAGCTGCGGCAGGTGAAGACGAACAAGGACTTCTTTGACTCGATGAACACCTAGTCGCGTCATCATATCGGTTGAATCAGGGGCAGGCTCTAGCACTGCCCCTTTTTTATGGACCGACGTTGGTGGCGAGAGTGTCTGTCATGGCGGGAAGAAGTTGATGCAGCGTCTCACGATCACGGTCGGTCAGCTGGGCGGTGAGCATGTCGTCCAGTTGAGCAAGGGCCTGATCGAGTTTCTCTGCGATCTCAAACCCCTTTGGGGTGAGGTCCAGAACAACGGCCCGTCCGTCCTTGTGGTGAGCCATGCGCGTGATCGCGCCAAGGTCGACCAGCTTTCGCACCGAACGGCTGATCCAAGTTTTGTCCGCACCCAGAATAAGTGCGAGTTCCTGTTGTGTGCGAGGACCGAGCAGAAGTTCGGTGAGGATCATGCCTTCGGAATAGGGCAGTCCGATTGCCTCGTCTGAGAGATCACGTTGCGCCTTCGCATAAAGACGCGAGAATCGGCGGAAGGCCTGACCTAAAGAAAGCTCACCATCGTGGTCCATGATGGTTGAATATCACAACCGGTTGAGGGTCGCAACGATCAGAGGCCGGTGCACTCACCCGGACCGAGATGGCGATTGGCGGCAGTGAGAGCGGCAAGCGCTTCATCGGGTCGATCGGTGGCAATCAGGTCGACACCCTGCTGCGCAAGACGCACATAAGCATCTTCATCGCCGGACGCTTCGATCTGGTTGTCTATGGAATTCCGCCCACCGAGCGTGCCAAAAAGGACTTCGACAGTTTCATCGTCCAGCATGGCGTAGAAGTCGGGTTGCGGCGCTTCGATGCCGGTCCAGGCGAGAATGTTCTCGCGCTTGATACCGCGGCTGATCAGTTCTTCCAGATGTTCTTTGCCATTCACCGGGACGGAGATCATGCTGTCAGGCAGGCGTGATGCGAGGGCAAGAGCCTGTCCGTCGGAATAGGCAATGAGGATCACGCGTTCTTGGGCGCCGGTCCGTTCAATGACGCTCGCAATATCGTCGTAATCGGTGGAGCGCTTGATATCGACTTCGAGGATGGCGCGTCCTTCGGACCATGTCAGCACGTCGTCGAACCGCGGCAGGCCATAGGCCGTGAGTTGCCCGCGCTCATCCTTCAAGGACAGCTTCTTCAGGGATGCCCAATCCTGAGTCGTGAATGGACCGGTCCCAGAAGTCGTGCGGTCAAGCGTGTCATCATGCAGGAGAAACAGAACGCCATCGGCGCTCGTAGCGACGTCGATTTCCAGGATTGGTGTCGACGTGCTGACCGTCCGTTCGAATGTTTCAAGGGCGTTTTCGGGATAGCCCGGCGCGGGCCCACCGCGATGGGCTGCGATCAGGGTCTTTCCTGCCGCGTCCATGCAGTCAAAAAAATCTGCCAAATCTGCTGATGTCGGCTCGAAAACTGGTATGAGCGGTGAACTGCCCGTCGGCGCCGCGGTTTGCTGCCCACAGGCGAGAAGCGCCAGGGAACAGGTGACAAGAAGCGGGGTTCGCAACATTGCGGTCTCCAATCGCGCCAGGGTCATACCAAAGGACCGGGCCCGCCCGGCAGAAAGGTCTATGATGAAAATCTCAGTGAATGTCGACTGTACGCCGGAGGAGGCGCGCGCCTTTTTTGGCCTGCCTGACGTCGCGCCGGTAAACGACATGATTGTGTCCGCCATGAAGGAGCGAACGAGGGAGAATATCGATACGTTGAGCGATCCCAAGATCTTCTGGGAAAAGGCCATGGCGGCCAGTGGTCAGGGCATGGATGCGATGTCCACCATGTTCAATACGATGATGAAGCAACAGGACCCGGCCAAGAAGAAGTAATGTCCACGGGGAGCGATACGATTTTCGCCCGATCCTCTGGTCAGGGTCGGGCCGGTATCGCGGTATGGCGCGTCTCTGGACCCATGGCCTGCCGCGCGGTTGAAACCCTGGCGGGGAAGGTACCGCCGCCGCGCCGAGCCGCTTATCGACAAGTCTTCACCGCGTCGGGTGAGCAGCTTGATGATGGTATCGTGCTTTATTTTCCCGGTCCCCATTCCGCGACGGGTGAAGATCTGGCGGAATTTCATCTGCACGGATCGCCCGCCGTGTCCCATCGCTTCGCCGAAGAACTCACATCTCTTGGACTACGTGCGGCGGCCGCTGGTGAATTTACTCAGCGGGCGTTTCTGAATGGCCGCATGGATCTGTTGGCCATTGAAGGACTGGGTGATCTGCTGGACGCGGAGACCGAGGCACAGCGACAGCAGGCGATGGTCGTGGCCGGGGGCGGCGTGCGCGAGCGTATTGCGTCATGGCGACGATCCTTGATCAGCGCCTTGGCGGTTCTCGAGGCGGCCGTCGATTTTCCCGATGAAGAAGACATACCGGCGGATATCGCGGCCCGGGCGTTCCCCATACTGTATTCCATACGGGAAGAAATGCAGACAGCATTAGCCGCAAGTGACGGGGCCCAGCGTCTGAAAGAGGGGATCAACCTTGCGATCATTGGTCCACCAAACGCCGGAAAATCGAGCCTTCTCAACAAGTTGGCTGGTGAAGAGCGCGCCATCGTCTCTGATATTGCAGGAACGACGCGTGATATAGTTTCTATACGGATTGATATTGCGGGCCGGTTGGTGAATGTGCTCGACACGGCGGGCCTTCGGGAAGGTAGCGAAGACCCCATTGAGCGGGAAGGTATGACCCGCGCGGCGGCGACAGCGCAGATGGCGGACATCGTGATCGCGCTGCGCGATGGGACGGCGCCTCAAGTCAATGAATGGCCGACGACATCGGGCTTGGTTATTCGCGTCGCAAACAAGAGCGACAAGGGCTTTGACCAGACCGATGAACTGGCGATTTCGCTCGCGAATGGCGAAGGGTGGGATCAGTTGATGACACAGCTCGAAGCAGCTGTTCGCGCCCAGGCCAGCCCGTCATTCTTTCCGCGGGAACGTCAACAGATGCTGGTTCGAAACGCCGCTGGAAGGATTGAGCATATGCTCCAGTCTCCCCATCTGGAGCCTGAACTTCTGTCGGAAGATTTGCGGGCTTGCATTCGCGCGCTGGATGATCTTGTTGGCCAGTCCACGACAGAAGATGTATTGGGAACAATATTTTCGTCTTTCTGCATCGGGAAATAACGCGGCCTTCTGTCGGCCGCCTCAGGGTGACCGGGTAATTCATGGCTGATCTTCATTTTGATGTCGTCGTTGTCGGTGGTGGACATGCCGGTACGGAAGCTGCCGCGGCGGCTGCGCGCATGGGCGCCAAGACGGCCCTCGTCACACACCGTCGTGAAACAATTGGAGAGATGTCCTGCAATCCTGCCATCGGAGGATTGGGGAAGGGACATCTTGTCAGAGAGATTGATGCGCTGGACGGCCTGATGGGTCGGGCGGCGGATAAGGCGGGGATCCAGTTCAGGCTGCTGAACCGCTCAAAGGGTCCTGCTGTCCGTGGGCCTCGGACCCAGGCGGACAGGGCGCTTTATCGATCGGCCATCCAGTCTCTTCTGGCGGCGTATGAAAATCTCACCGTTATTGAGGCCGCGGTTGGCGATCTGATTGTTGATGGTGACGGCCAATGCGCGGGCGTGGTGACGGAGGACGGACAGCGGATAACGGCCGGGGCGGTCGTCCTGACAACCGGCACCTTTCTGCGCGGCCTCATCCATCGCGGTGAAGAGCGCATTCCGGCAGGGCGTGTCGGCGACAAACCTGCACAGGCATTGGGCGAGCGTCTTGAACAACTCAATTTGCCGCTCGGACGCCTGAAAACCGGGACGCCGGCGCGGCTGGATGGGCGTACGATTGCCTGGGACAAACTGGAGATGCAGGAGGCGGACGCCGAGCCGGTCCCGTTCTCGTTCCTCAACGATCGGATCGATGTCCCGCAAATTGCGTGCGGAATTACCCATACCAATGCCCGTACCCATGAAATCATCAGCCAGAACCTGACCAAATCTGCTGTCTATTCCGGTGCCATTGCGGGCAAGGGGCCGCGCTATTGCCCATCTATCGAGGACAAGATTGTTCGGTTTGCGGAAAAGGGATCCCATCAGATCTTCCTTGAGCCGGAAGGGCTGGACGACCCCACCATTTATCCGAATGGAATCTCCACATCGTTGCCGTCGGACGTGCAGGAGGCACTAATCCGGACAATTGTGGGATTGGAGAAGGTCGAAATCATGCAGTTCGGCTACGCGATCGAATATGATTACGTGGATCCACGCGCGCTCCGCCCGACCTTGGAACTGCGGGCGATGGCGGGTCTGTTCCTAGCGGGTCAGATCAACGGCACGACGGGCTATGAAGAGGCTGGAGCCCAAGGGCTGATGGCGGGTCTTAACGCGGCGCGCCAGGCCAATGGTGCGACCGAGCCGCTTATTCTGGATCGCTCGCAGGCCTATATCGGAGTCATGATTGACGACTTGGTGACACGCGGCGTGTCCGAGCCCTATCGTATGTTTACCTCACGAGCCGAATACCGGCTCAGCTTGCGGGCTGACAATGCCGACAGCCGATTGACGGCTATTGGTATTGACTGGGGCTGCGTCGGAGCGTTTCGAGAAAAAGTGTTCCACGTGAAACACGATCGTCAGACATCTGCAACGGCGCTTATGACCCAGCGAAGCCTGACTCCACCAGAGGCAGCCGATTATGGTATTCAGGTTAATCAGGACGGGCGCCGTCGAAATCTGATCGACCTCCTCTCTCTGCCCAACGTGGACTTTGCCAAGCTGGAAGAGATCGAACCCACCTTGGCGACCATTGGGCCCGATATACGCGCTGGTATTGAGGCGGATGCCCTTTACGCAGGGTATCTGGACCGGCAGGAAGCCGATATTTCCGCATTCAAACGCGAGGAATCGGTACGTATTCCAGAAGCGTTTGATTACGCGGCGGTGGGCGGCCTTTCCAAAGAGGTGGCCGCAAAATGGGCCGCCGCACGACCTGAAACGATCGGACAGGCCTCGAGGGTGGAGGGAGCAACACCCGCGGCGCTCGCGATCCTGCTGCTTCACGTGAAAAAGGCGGGTGCGAGCAAGATGGCGTCATGACAACTGCCTCATGGACTGACTTGGGTCACATACAGCGTGCTTTCCAGCTCTCAGCTGAAGAGGCGCAAAAACTTGCGGCTTTCGACGAGCTGCTGGTCGAAACCGCGCAGCACACCAATCTGATAGCGCGCGCGTCCTTGGGCGATCGGTGGGAGCGGCATTATGCCGACTCCGCGCAGCTTTTCGATCTTCTACCGGCTACTTCACAGAGGTTGATCGATATAGGCTCCGGCGCAGGATTTCCGGGTATTGTCCTCGCAATCATGGCGGAGCAGCGGTTGCCACAGCTTCGCCTGCAGCTGGTGGATAGTGTTGGGAAGAAAGCGCGCTTTCTGCAGACTGTCATTAGCGAATTGCCACTGGGCAACTGTCACAGCTCGTCGCAACGAGCCGAAGTGTTCCACGTGAAACACCCACCCTATGATGTGGTAACGGCAAGGGCAGTTACGGCACTCGACAAACTGCTCGATTTGGCAGTTCCCCTCATGTCGGATGACGGATTGTTGATATTTCCCAAGGGTGAAAGGGCCCAAGAGGAATTGACCAAAGCCGCTGCGACGTGGACATTCGACCTCGAAACGCGCCCCAGTCTGACCCATTCGGGCGCTCAGATCCTGATGATCAGGAAACCGGAACGCCGCTCGTGAACACACCCCAATATCGTACACTCGCTGTCGCCAACCAGAAGGGTGGCGTGGGCAAGACCACGACGACAATCAATCTCGGGACGGCACTGGCCGCTGTGGGCGAGCGCGTGCTGATTGTCGATCTGGATCCGCAGGGCAACGCCTCCACTGGTCTTGGCGTGCCCAGCAGCGAGCGGGAGTACACGACATATGATGTTCTGCGTCGTGAAGCGGCTCTTATTGATACAGAAAAGGCAACGCCGGTGCCCCGCCTGACGATTGCGCCATCGGGAATGGATCTGGCAGGCGCGGAAATCGAACTTTTGGACGTCGCCAACCGGCACTATCGGCTTCGCGATGCGATTGCGGAGTACGCCGCGCAGGTCCCCGATCTGACCTATGTTCTGATCGACTGCCCCCCATCGCTCGGCTTGTTGACCGTCAACGCCATGGCCGCATCCCACGCTGTTCTCATCCCGCTGCAATGTGAATTCTTCGCGCTGGAAGGGCTGGCGCAGATCATGCGGACGATCGACCAGGTTCGGGACCGCCTGAACCCACAGCTGGAGCTTCAGGGGATTATTCTCACCATGTATGATGGCCGGAACAATCTGTCCCGCGACGTGGAAGACAGCGTCCGCAGTCATATGGGGGACAAGGTCTACAAGACTGCCATTCCGCGCAATGTGCGAATTTCCGAGGCCCCTTCGCACGGCAAGCCCGCCCTTCTTTATGACCTGAAATGCGCTGGCAGCCAGGCCTATGTCCGGTTGGCCACCGAAGTCATTCAGCGCGAAAGGGCCGCATAAGATGGCACGCAAAGGACTGGGCCGTGGGCTCGATGCTATTCTGGGCGAACAGGGTGCCGCGCCTGAAACGTCAGAGCGCCGCCGTGATGGCGTGCAGATGATCCCGATTGGCGATATCGCGCCGGATCCCGACCAGCCACGGAAAATGTTTCGTGACGAGCAACTGGACGAATTGGCGGCGTCCATCCGCGCCCGCGGTATCCTGCAGCCGATCCTTGTCCGGCCGCGCAGTGATACGGGCAAGCATCTGATCATTGCGGGCGAACGCCGCTGGCGGGCATCCCAACGCGCTGGCATTCACGAGATGCCCGCGCTCGTCCGGAATATTGATCCCGGCGCATCGGCGGAACTGGCGCTGATTGAGAACGTTCAGCGCGAAGACCTCAACCCGATGGAAGAGGCCGATGCTTATGCGCGCATCCGTGACCAGTACGACCGCAAGCCCGGTGACATTGCCGATGCCGTTGGCAAAAGCCGCAGTCACATCGCCAATATGCTCCGCCTTACGCAACTGCCCGATGAGGTTCGGGCGATGGTCAGCGCAGGTGAGCTGAGCATGGGGCACGGTCGGGCACTGCTTTCGGCGGATGACCCTGTTGCCTTGGCCAAAGAAGTCGTGGGCAAAGGTCTTTCCGTCCGCGAGACGGAGAAGAGGGCCGCAGGCGCGGTCGCGCGCGCACCAAAAGAGACAGGCGATGAGACGCCTGCGAAAAAGCCTAGCTCTGGCGGGGCGAAAGACGCCGACACCAAATCTCTTGAACGCGACCTAGAAGCAGCCCTCGGTCTTTCGGTCGCGATTGAGCACACCAAGAAGGGCGGCACAGTGACCCTCACCTATGACACCCTCGACCAGCTCGATGACATTTGTCGCCGTCTCATGGGCTCCGCGGTTTAGGGGCGCCGATGCTGTTCACGTCCGATAACTGGTCCGGCATTCATCCCACCGTCCTCGAAGCGATGATGACCGCCAATATTGGCAATGCGCCAGCCTACGGGGCCGACGACGTGACGGCGCGGGCCATCGGTCTGCTGCGCGATATTTTCGAGCAGGACATCACGGTCGGATTCGTCGCAACGGGCACGGCGGCGAACGCGCTGGCCCTCGCCTGTATGACCCCGCCCTGGGGCGCCATTCTCGCACACAAGAATAGTCATATAAATGTTGATGAGTGCGGCGCGACGGAGTTCTACACCGCTGGCGCGAAGATCATTCCGCTTGAGGGACAGCACGGCAAGCTGACCCCTGACATTGTGCGCGATGCGATGAAGTTCTTCACGCCGCAACAGCCCCACCGGGTCGTGCCCAAAGTGCTCTCGCTGACACAAGGGACGGAATGCGGCACCGTCTATTCTGCTGACGAAATCGGTGCTCTCTGCGACACCGCGAAAAGCTTCGGCCTTAAAGTCCATCTTGATGGGGCACGGTTCTCCAACGCCTGTGCGCGGGGTAAGGCCAGCGCCGCGGCCATGACCGCCCGCGCCGGGGTGGACGTCCTCACCTTTGGCGGCACAAAGAATGGCTGCCTCGCTGCCGAGGCGATTATCTTTTTCGATCAACAGTGTGGTGAGCAGCTTGCAGTTCGCCAACGCCGCGCCGGTCATGTCTTCAGCAAATACCGCTTTCTGTCGGCTCAATGGCTTGGCTTTCTGCAGAACGATCTGTGGCTGCGCCTCGCGAAGATCTCAAACACCCAGGCGGATCGTCTGTCCAAGTCGCTTGCCGCGTCAGGGGTGTGCACCCTAGTCCATCCCACGGAGATCAACGAAGTTTTCGTGACAATGCCGGACGATCTCGTCAGTACACTGAAAGAACAGGGCGCGACCTTCTATGACTGGATCCAGCCTGGCGATCCCTATAAAGGCAAACTCCGTCGCTTCGTGACCAGCTATATGACGACGGACGATCAGGTGACTGAGTTCAGCGCCGCTCTGCGGGATTATATCAACCGCTAAAATCCGTAGATCGATTTTGCCACGCGATAGGTGTTGGCATAGGCGAGGACGGTGTCCTCAATAGGTTCTGCGTAGCCGCCGCCAATCGCCATGGAACAGGGGATGCCGCGCTGACGGCAACCCTCCAGCACCATCCGGTCACGCTCCATCAATCCGTCAAAGGACAGATCAAGGCGGCCCAGCCGGTCACTGAACAGGCTGTCGACACCCGCCTGATAAAGAACAAGATCGGGTGCGAAGGCCCAGACGGCGGGCAGATGCTCATCGAGGACGCTGAGATAATCCCCGTCCGACATATTGTCCGGTAGCGGAACATCATAGCCACTGGGGACTTTCCTGAAGGGGAAATTTTTGGCGCCATGAAGATCAAGAATGAAGACCCGCGGATCCTCCGCCAGGATCGATGCATTTCCGTCCCCCTGATGAACATCAAGATCGACGATGGCAACGCGGTCAACGGCGCCTTCATTCAACAGGGTCAGAGAGACTGCCGCCATGTCGTTATAGATGCAAAAGCCCGCGCCTTCGTCGCGATGCGCATGATGAGTGCCGCCGGCCATCTGGCCGGACAGACCATGTTTCAGGGCAAGGCATGCCGCCGCCAGGGCTCCGCCCACCGTTCGCTCACCCCGCCGGGGAATCTGCTCCGACCACGGAAAGCCGATGCGTCGCATGATCTTTGGATCAATCGTCCCGTCGGTCAGCCGGTCAACATAGTCGACGCTATGTGCCGTGAGAAGCACATCACGATCTGCACGCGGTGACGTCAGGACCTGCGCCGGTGTCAGAATGTCGTGCTCGAGCAGATAGCGTTTCAACATGCCGTATTTCTGCCCGGGAAAACGGTGTCCGTCGGGCAGGGGGAGGTCAAAATCAGCTGAAACGTAGAACTGGATCATGTGGATCGATCCCTTACGCCATGGAGGGCTCGACCCAGCCGCCCAGCTCATTCTGAACAAAATTGGCGAGAAACTCCACGAATTGCGGATCGGTGTTCAGACAGGGGATGGCTGTCAGATGTTTGCCGCCGTGCTCCTCAAACGTCTCGCGCAGTTGGATCCCGATTTCTTCGAGCGTCTCGATGCAGTCCGAAACAAATGCCGGGGCAGCAATGGCGATCGATTTCAGGCCCTCTTCGGCGGCCTTGACGACAAGGCTTTCGGTCGATGGCTCCAGCCACTTTTCCGGGCCAAATTTCGACTGAAAGGCGAGGGGGGCAAACTGCTCGCTCCACCCCATCCGCTCCCGCAGAAGGCGCGCTGTCTTCTGGCAGTGGCAGTGATAGGGATCACCGGCTTTGAAATACCGCTCAGGAATACCATGGAATGACAGTATGACCCGCTCGGCATCGGCGGGGACATGCGCCCTCATCGACGCCTCCAATCCGGCAATATAGCCCGGCGCATCGTGAAAGGCCGGCGCAATGCGCAGGGCCGGTTGCCAGGCCATGGTCTTCAGATGCGCGCTCGCGGCATCGACGACGGTGGCCGTGGTGGTGGCGGAATATTGAGGATAGAGCGGGACCACCAGAATACGGTCGCACCCTTCCGCTTTCAGCGCATCGATCCGCGAGCCGATGGAGGGATTACCGTAGCGCATCGCCCAGTCGACGGTCACACCGGTGCCAAGAATCTCAGCGATACCTTCCGCCTGGCCCCTGGTGTAATACCGCAAAGGACTCTCATCGGTGGGTTCGTGCCAGATGGACTGATAGAGTTTTGCCGTCTTCGCCGGACGGGTATTCAAGATCACGCCGTACAGAACCGGCAGCCAGAACGCGCGGGGATAATCCACCACGCGGCGATCGGACAGAAACTCCCGCAGATAGCGGCGAACGGAGGCAGCATCGGCCTTATCCGGTGTGCCGAGATTGACGAGCAGAACGCCGACCCGACCCAACCTGACAGGGGGATGGCTGGCGGGCAGGGCGTCATGTTTTACCGATATGTCGATTTGGTCATCCATGATGTGTGCTAGGGGCGTTATAGTGGGGAAGACAAGGCAATGTCGCCGACCCATATAGTGCGGATCGTCGCACTGTCGCAGGAGGACCATCATGACCCGTATTCCTTTCGTCTCCCTCGCCGTGCTGAGCGCCATATCTCTGGGACTGGCCGCCTGTTCGACATCCACGCCCTATGCTGCGGCGGCCGACAGTCAGAGCGGTTACGGGTTTTCCGAGCAGCGGATTGAAGACAACCGTTTCCGCATCACCTTCCGCGGCAATTCCCTGACCGACCGCGAGACCGTCGAGAACTATCTTCTTTATCGCTCCGCCGAGGTCACGTTGGAGAATGGGTATGACTATTTCCTCGTGGTCGAGGACGAGACAGAGAAATCCACAACCTACACCGGCTCCCGCGATCCTTGGGGCTATTACGGACTGGGTCGACCCTTTCCCTACTATGGTCGTGGCTATCGCTGGGGACCGTTCGACGATGACATCAGCATCCGGGAACGCAACCGGTACTCCGCCATGGCTTATATCCTGATGGGTAAAGGGCCAAAGCCCGCGGACCAGCCAACGGCCTATGACGCGCGCCAGGTCGTGACCAATCTGCGGCCCGTCGTGATCATGCCCGAAGTCCAATAGGGCAAACTGGCGGTTCTGTCGCCAAACGTCACATCATGACGACTTGCCGCGACGGTATGACAGGGTAGTGTGTGGTTACATTCGTAACCCCCAAGGGACTTTCGATGAACCACACCTTCCACCTGCGCAGCCTGTTGCTGGGCGCTTCAGCTGCGTTGACCGCAGTCGGCGGCACCAGTCTGGCTGCTGATCCGGCTCTACAAGAGACAAAGACCGACATGGCCCAAAGCGAAATGACCAGCGACGATCCTTTCCTGTGGCTTGAGGAGGTCGAGGGCGACCGCGCCCTGACCTGGGTCCGCGAACAGAACGAACGCTCGCTGAAAGAGCTGCAGAGCGATCCGCACTATCAAACGCTTCTCGACGAAGCGAAAAGCATCCTCACCTCGGATGAGCGCATTGCATCAGCGGCCCTGCGCGGCGGGTATGCCTATAATTTCTGGCAGGATGACGAGCATGTGCGCGGAATCTGGCGCCGTATGCCCATCACCGACTACGTTGCTGGCGGCACGGATTGGGATGTCATTCTCGACATCGACGCGCTGGCCAAGGAAGAGGACGAGAACTGGGTCTACGAAGGCGCCAGCTGCCTCGAGCCCGACTATGATCGCTGCATCATGACCCTCTCCCGCGGCGGTTCGGACGCTGCGGTCAAACGCGAATATCTGATTTCAGAGCGCGCGTTTGTCGAAGACGGTTTCGATCTGGCCGAGGCCAAATCATCCGCCGCGTGGCTAAGCCAGGACAGCCTGCTCGTCGGGACCAATCTGGGTGAAGAGACGGTGACCGATTCCGGTTACGCCCGTCAGATCCGGGAGTGGCAGCGCGGGACGGCGATCGAAGATGCCCCGGTGGTGTTCGAGATCGAAAAGTCAGACATGGGCGTATGGCCTTTTGCCTCCCACAAGGATGGCAAGACGGTTGCCGGTGTGTCCAAGGCGCTCAATTTCTACGAGTTCGAGATTTACCTGCGTCAGGATGATGGCAGCTATGAAAAGATGCCGTTCCCGCTGAAATCGGACTTCTCCGGTCTTGTGGATGACAAGATCATTCTCAGCCTGAATGAAAACTGGGCCTATGGCGGCTCGACCTACAAGATCGGTTCCGTGGTCGCGTTCGACCCTGCCGATGAGAGCGTTGAGCTGGTCTACGAACCCGCTGACCGCGTTGCCGTCGACGGCATCTCGACCGCCAACGACATGATCGCCCTGAAATTGCTCGACAATATCAATGGCAAGATCATCACCCTGCAGCATGACGGTACATCCTGGGTCGAAAAGGCCGTGGACCTGCCCGATGCGGGCGTCGTGTCCGTGTCGTCGGTCGATGATGAGACCGGCAATATGCTTGTCTATTATGAGAACCCGACGACGCCAGAGACACTGTACTTTGTCGAAAAGGGCGAAGCGCCAAAACCGATCAAATCAACGCCGGCGTTCTTCAACACGGACGGCATTGAAACACGGCAGTTCGAAGCGATCAGCTCCGACGGCACGGCCATCCCGTATTTCGTTATGGGCAAAACGGATGTGCTGGACGCCGGTCCTGCGCCGACGATCCAGTACGGCTATGGTGGCTTCCAGATTTCGATCCTGCCGCAATACTCCGCCACCACCGGTAAGCTGTGGCTGGAGAATGGCGGTATCTACGTCATCGCCAATATCCGGGGCGGCGGCGAGTTTGGTCCCGAATGGCACCAGGCTGGTCTGAAGCAAAAGCGTCAGCTCATCTATGATGATTTCTTCGCGGTTTCGGAAAGCCTGATCGAGAAGAAGATCACGACCACCGAGCAGCTGGGCATTCTCGGCGGCTCGAACGGCGGTCTGCTCATGGGGGTCTCGATGACCCAGCGGCCAGATCTCTATAAAGCCGTCGGCATTGGTGTGCCGCTTCTCGACATGCTGCGCTATCACAAGCTGTTGGCCGGTGCGTCTTGGATGGGTGAATACGGCAACCCGGATATTCCGGCAGAACGGGCCTTTCTTGAAACGATCAGCCCGTACCAGAACCTGAAGGAAGGCGTGGACTATCCACGGCCCTATTTCTTCACCTCGACCAAGGACGACCGCGTCCATCCGGGCCATGCCCGCAAGATGGCGCGGAAGATGGCCGAGTACGGATATCCATTCCTGTACTACGAAAACATCGAAGGCGGCCACGGCGCCGCTGCCAACCAGGATCAGCTGGCCACGCGCCTTGCGCTGCAGTTCGTCTACTTTGCGAACGAACTGGGCCTTGATTGGTAACGCCAAAATGGGCGACCTTCGCGGGTCGCCCATTTTTCTGGCCTGAGCCTCCCTGCGACATCTCTGCCGACGAACAAAGGATCTTTCGATGAATGGCCTGAGCGACTTTGGACGCGTATTTGTGGAACAGCCCACGGCGCCACTCTTCTGGATCATCACTCTTGCAGTCTTTGCCGTCCTCTTCTTTCTGGGGCGGGTGCTGCGCCTGCCGCTCTGGCTTCGAGTTATTATTGCCCTGATCGCCGGGGGCATCGTCGGCTATATTTTTGGCGACACCGCCGCGAGCATCAAACCGCTCGGCGATGCGTTCATCAAACTCATCCGTATGCTTATTGTACCGCTGGTGTTCACGACCATCGTGGGTGGCGTCATTTCCATGGGCGATCCCAAACGCCTCGGTGGCCTCGGGCTCAAGACCATCGGTCTTTATCTCTGCACGACCGTTTTTGCGGTTGTGATCGGCATTATCTCCGGCATCGTTTTTCAGCCGGGCAATGGTGTCGACTATCAATCGGCCGACAGCGGTGCGGCCCAGGCACAGATCATGGAACGGCTTGGCGCCGCCGCAGAGGCAGAGCGCTCCGCTGTGCAACAGCTGCTCGATGTGATCCCTTCAAATCCAGTCGAGTCTTTGGCGACGGGGGATATCCTGCCCATTATCTTTTTCGCCATCCTGTTTGGTATCGCGATCATCGCCTCGGGACAGGGCGAAGAAGCCATTGGCAAGACCATGGAGTCGGCCGCTGAAGCGATCCTGAAACTGACCAATTTCGTGATGGCGCTCGCGCCCTATGGCGTCTTTGCGCTGATGGCCTGGGTGCTGGGGACGCAAGGACTGGCGATCCTGGAAAATCTGGCGAAGTTGACCCTCGCGCTTTATGTGGCCTGCGTGGTGCAGATGGTGTTCGTCTATGGCGGCATCATTCGTGTACTGCTCGGACTGCCCTTCTTCCGGTTCCTTGGCGGTATCGCGGACGCCATGGGTACCGCCTATTCAACGGCCAGCTCCTCAGCGACCCTGCCGGTGACCATCTCCAACGTGAACCACAATTTGGGGGTTGATCGGTCGATCGCCGGCTCAACCCTGCCCATCGGCGCGACCATCAACATGGATGGTACTTCCATCTATCTCGGTCTCGTGGCCCTGTTCGCGGCACAGGCTCTCGGCATGGACCTTACCTTGGGTGACTATGTGGCCATCGCCGTCACGGCCACGGCGACCAGCGTCGGTGTCGCGGGGATTCCATCGGCCAGCCTGTTTCTCGCCGTGGCGGTCCTCGCCACCTTTGGCGTCACGACGGAGCAGGCGGTTCTGATCATCGCCCTTGTCTTCCCGTTTGACCGCCTCCTCGACATGATGCGGACCATGACCAATGTCACCGGTGACGCAGCGGTTGCGACGGCAGTGGCAAAATGGGAAGGCGGCCTGAACGAAGAGATCTTCAGGCAAAAGGCCAAGGAATGAAACCTGTCCGCATTCTGACCACTGGTGGTACACTCGACAAAGTCCATGACTGGCGAACTGAGAATATTGCATTCGCTGGGCAAGGGAAAAGCCAAGTGCCAGAGGTACTGGATAACGGACGGTGCTATTTTCCGGCGGTTGAGCAGCTGTTCCAGATCGACAGCCTTGAGATGACGGAAACCTATCGGCAGCTGATCCTCGAGCGCGTCATGGCGGCTAAGGAAGAGGCGATCGTCATTACCCACGGCACGTCGACCATGGACCAGACGGCCCATTTTCTGGCCAAGCGAAACCTTGGCAAGACGATTGTTCTGACGGGCGCCATGCGGCCATTCTCCCTCTTCGTTTCCGACGCCGGATTCAATCTGGGCGGCGCCATCATCGCGGCCCAGGCTCTGGACCATGGTGTGTACGGCGTCATGAACGGGCGTGTGATCCCCGCTGCCTCTTTGAAGAAAAATGAACAGCTCGGCCGGTTTGACGCCTAGTCGGTGGTGACACCATCTGTGATGAGACGAATGTCAGGGAAGGCTGATTCCATCTCGTCCTTCCACGCCGACAGGCGCTCCAGCGGGACACAGGACACAAAGCAGCCGCCAAAGCCGCCTCCGGTCAGGCGCGAACCATAGGCCCCGGCAGCCACTGCGCGTTCGGCCATACGGTCCATGGCCGGGACCGTGATCTCGAAATCATCGCGCATGCTGACATGACTTTCGGTCATCAGCGCACCAAACCGCTCCGTGTCCCCAGCCTTCAGTGCGTCAACCGCCTCCATGACCCGGCGGTGCTCGGTGACAGCATGCCGCGCTCGCTTTGCTGCTGGCTCTGGCAGGGCGTTGATCTGCTCCAGCTGCTCATCGCTGGCGAGGCTGATGTTCTCAAGCCCAATCGCGGTCTTGGCGTCTTCGATCGCTTTGCGGCGGGACGCATACTGACCATCGGCCAGCGCACGGGTAAGCCCCGAATGATAGACGGGAAAGGCGACAGATGGGGGCAGGGGAATAAGGTCGGTCGACAGATCGGCCGTGTTCAGCGCGAGGGCCTGACCCGGCTCACCCAGCGCCACAGCCATCTGATCCATGATTCCGCACGGCATGCCGATATCGTCGCTCTCGACCGCCTGCGCCCACAGGGCGATGGTCTTGGGATCAATGTCTTCGACGGACTGTTCCGATGCCGCCTTCAGCAAAGCGACCAGCAGCGCGGCTGAGGACGAAACGCCCGCGCCGTGGGGGACGTCGCTATCAATCCAGTACTCTGCGCCACCGGACAACAGCCCGCGCGCCACGGCCATGCGGTGCCCGGCCAGGGCATAGTCCGACCAGTGACCGTTCAGTTGATCGGTCAGGGGCCGCTCAACAATCTCTTCAAATCGCGTCGAGGCAATCCGTACGTTCTGTGAGCCGGGTGACATGGCGAGGTTCAGGAAGCGCGGGATCGGTGTGGGCAGCACCGTACCGCCCGTATAGTCAATGTGCTCGCCAATCAGATTGACGCGGCCCGGCACGCGCACGCTCACTGCGGGATCGTGACCAAAATAGTCTGTGAACGTCTTCATAGGATTTCCCGCAATTGTTTGGCCGCCTGTTCAGGCATCACATCGACCGTAAAGACACTGGTCGCCTGTTCAACCGAGGCGAGATATTTCAACCGACCGGGTGCACGCAACAGGCAGAAGAACTGTGTCCAGAAATGGAAGCTGCCGTCATAGCCCTTCGGTGCGGCCTGCAGGCTCATCATTGTCGGTGTCGCCTGACCGAACAGAGCGTCATAGCATCGGGTCACGCTGCCGAGAAGATGAGCATACGCATCAAACTCTTCCGGGGTATATTCCCACGGGCCTGCCACCCGACGGGCGCCGGTGATCCAAACCTCATAGGGATAGCGGGCATAGGGCGGGACAATCGCCATCAACGGCCCTGCGCGCTCGACACCATAAGTCGGGAACCAGTCTTCCAGCGGTGCTCCGAGGTCATAGCCATCGGCAAAGGCATCGGCCGCCACCTTCTGGACCTGCGGGATAAAGGGAAAGGCATAAATCTGGCCGTGCGGGTGTTGCAGCGTGACGCCCACTTCTGCACCGCGGCTTTCAAATGGCATCGTGTAAGCCAGACCACGCTTTGACATCGCCTCGTAACGATCATTCCACACACTGACGAGCAGGCGCCGTCGGTCCTGATCAAGCGTCCCTAAATTTCCCTCCGCTTCAGGAGAGAACACGACCACTTCGCAATCGCCATTGGCTGCGCCGCCGTCGGTCCCGGGCGGCATCGCCTCGGGCATCGTGGCATCGGGGTGAAGACTGGCAAAGCGGTTCTGGAACACTGCGACTTCGAAATCAGAAAACTCGACTTCCGTCAGCGGCCCGTCAGGCGTGGTGGGGGCCAAGGGGTCATCGGCCTTCGATGGCATGAAGGTCCGGTTCTGGCGGTGCGCGGCATAGACGGACCATTCCCCACGCAACGGGTGCCAGCGCAGCTCCGCACCGGGGCCTGCGCCTTCAAGGCTATCGGGTCGGGGTTCGCCCTTTGGCATGTCGTACCCGTACAGATACAGCATGCGACCGTCGGCTTTCTGATGGTCGCGACGATGAAATGACCGGCCGTCAGGTTGCTGCAGAGTGTTCACATCCACCAACTTGTTTTGTATCTGAAAACGGCTACCTGCCGCGGCATCGGTGCCGGATCAAGACGCTCGCACCGAACCTGTCGCGGGATGCTCTGCGAGAACATCGCGATAGATGGTCATCATTTCATCCGCTTTTGCCGACCAGGAAAATGTCGTCTCGACGCGCGCGCGTCCTGCCTGGCCCATCGCCTCGGCTTTTGCCGGATCAGCGGCGATCGTGGTCATGGCCTCTGACAACCCCTGGATCAGGGCGTCATGCGATAGGGGCGGGACCAGAATGCCTGTATCCTCGGTGATGTAGTCGCAAGGTCCGCCCCATGCCGTGGCGATGACGGGCTTTGCACAGGCCATGGCCTCCAGCACCACGGCCCCGCCGCACTCCCAGACACTGGGCAGCACGAGCGCCGTCGCCGCGGCCATATGTTCACGCACCTCTGACTGCGGCATCTGTCCCAGAAAGGAAATGCGTGCTGCTGATGGAAGGGAGGCGGCCAGCGCCTCGAGCTTCTCGCGGTCGGCGCCCTGGCCGATGATCTGCAGATGCGTCTGGGGTGGCAGGCGGTCAAAGGCCCGCAGCAGAATATCCACCGCCTTCCAGTGGACCAGCCGGCCAACGAAGACAAAGGTCGGCTCCGCCGGTGTGGTCGCCTTCGGCATGACCCAGCGGTCGAGATCCACGCCGTTCTCTACCAGCTCGACGACCCGATCCTGAGGGGCATTGTCGGGCAGGCCCGAGGCTGTGCGCCGGTTCGCAACGATCAGGCGAGATGAGTTTCGTTTCGATGGAAAAACGAAATGGCCAAGCGTGGTCAGACCGGTCAGCAGGCGTTTCAGCTTGCCGGTGCCGGCCCCATGACTTGCCTCGAATCCATCGGGGTAGGACATGTTGCCGTTCATTGGGCCACAGATAAGGGGGACGCCATCCAGCTTGGAGAAGACCAGCGCCTTTGGCGCCACGGGGATCACCTGATGGATGAGATCATAGGGCTGACTTTTATGGGCCGCCTTCACCGCCGCACCGAGACGCAGATTGGTGATCATTGCCAGAACCTGCAGGCCGAGCTCACGGATCGCCGTGGGCTTGTCCTTGATCAGGCGGTAGATGCCTTTCTCCAGCGGCGCGTCCTCGACAAACCTGATCGGCATGTCGGCATAGCGCGAGGCCATGAGTTCCTCGCGGCACCGTGCGTGGGTCAGGATTTCGGCATCGACGCCGCGCTGGCGCAACTCGCGCAGCCAGTGGAGGGGGAGGATGGCCTCTCCCCCCATGTTTTCTGATGCATTCGGCCCGACAAGCAGGACGCGCAGAGATTTATTCAGGGACATATTTCGGCAGTAGCGGTTCCAGCCGAACACGCAAGGCTTCAAGACGTGCTTCTGCCTGTTCGAGTGTTTCCGATGCCAGAACCGGCGTCATGATGCGCACCATGGCACCATCGGACCGGTGCTTCGTCACCGCATCGTACATGACCGTGAACTTCATCATGAACTCGTTGGCGACTTTGCGGCCGCGCTGATCGTACCAGTAATAGACGAGCAGGCGATTCTCACCCTGCTGGATGATCATGCGGTTGTGGTGATAGGTCCGACCGTCTGCACGGGTGACAGGAACGATATCCCGGCTCTGGATCTGCCATCCGCCGCCCGGCAGGCACTGCATGGGCGAATGCCATGAGCGTCCGTCACGCTGGGCCTCAAGATAGGCAATGTAGATATTGAGGAGGTCGCCCTCATCATTGCGCATATCCATGACGATGTAGTCATCGGCACCCAGCACGTTTTCCACATCCATGGTCAGGGCTGTCTCGCGGACACTGTAATCCGGGAACTCCAGCGGCAGAACCTGCAGTGGTTCACGCTCAGGAATGATCAGCTGACGCTGCAGCACACCATGGGCAAAAACGCCGGAAAGCAGAACCAGAACCACCGTGATGATGCCGTTGCGGATGAACAGCTTTTCGGTCCACACGCCGGTTGGATTGGCTGGCTTGACGTCGTCGACGCTCACAAAGACCAGCGGGTTCTTCTGGCCGCGCATGAGGGTGAAAATCCAGATCACGCCAACCAGCATCGCGATACACAGAAGGAAGACCATCCAGCCTTCAAACATGTGCAGGAAGCCTTCAGTGTGGTTGCCGCCCACTTTCTCGATGAGAATACCGGTCAGAGCGATCCGGACCGAGTTCATCAGGATCGTGATCGGAATGGTGGTCAGGAAGATGATAATCCGCTGCCAGAGGGGACCTGTGTAAAAATACGCGGCAAGGGCGCCAAGGCTGAGGAACGGGAAGAGGTAACGCAGACCGCTACAGGCCTCGACGACTGCCAGCTTGGTGGAGGGCAGTTCAATGACGTTGCCGCTGAGATAAACGGGAATGTCGAACAGCCGCATCATGTCGACGCCGAGGGACGAAGACATCAGCTGGAATTTGCCAGAGAGGACCGTGATGACCCAATAGGGCGGCGGGATCATGAAGATCATGTACGCGATCGGGACAATCATCACCGCGAACAGTGAAAAGCCGCCAAGCATGAGCGGCAATGCCACGAGGATCGCCATGAAGCCCAAATGCTGCAGCAGGAAAATATGCGTCAGGGCGCCCACATAGAGGAGGAGGCAGCCGCCGATCATCGGGATCAGGCCAAACAGGCTGGGTTTGCCCGCGCTCATGGGCAGGATACGGCGACGCTCCCACAGCATCCAGCCAGCGACGAGCGGCAGGAAGTAAGAGTGGTTCAGTTCCTGGGCCTGGCCCCACCGGAACCAGAGGTTGCCCAGAGCTGCCCAAAAGGCAAATGCAACAACCGCAATGATCGAAACAAGAACAATGGCAATCGTGCGATAGCGGTTATTCTTGAAGAAAGCTCCGGCCGAGAATCCGGACCTGTCCAACGGCAAATTTGCACTCATAAAAATTGATTATCCTCGACCTAACGCACCATATCGTCTCAGGCGCACAACAAACAACACCTGGGACCTCTCCCGCCCTATAGTTTGGCAAGTTCGATGTGCCACAATTAACGAAACGCTTTGTGAACACAATCACATGCGCTGCGACTTTTCCTGCCTTTTCGGCGTCTATTGACCTTTTCTCATGTTCTGCGCATAAGCCGACCTCAAATTTCGGTCAGCGCAAAGGATCTGCGCGTCTACCGGCACGACCCCTTCGCGATCACGGGTAAGCACCCATATGCAAGGACGAGGCCGGGGATGTCCCGCCGCCAGGGTAACGCCCTCGCGGCGGCAATTGTCGTTTGGCTGATATGAAGGTGAATTGATGTTCGATAGTCTTTCTGACCGCCTCTCTGGTGTCTTTGACAAACTGCGTGGCCGCGGCGCGCTGAACGAAAAAGACGTTGAAGAGGCCATGCGCGAAGTGCGCATCGCCCTGCTGGAGGCCGATGTGGCGCTGCCGGTGGCGCGTCAATTCATCGCGAAGGTCAAGGAGCGCGCGGTCGGGCATGAAGTGCTGCGCTCGGTCACGCCCGGCCAACAGGTCGTCAAGATTGTCCACGATGTCCTGATCGATACGCTCGGCGGCGGCGACAACGCCCACGAACTCGACATCGCCAAGGCCCCGCCGGTGGCGATCCTGATGGTCGGTCTTCAGGGCTCCGGTAAGACGACTACGAGTGCGAAGCTGGCTCTCCGCCTGAAAACCCGGGACAAGAAACGTGTCCTGATGGCGTCGCTCGACACCCGCCGTCCCGCCGCCATGGAGCAGTTGAAGGTCCTGGGTGAACAGGCCGAGGTCCAGACCCTGCCGATCATCGCCGGTCAGACGGCGGTCCAGATTGCCCAGCGCGCCATGGAAGCGGCCCGTCTTGGCGGCCACGATGTTGTCATTCTCGACACCGCCGGCCGTCTGTCCATCGACGAACAGCTGATGGAGGAAGTCCAGCAGATCCACAGCCGGACGAACCCTGCCGAAACACTCTTGGTGCTCGACTCCCTGACCGGTCAGGACGCCGTCCAGACCGCCGAGAAGTTCAAGGCGCGTGTGCCGGTAACCGGCGTAGTTCTCACCCGGCTGGATGGTGATGGGCGCGGTGGTGCTGCCCTGTCCATGCGGGCCGTGACCGGTGCGCCGATCAAGTTTGCCGGTGTGGGCGAAAAACTCGATGCTCTCGACGTCTTCGACCCCCAGCGTATGGCGGGCCGTATCCTCGGCATGGGCGATATCGTTTCGCTTGTGGAACAGGCTTCCGAGCAGATGGATCAGGACAAGGCGGAGAAAGCCGCCAAGCGCCTGGCCAAGGGTGAATTCGACCTTGATGATCTGCGTGAACAGCTCGTCCAGATGCGCAAGATGGGCGGCATGGGCAAAATTCTCGACCTGATGCCAGGCATGGGAAAGATGAAAGATGCCGTGACGGCGGCGGGGGGCTTTGAAGACAAGCAGATCCGCCAGCAGGAAGCTATCATCACCTCCATGACCAAAAAGGAGCGCAAGTCGCCCAAGATCATGAACGCGTCGCGCAAGCGGCGCGTGGCGGCAGGCGCAGGCGTTCAGGTGCAGGATGTGAACAAGCTCCTGAAATCCCACGCCGCCATGGCGGACATGATGAAGAAGGTCGGCAAGGGCGGCAAACGCGGCATGGCGGCCAATATGGCCAAGATGCTCGGCGGCGGCATGGCGGGCATGGGAGGTATGGGCGGCATGGGTGGCAGCCTGCCACCGGGTGGTCTGGGCGGCGGCGGTTTGCCGGGCCTGGGCGGTGGGCAGGGAGAGCTGCCGGATCTGTCCAAGCTGGGTGGTCTGCCCGGCCTTGGGGGACCCAAGAAGAAATGAGCCGTCTTGCCCTATCCGGACTGGTGCTGATGACGGGCTGCGCGACGATCGGGGCTGAACCCGACGTCATCAGCGCCATGAACTATCTTCAGGCGCCGATCACCGTGAGCTGTGCCCAGCAGGCATTGCTGGCCACCGACGGTTTTGCCGTGAAGGCGGCGCCGGGCCAGTCCGACGGGGCAGATCGCCTCGAAGCCCTCTTCAACAAGGATTTGCCGGTCACCGGCATCGTTCGAACCCTCAACGATGGAACTGGCGAGGTCAGCTTTTTTGTCCGCCTGGACAAGGACGCAACCCCGCTTGACCGCCGCGAGGCCAATTTCGCCGTGCGCCGCGCAGACGAGGCCGTTTATCGGGCCTGCGCGATGGATGGTCGAACCTTAACCGATGACGGCAACGTCATCATCGAAGCCGAATAGAAACGAAGGAAATTCCATGTCTTTGAAAATTCGTCTGGCCCGTGGTGGCGCCAAGAAACGTCCCTACTACTCAATCGTCGTTGCTGATGCGCGCATGCCGCGTGATGGCCGCTTCATCGAGAAAATCGGTTCGTACAACCCGCTTCTCGCCAAGGACAGCGAACAGCGCATTCAGATCAATGCTGAGCGGGCGAAATACTGGCTCGACCACGGCGCGCAGCCAACGGATCGTGTTGCTCGCTTCCTCGGCGCTCTTGATCTTGTGAAATGGTCGCACGGCGACAACCCGAACAAGGGCAAGCCTGGCAAGAAAGCGCTCGAGCGCATCGAAGAGAAAAAGGCTGCTGAAGAAGCCGCTGCCGAAGCTGCTAAAGCTGCAGCAGAAGCCCCGGCTGAAGAAGACGCCGAGTAAACCGGAGACCGGCAGATGGCATCGACCAAGCCGTCACCGGCCGATCCCCTCATCGTGGTGGGCCAGTTTGCTGGCCCCCACGGTGTGCGGGGGGACTTCAAGATCCGCAGCTTTACCGCTGATCCTGCCGCCATCGGGGATTACGGCCCGCTGACCGATGCGCAGGGCCGTACCCTGACTGTCCGTGTAGGGCAGGAGGTTAAGCCGGGTCTTTTCATCGTGCGCGCGCCGGAAATCCGGACGCGTGAGGACTGCGATGCCTATAGCGGCACCCTGCTGCATGTCCGCCGTTCCGTCCTGCCTCCTGCCGATGAGGACGAGTTCTACCTGACCGACCTGGAAGGCTTGGCTGCGTTTACTGAAAGCGGCGACTCTGCCGGCAAGGTGAGGGCTGCGGTCAATTATGGGGCGGGCGATATTCTTGAACTGGTCGATGTGCCGGACAGGAAAGGCCCAGTTATGGTGCCGTTTACTCGCGAAGCGGTACCCCATGTCGATCTTGCTGCGGGGCGGGTCACCGTCATCCTGCCCGATGACAATGATGATCAGCCACCGGAAGACGAAATGCGCGGCTGACGCGCCATGATGCCTTCGGCCCAGCTGCGCGGCAGCAGATGGGCAAGCGCCATCACGGTTTTGTTGAACAGTCCCGGGACGAAAACAGTGTGGTCGCGCTCAACGGCATCGAGCGCCTTTGACGCGACCTTCTCTGGCGACATTTTGACGAAACTGGGCAGGCGCTCCAGCTTTTCCTTCATATCATCCGCATAGATACCGGTGACCACAAGACCGGGACACAGGGCGCTGATCTTGACGTCTCGCCCGCGGGCCTCCGCGGCCAGGGCCTGGCTGAAATTGATCAGGAGCGCTTTGGTGGCTCCATAAAGGGTGTGGCTTGGCCCGCCGGGGATCATCCCCGCCACACTGGCCACGTTGATGATGCGGCCATAGCCCCGCGACAGCATCTTGCCGTAGGTGAGGTGCGCCAGTTGAACCGGCGCTTTGATCATGACCTGCAGAAACCGGGACTGGCCGCTCCAGCTTGTCCCGGCAAATCCGCCACCAATCGCGTAGCCAGCATTATTGACCAGGATGTCCGGTGCCCGGTCGGCCGCCTCCATTGCGCCGATCAGCGCGCCGGGCGTCTCCGCATCAGACAGATCTCCCGGCAGGACCATGGCGGAACGCCCAAGCGCCTCAATCTCTGACGCGAGGGCCAGCAGTGCCTCCTCGCGGCGAGCGGTGATTGCGACATGGGCGCCGCGTCTCGCCAGCTCCAACGCAAAAGCGCGGCCGATGCCAGATGAAGCGCCGGTGACGAGGGCCCAGCGGTCGGTATAGACAGTCATGATCAAACTCCTTGGCGCGAGGTTCATGTCCTAGCGGTGTTTGAGCCGTCTGGCATGTTAAGTGCAGGCATAGACCTGGAGAAGGAGGCCCCATGGGCGGCATTGCATTTCTTGGCCTGCTGATGGCCTGCGGCATCGTGATTTACTGGTTCGGCCTGAACAGTGAAAAGGGCGCACCGGGGAATACCGGCCTTCTCGGCATCCGGGGGACCGATGCGAAAGATGCCGTCCCGGTGCCGACCGATGCCAGGGATATTGCGCGCCTGTCAGTGTCCGCCCGTTTTCGGGCGCGGGTAAAGGGCGCGTTGGGGCGCACGGCGGTGGAGAGGGTCCGGGCGCGGTCAAAGCGCCAAGACCCTCAAGACTGAACCCTAGCCGCGTAAAGTGGCGTCCACAGCCTTCGTTGCCTGGGCGATCACGCGTTGGGCAACAGCATCGATTTCCTCATCGGTCAGGGTTTTGTCCGTTGGCTGCAGCGTGATCTCCAGCGCAATGGATTTGTGACCCTCGGGCACGCCCGTCCCCTGATAGACATCAAACAGCCGGACAGCGCTGATCAGCCTTTTGTCCGCGCCGCGGACGGCTTTCAATAGCGCTTCGGCTTTGACATCGTCCTTCACGACAAAGGCGAAGTCCCGACGAACGGGCATCAGCGCAGACGCGTTCAGCGCTGGCTTCGTCCGTGCACCCTTGTTTTTTGGTGCCGGGATGTTGTCGATGAAGATTTCCATCGCGGCCACCGGACCCGCCACATCCATGCTCTTCAGGACAGCGGGATGAATCTCGCCGAACTGGGCGATGATGTTTTTAGGTCCCAGTCCCAATTGGCCCTTGCGGCCAGGATGGAAATAAGCCGGACCCTGGGGCAGGGTCATCAGATTGCCGACAGCGACGTCGAGGGCCTCAAGCGTCGACAGAGCCAGCGACTTCATGGTGAAGACGTCCGGCGCCGATGGTGCCGTGTTCCACAGCTTGGCTTCGGCACCAAAGGCTACGGCGCACAACAGGCTTTCCTGACCGGAAGGTTGATCGGTGTTGTAGCGGCCGCCAATTTCGAACAGCCTGACCGTGCTGGCACCCCGCGCCACATTGCGGCCGATGGCGGCGACGAGGTTGGGCAGGGCGCCGGGGCGCATTGTGTCGAGGTCTGACGAAATCGGGTTCGACAGCTTCAGCGGCGTTGTCGCACCGAAGGCCTCTGCCACGCCGCCCTCGCAGAAGGCCCAGGTCACGGCTTCGTCATAACCGGCATTGACCAGCGCCACGCGCCCGGTCCGCTCCCGCTGCTTCTGCAGTGACGGACCCGGCGTTGCGACGCTGCGTTCGACGGGGAGGGTGGTGGTGGGCAGATGATCAAGCCCGTGAATGCGGGCGATTTCCTCGACCAGGTCTGCCTGACCCTCAATGTCCGGACGGAAGGTTGGGACGGTCACTTCCCATGTGCCGCCACGCTTCACATCGAAGCCAAGGGCGGTGAGGATACGTTCCTTGTCGGAATCGCTGACGTCCATGCCGGTCAGCTTTTCGACCTTGGCCGGGGAGAACTCGATCACTTTCCGCTCGGTCGGCGCCTCACCCGTAATCGATATTTCGCTGGGCTCACCGCCGCACATGTCCAGAATGAGCTGCGTCGCCAGTTCCAGACCGTCATTGATCGATGCGGGATCGATCCCGCGTTCATTGCGATAGCGGGCGTCGGAAATGATCCCGGTCTTGCGGCCGGTGCGCGCCATGAGGAGCGTGTCGAACACGGCGCACTCGATCAACACGTCGGTCGTTTGTGTCGTACACCCCGAATAGACACCGCCAATGATACCGCCCAGGCCCAGTACGCGGCTCTCATCTGCGATCACGCACATGGTCTCGTCAACCGTATAGGTTTTCTTGTCGAGCGCTTCAAATTCCTCGCCGGCCTTGCCCATGCGCGCATGAAGGCCGCCATTGAGCTTTGCAGCATCATAGACGTGCAGGGGGCGCGCCCGGTCATAAGAGACGTAATTGGTCACATCGACGAGGGCATTGATCGGCCGCAGGCCAATGGCACGCAGCTCATCCTGGAGCCATTTGGGCGAGGGGCCATTCTTGACGCCGCGAATATAGCGCGCGCCAAATGCGAGGCAGGCGTCAGGGGCATCAAGCATCACCGGGACGGGCTGTTCGAACTGGCCTTCGATTGGCGCCGCGGTATTGTCGATGAAAGTGCCCAGACCAGCGGCGGCTAAGTCTCGCGCGACGCCGGTCACACCATTCGTATCCGGACGGTTTGGCGTCACTTCGAAATCGATGACGGGATTGTCGAGACCCAGAATATCGGCGAGGGGAGTGCCAACGGTCGCGTCGGCAGGCAGTTCCATGATCCCGTCATGGTCTTCGCCGACTTCGAGCTCACGCGATGAACACAGCATGCCGAGGCTTTCAACACCGCGGATCTTCGCCTTGCTCAGCGTAATGTCGAGACCGGCAATATAAGTCCCCACCGGCGCGTACGCGACCTTAATCCCTTTGCGGGCGTTCGGTGCGCCGCAGACGATCTGCATCGCGCCGTCCTTGGTCTCGACGGTACAGATCTGCAATTTGTCCGCATCAGGATGAGGTTCAGCGGCGACCACATGTCCGACCGTGATGGCACTCAGCCGGTCAGCAGGGTTTTCAATTTCCTCAACCTCGAGTCCGACCTTGACCATCGTCTTGGCGATGTCGTCGAGAGAAGCTTCGGTTTGCAGGTGCTTTTTCAGCCAGGACAGGGTGAATTTCATCTTCGGCCTCAGGCGGTCTGTTCAATCGGGGTGGGTCGTCCATCGGCATCGACGGCGACATAGGTAAAATCGGCTTCGGTCACTTTGACCCGGTCGCCGAGCATCTGGCGGAGGACCCATGTTTCCACATGGACCGTGATGGATGTGCGGCCAACGCGCACAACATCCGTATAGCAACAGACAATGTCACTGACATGGACGGCGGACACGAAATGCATGGAATCGACGGCCACCGTCACGACACGGTTCTGGGCTTTCTCAACTGCGCCAATGGCGCCGGCAATGTCCATCTGGCTCATCACCCAGCCACCGAAAATATCGCCGGAACCATTGGCATCCGCCGGCATGGTCAGGGTGCGCGTCTGCAGCGTACCTTTGGGTTCGGTGGGCTGGCTCATTCCTCGTCTCCTGACGTGGGTCTTTTCATTCTGGTGGCGGTATAGCTTTGCCAGATAGGGTCGATTGGATCGGCGTGGCTGCGGCATGTCTTGATGCGGACAGGCTCAGCATAAGCATCGTCCCGTACCTGCCAGCACTCTTCGAACACGGAGCAATAGCAGACCTGCAGGGTCAGGCGCTGGGAATTGTCCTGCAGGGCCTCACCGATATACGTCTCAAGCTGTGTCCGATTGACTGGCGTATCAGGCCATTTGAAACGCAGGATCTCTTTGCGCTCCGTCGGCTGATAATAACCCAGCAGTGATGTCCAGCTGAAGTCCGCGGTCGCGCCCAGATCAGGCCCCAGGGTCGCCGTCGCCATCCGGTCATAGTCCGCGACCGGGGCACCATCCAGCAACAAAGCGCCGCTGCGGACAATTGCAACACCATTGCCGGAATTGCGAATATCCATTTCGATCCGCAAGGCGTCGGGCGCTGTACTGACAGACTTTTCGATATTCAGGATCGGCATGAACGATGCACGCTGGCTTTCCCGCAGCAACCGGCTTTCATCCCATGCCACCACAACGGCGACCACACTGGTAAACAGGGCGGCCACCGCAATGACGGTATTGGTATTGATCCGGCGTTGCTTCATCGCCTGTTAGAATCCGTAATGCTGCAGCCAGCGGCTGTCGGCAGCAAAGAAATCACGCAGGTCGGGAATGCCATATTTCAGCATGGCAAGGCGATCGATGCCCATGCCGAAGGCGAAACCCTGATACTCATCCGGGTCCAGACCACAATTGCGGATGACATTGGGGTGGACCATGCCGCACCCAAGGATCTCCATCCATTTTTCACCGGTACCGATCTTGATCGTGCCGCCATCCCGCTCATAGCCGACATCCATTTCGGCGGACGGCTCGGTGAACGGGAAGAAGTGGGGCCGGAACCGTGTGGTCAGCTCGTCGATCTCGAAGAAAGCCTTCACGAACGCTTCCAGCGTGCCTTTCAGGTGGCCCATATGGGTGTCCCTGTCGATGACGAGGCCTTCAACCTGATGGAACATCGGGGTGTGGGTCTGATCGGAATCGCAACGGAAGGTCCGGCCCGGCGCGATGATCCGGATCGGCGGCTTTTCATTCATCATGGTACGGATCTGGACCGGGGAGGTATGGGTCCGCAGCACCATGCGGCTGCCGTCATCCTTCTCGTCAAAAAAGAAGGTGTCGTGCATTTCCCGCGCGGGGTGACCGACGGGGAAATTCAGCGCTGTGAAGTTATGGAAATCGTCCTCGATGTCCGGGCCTTCGCGGGTGGAGAAGCCCATCTCCGCAAAGATCGCCTCAACCTCGGCAAAGACCTGGGAGACAGGATGGATACGGCCGCGAGGCAAGCTGGCCACGGGCAGGGTCACATCCACAGCCTCGGCCGCCAGACGGGCTTCCATCGCAGCATGTTCCAGGATGGCCTTCTGTGCACTGATCGCCGTGGCGACCCGGTCACGCAGGCTATTGAGGATCGGTCCGGCTTCTTTGCGTTCGTCGGGTGTCATCTTGCCCAGCGTTTTCATCCGCTCTGAAATCGTGCCCTTCTTACCCAGCGCAGCGACGCGGATATCCTCCAGCGCGCGCTCATCGGCGGCAGCGTCGATCCGGCCCATCAGGTCGGCTTCCAAACTCTTCAGGTCGTCCAGGGACATGTCATTCTCACGTCTTGCAATGTGTCGTCTTAGTGCCCGACAGGGCGGGGCCCTTCAACCACTCGAAAGGCCTGATATGCAAAAACCCGCTACCGAAGTAGCGGGTCTGAAAGTGTCGGCGAGGCGAGCGTCGCGTTATGCGAGCGCGCTTTTCGCCTGCTCTACAAATACCTTGAACGCAGCCGGTTCACGGGCGGCCAGTTCGGCCAGCATTTTGCGGTCCACTTCGATGCCAGCCTGCGAAAGGCCGTTCATGAAGGTGGAATAGGTCATGCCTTCCATGCGGACAGCAGCGTTGATCCGCTGGATCCACAGGCGACGGAATTCCCGCTTGCGGGCCTTGCGGTCGCGATAGGCATACTGGCCAGCTTTTTCGACAGCCTGGTTGGCCGTGCGGAACAGCCGCGAACGCGCGCCGTAATAGCCTTTGGCCTGGCTAAGAATTTTCTTGTGACGGGCGGCGCGGACGGTACCGGTTTTGACTCGTGACATGGTTCAGGACCTCCTTAGCGCGCGTACGGCATGTATTTCAGAACGATCGTGCGGTCGGCTTTCGACATCACGACGGCCTTGCGTTTCTGGCGGATCTGCTTTGGCGTCCGCTTGATCATGCCGTGGCGTTTACCGGTCGCGCGCGCAATGATCTTGCCCGTGCCCGTGATTTTGAACCGTTTTTTGGTCCCTGATTTCGTCTTCAACTTTGGCATTTCGGTCTCCATATTCTGAGAGGCGCCGCAAAGGACGCGATGTGCCGCCACCGAGGCATGCCAGGGCCAGGGGCGGACGAAGGCGCGGTGTTTAGCGGTTGAGCCGAAAGATGCAAGCCGGAATCTTCTGAAAAGGCTTGGCAATCTCTTGCCGTGCATTGCGTCGGTCATATCTCCTATCAACAATGATGGACGAAGCAATTGCAGACCGGATGGACCGGATCGTCGCTGCGGATGATGCAGCCCTCGCGGCGTCGTTTCTGCTGCAATTTCCCGACTGTACAGCCCATCTGCGGCGCCTTGCGGAAAAGCACGGGGCCGAGGCCGTCGTCCATGAGATCGATCTTCTGACCACGCCGCGTGACGAGCCCAGCCTCGACACAGAGAAAGTCGAGGTCCGGCTGCAGGGGCACTCGGTCCTCTTTGGGCGCGACCATGCCTATCTGATGGTCATTGTCGACGATCACCCCGCCTTTCGCGACGATCCGCGGTTTGCCAACACGCTGGATGATGGGCGTCGCTACGCGACATTGGGTGCCGGACCGAAAAACCTGATGCCGTTTTTCTCGTCGCTCCTCTCAGGCGTGAACCGGGAGGCTGATTTGAGCCCGCTGCTCCACGACACATTCGATATAGAAATCCAGCATCCTGACGTGACCGCTGGAAAACGCACTGAACGAGCGGTGGTGGAACAGCTGTTCGATACCGATGCCGCTTATAATGACCGACTGAATTACGATATTATTCCGCTGGCATGGTCCGACGGCTTCAATTCCAACAGCTTCATATCCGGCCTCCTGGAAGTGAGCGGCTGGAACGCTGCGCGGCCTGGAAAAGTGCCGGGCTGGGACAAACCTGTCCCACCCGAGCATTTCGATCGTCCCGAGGATGAGCCGCCAGAGACGGCACAGGTCGCCTAATTCCCGGCGGCTGGCGAGGCGGCCGCCACCGCATCAATGCGGTTGAGAACAGGTTCGACCGGTTCCGTGGTCGGTGACGGCTTCAGCACCAGACGTTGGCCTTCCGACATGTCCGGCCAAGCGGGCAGTTTGCCGCCATTGGGATCGCCCGTGTTCAGGAAATTCACGACATAGGCCTGCATGAGGCCCGACAGATCCTTGTCCGCTGCTGTCCAGTCATAGACATCCTCAGCCAGCTCCTGCGTGCCGAGAAAATATTCGATGTCCGTGGAATGGCCCGCGCCCTCCGGCGAGGTCCAGCCGCCAGTGCCTTCTTTGGGGGCGGGGCGCGCCTGATCGAACAGATAGGCATAGACCGGTCGGCCCGTCTCGCTCATGGCCGCTGCCATCCGCATGGTGCCTGCGCCGATAAAGCTGTCGGATGCCAGATCGCGCGCTGCGCGCAGGACTTCGGCGTCGGTCATAGGACTGCCATAGGCGGCGTAGACGCTGTCGGCCTTGTCGCCGAACCGATTTTTCAACTGGGTCGTGAAGTTGTCGACGGTGGCGGGGCCACCCTGCAGCATGGCGCCCGACGACATCTCGGCGGAGGTCACGCCGACCATGACGGGAACATTGGCCACCTCGCCCGTTTCAAACGCGTCCCGCGGGTTTGACGTCAGGAACGTACCATCCATGCTGGGCCAGAACCGCATCTTCGCCGCCGTTTCGAGTACGGCATCGGCCGGTAGCGAACGCAGGGCGGCCAGATCAGGGGCCTCCATCGCAGCGCCCAGGGCCGCTCCATCGGCCTGCGCGGCCTCAAGAGCGGGCGGGGTCATCCCCGCAATGGATCCGGACTGGGCCAGCGCGCCTGCCACGTGGTCTTGCGTGACGGGAGAGGCCAAGAGCGCGCTGACCGCGAAGGAGCCCGCGCTCTCACCGCCTATCGTGATGCGCGCCGGATCTCCGCCAAACGCCTTTGCGTTCTGTCGGACCCAATCGAGCGCCATGGCCAGATCGAAAAGCGCGGCATTGCCGCCATCGAGATCGGGATGCGCCATGAAGCCGAACGCGCCGAGCCGGTAATTGACCGTGACCACTACCACGCCCTGGGACGCGAGGGCCGCCCCGTCATAGCGCGGTTCATCGCCGGACCCGGTCACAAACCCGCCGCCATGAATGTAGAACAGGATCGGCAGGGCCGCATCTGTCGCGGCCCCTTCCGGCGTCCAGACGTTCAGGTACAGACAGTCTTCGCTCACCGCGTCCGAGCGGAAAATCATGTCGCCATAGAGCGGCTGCTGCATGCACCGGTCGCCGAACGATGTCGCATCGCGCGTGCCTTCCCAGGCGGGCGCGGGCTGCGGCGGGGCAAAGCGCAGATCATCAAGGGGTGCAGCGGCGTATGGAATGCCCAGATAGGCCGTGACGCCCTGGTCATTGGCCGCCTGACCGACGAGATCGCCTTGAGTGACAGTGACCGGGTCAGCGGCCAACAGGCTGAACAGAGAGCTGGTCAGAGCGGTCAGTAGCATGGGGCATCCTCCAATTTTTTTCGCACGCTAAGGGGCGAGGGAGGCTGCGTCCATGCTCTTTCCGGTCAGGTGGCGCCAATACCGAAGAAGAAGAACAGGGCTGTCAGGATCAACAGCATGGAGGCGATCACCACGGCCCAGCGCAGTTTGGACTGGTTGGGATGGTCCTCAGGCTTTGAGAACGCAAAGAACAGGACCGGTACCAGGGTGACGTTTGCGACCAGCACGAAGATCGCGAAGCGCTGGGAAGGGAAAATCTCGCTGACATCCGTGGCGTGCTGGGAGATCAGGGCGCCGATGAAAGGCAGGCCCACGGCAAGGTCGATGGACACGACGATCCCCACATACGCCTTGGCGACGTCCTCGACCGTATCGATCAGGGCGCGGCCCATGCCGATGACCCGTGTCATGAAGGCAAAGCCATACTCACGACCGGCGATCAGGCCCAGGAACACCCAGGTGGTGCTCATGGGGATGTTGCTGACCTCTTTGAAGGCGAACAGCAGGGTGGCGTAGAAAAAGTCGATGATGGTGGCAGAGCGGATATCGGTCACCGCAGACTTGGTCTGCAGGATCCGCTGAACGGGGCCGCCGCGATTGGCAAAGGTGATGGCCAGCAGCACCATGATCACAGCCATGGCCGTAAAGCCTTCAAAGGCGGTCAACTCCCGCGGCAGGAAGACAAAAATGTTGGCGAAGTCCTGGATCAGCCAGATCGACCAGAGATAGGCGGTGGTGATCCATTGCAGCACGACCCAGTAAAAGGCCCCGCGGGCGCGGAGGCCGACCAGCGTCGTGATGATCTCCAGCGCAAGGATGACGCCCATCGCGACGTAATAGGTGTGGGCCGCCTCGATCGTGTTGAACACGTAGTACTGCAGCGTGAAAAATCCGCCGCCGATCACCAGAATGGCGCCGTAAGGGCTGAACGTCCCGGGCAGGTCGATCGGGTTGCGCAGGAACCATTTCTCTACCGTACCGCTGAGGATGAGATAGGCCCCGAGGCCGGTCGCGAAGGCCGCGCCGTAACCGATCAGGGATTTCTCCAGCATGGACCCAAGACCGCCGACCGACGCGAAGATCGTGAGGACCATGAAACTTGTGGATACCGGGATGCCAAGCCGGGTGATCACCACCAGCACGAGCGGCGGCAGCACGTGATACCACTCGATCGGAATGGGCGGATATTTGGCTTCATTGGCAAGGCGGCCATAGGAAGGGTCACCGCCATTGATGTGCCAGCCATAGGTGAAGGTCACGAGCAGGATCAGGGCCGCAAAAGCAAACAGGATGGTCCAGTGCAGATGACGGTTGGAGCCGATAAAGGTACCGAGTGTCTGCAAGGCGTCGTTTCCGACAACGGCATAGGCTGCGAATGCGAAGCCTATGGCGGCCCAGATGCTGATATCCATGGGTAAACCCTTATGCGCGATGGCACACGCGCATCTTTGCGAAGATGTCCCGCGGCCCTATCGGTTTTTTGCAACGCTTTGATGACAGCAGCAGTGAAGGTCAATGCTGCCGCAGGAAGACATAGAAGGCGCCGCGGCCCCCATGCTTCTGATGGGCCTGCTGCACCGAGCCGATCAGGCCGCGCAGGGGCGGCCGTTCCACCCACTCAAGAAACCGTTGGCGCAGGATGCCGCGGGGCACCTCCTCGAAATAGGCGTCGGTTGCATCGGGCGCACCCTTGCCAGTGATGACAAGGACGGCGCGTTCGCCGCGAAAGGCGGCGGCGGACAGGAAGCGCTGCAGCGCCTGTTCGGCCTCCGCCTGAAACATGCCGTGCAGGTCCAGGCTGGCGCCGATCGGCAACCGGCCGCGCGCGGCGCGCTTGCCCAGATTGGGATCACCGCCGCCAAACCGGGGCGCCTTTGACGATGCGGGCTTTGCCTTGGTCGTGCTGGGCGCGCTGACGCGGGGGACCTGATGTGGGGTGAGCGACGGCGGGGGCGTCATGTCCGGCGCGGTCTTTGGTGCGGGCAGGACGACGGTTCGGCGCTGCAGCGGTGTGACCTTCGTGGTGACATGATCCCACAGGGCTGCCTCGCTCGGGGTGAGGGGCCTATTCTTCCGTGGTCGGCGCATTCTGATACCGATCGAAAGCGGGTCTGGGCAGCAGCAGCGTGAGGGTCCCCGGCGCGTTCATGCGTCCGGCGAGCGCCGCCGCGTCATCACCGGGACCAAAGAAAATGTCCGCCCGCTGCGTCCCGCGGATCGCGCCGCCCGTATCCTGCGCCACCATCAGGCGATGCTCAAACGGTGCCGCACTGTCCTCGGGCAGTTCAAGAAAGACCGGCGCGCCGTACGGATAATATCGTGGGTCGATCGCGATGCTGCGTCCCGGTGTCAGCTGCAGGCCCTGCGCGCCAATCGGCCCCAGCGCGGGATCCGGCAGATTGTCGAGCGGCCGGAAAAACACATAGGACGGATTGGAATAGCGGATCCGGGCAGCATCCTCGGGCGCAGCATTGATCAGCCACTCTTCGATCGACTGCATGGTCACGTCTTCCAGCGCGAGGTGACCTTCGCGCACCAGGCTGCGGCCAATCGCAACATAGGCGCGGCCGTTCTTGCCGGCATAGCCGACCCGCTCTTCGGTGCCATCGGCATATCGCAGACGACCCGAGCCCTGAATCTGCATGAACAGAAGATCGTTCGGATCGAGGTATCCCAGCGGCTGACTACTGCGCGGCGGCGTGGTGATGATCTCTTCCTGATCGGCGTACGGTACAAAGCTGTTGCCAATGACCCGTCCCAGAACCTGGCGACCGGCGAGCTCATCGGAAAAAGCGCCAAGGTCCGCCGTGATGATGTCATCAGGCTGGGTCAGCACTGGCACCATGCCATCTGTGGGGACACGCGCGGCCGGATAGATCGGCTCGAAATATCCGGTGATCAGCGGCGCCTGCAGCGTGCCCGTCATCGATATCCGGACAGGCACGGTCATGTCTTCGAACAATGTCCGCACTGTGTCATTATCGGTACCCGGCAGTTCCGCCATCTGGAGGACAGCTTCGCAGAAGGGCCGCCAGTCAGCGATCACACCAGCCAGCTGAACCGGACCGTCGCCAATATCCAGGGTCTCGCGCGCATTGACGGGCTGATTGTCGGCCCGCTGAACAAGTCGTTCACAGCTCAGGGCCAGGGGGGGCAGCGCCGCCATCGGCGCGTCATCCTCCCAGCCGGTGAGGTCGGTAAAGCTGACGGGCGTAATCACCGGGGTCGCCGTTGCCACAACGCTTCCCGGCCCCGCTGTCTGTTTAGACATGATGAAAAAGGCGCCAGCGAGCAGCGCGGCCCCGCCGCCGACCAGCGCCGCCAGATGTCCCCAACGCCCCATGATGGATCAGCCTGCGGTCGGTGCTGCGCCGTCAGTGGCTGTCAGGATCCAGTTCGGATCGCGAGATTTCAGGGGCCGGGTAAAGGTCCAGCGATCCTTGACCAGGTCAATCCGGTTCGGATCGCCCTCAATCACTTCACCTTCGGCATTCTTCACGACACGGATCTGGTCGGATTGGAAGGCGATGACGATTTCAAAATGTTCGCTTTCGGTCCGGGCCGACAGAACGTCCGCCTTCTCAATGCCAACAAATTTGACGTCCATCGACTGCCCCGCATTGCGGCGCCCGTCCACGGCAATTTCAAAGGCCTTCATCACCGGCGGGTCGACATAGGGGCGGATGTCCTCCAGCGCGCCGGAGGCAAAGGACTGCACGATCATCTCATAGGCCTGCTTGGCCCCTTCGATGAAGGTCTTGCTGTCGAAAGCGGGATAGTGGGCCTGTACGGTCTGCGCCCATTCCGGCTCAGGCCGTCCGGTGACGATGGTCTCGGCGACCGGCTCATCCGCGGCGGTGGTGGAGACGGGCTCGCGCATCGGCGTGATGCGCTCACTCTCGTCGGGTTCATGGCCACCACGGGTGCCGAGGACAGAAATCAGCTGGTAGCTGAGAAAAATCGCAAGAACGATGAAGATTATAAGGGTCAGGTCCATTCACAGCATCATGGTTGGGGCAACACCGGCAGTTTCGGCCTCGCGCTTTACGTATGTGTTCCTATATAGGGAACTAACGCTAAATTCTCTACTTTCCAAAGACGGAGGTGCGATTGGCACTCCTCATTTTTGCGGTTCTGTTCGGTCTTCCGATTCTGGAGGTCGCCGTTTTCCTCAAAGCGGCTGATGCCATAGGCTGGCTAAACGTCATTTTCATGACCATCCTGACGGCAGTGGCGGGGACCGCGATCATCAGGTGGCAGGGCCTCGCCGCAATCAGGGAGCTGCAGCGCACTGTGGCGGACGGTCGCCCGCCGGTAGCACCGGCCGTGGACGGGGTCTTCCTTTTACTCGCCGCGCCGTTGATGATGACCCCCGGTTTTGTGACCGACACGCTTGGTTTTCTGCTGCTCGTGCCGCCAGTCCGTCACGCCATTGCCCGCTGGGCCTTGGGTAAGCTGAAGCGGTCGATGGATAATGGCCGGGTCACTATTATCAGGCCGCGATAGGCCGCCCGGCGGTTGCGCGGCAACTGCCCTCTATGGTAGCGCCCACGCCTCTTTCAGCACCTCCGCGTCCCTCGGCGCGGCCAGAAGGTAGAACACATGTCTGACACTCCCGCCGAACCGCAGGCCCCATCGGGCAATGCTCCGATGATGCGTCTTCTCAATCAGTATCTGAAGGATCTTTCGTTCGAGAGCCCGAACGCGCCGCATAGCGTCCGCCCGGACATGCCGCCCCCGCAGGTTGATGTGTCGGTTGATGTGAATGCCCGCCGAATCGCCGACGACCAGTATGAGGTTGAGCTGGCGTGCAGCGCCAAGGCGACCCGCGATGGCGATGCCGTGTTCCTCGTTGAAACGAACTATGCCGGCCTGTTCATGATCCAGAACCTGCCCGCTGAACAGATCGAGCCCGCTCTCCTCGTTGAAGCACCGCGTCTTCTCTTCCCGTTCGCGCGTCAGATCATTGCCAATTCGACGCGTGATGGCGGTTTCATGCCGTTGATGCTTGAGCCCCTCGATTTTGCGACGATGTACCGGATGCAACTGAGCCAGCGCCAGCAGGCAGCCCAAGGCGACGGACCGGCTCCGGTCGGCACGGCCTGACCTCAAACGGATCGATGAAATGAAAAGGGCGCCTCGTGGGGCGCCCTTTTTGTATCAGTAGTAGTATTCGTAGTAGGGGGAATGAGTCTCGGACTTGTTCAGGACCGTCGCGACGATCTTTTCCTGCGGCAGCTGCTCAATGGTCCGGCTGACCTCACTGAAACTGTGCTCGCCCGCCGCGACAACAACCACAATGCCGTCCAGCTTTGGCAGCATGGCAATGGTGTCATCACAGCCTGTCATCGGCGGAAGATCCGCGATGACGATGCTGTTCGGCTTGCGCGTCATGTAATCTAACGCCTGGCTCATCCGATCGCCGGCGAGAAACTCAGCGCTCATTTCCGATGACCGGTCCGTCAGCAGGAAGTTCAAGTTTCCCGCTTCCGTCCGGGTCATATATTCCCCGACATTCCCTTCACCGCGAAAGAAGCCGACCGACGACTTGAAGCCGGCCGCGTCCAGGTAATTGGCAACGGCGGGACGGCGGAAGTCAAAATCCGCCAGGGTCAAATGCTGCTCCGGTCGCCGGGCACAAGCCATGGCGAGGTGGATCGACGTCACGGTCTTGCCAGCACCGGGGGAGGGCGAAGTGACGCCCAGAATACGGGCACCACGATCCCGCATGGCGGCCAAGACCTGCGTCCGCAGGATGCGAAACGCGCCATCGACGCTGCGGGCATTGGGACCGGTCGATCCGAAATTCTCGCGGAATTTCTCATACTGGGCCTCAAGGACCGGATAGTCCCGTGGTGCGGCCGGCGCGTCCATGCCCTTGGCCAGGGCAGCGGACAGGCTGGGCGTGCCGTCGATCGTCGGCGTCGGACGCGGCTCAGCCTGATGGCTGACAGGCTCGTTGTCCCCACTGACCATGGACCGTGCCCTGTTCAGGGCCTGTTCGAATTCCTTCATAGTACGTCTCTCTCAGGCACCGGGGCCGTCAGTCGCGTGATCATCACGTCAGGGCAGACAGGGCTGTCCACGCAAAGCCCAGACTCAATACTAATGTTACGGCACTGGCCGCGGCAAAGGCCGCCATATTCTGGATCCGGACACCGGTGGTCTTGAAGCGCGGCACTTCGATGACCTTGATACCGGGGACAAGCTCGTGAACGTGCTTGGTCGTGCGGACCCGCGGCAGCATGACCTCGGGGAACAGCGCAGAGGCAAGGCCAACGACTGCCGCCACCGCAAAAATCATCAGGGCCAGTCTTGGCTTGTCCGGGCTGACGGGCGAGTCCGGACGGATCGGCTGCTCGATGATGCGCAGCTGTTCGGCCTTGGCCTGTTCTTCCATCGCCTCGGTCGTCTCAGCCGATGTCCGGTTCTGACGACGGCGGGCCAGATCAGACTCAAGCTGTTCTTTTTCCCGCTCCAGACGATAGAGCTGGCCCTCGACCACGGGGATCGCGCCAAGGCGGCTTTCGTTTTCCTGAATCTCGTCGTCGATGGCGGCGCGCTGCCTCTCCAGGTTGGAGATCTGGGCCTGCAGACGCTGAATCTGCGTGTTGTACTGATATTCCGTCAGCGAGGTGGACGGGGTGTCCGCCGGCATATTGGCCAAGTCGCGTTCCAGCGATTCCTTGCGCGCCGTGAGGGATGTAAATTCGGCGCTGCCACGACGGGCTTCGCTGATCTGTCGGGTGAGGTAGTCGATTTCCCGGCTGACGCGGCGGCGATAGGCGGGCGGATCGAGATCACGCTCCAGCGCCATCAACTCTTCCTTGGCGGCAATGACGTCAGGATAGCTTGGCTGATAGTCGCGTTCGAGCGTTTCCAGCTGGCGCCGCTTGATGCGCAGTTCCTGCTCTGCCGAGTTCTGACCGCCGGCGGCGCTGAGGTAAACCGGTCGACCGGCTTCCAGAATACGCAGCTCCTGACGCGCACTGTCCAGAGAAGCGTCAAGGCGTGACTGCTCCCCAGCCAGACGGTCGAGCGCACGAGTGTAAAGATCGCGGTTATCAGGCAGGGCCTGGGGGTTCTCCTGCTTGATGCGCCCAATCTCACCAATCACCGTATCAAGGGCGCGGCGCGTGTCGGCTTCCTGTTCGGAGAGGAATTCGGTGGTCTCGGCCGCGATTTCAGTCCGGTCCTCGACAGAGCGGTTCATGAAATCAGTCAGCAGGCGGTTGGTGACGCGCTGGGCCAGGGCAGGATTTTCGTTGCGGTAGCCAATGCGGACCGTGATCGAGCTCGGTGCATTGAACCGGCGGGAGTTCGAAATGCGGTTCACCGAAATCCAGGCTGAATCCCTCAACCGCTCGGCCCGCTGGTTGCCGGTCAGGCCCTCATCCCGAAAAAGGTTCAGTTCATCGGCAAGGACCAGAAGGTTGTCGCGCGCCGTCACCCGTGCAGCCAAGGCCTGCAGGCGCTGTTCAGCATCAGTCGACACGGCGGATTGAACGTAATTGTCCCGAATCTGTTGATCTTCGACGATCAGCGTCGCCGTGGATTCATACATCGGCGGCAGGGATTTGACGTAGATGAGACCAGCGATCGCAATGATGAGGAACGGGATGGCGGCCCAAAAGAAACGGCGCTTCGCGATGCCGACGAAATCTTCGGGGGCGAAATTCAGACGCATGAAATTCTCTCCTGGCAGCGCTAAGCCAACGTATCATCCCGGAATGTATGCAATTTCCGGTACGCCTCTACACGTCTTTAACGAATCTTTTTGCACTTGCGAAGTGAATCTTCGCAAACTCCATCTAGATGGCTATAGACTAGAGCGTGATTACGCTAACGCCCCGTAAACCAACTGAGGAATTGTGCTCATATGGTGCAAATAGATGCCACAGCCATCCCTGATGTGAAGCTCGTAACGCCGAAACGCTTTGGCGACCATCGCGGATTTTTCTCCGAGACTTATCGGGCGGACTGGGATCTGTTGCCAGAAGGCGTCGTCTTTACACAGGACAATCACGCCTTTTCTGCCACGCCGAATACCATTCGCGGTCTGCATTTCCAGTACGGCCCGTCGACGCAGGCCAAGCTGCTGCGCTGCGTTGTTGGCGCCATCCTCGATGTGGCGGTGGATATCCGCAAGGGCTCACCAACTTACGGCCAGTGGGTTGCGGAAGAACTGTCGGCGGAGAATGGACGGCAGCTTCTGGTGCCCCACGGTTTCGCCCATGCCTATCAGACGCTGACCCCGGACGCCCATGTCATGTACAAGGTCGATCAGGTCTATGATCCGCAGCGTGAAGGCGCGGTCCTGTGGTCCGATCCTGCAATCGGCGTTGAGTGGGCAAAGATCGATGCGCCCCCACAATTGTCGAACAAGGACGAAGTGGCGCCGAATTTGCAGTCGCTTGACACGCCGTTTGTTTATGACGAGCAAGCGCCGTTCCATTGCCAATGTCTTGACCGTTCAACGATATCTTCATGACGACGTGCCAAGCGGCGAATTAAAGGACTGACGGATGCGTTACTTCATTACCGGTGGTGCCGGCTTCATCGGGTCGGCGGTCGTTCGCCAACTGATCGAGAAGACCGATCATGTTGTGCTGAATTTCGACAAGCTCACCTATGCGGGCAATCTGGCCTCACTCGCGCCCATCGCGGACAGCGACCGGTACAGTTTCGTGCGCGGCGACATCACCGATGCCGAAGAGGTGAAGGCCGCCATTGAGGCGTTCAAGCCTGACCGTCTTCTGCACTTCGCGGCGGAAAGCCATGTGGACCGGTCAATTGATGGACCTCGCGCCTTTATCGATACCAATATTGTCGGGACCTATGTGCTGCTGGAAGCCGCCCGCGCCTATTGGATGTCCCTGCCCGAAGGGAACGATTTCCGCTTCCAGCATATCTCCACCGACGAGGTCTTCGGCACGCTTGGGGCAGATGGTCTGTTCACGGAAACGACCGCGTACAAGCCCAACTCACCCTATTCGGCATCGAAAGCATCGTCCGATCACCTGGTCCGTGCCTGGGGGGAGACCTATGGCCTGCCAGTGGTGACAACGAACTGCTCGAACAATTACGGCGCTTACCAGTTTCCTGAGAAGCTCATCCCGTTGATGATCATCAACGCGTTGGAGGGCAAGCCACTGCCGGTCTACGGCAATGGCGCGAACATCCGCGACTGGCTGTTCGTGGACGATCATGCCGATGCGCTGATCCTGGTATCGGAGAAAGCCCGGACCGGCACGACTTACAATGTCGGCGGCAATTCGGAACGACGCAACATCGATGTGGTCAAGGCCATTTGCGCCGCCGTCGATGCGACCGGCAAGGGCGCGTTGGCAAAGGCCGAGGATCTGATCACCTATGTGAAGGACCGTCCCGGGCACGACGCGCGCTACGCAATCGACTGTTCGCTGATCGAGCGGGACCTGGGCTGGACCCCATCGCTTGATTTCGAACAGGGCCTTCAGCACACGGTCGAATGGTACCTTGCCAATCGTGACTGGTGGGAACCCATTCGCTCAGGCGCCTATCAGGGGCAGCGTCTGGGGACGCTCTGAGGTGCGAAACGCGAACGTCATCATTTTCGGTGCGGGGGGTCAGGTCGGCAAGGCACTGACCCGCGCGGCCAGCGATTATGGTTTTCACCCGATCGCTCTTGGCTCCGCCGATGCCGACATCACAGATCCTGCGCGTCTCGCTGAGCTGGCCAAGGAATTTCCCCTCGCCCCCGTGATCAACGCGGCCGCCTATACGGCAGTCGACAAGGCGGAGACCGAGGTCGATGCCGCCTTCGCGATCAACGCGGTGGCCCCTGCCACCATCGCCGCACTGTTCGCCGACCGGCCGATCATTCATTATTCTACCGACTACGTCTTTTCCGGTGAGGGCGAGACCCCGTTCTCGCCAGAGGATGAAACGGCCCCTCTTGGCGTCTACGGCCTGTCCAAACGGGTGGGTGAGCTTGCCATCCTGAAGGCACCCCAAGGCTTTGTCCTGCGGACGGCATGGGTTTACGGCACCGACGGCAACAATTTCCTGAAAACGATGATCCGTGTGGGGCGCCAGCGCGGGGCGCTGAATGTGGTGGACGACCAGCACGGCACGCCGACCCATGCCGATGATATTGCACAGGCCAGCTTCGCGCTCCTTGCTGCCCATCGCGCCGGCGCGACAGAGGCCATGCCCGGGCTCTATCATCTGACCGGCAATGGCCAGACCACCTGGCATGGTTTTGCGGCCGAAATCTTTGTGGCACTGGAAAAGCAGACGGGGGAGGCGATCGGACTGACCGCCATTCCGTCCACGGCCTATCCAACACCCGCCAAACGTCCGGCCTTTTCCGTGCTGGACTGTTCCAAAATCGACAACGTGCCCGGGGTTGAACGACCTCAGTGGGAGACACGCGTCGCCGCCACCGTCAAAGCGGTTCTCGACGCAGAAAAGGCATCATCATGAAGGGTATCATTCTCGCCGGCGGATCAGGCACACGCCTGCACCCTTTGACCCGAGCCATGTCCAAGCAGCTGTTGCCGATCTACGACAAGCCGATGATCTATTATCCGCTGTCGGTCCTGATGCTTGCCGGTATTCGCGAGATCCTGATTATCACCGCGCCTGAGGAACAGACACGGTTCCAGCAATTGCTGGGCGATGGCAGCCAGTGGGGCATCACGCTCTCCTACGTCATCCAGCCTTCGCCTGACGGTCTGGCGCAGGCATTTCTTCTGGGTGAAGAGTTCCTCGACGGCTCCCCCGCTGCCCTCGTGCTAGGCGACAACATCTTCTACGGCTCTGGCCTGCAGGAGAAGCTGGTGAAAGCCTCGCAGCTGACGAGCGGCGCGCGGGTCTTCGGGTACTATGTTCATGACCCGGAACGGTACGGCGTCGTTCAGTTCAATGACGACGGTATCGCCCAGTCCATCGAAGAAAAGCCCGCGAAACCCAAATCCCATTGGGCGGTGACCGGGCTCTACTTCTATGACGCAACGGTTGTGGAGAAGGCCAAACAGGTCAAACCGTCCCCGCGCGGAGAACTTGAGATTACTGATCTCAACATGATGTATCTGGAAGAAGGCACGCTTGACGTCGAACGCCTGGGCCGCGGCTATGCCTGGCTTGATACGGGGACGCATGAATCCATGCTGCAAGCATCGAACTATATTCAGACGGTTCAGGAGCGCCAGGGGCTGCTCGTCGCGTCGCTGGAAGAGATCGCCTACTACAAGAAATTCATCACGCGCGACCAGCTGCGTGCGCTCGCAGAGCCGATGAAGAAAAGCACCTATGGTCAGGCGCTGCTCGCGCTCTGTGAGGGCTTCTCCGCCTAGCGGTTCTTTGCAGCCATCGCCTTGGTGAGGAAGTGGGCGGACTGCTGTGCGCCCATCTGGTGCTCATTCATGTGTGAGCTGTCAGTGAGGTCACCGAGCTGTGCGGCGATATTTTCCGGCGTGCGCTGATCTTCCGGCAGGTAAATGCCGTCGGTATCCTGAATTTTTGTGACCGCATAGCCGCCCGCCCCGGCGGACAGGATCATCCGGCTTGGGGCGTCATCGCTCAAAAGGAAGAGCAGGGCTGGCGTCACCGCATCGGGGGTGAGCGCCTCGGCCGCAGCATCGGGAATACCAAGATCGGCCGTCATCCGTGTCAGCGCGGTGGGGGTGATGCAGTTGACGCGGATATCGTATTTCTGCCCTTCAAGGTGCAGCGTGTTCATCATGCCGACGAGGCCCATCTTGGCGGCAGCGTAATTGCTCTGGCCAAACTGTCCGTACAGCCCGGAAGATGAGGTGGTGAAGACCACACGACCAAAGCCGCGATCCCGCATCATCTCCCATGCCGCGCGCGTCACCAGAAAGCTGCCTTTTAGATGCACGTCGAGGACGGCATCGAAATCACCTGTCGACATTTTGTGCAGCGATCGGTCGCGCAGGATACCGGCATTGTTGACGATGATATCAAGGCGGCCAAAGGTCTGGCGTACACGCCCCATCAGGCTTTCTACCGCCGCCTCATCGGTCACATCGGTGTCATCGGCCATGCCCTGACCACCGGCGGCCTCGATCTCCGCAACGACTTTCTCTGCCGGTGAGGATGAAGCGCCCGTGCCGTCGCGGTCGGCACCACGATCATTGACGATGACTGTGGCACCGCGTGCCGCCAATGCCAGGGCATAATCCCGGCCCAACCCGCCACCGGCCCCTGTGATTAGGGCGATCCGGTCGTCGAAACGAATGGTCATGGCGGACGTTTACCTCGCAGAATAGCTAAGGCCATGATTGTAGAGACACTTGAGGCTTAAGGCCACTCCCCGGCGCCTGCCGGTCTATCCCCCAAAAAGGAAGGGCCGTGGTTTCCCACGGCCCCGCCAGACCCGCCATCGTACGGGCCAGAAAACTGGGCATCAGCCCGCAGAAGGTCAGAGGCTGCTCAGCCCCGCTGCTGCTTTGCTAATCCCGTTCCGATGGCTCAAGATCTGACTCGACATCGGATCACCTCCTTTCGCTTGCTAATGATGAACACATTGGGCCTCAAAATTGCGTTCGCTGCAAGTGGCTTATCGGTAACGGATATGTGGGTCAGGTCCGGCGGCCCGTGCCGCATACGGTGCAGGCCGGGTCCCGCGACAATCGGACACGCCGCATACGTCCTTCAAGGCCCTGATAGATCATCAGCTCCCGGCGCAAGGGGTTGTGCATATCACAGATCAGTTTGATGACTTCAATGGCGGCAAGGCTGCCGACCACGCCAGGGACAGCGCCCAGGACCCCTTCGGCTTCGCACGCTGCCTCATCATCGGGTGCCTCACTGACAAGACAGGCATAGCAGGGCTCGTCGGGCTGACCGGGACGGAACACGGCGACCTGCCCGTCGAACCGACCGATCGCGGCGGATACGAGGGTCTTGCGTTCGCGACGGCAGGCTTCATTGACCGTGTACCGCGATTCATAGCGGTCCAGTCCCTCAACGATAATGTCATAGGGGTGGATCAGGCTGACCGCATTGTCTTCTTTCATGAAGACGGTATGGGTCCTGATATCGATGAGCGGATTGATGGCCAGCAGGCGCTTGCGCGCCATCTCCGCTTTTAACTGTCCGACATCGGACGTTGTATAAAGCGTTTGGCGCTGCAGGTTGGACAACTCCACGACGTCGCCGTCGCAAATGCCGATCCTGCCGACACCTGCCGCGGCCAGATAGGAGAGGATCGGGCACCCAAGGCCCCCCGCGCCGACGACCAGCACCTTTGCGGCTGCCAGGGCCTTCTGGCCCTGTCCCCCGATCTCGCGGAGCAGGAGATGCCGCCGATAGCGGCGGCGTTCGTCGTGGGACAGACTCACCGTCCGGTCGAGCCAAAGCCGCCTTCGCCGCGCACAGTCTCATCGAGCGTCTGGACGACTTCAAAGGAGGCTTGGGTCACAGGGGCAACCACCATCTGGGCGATCCGCTCCCCGCGATTGATAACGAAAGGCTCCGAACCCAGATTGATCAGGATGGCGCGGACTTCCCCGCGATAGTCCCAGTCAATGGTGCCGGGGCTGTTCACCAGGGTCACGCCATGCTTCGCAGCGAGACCAGAGCGTGGCCGCACCTGCACCTCATAGCCCGCCGGGATCGCCATTTTCAGTCCTGTAGGGATCATCGCGCGCTCGCCGAAGGCCAGCGTTACCGGTGCATCGGCCGGAATGGCGGCGCGCAGATCGGCACCGGCTGCGCCCTCGGTCTGATAGGCGGGGAGGTCGAGGCCTTCACCGTGGGGCAGGACCTGGAATTGAAGGGTCGGGGCGGTGGTCATGAATTCTCCTGCAGGATTTCGCCAGCGAGATAGAGGGAGCCGCAGATCAGGATGCGGGGCATGCCCTCACCGGACCGGCCAAAGATGGTCAGTGCATCTTCGATGGCCTGTCCCACACTGTCTTTGGCTTCCGAGGGCAGGCCCGCCGCTTGGGCAATGGCCGCCAGGGATTCGGCGGAGCGGGCGCGCTCATTGTCGAAGCTGACCGTGTAGACGGTCGAGACCAGATCAACGAATGGTTCGAAAAAGCCGGGTGCGTCCTTGTTGGCCAACATGCCCGTGATGAGGATGACGGGTCGGGGGCTGCGTTCTTCCAGATCGGCGAGGGTCCGGGCGAGCGCCTTAGCCGCATGCGGATTGTGCCCGCCATCAAGCCATAGCTCTGCAGGCTCACCCGCATGCCGGTGGGCCTTGTCGACCAGTGGCCCCTTGGTCAGGCGCTGCATCCGCGCTGGCCAGAACGCGTTCTCAATCCCGGTCGACAGCTTCTCGTGGCCCGGGGCGAGACCTGCCGCGCGCAGGGCCGCAACGGCAGTAGCGGCGTTATCAATCTGATGCTGTCCGACAAGACGCGGCAGGCTGAGATCCAGAAGCCCATCCTCATCCTCATAGACAAGGCGGCCATTTTCCTGCCGGGCGGTCCAGTCCTCATTATAGACAAACGGCTTGGCGCCAATGGCGAGTGCACGGCTCTTGACAACATCGAGGGCCTCGGCCCTTTGGGCCCCAGTGACGAAAGCGGCACCTGGTTTGATGATACCAGCCTTCTCATAGGCAATCTCGCCTAGCGTATCGCCGAGCCAGGATTGGTGGTCGAGGCCAATCGGTGTGATGACGGACGCGCGGGGGCGATCAACAACATTGGTGGAATCAAGCCGTCCGCCCAGGCCCGTCTCGAGGATGACCGCATCGCCGGGAACTTCCGCAAAGGCGAGGAATGACGCGACCGTTACGGCTTCGAAATAGCTGAGTGGCAGGTCACCGGCTGCGGCTTCGCACCGGCCCAGGACATCGGCCAGCTCTTCATCGGTAATCTCGTTGTTCGCCAGAACAACCCGCTCGTTAAACCGAACCAGATGCGGGGAGGTGAAGACATGCACGCGCAAGCCCGCACTGGCGAGCATGGACCGGAGATAGGCGACGGTTGATCCCTTACCATTGGTCCCGGCCACATGAATGACCGGTGGCAGGCAATGATGGGGATTGCCGAGGCGCTCAAGCGCCTGCAGCGTTCGATCAAGACCGAGGACGATCTCGGCAGGACTGCGTTCCGCAAACCCGTCGAGAATGGACTGAATTTGAGCCTGAGCCGCGGTTTGCGGAATCATTTCACTCCGCTGCCTTTGGCAACTCTTCCGAGACAACCACCTCAGCTTCCAGAACGTCGTCGCTTTCCTCATCACTGTGATCGGGAAGAACGATGGTGCTGGCGGCGCTGCCCTCGAATTTCATCAGGACGCGCAGCAGATTGGACAGGGTCATGCGCATTTCGTGGCGATGCACGACCTGGTCGACCATCCCCTTGTCCAGGAGATATTCGGCCCGCTGGAAGCCGTCAGGCAGTTTCTCGCGAATGGTCTGCTCAATCACGCGAGGACCCGCAAAGCCGATCAGCGCACCGGGCTCCGCCAGATGCACATCACCCAGCATGGCGTAGGAGGCTGTGACGCCGCCCGTCGTCGGGTCGGTCAGGACGACGATATAGGGCAGGCCCTCATCCCGCAGCATCTGAACCGCGATCGTCGTGCGCGGCATCTGCATCAGGGAAAGGATCCCTTCCTGCATCCGTGCCCCGCCGGAAGCGGCGAAAACCACCAGCGGCGATCTGTCGGCAATGGCGATTTCCGCGGCGCGGACAATGCCCTCGCCCAGCGCCATGCCCATGGAGCCCCCCATAAAGGCGAAGTTCTGGACGGCAGCGACAACGCCCAGGCCATCAATCTGGCCCTTGCCGATGACCATGGCGTCTTTTTCGCCCGTCTTGCGGCGATACTCTTTCAGGCGATCAGCGTATTTCTTGGTGTCTTTGAATTTCAGCGGGTCGTCATGGACGTCCGGTGTGTCCTGCTTCACCCATGTGCCGTTGTCGAACAGGGCGTCGAGCCGTTCTTTTGGTCCGATGCGCATGTGGTGGTCGCAATGGGGGCAGACATGCTGTGCAGCCTCAAGATCCTTCTTGAAGATCATCTCGCCACAGGCGGGACAACGGGACCACAGCTGGTCGCCATCTCCTTCGCGTTGGCGGAAGATTTTCTTGATACCGGGCGGGGTAAAGTCTGAAAGCCAATTCATAGGCGTCACTATAGCCTTATTGTCTTGCTGTTTTGATAGCGCGCGAGAGGCGTTTCGCCAAACTCAAGGTTTCGTTAGTTGCAGCAGCCTCGCCCTGAGGCAAGGCCTGGGCGAGTGCATCAACCAGTGCGGATCCGACGACAACCGCGTCCGCTGACCGCGCAACCTCAGCTGCACGCTCTTCTGTTTTGACACCGAAACCAACGGCGACCGGCAGGTTGGATGCGGCCTGAAGCCGCTCGACCGCTGTACTGACCGCCACGTTTTCACCGGTCGCGCCGCCGGTCACACCGGCCACAGAAACATAGTAAACGAACCCTGAGGTGTTTTTCATCACGCTGGGCAGGCGTTCGTCGTCGGTCGTTGGTGTCGCTAGGCGCACAAAATCCAGCCCCTTGGCGCGGGCGGGCAGGCACAGCTCTGCATCCTCTTCAGGGGGCAGGTCCACAATGATCAGGCCGTCAATTCCAGCGGCCGCAGCATCGTCGAGAAAACGCTCTACGCCATAGGCGTAGAAGGGATTGTAATAGCCCATCAGGACCAGCGGCGTCTCGTCATCCTGCTCCCGAAACGACTTTGCCATGGCAAGGGTTTTCGCAAGGGTCTGACCGGCCTTCAGTGCACGCTGGCCTGCCAGCTGAATGGCGACGCCATCGGCCATGGGATCGGTGAACGGCACACCCATTTCGATAATATCTGCGCCTGCTTCCGGCAGGCGACGGATCAGGTCGAGGGAGGCGTCATAGGACGGGTCGCCGGCCATCACGAATGGAATGAAACCGGCGCGGCCTTCGGCCTTCAATTGATCGAAACGGGCTTTCAGTCTGGACATTGACGCGAATTGCCGTGGATGGCGAGGGAAGGCAAGGGGGGACATGGACACCGGCGGTTGTTCGGCGCAAGGGGCGACCCGATAGCAGCCGGGATCGACCTTCTGGCGATCAGCGCTGACACGTGAGGGAAAGGCGGGGACGAACCTTCCATGGACGTAATCATCGACATCAATGGCCTGACAAAGACGTATAAAGGCGGCGTTTCCGCCCTGCGCGGCGTGGATCTTCAGGTCCGGCGCGGCGAGATTTTGGCGTTGCTTGGCCCCAACGGCGCCGGGAAAACCACCCTGATCAGCATTGTCTGCGGCCTCGTGAATGCCACGGGCGGCACGGTGACCGTGGATGGCGCGGATATCGGCAAAGATTACCGCGCGGCTCGCGCCCGGATCGGCCTTGTCCCGCAAGAGATGGTGACGGACCCGTTCATATCCGTCCTGTCGACGGTGCAGTTCAGCCGCGGCCTCTTCGGCAGGCCAGCGGACAAGACGTTTATCGAAAAACTGCTGCGCGATCTGTCTCTTTGGGACAAGCGCAAGGCAAAGATGATGGAGCTGTCGGGCGGGATGAAGCGCCGGGTGCTGATCGCCAAGGCACTGGCCCATGAGCCTGATATCCTGTTCCTTGATGAGCCCTCGGCCGGTGTCGACGTCGAATTGCGCCGGGATATGTGGGAAATGGTTCGCGGTCTGCGTGAGCGCGGCGTGACCATCGTCCTGACGACCCATTATATCGAAGAGGCCGAAGAAATGGCCGACCGCGTCGGCGTCATTTCGAAAGGCGAAATCGTCGTGATCGACGATACCCGGACCCTGATGAAAAAGCTGGGTCGGCGGACATTGATCCTGACCCTGAACGAACCGCTGGCGACAATCCCGCCTGAGCTGGCGCAATGGGATCTGCGGTTGCAGGCGGAGGGGCTCGAGCTTGTTTATGAATTTGACAGCAATGCGGATTCGACGGGAATCCCCTCCCTTCTGCGGGCGATGAGCGATCTTGGCATCGGGTTCAAGGATCTGAACACCAGCCAGAGTTCGCTCGAAGATATTTTTGTAGGTCTGGTGAAGGAGACCGGCGAATGATCAGGAATTTAAGAGGCGTCATGGCCATTTACGGCTTTGAGATGGCGCGGTTCAGACGCACCCTGCTGACCAGCCTGGTCATGCCGGTGATCACCACATCACTCTATTTCATCGTCTTCGGATCTGCCATTGGAAGCCGGATGACCGAGATTGGCGACGTCCCTTATGGCGCCTTCATCGTACCCGGATTGATGATGCTGTCCATGCTGACGGAAAGTATTTCAAACGCATCGTTCGGCATCTACATGCCCAAATGGACGGGCACGATCTATGAACTTCTGTCAGCGCCGGTGTCTTCATTCGAGGCGGTGGTAGGCTATGTCGGTGCCGCGGCGACCAAGTCGGTCCTCGTCGGATTTATCATCTTGGCCACGGCACATTTGTTTGTGGACGTACAGATCGCCCACCCGGTGGCCATGGTCTTTACGGTTCTGCTGATCGCTGTCACCTTCTGCCTGTTCGGTTTCATCGTCGGCGTCTGGGCGAAGAGTTTCGAACAGCTGCAGATGGTGCCGATGATGGTCGTCTACCCCCTGACTTTTCTGGGTGGTGCGTTCTATTCCATCGACATGCTGCCGCCGTTCTGGCGCAGCCTGACCCTTTTCAATCCCGTCGTGTACCTCATCAGCGGATTCCGGTGGACCTTCTTTGGCGAGAGTGACGTGCCGTTGGCGATCAGTCTGGCCGCTGTGGGACTGTTTCTGGCGATCTGTCTGACGGTCGTCTGGCTTATTTTCCGGACTGGCTACCGTCTGAAGACCTGACAGACCGGCTGCGCCCCCTATATCGCTATAAACTGCAGGAGACCTATCATGACCAGAACCGTTCGCTGGGGTGTGCTGAGCGCCTCGAATTTCGCCCAAAAGGACTGGATTCCGGCCCTGCAGCAGTCGAGCCACGGACATCTTGTAGCCCTGGCCACCAGTTCACCTGAAAAGGCGGCGCGCGCTACGGCGATGGAACCAAGCCTGAAGATCGTGCCGGACTATGATGCGCTTTTGCAGCGGGACGATGTCGACGCGATCTACATTCCGCTGCCCAACCACATGCATGTTGAATGGGCGAAAAAGGCCCTTGAAGCCGGCAAGCATGTGTTGGCCGAAAAGCCGCTCGCCATGCACGCCAGTGAGATCGACGACCTGATCGCGCTTCGGGACAAAACTGGCCTGCATATGGCCGAAGCGTTCATGGTCACGCACCATCCCCAGTGGACGCGGGTGCGCGAGATCATAAAGGGAGGCGGCATCGGCCGTCTACGCCACATTGATGCGGCCTTTTCCTTCACCAATCGCGATATGGGCAACATCCGCAACCGCTCCGATGCGGGCGGTGGGGCCTTGCGCGATATTGGCGTCTATCCAACCTGCACATCGCGCTTTGTGATGCAGCAGGAGCCAGAGGTCCTCAGTGCACGCGTTGAGTGGGAGGCCGGTGTCGACGTAGTGGTTCGTGCCCAGCTGCAATTCCCTGATGATGTGGGTTTTGACTTCTATATATCGACGCGGATGCACCGCCGGCAGGAAATGGCGTTCCACGGAGAAGACGGGCTGATCCGGATCGGGTCACCGTTCAATGCCGGCCTTTATCGCGCGCATACAATTGAATGGCAGCGTGACGGCCATGGTGACATTGTTGAGCATTTCGAAGGCACGCAGCAATATGTGAACCAGCTGAATGCCTTCCACGATACAGTGCTGAACGGCGCGGACTATGCCTGCCCGCTCGAATTCTCACTCGGCAATCAGCAAGTCATCGACGCCCTGTTTGAGAAGGCCGGTACGCCGGACTGATTAGTGTACGTCGCGTTGATGGCGTCCGGCCTTAATAGGCTCGGCCGCTATCGGCGTTGAAATGGGCGTCGAGAAATTCGATGAACCGGTCCCAGTCGCTGCGGCTCGTGCCGTGGCGACCTTCCCTGATGAAATAGGCAATCTGACCATGGGGATTATAGGCCTCGGGACTGGCCTGATTCAGGCCTTCCGTGCCCAGAAGTTCGTAGACGGGATCCGCGCCTTGCGCTGACAGCCATGCCCCCTTCGGGCCGGCCCATGTATCACCATAAGCCGCACCGATCAGGACGGGACGCGGCGCAATCAGCGCCAACATCTGGTGCTGGTCGATGGGCAGATCGGCCTCATGGTCAGCATAGTCCCGGAACCGCGGCGCCAGCCAATGGGGAAACCCGCCGGTGATATTTTCAACGGACTCACCCTCATAGGATCGTGACAGGGTGACGCCGCCAGTGCCGGACTGGTGGATCCACACAAGATCGATCCGCCGATCGTAGGCGGCGGCCACAATCGCCGCCTTGCCGTTGCGGGAATGGCCCATCAGCGCAATGCGATCCTGATCGACGCGTTCATCCATTTCCAGAACGTCGACAATGCGCGACGCGCCCCAGCCCCAGGCCGCCAGCGCCCCGAGGCGTTCCTTCGGGTCGTCAACGGGTGACAGTTCTTCAAGGAGGGAGATCGCGGCCGGTCCGTCGTCGGGCACGATGTCGCCCGGCGCAAAGGCCAGCATGCCATAGCCATGAGCCAGCAGCTCTTCGACCGGCATATCGATCATCATCGGATCCGGATCGTCCGCTGGCGGTGTCATCCCGGCAAAACGTTCACAGAATTCGGGCATGCCGCCCGCAGGCGCTGCCGCCTCGGTCAGGCCAGGCAGGGCGAGCGGCGCGCCGCACATGGCATATTGCATGATGACCGGATGCGGGCCGTCCCCTTTGGGCAGGATCAGCGTGGCATGAACAGGCCGTCCTGCAGGACCCAGGTCAAAGCGGATGTTCTCTGCGCTGCCAGCGCCCTTGATGCCCGCGACGGAAATCGGTGTGCGTTCAAGAGCCGTCACGCCCGTCTCGGCGGGAAGGCGCCCATAGACGATTTGCTGAAACATCTCGAGCAGCAGCGGGCGGCGGCGGAGCGACCAGTCGGCCATGTCATCAACCGGCCAGTCATCGCCCAAGGCCTGCAGCACGCCGGGGGCCGCGGCGGCGTCCAGGTTCATGTCCGTCGGCTCATCCTGGGCCAAAAAGGCCGCTGCCAGTAGCGCAGCAATGGTCAGCATCTAAGGGCTCTCCTGATGGCCCCGCTGCGCCTAATTGCCGGGCGCAAAGGGGTGCGAAATCGCCTTGTAATACTCAACGTCCTTCTCCGGCGGTGCAAGACCGTCGGGAAGCGGCAGGCCGGAAATGGACTGGAAGTAGGCTATGGAAGAATCGCGCCACCACTGCGCTTCCTTCTCCTGAATACCGAGGAAAGCGGCGATCTGCGCATACCGCCCATCGTCGATCAGGCCTTCAAGACCGGCCCATGTGGCCCGCATGTCGGCGACCTGTTCGACGCCCAGGGTGTAGTGCCGTGTCAGCTCTTCCCACAGGGTCGCGCCGGACTTCATCTCATGGTCCCACGGGACATGGTGGAACCACAGAAGAAGGTTTTCCGGCACCGTGTCGATATCGCCGTAAAGATCGTGCAGCGGTTCGGCATATTGCGAGATGGCATCGGAGCCTGTCTCCGTCCGGTCAAAGCCGATGCCGTTCTCGTCGGCCTTGTGATAGTAGCAGGGGTTCCATTCCGGGCGGCCAAGATCACAGACCCACGGGCCCGGCCCGTAGTGGTGACCGGTCGCCATCAGATGGGCGAGCCCCAGCGGCGTCATGTAGTTCACCGCTGCTTCGCGGGACCCCATCATCATATCAACGACCGGCGTGACGAAAGCGGGGTCGTTCGAGAAGGTCATGCGGACCCAGTCATCGGCAATCGCCTCGCTGTCCGCGTGGAGATCCCATGCCATTCGTCCGAAGGCGTACCAATTTGCCTGATCAAAATGCGATCCCGACCAGTTGCGGTCAGAGCCGACATTGCCGACGCCCGCGACGCCGGTCAGGGACTGACCCTGCAGGCTACCGTCGACAACGCTAGCGACGGTTGAGCCCTCACCCTCGGCATAGGTGTCCGCTTCCAGCACTTCTTCATATAGCGGGGCCAGATAGACAAGGTGTGTGGCAAAGCCCAGATATTCCTTCGTGACCTGGAATTCCATCATCAGCGGTGTCTCAGGCATCGCCCCGAACATGGGGTGGAACGGCTCCCGCGGCTGGAAATCAATGGCGCCGTTCTTGACCTGAACCAGGACATTGTCCCGGAACTGACCATCAAGGGGAACAAACTGGGTGTAGGCCTGCTTGGCCCGGTCCTCGTCATCGTGCTCTGAATAGACAAAGGCACGCCACATGACGATGCCGCCGTGAGGAGCCAGCGCATCTGCCAGCATATTGGCGCCATCCACGTGATTGCGGCCATAATCCTGTGGTCCCGGCTGACCCTCCGAATTGGCTTTGACCAGAAATCCGCCAAAATCAGGGATGTACTGATAGATTTCGTCGGCCTTTTCCGCCCACCATTGTTGGACCGCCGGGTCGGCCGGGTCAGCGGTTTCAAGACCACCAATTTCCATCGGCGCAGAGAAGCGCGCGGTCTGATAGACCTTGATGCCGTAGGGACGGAAGACATCGGCCAGTGCCGCGGTCTTCTCCAGATACATCGGCGTCAGGACCATGGCATCGGAATTGACGTTGATCAGCGACACACCATTGATTCCGATGGACGCCTGCGCCCGAGCGTAATCTTCATAACGCGGATCAATGTAGTCAGGCAGCTTGTGCCAGTCCCAGATCGACTGCCCCGAATAGCCGCGCTCGACATACCGGTCGAGATTGTCCCAGTGGTTCATGATCCGAACATCAACGGACGGCGATTCAGACACATTGAGCTCTGTGATATCGGCTCGCGTCTGCATGAGGCGGAGGAGGTGAAAGGTCCCGTAAAGGACCCCGACATCAGATTTGGATGCAATGACGATACCGCTCGTCTTGCCAATCGTCACTGTGCGGATGACGTAACCGTCCTCGGCAAGGTCGGTCAGGTCGATACCAGTATCGGCGGGCACATTGTCACTGCCGGATACCAGCCAGATATTGCCGCGCCCCTTGGCGTCCTCGTCGATGGAAGGTGTGCGATCGAGCATGCCGGTGGCGCCGCGTTCCAGCTCCGAGATGGCGAGGCTCAGGGTTTCACTGGGCTCACCAGGCAGGATGATCCGCTGCATCGCGTCGCGGTATGGTTTGGCAATAGCCCGTTCCATCGGCGGATACCGGAGCCACAGCTCATAGCCATCTTCGGCCTGAGCGGGGGCGGCCAAACCGAAGACGGACAAGGCGATAATGATCAGACGCAGCATACGACATCCCTAAAAAGCCGGGCCGTCTGTGCAGCCCCTGACAGAATGAGAGTGTAGCGGTCTGGCCCCGGAAGGCCAGCATTGTTTGCGCTAACAGCCCTCCAGCTCGAACGCCGCAGGTACGGATATCATGAAAACCCAATCATCTTTTAAATAACCAGGTCACGGGAAAGCGACTGTTCGCAGGTGCGAAATGATGAGTTGATCGGTTTTACACTGATAAGTGTTCATCAAGATACGTGAAAAATCGAAGTAAATTCGATATTAATCAATAAGAAAAGATTTTTATTCAAATTTACTGATTATTAGATCGATCAGCTTTAGCGTGTCAGCAGTATAGGAGTTCTGACATGCCTCTGCTCGAAAAATCCATCATTAAGGAAGCGCCGCAACTGCCCATTGGGCAGCAATATAGTGAGTTCGTCCGCATGCCTGCGGATCGTGCGCTTCAGATTTCACAGCGATCGGATTTCCTGGCTCGTCTCAGCGCGGCTGTGGCGCCTTTCACGCTGTCTGTCCGGTCAACGGCACTCGGTCTGGGAATGACCGGCGATGCTCCGGCGGTGACGGTCGCCCGGCGTGTTTTCGATCAGGCGGCAACGCTCGACCATATGGCAGCTGTCGACACGATATTCTCACAGGCAAATCTTGATGCAGTGGTATCCGGGGCGATGAAACGCGATCTGGCGTTTCGGCTGGAAGGGCTGATCCGCCCGGTTCGACCCCTGTCATTTGCCCAGATGGCGCTGATGAAGGATCTTCTGAATATGAGCGTCCCGCTCATCTTCGGCGTCGGTCCGACCGGCACAGGCAAGACCCACCTTGCGATCGCTGCGGGCCTGACGCTCCTCGCGCGCAATGACGTGGCCCATCTTGTACTGACCCGTCCCCATGAACGTTCGGACGGAGACATGGGGACATCGTCCAGTGAGACCGACCGGGGCTTCAATGATCAGATAGCTGTCTTCTACGATATTCTTTACGAGCTGACCGGCCATGCGGATATCCAGTCGCTGATCAACCACCGCCGGCTGGAAATCATTCCTCTGTCACAGATGCGGGGTCGCACCTTCAATGACAGCCTCGTTCTGATTGACGAGGCACAGAATCTGTCTGCTCGTCGGATGCGCATGGCGGTGACCCGGACGGGCCGCCGCTCTCGGATGGTGGTGACCGGGGATCCAAGCCATGTTGAACTGAAAAACGGGGAGCCGAGCGGTCTGGCGCATCTTCTCGACATGCTGAAGGACACGGACATTGCGCGGATCCATGCCTTCCAGCCGCGACAGGTCATTCGCAACCGGACAGTGGCCCGCATCGAATCCCTTTATGCTGGCACACCCTTTGAGGGCTTTGTCGATGCTGACCTTCATGATGAAGAGATGACGGCTGAGACGACCCGTCACTGACAGGGGTGCACCGTCCTCAATCATGGGCTAGGCAGCCTCCATCTTGCTGGAGGGCCCACCCGATGTTGCGACTGTTCCTGACCGTTTTGACCTGTCTTGGTCTTCTCTTTCCATCCATGGCTCAGGCCTACGACAAGATCGGCCACCGGGTGGCCGCTGCAATGGCGATGCGTCTTCTCGATGACAACGCGAAAGCGGCCATTGAAGATATTCTCGGGCCGGTGACCCTGGCCGAGCTATCGAATTATCCTGATGAGCAGCGTTCGAACCCTGACGAGTTCTGGCGACGGACAGCGAACCCATGGCACTATGTGACCGTGCCGGAGGGTCAGACCTATGCCGAGGCTGGTGCACCGGAAGAGGGCGACGCGTACACGGCGCTGCAGAAATACACAGCCGTCCTCAAGGACAGTAAAGCGTCGAAGGAAGACAAATATCTGGCGCTGGCCTTTGTGGTGCACATCATCGCCGACCTGCATCAACCGCTGCATGTGGGCGATGGGTCCGACCGCGGCGGCAATGACATCATGGTCACCTGGTTTGGTGAGGTGACACAGCTGCACTGGGTCTGGGACGTGGAGCTGATCGAGTATGAGCGTCTGTCCTATACTGAGTGGACCGACTGGGCCTTTGCCAAGCTGACACCTCAGCAGATTGAGGAATGGTCAGTAACCGACCCCCTCGTCTGGATCGCCGAGAGCAATGAGATCCGCCCCAGCGTCTACCCAGAACCCCGCGACCGTAATCTGCGGTGGGATTATATCTATGAGCAGCGGGAAACGGTGCACACGCGCCTTTCGCAGGCGGGTGTACGGACGGCTGCCTATCTGAATGACGTGTTTGGCGACTAGGCTGGCGCAGCCTGGCCGCTGACCCATCGATAATCGGCATGAGGCGCCGTTGAGCCTCAGCCGATGTCGAAGTTCAGCGCCTCTGCCACCGTGAAGATATCCTTGTCGCCGCGGCCGCAGAGATTGACCAGCAGGATCTGATCTTCATCCATTTCTGCGGCGCGATCCACCGCCCGGGCGAGGGCGTGGGCAGGCTCAAGCGCCGGGATAATACCTTCCAGTTTACTCAACAGGGCAAACATATCCAGCGCCTCTTTGTCTGTAGCCGACACATATTTGACCCGGCCAATATCGTGGAGCCAGGCGTGCTCTGGTCCGATGCCCGGATAATCGAGGCCCGCCGATATCGAATGGGCGTCCGTGATCTGACCATCTTCATTTTGCAGGAGGTATGTCCGGTTCCCGTGCAGGACGCCGGGGCGACCACCGGTCAGGCTGGCGGCATGTTTGTCCGTATCAAGACCATGGCCTGAGGCTTCGACGCCGATGATCTCCACGTCCTTGTCATCAAGGAACGGGTGGAACAGGCCGATCGCATTCGATCCCCCGCCAATGCAGGCCATGATGGTGTCAGGCAGGCGGCCTTCGGCCTCCATCATCTGCTCTTTGGCTTCCTTGCCGATCACGGACTGAAAGTCGCGCACGAGCTCAGGGTAGGGGTGGGGGCCTGCGGCGGTGCCGATGATATAGAACGTGTCCGCGACATTGGTGACCCAGTCGCGCAAGGCCTCGTTCATGGCATCCTTCAGCGTTCCGGTGCCGGAGGTGACGGGACGGACTTCGGCGCCCAGCAGTTTCATGCGAAAGACATTCGGCTTCTGCCGCTCGACATCGGTCGCGCCCATATACACCGTACACGGCAGGCCAAACAGGGCACAGACGGTGGCGGTCGCCACGCCGTGCTGGCCGGCACCCGTCTCGGCAATGATGCGGGTCTTGCCCATGCGCTTGGCCAGCAGGATCTGGCCCAGGCAGTTATTGATCTTGTGCGCGCCGGTGTGGTTCAGCTCATCGCGCTTGAAATAGATCTTCGCGCCTTTTCCGTTACCGGCTTTCTCGCGCACATGCTCGGTGAGCCGCGTGGCCAGATAGAGTGGTGAGGGGCGACCGACATAATGTTTGAGAAGGTGCGTGAACTCTTCCTCAAACGCTGGATCTTCCTTCGCTTCCCGATAGGCCTTCTCAAGCGAGAGGACGAGCGGCATCAGCGTTTCAGCGACAAATCGGCCGCCAAAAATACCAAATCGGCCGTTCTCGTCCGGGCCGGTGCGATAGCTGTTGGGCAGGGTTGTGCTGGACATGGTCACTCTCGGGCAAAAAATATCAGAGGGGCGCCATAGCAGCGCGAGCCGCGGCGACAAAGTCGGCAATCAGGCCTGCGTCTTTTTCGCCGCGTGCCTTCTCGACTCCAGAGGCGACATCGACGCCAGCGAAGCCGGGAATGTGCCGGACCGAGGCCACGGCGCTGGCCACATTGTCGGGGGTCAGTCCCCCGGCGAGTAACCACGGGGTCGGCTGGCGATAGCCGGTCAGGGCGCGCCAGTCGAAGGGGGTGCCGTGACCGCCGCGCACATCAGTGTCGCTGGGCGGCGCGGCGTCGAAAATGTAGAAATCCGGTGCGATGGTCTGCGGGCCGGGTAGGTCCGATGCTGCCGCGATGCCCCGTGCTGCGATGACACCGCCAGGGACCGCGGCCTTTGCCGCGCCGATCGCCGCCTCACTCTCCTGACCGTGCAGCTGCACCATGGACAGGGGGACGGCGCGAACGGTGTCAACGATGGTCTCAAGCGGTGTGTCCGCGAACAGACCTACCGTCCGGGCGCGGTCACCAATCTGCTTAACCAGTGCCGATGCTGTGGCCGGATGGATATAGCGGACACTCTGGGGCACGAAATTGAAGCCTATCCAGGTCGCGCCAGCGTTGAGCGCCGCGTCGACGGTCGATGGCGTGCGAAGGCCGCAAATCTTGATGACGAAATGGCTCATTTCGCTATCGCTTCAGCGCTGGCAGACCGGACCGGGTCTCCCCCGTCTCGTCGCCTCGCCGCACTGCCTTCAATTCGTCTTCCAGCTGCCGAATCCGACGCTGGCGTTCCCGCGCGCGGCGGCGAAGCGATCCGTCGCTCAGCCACATGCCGACGGCGCCAAGGCCGAAACCGATAAACAAGGTTCCTGCAGCCATGGCCCACATGGGGTAGGGACCGATGGCGACGGCCGGGCTGTCGGTGGACAGCGGATCCATACTGATCATGACCGGTTGCTGGTTGGCGACGAAAAACACCACCAGCAGGACAAACACCAGGGCGAGCAGGATGTAGACGATGATCTTGCGCATGATCACCGGTTAACGGGTTTTCGATGTCGCGGCTAGCGTTATGGCGCGATCAGGGGGCGTGAAATATCCCGCCAGGTGGGATTTGGACGTTTATTCCGCCGCCATGGCTTCCGGCGGATAGGCCTGGGGCTCAGCATTGAGCCGCTCACGCATTTCCTTGCCCGCCTTGAAAAACGGACTCCACTTTTCCTCGATCTCGACGGCCTCACCAGTGCGTGGATTGCGGCCGGTCCGGGCTTCGCGGTGCTTGAGCGAGAATGCGCCAAATCCGCGCAGTTCAACGCGATCGCCCTCTTCGAGCGCCTCGACTACGGAATCGAAGATCGTGTTGACGATCTTTTCAACGTCTTTGACGAATAGATGCGGATTTTCCGCTGCCAGTATCTGAACCAGTTCAGACTTGATCATGCCCCGTTTCCCTCAAACGTTCCGGTTTCATACGTGGTTAATGCCATGATCGCCACCCTGAAAAGTCAAAGTGGCGTTCACGCCTGTCCCTGCCGGCCTCTACTCCAGACAACAGACGGGCGACGACCCCACATGGCGGCCAACGGTCCCATCCATTGCCCCCAACCCCTTGGTAGTCCACATAGCCTCTGAATGAAACGGCTTTACGCATAAAGGGCAGATGACGATGCAGACCGTCAGCTTTGGGGACCGCGACGTCCCGGCAGAAGAGAAGGAAGGCCTCGTCCGCGCGGTGTTTGATTCCGTGGCTCCTGCCTACGACATCATGAACGATCTGATGTCAGCCGGTCTGCATCGGGTATGGAAGTCGGTACTGCTGGACCGCCTGGCACCGCAGCCGGGCCAGACCCTGCTCGACGTAGCGGGCGGCACGGGTGATATCGCGCTGGGGTTCCTCGAGCGCGCGGCCAGCAGACCGGCTCGTGGACGGCCCGAGGCAAAAGCCATCGTCTGTGACATCAATCATGCGATGATGCTCGCGGGACAGGACCGGGAAGCGGCGAGACCGTTTGGCGCAAACTTTGCGCAGGTCTGCGGCAATGCCGAAGCGGTGCCGCTGCCCGATGCGTCTGTCGACCGCTATACGATCGGTTTTGGCATCCGCAATGTGACCAACAGGGATCGCGCCCTCAAGGAGGCCTATCGCGTCCTGAAACCCGGTGGGCGGTTTTTCTGCCTCGAGTTTTCGCGCCCCGTAACCGAAGGTTATCACCGGATCTATCGGGCCTATTCCGACCACATCATTCCCGCGATGGGGCAGGCAGTGGCCGGCGACCGTGAAAGCTATCGCTATCTTGTCGAAAGCATCAAACGCTTTCCGCCTCAGGAGCAGTTCGCTGCCGAGGTGCGCGATGCAGGCTTCGCCCGCGTGTCCGTTGAAAATCTGTCTGGCGGCATCGTCGCCCTGCATTCGGGCTGGAGGATCTAAGGCATGTTCCGCACCTTGATCGATTTTGGCCGATTGGTGCGCGCCGCCCTGATCCTGGCGCGGTACGACGCGCTGATTCCGAAAGAGTTTGCGCCCATGGTACCCGTCCCCGTGCGGATCCTGGGCCGCGTGTCGCGTATTGGTGCACGCGGGAAGGGAATGCGGCCCGGTCAACGGCTGGCCCAGGCGCTGGCCGGACAGGGGCCGGCCTATGTCAAATTCGGCCAGCTGCTTGCGACCCGGCCCGATATTGTCGGTTTTCAGATGGCGGAAGACCTAGGCGCCCTGCAGGACCGCATGCCGCCCTTTCCCAATGACGTGGCCAAGGCGCAGATCGAACGCGCCCTCAATCTGTCGACGGAAGAAGCTTTCGCGTCGTTCTCTGAACCGATTGCTGCGGCATCGGTGGCGCAGGTTCACAAGGCGCAGTTGAAGGACGGGCGCTGGGTCGCGGTCAAGATCCTGCGGCCGGGGATCGAGGACAAGGCGCGCAAGGAGTTCCGGGCTTTCATGCTGGGCGCCAGGATCGCCGAATGGCTGATCCGTCCGGCCCGCCGGATGGAGCCCGTCAAATTCATCAAGACGCTTTCGGACGCTGCGGCTGTGGAACTCGACCTCAGGATCGAGGCGGGATCCGCGTCTGAGATTGCCGAGAACCTCTCGGAGATGGAGGGCGTCCGTGTGCCGGACGTCGTCTGGGACATGACGTCTCGCCGTGTGCTGACCATCGAATGGATTGACGGGGTGGCCATTTCAGATCGTGAAGGACTGGTGGCGCGCGGCGTCGACCAGCCGGCGCTGGCGAAACTTGTCCTGCGTACCTTCCTGCAACAGGCCCTGCATGATGGCTTCTTCCACGCCGATATGCACCAGGGAAACATGTTCGTGGACGGACAGGGCCAGCTTGTGCTGATCGACTTTGGCATTATGGGCCGTCTGGATGAACAGGCGCGGCGCGTCTTTGCTGAAATTATCTACGGCTTTATCCGTCGGGACTATCACGCCGCGGCCAAGGCGCATTTTGATGCGGGGTATGTGGCTGATCACTATTCAGTCGAAGCCTTCGCCACCGCACTGCGTTCAGTCGGTGAACCGATTTTCGGTCGGGATGCTGATCGTCTCGATATGTCCCGCGTGCTGCAGCAATTGTTCGACGTCACGGATGTCTTTGACATGCATTTGCGACCGGAGCTTGTCCTGCTGCAACGGACCATGGTGGTTGTTGAAGGCGTGGCGAGGATCATCGACCCGCAGATCAACCTGTGGGACACGGCCGAGCCCACGGTCCGTGATTATATTTCGGAACGTGTTGGCCCGCGCGCGCTCCTTAAACAGGCCAAGGCCAACGGCACTGCCGCTCTGTCTTTGTTCGAGGCTTTCCCGCAGTTTGCCGCGGCGGCCGAAGAGGCGGCGCAGCAGGTCATGGATGGTGGTCTTGAACTCTCAGATGAGAGCATTGATAGACTGGCGGCGGCGATCAAGGGTAAGCGGCCGAAATCGAAAAAAGGCAAGGCGGCCTGAGCGCCGACTGTGCGGAGGAAGAAATGGCCGGTTCATCTGTCCTGTTGATCATCGGGGGTGGCATCGCCGCCTACAAATCGCTCTACCTGATCCGTGCGCTGAAAAAAGAAGGCATCGGGGTCACGGGTGTCCTGACCCGCGGTGGTGCAGAGTTCATTACTCCCTTGTCGGTGGCCAGCCTGTCTGGACAGAAATGCTACACAGATCTGTTCGACCTCACCGACGAGGCTGAAATGGGGCACATTGAGCTTAGCCGCCAGGCCGATCTGGTGGTTGTTGCGCCGGCCACCGCAAACCTTCTGGGGCAGGCGGCCGGGGGACTTGCCGATGACCTTGCCTCGACGCTTCTTCTGGCAACGGACAAAAAGGTGCTGTTCGCACCGGCCATGAATGTGCGCATGTGGCAACACCCCAGCGTGCAGCGAAATGTTGGCCAGCTTCGCGCCGACGGCGCGCTTTTTGTGGGCCCCGATGACGGGGATATGGCTTGCGGTGAGTTTGGCCCCGGCCGGATGAGTGAGCCTGACGATATCGTGGCCGCCATCAAGTCCAGTTTGAGCGGGCAGCCCATTCCCACCATACCGAAACTGTCCGCAGACAGCGGTGGCGGCGCCCTTACGGGTCGGCATATTCTGGTCACCGCTGGTCCCACGCAGGAGGCGCTCGATCCGGTACGCTATCTGGGCAATCGGTCGTCAGGCAAACAGGGTTACGCGCTGGCCCGCGCCTGCGCCGATCTCGGCGCGACGGTCACGCTCGTGTCCGGCCCGACCCATCTGCCGGATCCTGAAGGGATCAAGACGATCCGGGTGGATACAGCGCGACAGATGCTGGCCGCCTGTCAGGATGCTCTGCCTGCGGATGTTGCAATCATGTGCGCAGCGGTGGCCGATTACAGACCCGCGATCGAAACCGATCACAAGATCAAGAAGGAGCGTGGCGGGCTGACCACCATCGCCCTGACGGAAAATCCCGATATTTTGCGGACGCTGTCCCAGATGAAAGAGGGGCGACCGCCCCTGATGATCGGTTTTGCGGCGGAAACGGACGATGTCATTGGACATGCTGAAGCCAAGCGTTTCCGCAAGGGATGCGACTGGATTGTCGCCAATGACGTTTCTCCCGGGACCGGTGTCATGGGCGGTGACCGCAATCGCGTCGTGATCATCAGCGATGATGGCGAAGATATCTGGGACGAAATGCAGAAAGGCGAGGTCGCTGAACGCCTCGCCCTTCGTATTGCAGATCATCTGGCCGCAGGCTGATCAGTCGGCGGTGACCCGTGTCACCGTATAGCCGCGCTCGGACAGGTAATCCTGCACTGAGTTCGGGCCACCAAGATGCCCCGCGCCGACAGCCACAAAGAACGTGCCCGGTTCCGTCCGAATAACCTGGTCAAGCTGCTGCGCCCAGTCCTCGTTACGATTGTAGAGCAGGATTTCCGCCATGGCGGGGACCTCTTCGAATGCCTCGCTGATGATGTTAGCCAGCTTTTCCGGCTCGCCGTCATACCAGGCGCCGATCATCCGGGCGAATGACGCCTCAAGATCAGTCAGCTCATCAACGCCGGCCAACAGCAGATCGGCCTGCTCCTCATCCGTCCCTGCCGAGATGAATTCGACCTGCTGCAGCAGGGACTCAAAATAGCGCATCGTCTTGCCATCATCCGCAGCGCGCTTGCCAAGGATCATTTCAAGGCCCGCTTCCGCCTGACCGCCAATATTCATCAGGGCGACCTGGGTGATGTTCACGCTGGCATACCATGGACGCATATTGTTGAACGCTGCGAGATTGAGACCAAGCGGGGTCAGGGCGTCGTTGATCGTCTTCTTTTCAGACGCGTCGTAATAATCGGCGAGGGTCTTGCCGCTGGCATCAAAGCCGCGCTCAAGAAACAGGGCGCCAACCTCGGCGAGGGCGTCGGGGGAGGTGATGTCGACCTCGAAGAAAACCGTATCGGCCTCATTCCACGCCTGCTGGATAGCCGGTGTTTCCCAGCTGATGTCCGGGTGCAGAATATGCACGGTCCCCAGCATATAGACAGTTGTATCGTCGTCGCCGGTCTTGAACAGGGCGACATTGGACGGACCCGCTGTCGCCTCGGCAAGAGTGCGGGGGCCGTCCTGGGCGGTCTCGCGGACCTTGGCTTCTGGCGCGCCACAGGCGACAAGCGCGACGGCAACAGCGCTGAGAATGGGGGTAGCGGCCTTCATAATCGATCTCCGGCAATGTCTGGGACGACCGTCAGGCGCGGTCTGTCCCATAGGTAAGCTCAAGGAACACATCTTCCAAGTCCGCCTCGACCGTAGACAGGTCCTTCACGCGGATCCCGGCCTGATGAAGGGCGCCCAGAAGGTCGGCTATCCGGGTGATGCTGGGGCGATAGTCGATATAGATTGCGCCCTTGCGGATCTCCGCCCGTGCATCATCACCCAGCGGCGGCAGCGTGGTGACCTCTTCTTCAGGGATCACCATAAGCGTCTTGCGATCAAGGCTCGCGATCAGCTCATCCTTGGGCTTCACGGTCTGGACCGCGCCCTTGTGGATGATGCCGATCGTGTCACACAGCTCCTGAGCCTCTTCCAGATAATGGGTCGTCAGGATGACGGTCACACCGCGATCGTGCAGGGTCATGACATGATCCCACAGCTGCTTGCGCAGTTCGATGTCGACGCCTGCGGTGGGCTCATCGAGGATCAGGACGGGCGGATCATGCACCATCGCCTTGGCGACCAGGAGGCGTCGCTTCATGCCGCCGGACAGCATGCGGACATAGGCGTCGGCCTTATCCTCCAGCCCGAGGCTGCGAAGAATTTCCATGGTCCGGCGCTCTTTTTTCGGCACGCCATAAAGACCAGCCTGAATTTCCAGGCCCTCCTTCGGCGTGAAGAACACGTCCGCCGAAATTTCCTGGGGCACCACACCGATCGACGCCCGCGACTGGCGTGGGTTCTCGTCAATATCAAAGCCCCAGATCGACACGCTGCCGGCTGATTTGACGACCAGACCGGCGAGAATGTTGATGAAGGTCGACTTGCCGGCGCCGTTTGGTCCCAGAAGGCCAAAGACCGATCCGCGGGGGATCGTCAGGTCAATGCCCTTGAGGGCTTCCTTCGGCGGCGATTTCTTGGTGCCGGCATAGGTCTTCTTCACCCCACGCGCGACAATTGCGGCATCGACGTGGTGGGTGGTCGCAGCAGTGATGGGGCGGGTGTCATCGGGCATGGGCGCTATGTCGGCCTGTGGTCGGACCGGGTCAAGCGCCGTGGCGCTCACAGGGGGATCAGATCCTCTCTGCCTCGTCTCCATGGCTTTTCGCGTAACGCGACGATGGGCATAAGGGGTGCCCGTCATGACAGGAGGCCATGTGGCTGATCGCATTACTGCCAATCTTCCCAGCGCCGATTTTGATCGCACCGAGGCTTTTTTCGCCAAACTGGGGTTCGTTCGCGGCTATCGCGATGACGGTTGGATGATCCTCGCCAAGGGCACGGCGCTGGAGGTCGAATTCTTCCCCATGCCGGTCGACCCTCGATCCAGCTGGTTCAGCGCCTGTCTCCGGCTCGACGACCTTGACGGTTTTCACGCCATCTGCAGGGCCGCCGAGATCCCGACGGCGGAAGACCAGTTCCCCCGCCTGTCAGAGATTACGGTGGAGGGCGGCGTCGTGCGGCTGTTCTATCTGCTGGACCCGGATGGCAGCCTCATTCGCTGTATCGATGAGGCTTACCAGCCCTAGGGCGCTTGCAGGCGCGCAGTGATTTTGCCAAACCGCGGGTCAATTGCCCGTTCAGTGAAAGAGACCCTCATGGCCGCACATCATCCGGTCCGCCCGCTCGAAGAAATTCTTGCCGAAGTCGTTTATGAGCAGGACGCCATGGAAGTGCTGTTCACCGAACAGCGGCGTGTGGCCTGTCAGGGACCGGGCGGGGCACTCGGCCATCCGCGGGTCTTCTACACGATCGGTGACAAGGGGTACGCGGAATGCGGTTATTGCGACCGGGTCTTTGTCTATGACCCCAGTCGCTCGGGCACCGTTCTTGAAGGTGGCTACGAGGACCAGCGCAATCGCGAGCCCTCCCTGCCGAATGATGGCCTTACCGCGAGCGCAACACCTCTTCCCGGAGAGACCCTGGCGCTCGACGGTGATACTGGCTCATCGTCAGATAAGCGATAGCGATCCAGAAGATCAGCAGGCCGAAGAAGTAATAGAAGCCTGCATAATCCTGCACCATATAGGCCAGCTGTTCGGGGCTGGCCTTGCGCACAAGCGACGTGCTGTCGGCCGTCAGGTACAGGTCCAGCGCCACCTCATTGGGTTGCGGCGTCCATCCCCATAGCAGGCTGTAGTAGGAAAACGCCGACATCAGGATGAGGACGATTGGCGTGCCCACCAGAAATATAGCGACGGTCACGAGAGCGTAGAGCGGAAAACGCGGCTGGTTCACGCGCGTATAGATGCGGGCGAAGGCGTCGTCATCCAGATCACTGACCAGAGCCGGATCCGCCTTGCGCAGATGCGCCAGCTCGGCCTGGGCGCCAACGGCCAGGTCTTCGGACACCTTGCGAAACCAGTACCAGTAGATCCCGGCACAGGCGCCAAGGAACAGGATGCAGAACAGGATATAACCAATCATGGAAGGTGTCTTAGCGATGCCGGAAGGCTGCGGCGAGAAAAGTTTTGGTCAGGAAAAGACCGGGGCCCGATAGTCGCGTAGCGCCTTGTGCAGTGCGTCGCCCAGTTCCCCACGCTCCTTGGGGGACAGAAAGCTGCCAACGATCAATGTCCGGCCGTTCTGCACCAGCCGCAGCTGGCTTTCATGCTTGGCAGGCCTGTCGATGAGGACCTTCACCCAGACCGGCGACAGCTTCCACCGCGTCTCATGGCCTGAGGGCAGCACCCGCGATACCCACAGGGCATCCCCCGTCAGCATGATGCGCTCATGGCGTTTGCCCTGGGCATAGGACAGCTGAAACGCCAGCCAGACGATCAGAATGTCGACGCCGCAGAAGAACGCGACGGGCCAGGCGCCCATGGTCAGATACACCACTGCGTTGATGATATTGACGGCGATGACGAGGCCCATGACCTGCCGGAAGCCGCTCCAGGTCAGCGAGCGGTTAGGGTATAAAAGCGCATGAAACGCCATGTCGTCATCGGCCGCCACGGGGGCGAGCGTGTCTTTGCCTGCCTTCCCGGTCACGGTGGGCGGCATCGATTCAATGGCGATGGATCGGCTCATGGGCCGAATTTAGCGGGATGCCGCTGGCTGGCAATTGGCCACCGCGTCGCGGGCGGGTCAGCTTTTATCGAGCCACGCCGCATGGGACGTCCCGGACAGGACCTGCGCCACCTCGTCAAAGTTCGAGATTGACTGGGACAAGGGCGCCTTGCGCAGCTTCTTGTGCTCAAGGGTCAGGGGCACGGGGTCCACACCGATAAAGCGCTGCATCTCTTCCAAAGCTGCGCGCTGACCGGCTTCGTCGGCCGAAAAATAATCCTCGTAAAGAACGTTCATCACCGGGCCCTGATGGCGGCTGGCGCCCTCGCGGACCCAGTCATTTTCCCGGGCGATGAGGTCCAGTTCCGCCACAAGCCCGTCGGTGGGCAAGGCGAGGGCCGGCACTTCGCTTTTGTCATCACCGTCCTTGCGCGCCACCGTACCGGTCTGGCGCAGGGTCTCAGAGGACAGGTAGCGGGCAATCGTATTTTCGCGAAGCAATGTGATCAGATGAATATCGGCGCGGTCGGCGAGGTAATCCTCAAGACCCATCTTGTGAAAATTGCTCGCAAACTCCTTCAGGCCGATGGATTTGATGTCCTGGCGCCGACGATAATGGGTCGCCGCGCCGCGGCGCTTGCGGGAGAGGTAGGAAACAGCCTGCGCGGCGCGGAACGCCATGGGGTCGTCATAGAACCAGTCCAGATACCGGGCATTGCCATCAGGACCACTGAACCGGGGCCGGATATGCTTGCCGGGCAGGGTCCAGTCGCCAAGCACTTCGCCGTAATTCGTCACCTGAGGATGCTGGTTCAGAAGCTGGACAAAGGCATTACTGCCGCTGCGCCCATTGGTGTAGATCAGGTGTCGGTTCATAGGGTCCTGCACGTCGGGGTGGGCTTCAGGCATGGTTTCAGTCGGACGTCGCGGCCCGATCACAGCTATCTGGCCGCAATCGGTCTAAATCAACGTTAAGAGCCGTCACTTCCGCGGCGGCCGAAATCTGTCGTCGGGCTTTCCTGTCCCGCTTCGATGATCTGGCGGCGGATGGCGCGGGTGCGGGAGAAGAGACTGTGCAACGCTTCCCCATCGCCCCAGCGGATGGCCCGCTGCAGAGACGACAGGTCCTCGCTGAACCGCCCCAGCATCTCCAGCACAGCATCCTTGTTGGTCAGGAAGATATCCCGCCACATGTCGGGATCGGAGGCAGCAATGCGGGTGAAGTCACGAAAGCCCCCGGCTGAGAACTTGATGACTTCACTGCGGGTCACCGTTTCCATATCGGCGGCCGTGCCAACGATATTATAGGCGATCAGGTGCGGAATGTGGGACGTGATGGCGAGGACCAGATCATGGTGCTGGGCGTCCATCACCTCGACCTTCGCGCCGCAAGCTTCCCAGAATTTGACGGTCGTTTCGACAGCGACAGCATCAGCTTCGGGCGGTGGCGTCAGGATGCACCAGCGATTGTCGAAGAGTTCGGCAAAGCCGGCTTCCGGCCCTGAATGCTCCGTCCCGGCTACCGGGTGGGACGGGACAAAGTGCACGCCGTCGGGCAGGTGCGGGGCAACGGCATTGATGACCTCCCCCTTGACCGAGCCCACATCTGTCACGATCGATCCGGGTTTGAGGTGCGGCGCCATCTCGGCGGCCAGTCGCCCGAATGTGCCCACCGGGGTGCACAGAACCACCAGATCCGCGTCCTTCACCGCCTCGGCAACGGTGGGAACCGCACTGTCCAGAAAACCGAGCTTAAGAGCAGTCGCGCGCGTGGCTTCGCTGCGTGCGGTGCCCACAATATGGCCAGCCAGCGCACTGCGTTTAATGGCATGCGCAAGAGACGAGCCGATCAGGCCAAGGCCGATCAGGGCGACGCGCTCAAAATGCGGCTCATTCATATCGGTATCGGTCTTCGGCTAATGGCCGCCCCCAGGGCAGGAACGCCTCCTTATTGGCGGAGAACGACGCCAGAGCAAGGGGCGCTGGCGTTCAGTCCGTCGGTTCTGCCTGTTGCCGGGTCGACCGCCATCGGCGCAGGCCCCATCCAATGACCCACCACAGGGAGGCCCATGCCGCACCAAAGCTCCATCCCGCCAGCACATCAGTCGGCCAGTGTACGCCCAGATAGACCCGGCTGCAGCCGACAAGAACGGTGATGAGCACCGCATAACCCATCAACATGAACCGCAGGCGCTTGCTGTCATGGGACTGGGCCAGAAGCACGCCGAGGGTCAGATAGCTGACGGCAGACAGCATGGAGTGCCCTGAGGGAAAGCTGGCGCTTGTGGCGTCCACGAGATGCGGGACAAGATCGGGGCGATCTCGGCCAAAGAACATCTTCAGCATCGTGCTCATCAGCGTGCCGGACAGGACGGCGAAGATCGTCAGAAAGGCGCTCTGGATCCGCCGTGTCGCGAGGAGATAGAAGAACACCATCGCCATCAGCAGCGTCAGCACGGAGTAGCCGCCCAACGCCGTGATATCGGCCATCCCCTCCACCAGCCAATGCGGTCCGATGGGCTGGGACAGGTCGCCGCTATTGCGCAGGGCCAGCATGACGGAGCGGTCGATGCTGGCAAATTCGCCTTCCTGCATTTCATCTGCAATCATGAGGAAAGCGAGTAATCCCAAGGCGACGCCGGCAATGCCGATAATGGCACCGATCTCCCGCATGGCGATGCCGGCAATCTGGCCCGGATGCTCCTTGAGCGGGCGGTCATCACTGGTCGGGGCGGAACTTTGCGCGTCAGGACTGGTCATGAGGGCCAATATGGCGTTTTAAGGCGAGATGGCGAGAACGACCGGCGTCCGACCAACGAGACCCCGGCGTCCCGCTGTGGCCTTGGGAGGCGACATTCAGCTGTAAAACGCCAAATGGCGTGTTCACCCTGCATTTGAGGTCACCCGATTTGAACGACGCCGCATCACCCACCGTTACCGAAAAGATGGCTGCCGACGAAACAAAGCAGCTGCATGGCCGCTGGCCGGCGCCGACTCGCAAGCACACACCGCTTGAGGACGCTCAGGCCATACTGTCCGGTACCGTGTTGTGCGCGCTGGGGGTGGGGATCCTGTCGGCAGCCGGGCTGTTGACCAATGGCGTTGCTGGCCTCGCGCTGATCGCTACCAAAGCCTTTGGGGTAGAGTTTGGTCCGGCCTTTTTCGTGATCAATCTGCCCTTTTACACGCTGGCTTTCCTGCGCATGGGATGGGGGCTGTCGATCAAGACATTCCTCGCCGTGATTTCGCTGACGGTCCTGACGACGATACAGCCGCAGGTGCTCGAAATCGGCGATGTTCATCCCCTGGCCGGGGCGGTGGTGGCCGGCCTTCTGATCGGAGCGGGACTGCTTGTTCTTTTCCGGCATCGCACGACGATTGGCGGCGTCGGCATTCTGGCCGTCTTTCTCGAAGACAAGATGGGGATCCGCGCAGCCTACACGATGTATGCGACGGACACCTTCATTCTGGCACTGGCCTTCACGGTCGCGGACGTGAAGACCGTCATCTATTCGGTGATCGGCGCCATTGTTCTGAACGGCATCCTCGCAATCAATCACCGCAAGGACCGGTACATCGCGCAATAAAAAAGGCGCCCCAAAGGGCGCCTTGATTGTATCGGCAGAGCCAGAGCCTATTCGGCGCTCTTGGCTTTCTTGCCTTTGCTCTTCTTGGCGGCGCGCGCTTCAACACCCTTGCGGCTGTTGTCGACTTTTTCGGTGATCCGAGCCGATTTACCGCGACGCGTGCGCAGGTAGTACAGCTTGGCGCGACGCACCTTACCGCGGCGAACCACTTCAATGGCTTCGACCAGCGGGGAGTAGACCGGGAAAACCCGCTCGACGCCTTCGCCGAACGAAATCTTGCGGACGGTGAAGCTCTCGTTCAGGCCACGGCCGGAGCGGGCAATACAGACGCCTTCATAGGCCTGCAGGCGCTCACGGGTGCCTTCGCGAACTTTCACCTGGACGCGGAGCGTATCGCCCGCGGCAAAATCTGGGATGTCTTTGTTGAGCTCGGCAACGTGCTCAGCTTCGAGCTGTTCAATCAGGTTCATGACGACTGATCGTCCTTTTTGTAATCGCCGGATTGGACCCAAGCCTCATAAAGGTCGGGTCGTCGCGCGCGCGTCAATTTAAGGGCTTCCTCCCGTCGCCATGCCGCGATCTTTCCATGATCGCCAGACAGCAATATTTCGGGGATGGCCCGGCCTTCAAACTCTCTCGGTCGCGTGTATTGAGGATATTCGAGAAGCCCCTGTTCGAAACTCTCATCCTCACGTGACGAAGGCGCGCCCAATACACCGGGGATCAGTCGCACGCAAGCCTCGATCATCGCCGCCGCCGCAATTTCCCCGCCGGCCAGAACGAAGTCGCCGATAGACACTTCCTCCAGCGCGCGACCGTCGATCACCCGCTGGTCGATCCCCTCGAACCGGCCGCACACAAACACCGCCCCGTTGCCGCGTGACAGGTCGTGGGCAAAGGCCTGGGTGAAGGGGCGCCCCCGCGGCGACATGACCAGCCGTGGCCGCGTATCCTGACCCAGACTGTCGATGGTTTTGGCAAGGATGTCGGCGCGCATCACCATGCCCGGACCGCCGCCAGCGGGCGTGTCATCCACGGTGCTGTGTTTGTCGTCGGCAAAATCGCGCGGATTGACCGTCTCCAGCGCCCAATGGCCTGCCTGCAATCCGCGACCAAGCACGCCCGCGCCCAGAATGCCCGGCATGGCGTCGGGATAAAGCGTGATAATTGAGGCGGTCCAGGGCTGGTCGGTCATCGGGCGCATCTGGCCCAGACGCGCGGATCGGGCAAGTCCTCCGATGCCCGTTCAGTGGGCGCTGGGATCAATCTCACGGAAATAGTCCACAAAGCCCTTGGTCACATCCTCGCGGCTCCATTCAAACAGTCCTGCCAGGTCTTCGCCGATCAGCGGTTCCCACCGGGCGGATGAGCGTTCGAACTCGATGGTCATGTCTTTCTCATAGTCCTGCGCCACGGCGTTGAGCGTGTCGGCGAGCGGACTGTTCGGCATGTTCAGTGCACGCTGGAAACGCTGGGCACTGACGGTAAAGCGGCAGGTCTGGCGCTTCTTGCCGCCTTTGCACCGAGCGTCCTTGACCCCGACCACGGCAAAATTCTGGCGCGGAATGGTGAACAGCGCCGGCGCCAGTTCGTTGAAGGTAATGTACCGATAGCCGGACAGGGAATGCTCGACGACGAACCGCGATCCGTTGTCGCGGACATCGAGTTCGGGCGCGGCATCGTGCACGGCCAGAACAAGGGCGCGGTGAATGATCTTGTCCGACGGGGTCTCGACATCGTGTCGCTCAGTCCGCCACGCTGCCAGCCGTTTGCAGATATCAGCCTTGTCGCGGGCGTCGAAAAACGCGGCCTTCAGAAGGGCGTTGTCCCGTTTGACCGGCGCGCAGGCCGGGACCGCGCAATCGCCTGTCTGTGCGCAGCCCGGTTCTTTTTCGATCTGCGCTGCGACGGCCTGGGGGTCCTCAATGCCGATGCTCGCCATGTCGAATGTTCCGCGTCCGGCAAGCGCCCGCAGGATATCGAGTGAGGCATCCTTTTTCAGCAGACGGTTTTCAACCGTGCCCCAATCACCGACAATGTCCGCCGAATCCTTTGGGCGTTTTTCCGTCACGAGATATTGCGCCGCCTGCGGATTGAACAGGGTTGCGACCCGTTTGATCTCAACGCCGTTCTTCACCACCTCCACCTGCAGCAGTCGCTGCCCCTCATGTACGATGGAGAGGAGTTCCCGGTTCTCCCCCGTAGGAACACCAGCGACGACGATATGCCCATTGGCCGCCAGCGCACAGCCAAGATCAGTCTTGCTGCCGGGCAGTTTTAGCTGGAACGGTTGAGTTTCGGCGGTATCCGACTTTTCGTCCGGACACGGCCGATAGAAGGTCGCACGCTGGTCGGCATAGACATTATCGATCAGCTGCCGCCGCAGTTCCGGTGACCAATCCGCCGTCATGGCCGCGAAATCCGTATCGCTGAGTGACGAAGGAATTTCTGTGGTGCGCGGTGCGTCTGCCTTGCCGCAGCCGTATAGAGCGCCAATACTGGCGATAAGGGGTAGAACGAAACGCTTCATGATGGCCTCTCTTCCGAGATCACTATGACCGGCCCCATGGCCAAGATCAAATATGGTCTCCAGCGGTCAGGCGTCCGTTTTCTTGAACAGGCGCATGACCTGGGCCGCCAACCACAGAATGGCGAGACGGTAGAAAATGAAGCAGACAATGCCGAGAGCGATGAAGGTGAGAAAAGCATTCAGCTTTGGCCATTCCAGTGGCCAGACTTCCATGTCGGCTTTGCCGATCCGTAGGCGGATTTCCTCAGCGCTCATGCTGTAATAGGCTTCGACGGCTTCCCGCTGGTCCGGCTTCGCAAGATCCTCTTCGGTCTCTTCGCGCGCCTCACTGGCGGCGTTGCGCAGGACGGCGGTCATGGCAAAAACAGCAATCAGGACGCCCACGAGGATCGTCGCCGCACCGGTATACGCCTGGATATCGGAAAGATCCCCAGCCGCGAACATCGCGTCGAGGACTTCCAGAAATCCTTCAACCAGCCGATAGATGAAGCTGTCTACATCGTGGGGCACGACGATCGCCCCGGACAGGGCGTCGCTGAGGTCCTGAAACAGCATCTGATCCAGTCGCGCAAAGCCGGCATCCCGCAGAAACAGGTTCTGAATGCGCATGAGATAGCAGGCGATATAGGCCTGCAGCGCTGCGCCAAGCATGACGAGAAAGAATGGGGCGAATACTTCAAAGCCGCGCCGCGGATCGTCGCTATAGACATTGGGTGTCAGTCGCAGGCGGTGGTCTTCATCACTCAGCCGGTAAAGCACGATGGCCAAACCGATCAGCAGGCCGAAGAAGGCCATGAGGAGTGATGTTTCGATCGTCACGGCCAGATAGGCGAGGCCACTGAACACAAGGTTCGGCATGACGCCCGGGCCGGGACGGGTGGCGCTATCGCCCAAAATGGCGGCGACGGACCAGTCGATTTCATGGACAAAGTCTTCCTCGCCCACGCCCACCCCCAACTCTCCTGACAGAAGGGGACGCGCAACAACTTCGATAAAGTCCCAGGTCCCAAACGACAGACCGATGACAAGGAAGAAAAGACCAAAAGGCAGGGTCGCACCCCAGATTTCGTCAAGCAGGCCTTGGGCATCTTCTGTCGTGGCTGGCGTCCAGTCCCGATGGGCCAGCATGTGCCGGTCGGGCATCCGCAAGATGGTGCGGGTCAGGACGCGGCACGCCCGGAACGCGCAGAACAGGGCCCCGGGAAAAAACACGACCAGCGTCATGGACCAGCTGAGTGAGGGGACAAAGCCAACCTGTTTGATCAGCCCGTCTGGCGTCTGGTAACTGACGAAGGCGACGCCGGTCACGGCACTGGCCAGCACCAACACCAGGCCGACCACGAGACCGAACAGCATGACGTAAAGCGGATTTGCGGTCCAAAGGGCGCGGTAAAGCCGGGTCGGCAGCGCCGGCTTTCGCGCGATCGGTTCAGTCTGTGACAAAGGCATTTCCCCCGCGTGCCAGTCCTGACAGTCGGGAAAGCCTACAATGCTGCGCGCGCTTGCGCTACACAGGCGCGAAGAGGATAGGATGAGGGCGGATCGTCGAAATGAAAAAATGGGCATTGGGCCTGGTGCTGCTCTGCGCGGCGGGTGTCGGCTTGGTCAGCTGCATGACGCCGCCTGACCGCGTATGGCAGCGGCCCAGCAGCGGTTCGACGGTGCCTGCGACCGAGACGATTTCTGTCCTGACCTGGAATCTTGGCTATGGCGGTCTTGGTGCACAGAGCGATTTCGTCGCTGATGGCGGGGAGAATGTCCTGCCGCCTTCCCGATCTGTTGTTGGCCAGAACGTTAAACGGATCGTATCGGAACTGCAAAATACCGATGTTGATATCTTCCTTCTGCAGGAGCTGGCACGTCCTTCTCCCGTCAATTGGTGGACGGATGTTCTGGGCACGGTCGATCGGACCTTGGACGCTTACGATCGCCTGTTCTATGCCGACCTCTATACGCGATGGAACCCGCCGCCCTTCCGGTTCAGTCACGGCCTTGGCGTTTACAGCCGCATGACCGCCAGCGAGGCGGAAGTCGTTCCTCTGCCGCTGGAGGAAAAAGACATCCTGCCCGGTACAAAGCGGCAATATGGATTGCTCGTCACCCGCCTCGTCCCCAAAAAGCCCTGCGGCCCGCACTGGACGATCATCGACCTGCACCTATCGGCATTCGATGAAAGCGCAGGCTTGCGTCACGCGCAGCTGGAAAAGGTGATGCAGTTTGCGACGGCGGAATATGCCAAGGGCCGGCACGTGATCCTTGGCGGCGACTGGAACCTGCTGCTGGTCAAGACGGATTTTCCGCACACAACGAAAGAGAAAGACCTCTTCTGGATCCACGACTTCCCGGCTGACAGCCTGCCGCCCGGCTGGCGTATCGCCGCCGATGACCGGGTGCCGTCGGTCCGTACCAATGAGAAGCCTTATGTACGCGGCGAGAATTTCCGCGGCGTCATTGACGGATTCGTCGTTTCCCCGAATGTGCGCATCGACAATGTCTTCGCGCGGGACACTGATTTCTCAGCAACGGATCACCAGCCTGTCCAGGGCATTTTTCATGCCGATGTGCAGTGTGGGGACGAAACCTAGGCCTTCTTCACAAACATGGATTTCAGCTTCATGGCGCCGACACCCTCGATCTTGCAGTCGATGTCGTGGTCGCCCTGCACGAGGCGGATATTCTTCACCCGCGTCCCGACCTTCACCACCTGCGACGTCCCTTTGATCTTCAAATCCTTGATCACGACGACGGTGTCACCATCGGTCAGAAGATTGCCATTCGCGTCCTTGTAGACGGGCTCGTCCGTTGCCGATGGTTCGGCCGCTGACCACTCCTGCGCGCATTCCGGACAGACGAACATCGCCCCGTCCTCATAGGTATAGGGGGAGGCGCAGTTGGGACAGGGCGGGAGGTCGGCCATGATCATTCCTTGAAAGCTCAAGACGCCATGCGCCGCTCCATCACCGCTGTCGAGGTGTCACGCAAGCGTCATTAACCATTCATTGACCAAACCTTACAGGCTGTTTAGCGTTCGTGTGGGCAACATTTTGAGGGCATCCCATGGGTATTCTTTTCCGCGCGAGCGGCAAGCTGCTGGCGACGGCGATTGTAGCGCTTGGCATTTTCATCCTGTCATTCATGTTCTGGCCGAAGGGCATTCTATGGCTGCAGGATGGTGCGGCGTGGTTCGTCGACACGGTTCGTACACCGGGCTTTCTCGATGAGAAGGCGACCGTACTGTATCGCACATTCGTCAATGACAGCACGGTGCTTGGTATTCTCGTCACAGCCATTGCGCGTCTCGTGGTGGAAATAGTGGCCTTCGTATTTGGCCGCGTCGGGGTCGGCCGCTAGGCCAATCGTAGATCCTCGATCTTTCGAAAGAGCCTGACGCCCAGACCGGCGCCAGGCTCTTTCTCCAATATGGGATCGGTCCCGGGGGAGAGTGGGACTGAACTAGGGTTACCCCCCATACTGGCGACGAAACGCTGAGCGATCCGCCAAAACCCAGGCTAGTTTGCCTTCTTCACCCCCGTCAACGCCAAGGTGAACATCTGTTCAAACGCGTCGTGCGGCGTCGCGTCAGTATTGACTATCGATAAAGCCGGGACCAGTCTCCGCCGCAACTATTCAGCCGCTGGAGATATTGACCGATGAAAATGAAGCGCCTTCTGGCCGCCGCCATGCTCGCGACCGCGCCCGTTGCCCTCGCAACCGCGCCTGTCGCGATGGCGCAGTCGAGCGAAGTGTCTATTCCATTTGAGAAATTCACACTCGACAATGGCCTTCGCGTCGTTGTGCATGAAGACCGCAAGGCACCGCTCGTTGCCGTTTCCATCTGGTACCACGTGGGGTCCAAGGATGAGCCTGAAGGAAAGACAGGCTTCGCGCACCTCTTTGAACATCTGATGTTCAACGGCTCGGAGAATTATGACGATGAATGGTTCGGTCCGCTCGAAGATGTCGGCGCAACCGACCTCAACGGGACGACCTGGTTCGACCGTACCAACTATTTCCAGACCGTGCCGACCCCGGCGCTGGAACGCGTCCTGTGGATGGAATCGGACCGGATGGGTCACCTGCTCGGAGCCGTGACGCAGGACAAGCTCGATGAACAGCGCGGCGTTGTTCAGAACGAAAAGCGCCAGGGCGACAACCAGCCCTATGGCCGCATGGAATATGCCGTCCTCGACGGCCTGCTGCCCGAAGGTCATCCCTACAGCCACTCCACCATCGGCTCGATGGAGGATCTTGATGCGGCATCGCTCGAGGATGTGAAGAGCTGGTTCAAGGAATATTACGGCGCTGCCAATGCGGTCCTCGTCATCGCTGGCGATATCGATGCGGCCACAGCCAAGCCGCTGGTCGAGAAATATTTCGGCGACATCCCGGCTGGCCCGCCACTCTCGCGCGCTAAATCCAACGCGCCAAAGCTCGACACCAACAAATACGAGATCATGTATGATCAGGTGCCGCAGCCGCGCATGGACCGGAACTGGGTCGCCCCGGGTCGCGCCACCAAAGAAGCGACCCTGCTGGACCTCGCGGCCAAGGTGCTGGGCGGCGGCAAGACCTCCCGTCTCTACAAACACTTTATCGACGACCTTCAGGTCGCGACCTCTGCATCTGCCAACAACCAGTGGCAGGAGCTGATGAGCTTCTACTCTGTCACCGTCGACCCCAAGGCCGATGCGGATCTCGACATGGTCGAATCCGAGATGAACAAGGTCATCGCAGAGTTCCTCGCCAAGGGCATTACCAAGGAAGAGCTCGAGCGGGCAAAGACCGACTACAAGGCCGGGATCATCCGTGGTCTTGAGAAAGTTGGCGGCTTTGGCGGCAAGGCCGTGACCCTGGCGCAGGGTGAGCTCTATGCTGATGATGCGGCCTTCTATGCCAAACAGCTGTCGTGGATTGAGAACGCCACGCCAGAAGAAGTGATGGCGGTGGCGCGTGACGTCATGAAGGCCGGCTACTACCAGCTCAACGTCCTGCCGTATCCGGAATATTCGGTTTCCGAGTCCACCGTCGACCGGTCTACCGGTATCCCGGCCGTCGACTCGACCCCTGACCTCGTCTTCCCAGAGGTGCAGGAAACCACGCTGAAAAACGGCATGAAGCTGGTTTTCGCGAAGCGTGATGCGGTGCCGGTCGTCAACGTCGCGATCCAATTCGATGCGGGTTATGCAGCGGATGGCGTCGATGGTGGCAAGCTCGGCGTGGCTTCCTTTGCGGGCTCCATGCTTGATGAGGGCACGAAGAAACGCACCGCCTCCGACATTGCTGAAGAGCTTGAAAATTTGGGCGCCAATCTCGGCACCGGTTCCAGCCTCGACACGACGACCGTCACCTTGTCGGCGCTGAAAGAGAACCTGCGCTCCTCACTCGACATCATGGCGGATGTCGTCATGAACCCGGCCTTCAAGTCGGACGAAGTTGAAAAACTCCGTTCACGTTGGTTGGCCGGTATCGAGCAGGAGAAGGCCAACCCGGTCCAGATCGCACTGCGGGTCCTGCCCGGTGAGATCTACCCTGAAGGTCACGCCTATGGCGTGCCGTTCACGGGCTCCGGCACGACACAGTCGATCACTGACCTCAATCGCGGCGATCTGGTGAAGTTCCAGAACACTTGGCTGCGGCCGGACAATGCCACGGTCTTCGTTGTTGGTGACACGTCGCTGTCAGAGATCAAATCCGAACTCGACCGCGCCTTTGGCAACTGGAAGGCTCCTTCGAGCGCGTTGCCGAAAAAGGACGTAGGCGAAGTGACCCTGCCGGAAAAAGGCAAGGTCATCCTCGTCGACAAGCCCGGCGCGCCGCAGACGCTGATCCTTGCCGGTCACATTGCACCGCCGAGCGGGTCTGATGATGCCGAAGCGATCTCGGTCATGAACGACATTCTGGGCGGTCAGTTCTCCGCCCGGGTCAACATGAACCTGCGTGAGGACAAGGGTTGGGCCTATGGCGCCTATACCTTCCTTCAGGGTGCCCGGGGCCAGCGGCCATTCATGGTCTACGCGCCGGTCCAGACCGACAAGACCAAGGAGTCCGTGCAGGAGCTGGTCAAGGAGCTGAACGAGTATCGTACGACTCGTCCGGCAACGGAAGATGAGCTGCAGCGCGCAGTCATGAACAATGTCCGCTCACTGCCAGGGGCCTATGAGACCGCCAGCAGTGTGCTGGGCAGCCTGACCTCCAGCGCCCGCTATGGCCGCGCATGGGATTACCCGGCGTCGCTGACCGAGACCTATCAGTCCCTTGATCTTGATACGATCAAGGCTGCGGCTGATGAGGTGGTGCACCCAGACAGTCTCGTCTGGCTGATCGTCGGCGACCGCGAGGCCATCGAAGACGGGCTGAAAGAGCTCGACTTGGGTCCGATCACGGTCATGAAGGCCAGTGAACTCGAATAGGATCCTTCAGGGATCTGGAACAGGGCGGCTTCGGCCGCCCTTTTTTTTGGCCTAGCGCCGTCGCGCAGCATTCGCGCACAGGCTAATCAGCGTGCGTTCGATAATTTCCTGCTGGGGCAGACCGGTCGACTTGGCCTTCAGGTCGGCCTCGAACAGGGCGGCGACGGCCCCCTCAAGGTGCCGCAGGGGCCAACGGTTCAGATGGTCGAGAAATTCCTTCTGCTGACCATAGAATACGGGTGGCCGCAGCTTCTTGATGGCCGCGGCCGGAGCGTCCCCGTGACGGACCATCTGCTGCGCGGTGAGCAGGCGCAGGAAGCGCCCTTGGGCAATACGCAGGATAGCGATCGATGACACACCGGCACCGCCAGCGCGGAACATCGCCTCGGACAGCCCGCGAGTATCGCCGTCCAATGTGCGGTCAATTACGTCAAAGGTGGCATCTGCCGCGCTGTCAGTCAGGCATGCGCGCACGTCTTCGAGCGACAGTCGTGCCGGCGCACCGTCCCTGATCGACTTGGGGCCAACAAACAAGATGAGTTTCTCAACTTCTGCCCTCGTGATGCCGCGATCCTCACCCAGATGGGAGGCCAGCGCCATGGCGGCGTCATCATCCAGCGCGATGTCTTCTGCGGCCAGCAGGTCGCGCACCGATGCCATGACATCGCGCGTGTCCTCCGCATAACAGGGCAGGGCAATGGCGAGAGATGATGCCTCGCACGCCTTGCGCAGCGCATTGGTCTTTTTCAGGTCACCGCCCTCGATCACGACCAGCGCATTGGACTGCACGCGGCCCTCATCCAGCGCCTTGAGAAAAAAAGCCACGGCCTTGCCTGCGGCATCGCTCGACTGCCGGATACGGATCAGGCGCTCACCACCCATAAAGGACAGCGCCGCCGCTTCATCGGTCAGACGCCCGATTTCCGACAGGTCTGAATCGCCCAGTTCAATCGCGTTAAATGGATCGTTGAGATCCTCAACGATCTGCTTGCCGAGGATTTTTGCGCGCTCGCGGACAAGGCCATCATCTGGACCATAGATAAGCACGACAGGCTTGGACGCATCCCGCTTCTTCAAAAAAGCGGGCACGTCACGGGGTTTGAGCGCGGTCATGGAGTGGTCGGCGGAATCGTTTCGACGTCATCCACCACTTCGCCCTCATTCCGCAGATCTTCACCGACCAGCTCTTCGCCCATCACGTCGGGCAGCTGGACGGAGCCTGTGACCGGTGCCCGGTCCTTCAGATAAAGGGCTATGTCGAACTCGATCTTGCGGGCGAGCTCAATAGCCGCGCGGCGTTCGGCATCTTCACGACCCACGAGGGAAGCATATTGGCTCTCCACCACACCATAACTGACCGTGGTGCTCAGCGACTGGCGACGTTTGGCCCCGGTCTCGCCGTCAATCAAATTATAGGTCGCGAGAAGCGTGTAGTCATAGCGCCGGGTGGCCGCGGAAACGGTCACGACAACGGACCTGCGCTGATCACGAAGATCAATGGCCAATTGATACCGGCCATTGGCCTGGGCATCACCGGGGAGAGCATTGCGCAGCGCCTCGGCCAGATGCTGGCTCGGGGCAGCGGGACCGTTCAGTTCGACCAGATAGACGTCGCGCATGGCAGCGGCCACGCTCGTATCGCCCTCGACCGAATAAAGCGGTGTAAATCCGCACCCGGCGAGGGTGGCCGACAGGGCGAGCGCAGCTAGCGAACGGATCATTTATCCCACCACGATATTGACGATGCGTCCCGGCACCACGATCACTTTGCGGATTTGTTTGCCCTCCGTAAAGCGGGCAAGAGCAGGGTCGGCGAGGGTCAATTTCTCCACGGCGTCCTTGTCCGCATCGGCGGGCACGACCAGTTCACCGCGCTTCTTGCCGTTGACCTGCACCATCAGGGTCAGGGTGTCGGAGACGAGAAGGCTTTTGTCCCCCTCCGGCCACGGGGCGAGCGCGACGAGGCCATCTCCGCCCAGTTCAGCCCAGCACTCTTCGGCCAGATGCGGCATGAACGGCGCCACAAGGCGGGTCAGGGCGCTCAGCCCCTCGGCCGTGACGAACCGGTCCGCGTCGCTATCAGCTTTCAGGACTTTCAGCGCGTTGAGCAGTTCATAAAGGCGGGCAATCGCCTTGTTGAAGCGGAAATGCTCAATATCATCCGTGATGCCCAGAATGGCGCTGTGCACCGCCTTGCGGGTTGCCGCATGGGCATCGGTCAGGTCGGCGGGGGCAGGCGCCGGTGCGCCGGACAGAATGCCTTTGTGGGGGGTGACGAGGTCATAGACCCGGTTGGCAAAACGCCATGCGCCTTCCACCCCGGATTCCGTCCATTCCACGTCCCGCTCGGGCGGGGAATCGCTAAGCACAAAGAACTTGGCCGCATCCGCGCCATAGGTGTCCGCCATATGCATGGGGTCCACCACGTTCTTCTTGGACTTGGACATTTTTTCGATGGGAAGTTCAACCACAGGAGTCAAAACGCCAGCCTTGTCACGGCCTTGTCCCCACGGATAGCTAACAGTCCAAAGCCATTTTTCCGGTGGCGATTTAATGACGGGGTTGCTCGGGAGAAATTCGCAGTCACTCAAATCAAGGCCGGTGCCGCCTTGTAGCTTCAATTCGCTATAGTTGCCTCGGACAGATCGTTGCGCCGCAGCAACCCACGCTGCTTCGGCGCCCGCTTGGCCACCAAAATCCTGTACGCTCAGGTGCGCCTCGGTCTCAAACTTAGTAGGAACGGTCTTGAAAACGTCTTCAGGGCTGCACCATCGCCCAAGTGCATCCTTGAATGTTGCATGGGTCACCATCCCCTGCGTGAACAGGTTCTGGAACGGTTCATCCGTATCCAGATAGCCGCAATCCTTCATCATGCGCGCAAAATAGCGGGCATAGAGAAGGTGCAGGATGGCATGCTCGATCCCGCCAATATACTGGTCCACGGGCAGCCAACCGCTGGCTTCCGTCGCATCGTAAGGCTGGTCCAGCGCGCCGGAGGCAAAGCGGGCATAGTACCATGAGCTGTCAACGAAGGTGTCGAACGTGTCGGTTTCACGCCGCGCGGCCTTGCCGCATTCCGGGCACGGTACATTGCGCCAGTCGGCGCAGATATCCCGGTCCATCGGGTTGCCAGGCGTCTTGAACGCTTCGGCCGGCACGTCGGGCAGTTTGACGGGCAGCTGGTCTTTCGGCACCGGCACCACTCCGCAGGCCTCGCAATGGATAACCGGGATGGGACAGCCCCAATACCGCTGGCGTGATATGCCCCAGTCGCGCAGGCGGTACTGCGTCGTCCCCTGGCCCCAGCCCATTTTCTCGATCCTGGCGATCGCGGCGGGCAGGGCCTCATCCGTGGGCTGACCGTCGAGGAAGCCTGAATTGACCATCTTGCCGGGGCCGATATAGGCCTCTTCCCATCCGTCCGTGCCCGATCCGTCCGCCGGGTCGATGACGGGAATGATGGGCAGGTCGTATTTCTGGGCGAATTCAAAATCCCGCTGGTCGTGGGCCGGGCAGGCAAAGATCGCGCCCGTGCCGTACTGGATCAGGATAAAGTTCGCGACATAGACCGGCAGCTCCCGATCGTCGAAGGGGTGTTTCGCCGTCAGCGGCAGGCGATAGCCGCGCTTTTCTGCCTTCTCGATTGCTTCTTCGGATGTGCCCGCGGCCTGACATTCAGCAATGAATGTGGCGAGGGCCTCGTCATCCTTCGCATAATGCTTCGCCAGCGGATGATCGGGGGAGACCCCGAGGAAGCTCGCGCCGTACAGGGTGTCGGGGCGGGTGGTGTAGATTTCCAGCCCGTCCATCGGCGCATCACCGTTCAGCGGGAAGGTCATTTTCAGACCATTGGACTTGCCGATCCAGTTGCGCTGCATCTGTTTGACGTGCTCGGGCCAGCCATCGAGGCGACCGTCATCGAGCGCGGCGAGCAGGTCGTCGGCCCGGTCCGTGATCTTGAAGAACCATTGGGACAGGGTGCGGCGTTCAACGGGCGCGCCCGAGCGCCAGCCCTTGCCGTCGATGACCTGTTCGTTGGCGAGCACGGTCATGTCGACCGGGTCCCAGTTCACTTGCGCTTCCTTGCGTTCGACAAATCCGCGCTTCCAGAACTCAAGGAACATGGCCTGCTGCTGGCCGTAATATTCGGGGTCGCAGGTGGCGAGCTGGCGGCTCCAGTCGAGGCCCAGGCCCATGCGCTGCAGCTGGCCCTTCATCACGTCCATATTGGCGTAGGTCCAGGTGCCCGGGTGGCTGCCGGTCTGCATTGCTGCATTTTCTGCCGGCATGCCAAAGGCGTCAAAGCCCATGGGGTGCAGGACGTCGAACCCCTTGGCCCGTTTATAGCGCGCGATCACATCACCCATGGCGTAATTGCGCACATGGCCGATATGGATCTTGCCCGATGGGTAGGGGAACATCTCGAGGACGTAGTATTTCGGCCGGTCGCCGGAGAGCTTGGCTTCAAACGCCTTCTCTTCGTCCCAGCGCTTCTGCCAGCGCTGTTCGGCGTCCATCGGATTGTATCGAGCCATCGGTCTGCCCTGAATCTGGTCGTGATAGGTGAAGCGCCTTCATGGCGAAGGGCGCGGCAGGGGGCAAGAGCAACGCGTCAGGGTTGGTTTGTGCCCGAGATTTGCTGTTTCAACGTTGCGCTGAAAGGTACTCTATCAAGCCGGATGAAAGACAGTGACATTTCGATCCCGTCGATCATGATGCGACGGGGATTACAGAAGACGATAGCAACATTGCCCTCCAGCCAAGCTGAGCAAGAGGGTTGTGCATCATCTGTGGAAACGAAACCGGATTCTGCGCTCTGGTCGAATTCGCCGATAGCGTCAGGCGCGCCATACTTCTTTTTCAATGCATTCAAGATCGGTTTGGAATGGCGATCGTAAGCTATCTGCATTCTCTCATCGTATTCAGTGTTCAAGCTGTGGCCGTAGTGATACTCCAACATGCCAATCTGGGATTGGCTGAAATTGACCGAGACGCCACCGGCCTTCAAAATTTCCGGTAGTTCGTCGGCTGTCAAATTTGCGAAGTTGAGTAACTCATCGGCTTCCCCAGGCGTCACCGAACCGCCTAACTCTCTAATTTGTCTCGAGTATTCACTATAGTCGGATTGACTTAAAAAGTCAGATTTCGCCGCATCCCAATCGATTGACAGTGGCCGGTCGGAATCGATCATGGCGTCCCACCCCGTCGTCCGGGCGTCGCAACCGACGACGAAAAGCGACATGACTAGGAAAATCACTTCACGCATGTGCTCGTTCCTGTTTCTGAACTACGCATAAAAAAGCCGCCCGTGGGCGGCTCTCTCATTCATCGAACTAATGCCGTCCTCAGCCGTCGAGGCTGTTCAGGCGCAGCTCCCGCGCGCGGGTCAGGATCGCATTTTCAATCTCTGCCGCCGTGGCCGGGTTGGTTGGGGCGTCGATCCAGCCCTGCTCCGTCATCACCTGACGGAAGACAGAGACGCGCAGCGCATCGGCGCGCAGAGCGGTATCGAGAATATAGACGTTGGTCTTGAACCGCTCCTGGGGCAGGTTCGGGTTGCCGTACCATTCGGTCTGGATCAGGCCGGCGACCGGGTCCGCATTGGCCATCGGCATGAAATCAATCGTGTCGAGCGAGGCGCGCCACAGATACCGGTTCACGCTGGCGACCATGGTGCCGCTTTTTTCAGTCGTGGCCAGCGGGGCGTTCCGATCGCTCGGCCCACTGCTCGCACAGGCAGCCAACGCGGCAGCAGCGCCAGCGAGACCAAAGATTTTCATCAGGCGGTGTGATTGTTTGCGCATGGTGCCGTCATAACCCGTTCATAACTCGGTGCAACGTAAAGCCTCGTGTGCGCCCGTCAATGGTCAATGAACCCAGCCCCCATGACGAGTGCGTTATCTCTGAGCGGCATCCTTCGGGATGTTAACGGAAGTGATTGAATCTCAATTTGGAACGAGTTCCATGACCTTGCGTTAACAATGACGTGTCATTCTGGCCACGTTACGCCAAATTAGTGGTGTTGGCGGGCTTGGGCGGGGTGACAACGCTGGAATTGGCGATAGAGGGTCGATTATATGAAGTGTCGATCGAAGGGGATTGTAGACAGGTTATGTTGAGCGCCGCTCAGTTGCAGACATTGAAGGCTTGCGCATTTGGCGCCACGGCCACGTTTGCGCTGTTCGCAGGCGACGGCGCGTTTGCGCAGGAGCCTGATCCGATCGAAGTCAAAGGCGAATTGACCATTGTCACCGGCCTCGTTGATGGCGAGCTGAAGTCCGACGCCAATGCCCGTCTGTCCGCGACATCGTCTACTGTTCTGCAAAACGGCATCGAACTCGGCGGCAGCGCGACGGTGCGCGCCAACGGGAATGAGCCTGCTCATCGTTATGCGGGCGGCCGGTATTCTTCTCTTCTCTCAGGCGGGACCCGTGGTCTTGGCTCTGATGATGGCGATGTCTTCCTTGAAGGCGCCTATCTGTTCGCCAAGGGCGGTTTTGGCAGTGTGAATATCGGCCACGACGCCGGTGTCGCCAGCCGTCTGGCCGTCACCTCGCCGTCCATTTTCCGCTCGATCGGCGTCAATGACTGGCAGACCGATCTGACCGGCCTGAACGACGTGCATACGGTCAATGATTTCTCGGGCCAGTCGGCAAAGATTTCCTACATGCCGCCTCCCGGCCTGCTCGGCGGGCTGATTGGCCAGTTCCAGCTGGGCCTGTCCTATGCGCCTGAGATTGGCGACTGTTCGGCGGACGGATGCGCGCCGGTGTCCGGCTTTGTGGTCGGCCCGAATGGCGATCTCGTTTCGGTTGAGCAGTCCTGGCAGGACGTTCTCGAAACGGCTGTCTATTATCAGAACGGTATCGATATTGGTAAATCACCTCTGACGGTGGGATTGAGCGCAAGCTATGTCCACGCCGAAGATGGTGGGGACCAGACGGTGGATGAGGCGCTACAGCCCCTGTTCGGGGATTACCGGTCCTATGCTGTCGGCATGAATGTCGCCTATGGCAATCTGACCGTTGGTGGCTCGCTGAAATCATCCAATGCCGGGCTGAACCAGGATCGGGATGAGGACTACCTCGCCTTCGACGCCGGTGTGACCTACGAAACCGGAGAGTGGAACTTCATGCTGGGCTACGGCGCTGCGGAAGCAGAGCGTGATGCTGCGCTCCTCGTCGGGCCGGTCCTGAACGGCACGCTCGTTCCTCTGGGACTGGATCGTCAGACCCAGACGGCGCAGGCGGGTATTTCCTATGTGTTTGACCGGGGCGTGACCCTGGGTGCTGCCGCACAATATGTGGACAGCGACAAGGCCGATGCGCTTGGTGGGCCTGAAAAGGCTGGCGCCATCGTCTTTGAAAGCTCGATCAAGTTCTAAGGGCTGATCTTTCCATGATCTTACCGACCCTTGTCTCTGGAATTGGATTTCTGGGGGCCATCTCTGATGCGACAGTCGTCTATGACATTGACGCGTCGATCCGCGAGCCGCTCGGGGCTGATATCTCCGTCAGTCATACTCTCAAGACCGTGATGCGGATCGAAGAGGGCCGGTTGCCGAACAAGCCGCCCAAGGGCAGCACCGGAGCCTACTTCCAGATCGATATTGATATCGCCGATGACGGCGCGACGTTCCTCGCTGATATCACGGTCTGCGACGGCGGGAGCGATCCTTGCGTGCCTTTGGCCACGCCCAGCCTGATCGTCCCTTTCGGCGATGCGGCGTCGGTCGCGGTGGATGGCGGGCCGACGGCTCTGTCCTACTCGATTTCGTTCAAGCCTCATCAGCCCTGATCGGTGAAGGCGCCAATCGCGCCGATTCCCTGAAAGGGCAGGCCTTCAAGCTGCCTTGCCGTGCGGGCGTCCATGCCGCCCAGCGCAAGGCAGGGGAAGTTGGCCAGCTGCGCCAGTGTTGCCGCGGCCAGTGGCCCCAAGGGCGTAGCGCCGGGATGACTGCGCGTAGCGAACACTGGTGAAACGAAGCCCAGATCGACGCCAAGGGCGTTTGCAGCCTGGACCTCTGCGAGCGAATGAACCGCCGCACTGCGCAAGCCAAGTCGCCGGTCCCGCCCCTGATGAATACCGTCGGCCCGGGGCAGGAAGGCGCGCGCAATCACGAAGTAGTGCCCCCGCGCCTGCACGACCGCTCGCGCTTCCTCAGCGAGGGCCATGCGGTGGGGGTGCCGGTCGTGCCGAAACAAAACCGCAATCGGAGGGATCCGACCCGCATCAGGCAAAGCGCTCAACATCGCCATCACATTTGGCGTCCGCCGGTCATCGGTGAACAGGGTCAGGGCGAAGGGGAGTGTAGAAGGCGCAGGCGCGCGCGCCCGAAGGCGCCATGCCGCATCGGAAAGCCCCCTGACATTTGCGTGAAAATCCGCCATGGCCTCCGGCATGACAGACTTGGACGTGATTGAGAACTACCGGGATGTGATGGCGCGCGTGGCGAAAGCCGCAGCCGATGCAGAGCGTGACGCGGGTGATATCGCACTGACGGTCGTCAGCAAGACCCATGGCGCCGAGATTATTGAACCCCTGCTGCAGCTCGGCCATCGCCGCTTTGGCGAAAACCGGGTGCAGGAAGCACAGGAAAAATGGCCGTCACTGAAGGAGCGTTATGAGGGCACGAGGCTGCACCTGATCGGCTCCCTGCAGAGCAAGAAGTCAGAAGACGCGGTGGCGCTGTTCGACGTTATCGAAGTTCTCGACCGCGAAAAGCTGGCCCATACACTGGCGGCGGCGATGGAAAAGCTGGGTCGCCGACCTTCCCTCTATGTGCAGGTCAACACAGGTGAGGAAGAGCAGAAGGGCGGTGTCATGCCGTACGAGGCTGTAGCCTTCACGCAATGGGCGCGGGACGATCTTGGTCTGCCAGTCATCGGTCTGATGTGTATTCCGCCTGCGGATGAGCCGCCTGCGCCGCACTTTGCGCTGCTGTATGAGCTGGCGGAAAAGGCCGGTGTTGACCACTTATCGATGGGCATGTCCGGTGACTACGAAACGGCCATTCATCTTGGCGCGACATCGGTCCGCGTGGGTTCCTCCATCTTCGGTGCGCGCGGCTAGGCGCTCCTGATCTCCATCACGACACCGCGCGACAGATGGGGCAGCAGGCGCATCATGTCCGTCGGCGCAATGGCCACACACCCTTCGGTCGGCCCCGGCTGATGATCATTCGTCGTCAGATGAAAGAAGATCGCACTCCCTGCACCGGGTACGGGGCGGGTCAGGTTCTGGTCGAGCACGATGACAATGTCATAGCATCTGTCCTCACGCCACATATCCTCATGGCTGGCGGCAAAGGGCGTCGATACCGGCCGGTTGTAAAGCACGTGTGCCGGATCATCACACCACAGATCATCGGGTTTCAGCGGCATGACCGTCAGGTCCGTCCGGGGCCGCGGCATCCGGTCGGGACGATAATACACCTGGCGCAGGGCAAATCGCCCCTGGGGCGTCGCACCGTCCCCTTCTTTTTTCTCTGCACCTTCTGGCACCAGACCAGCGCGCCCCAGTTTGGCGGGGATGGTGTAGGGCCCGGCGCTCAGCGTGGCATCGGTTGCAGCGGGCTGAGCGGTGACGGTAATGGTCAGCAGGCTGTCTGGCTGGTATTTCATCTGATAATCCGCATGATGGACGGTATAGTCGTGTCCCGACTTGCGGGTCAAATTGCCTGACAGGAAAGATTGAACAATGCCCCCACTCGCCCGCGTGCTGCTCGTTGATCACGATCCGGTCGCAGCAACGGCGCTGGGTGAGCAGTTCAGTCAGCAGGACGAATTTTCACTTCTGGCGATTGATGACATCGCGGCCCTTGACGATACGCTTGATCGCGAACTGGTGGATCTGATCCTGCTGCGCACCGCCATGCCAGGCGGCAGCGGCATTGAGGCCTGCGCCGCGCTTCGCCAGCGTGGGATCCGTGTGCCGATCATTCTGATCGGACAGGCGTCGGGGGCGCACTTGGCCAATGATGTGCTGGCCAAACCGTTCCGATACCAGCTTCTGGTCGCGCGCATGCGGGCCCATTTGCGCAGCCATGAACAATCCGAAGATGCACTGATCATCATCGGGCCCTACGCGTTCCAGCCCGGGGCCAAGACGCTGCAGCCCGGCGAGGGGGAGACCATCCGCCTGACCGACAAGGAAGCTGCGATCCTAAAATTCCTGCACCGCGCGGGGGGACAACCGGTGCCCCGGGACACGCTGCTGGATGAAGTCTGGGGATATAATTCGGGTGTTACCACGCACACGCTCGAGACCCACATCTACCGCCTGCGCCAGAAGATCGAGCCGCGGGCGGGTGAGGCGACACTCCTCCTGACCGATCAGGGGGGATACCGCCTCGCCAGTGAGGTCTAGTCGGCGGCAGGGGCGTCGCGGAACGACCCCTCCATGTTGGCCGCCATCCAGGCGAAGGCGGCATAGGCTGCAACATTCTGGGCAATATCGTCGGGATCGATCTTGTCGAACGTATCGTCCGAGGTGTGGTGCAGGTCGAAATAGTCCCAACCATTCTGGGACAGGCTGACGACCGGGACGCCGGCTGTGCGCAACGGTGTCATGTCGGGTCCGCCCGTGCCTTCATTGTCGGCCAGCGCAATGCCAAGGGGCTCGAGAACCCGCTGCATTGCCGCGGCCTTGTCCAGTTGGCTCTCTCCAAATCGTGAGCGCAGCTGATAGATACGCCCCGCACCAAAATCGCTCTCGGCACCGACGACATGCTTGTCGAGCTCGGTCGCATGCGCCTTGGCGTAGGCAAAGGCGCCGAGCAGTCCCACTTCCTCAGCGCCGAAATAGACGATCCGGATGGTCCGTTCAGGCTTTTTCTTCAGATCCAGAATGACTTTCCCCGCGCCTGTCACGATGCCGATGCCGGCACCATCATCCACAGCGCCCGTACCAAGATCCCAGCTGTCCAGATGCCCACCAATCACAACCAGTTCGTCCGTCTTGCCCGGAATTTCGGCAATGACATTGCCGGACTCAACACTGTCTTTGGTCAACACGGAAATATCGAGGCGCACCGTCACCGGCCCATAGGCAAGCGCTCGTGTGAGCTGTTCAGCATCGGGCCAGGCGAGCGCTGCGGTCGGGACCTTCGTGCCGCCATCGATATAGCGCATGGTGCCGGTATGGGGACGACGGAACGTATCCGTGCCGACACTCTTGATGATCGCAGCAACGGCACCCCGTTTTGCGGCTTCGTTCGCGGCCCCGGACCGTTTGGCAACGGCAACGCCATAGCTTGAACCATCCTGGGTGCGGACCATGTCCTCATCCACGAAAACGATCTTGCCCTTCAGGCTGTCATCCATGGGCGCGGCGGCGAGGTCGTTCATCGTTTCGAACCGGACGATTTCGCCGGTCACGCCGCCTTCAGGGGTCGCCACGGAATTGCCCAGCGCCGTAATGGCGAGCGGTTGAGGGAAGGGACTGACGATTTCCGCATGCTCACTGACCCTAGACCAGAACGGCATGTCAAAGGGCTCAACCCGGACATTCTTGAAGCCCAGCGATTTCAGGTGGTCCACAGCCCAGTCCCGGGCCCGCGCTTCCGCTTCGGATCCCGCCAGCCGCGGTCCGATGCGTGTTGTCAGATCACGGATCGTGTCATAGGCGACATCGCTTTCCAGCGCATTTTCCATCAGCGTTCTGGCCTGCATCGCTGTCTCGTCGGACAGGGCGTCGGTCTGGGCCATCGCGGGGGTCGCCAAGGCGGCAAGGGATATCAGGGCGAACAAGGGGCGCATCAGCTTCTCCGAGAAAATAAGCCTGCCGACCCTAAAGCGGATCGCCGGGCAATCAAGATGCCGCGTCAGCAATCAGCGTCCGGGCAATGTCGACGACGCGCTGCGCATTGCCCTCCCAGGTCATGTTCCGCTCCAGCAGTCGCTGATGGGCCGCCCGGCCAAGGCCCTCACGCAATTGCCTGTCGCGGCACAAGCGGTCCAGCGCAGTGAAGAGGGCGGACGGATCCGCAGGATCAACGAGAAGGGCCGTCTCCCCATCGGTCACGGTCTCCCGAATATTGGGCTGGTCGGGGGCGATGATCGCGCGGCCCTGAGCCATATATTCCTGCAATTTCAAGGGCGAGGCGTAGGCGGTGACAGCCGGCTGGAGGGCGATGTCGAAGGCTGCGACATGGCCTGGAATATCGGCGCGCTGTACCACGCCCGTGACGATAAACCGGTCGCTGACGCCCAGCTTTTCCGCCTGTGCCTTGAGCGCCGGGATCGCCGGCCCATCGCCGACCACCAGCAGGATGGCCGCTTGGCCGTCCGACGTGGCGAGCCAGTCAATCACCCGATCAACGCCGTGCCATTCACGTACAAAGCCGACAAAGCCAAGGATGTGGTGCCCATCAAGCTGATAGCGTTCGCGCACGGCATCGGGCGGTACCCGCTGCAAGGTATCAGCATCGACGCCATTGGGAATCACATGAATGTGGTCAGCGTCGGCACCGGCATCCGCGATGATTTGTCCCAATACGGCCGTGACCGGGAGGACGGCATCGGCGCGCCGCCACAATCGGGTCTCAGAGCGCCGGGCGAGGGGATAGAGACGCAGTTCACCATTGGCCCGGCGTTCGTCGGCCAGCGGTGCATTGACCTCGAGCAGATAGGGAAGCCGACGCTTTCGCGCGAGTGCCTCGCCGGCGTGATAGTAGAGATTGTAGCGTTCATAGAGAACGTCCGGCTTGAACATCTCTGCGGCTCGCGCCAACTGCCAATAGGCGGGGAGCGAATAGGCAAGCTCGGCGACCTCGTAGAGACCGAACGGCATTTTGCGCAGCCGACCGATTGGGCCGATGCCGGTTTCCAGGGGACGCGGCGTTTCGCCTGCACGCGCGACGCCCTCCGGCCCACACAGCAGAACCTCATGACCCATCCGGGCAAGGGCGTTGGTCAGGGACGCGATGTGAACATATTGTCCGTCCGCAGCCCGGGTTCTGTGGCTGTATAGGATGCGCATGACCGGCCAGTTTCGTAACTCGTCGCGTCCCTATCCCGCCGTGCCTGCGCGGTCGAGTGCAATCGACCGCAGCGAAAGAATCAGATTTAGCAAGAACGATTACATTTCAACGCCCCAGACAAGCGAATCGGAAATGTTAACGCTATCATTTTTGCGTCGTTTTTGTACTTTGCGACGCGATTTTCTGACGCCGGTCTGTAAGCTTTTGAACGAAAGGTGGAAATTTCATCGGATCAAACAATTCCTGACTGTAACTTGTTGCTACTAGCAATCAGACACTATATGGGGTGACAAGATCACAGCCGGGATGCACACCAGCGTCGGCGTCTGTGATTTTATATCAAGATTTTCGGCGTCTTCTGGGCAGGACCGGCGTCGAATTGGGGAGCTACCAGTCACCCGGTCTTCCTCTCTCCCCCCTTTGACGAGGGTGGCGGGTGGCTCCCCGACCAATTGACAAGTGTGTGCGATGTCTCGCCCCCATGTTGTCAGCTCAGCCTGTCCGCTGCTCATCCTCTCTCCCCCCTTGGAGCGCGGGCGGGACGGGGTCGTGACCTTCGGGTTGCGGCCCCACCCAATTTCTCTCTCACTGGCGCTTTCGGCCATTTGACGGCTATAACCCTCCTCAGGGAATATGGGGCTCGGGGCCATGAGCGAATTTGACATCATCGAAGCCGATGCGGTGACCCAAGAGGTCACGTCGACCAAGGCGCGTAAAGGCCGGCCGTTGCCCACGGCGTGCTATGCTTGCGGCACCGAGGTCGTCGGCCCTTATTGCTATCAGTGTGGCCAGAAAAACGACGATTGTCGGCGCTCGATCCTGAAGCTGGGATGGGAAGGTATTGCCGACCTTTTTACCGTCGACGGACGTGTGTTTCGCACCCTATCATCGGTCACCCTTAGACCGGGTCGACATGTCCGAAGCTACGGCGATGGCCGGCGCTCCCCTTATTCGCCGCCAGTGCGCTTTTTCCTCGTCATCACGGCCCTTTTCTTCGCAACGCTTTGGGCGACCGATACGCATCTGGTGACGCTCAGACCCGATGTTGAAATCAACGATGATGGGTCGATCAGCCTCAAGCAGATCCAGGGAGGGCTGCTACAGCGGGTGGATGTGACACCTTATACGGATGAGGAGCGGGAGGCTCTGCGCTCCCGACTGACGGACGATTCCGATGCCGAAGTGCATCTGATGAATCGCGACGTCACCCTGCGGGCGATTGTCGACAATGCGATTTCCATCGCTGAGAACCCGACCTCATTCAACAGTGCGCTGAACGACTGGATTCCGCGGCTGATGATCATCCTCATCCCGCTGATGGCGCTGCTTAGCGCGCTCTTTATCAGGGGGCGCGACGCGTTGATCTACGATCATCTTCTGGTGTCGCTCAACACCCATGCCATGGCGTTTCTGGTGCTGACCGTTGGCCTGTGGACATCAGCGTTTCTGCCGTCGCGGATCATGGCGTTCGCCTTCTTTATCGGCGTGCCGATCTATTATCTCATCGCCATGAAGGGTGCGTTCCGGCGGGGCTGGTTCAAGACCACGTTCGCGACCCTGTTCGTCTTTTTCATCTACGCCATCGTCCTGACAATCAGCCTGTCGATGGCAGCGGTTGCATCGTTCACGACCACGATCTGACGGGATCAGTCGACCGTGCCAAAGGCGCCGACGCGGGCGCGCTCATCCTGCGTGGCATAGCCGCGAACCATGCCTTCGCTGGAAAAGGGCATGGCGAAATTTCCTCGGGCGTCGACGGTGACGACGCCGCCCCGACCATCCTGTCCGCCGCCCGCTACGGCCATTTCCGCAATCGTGGCGCCAGCGGCCTCCTCCAGCGGCATGCCGCCATATTCGACGCGGGCCGCGACCGACCGCAGCGCGGTGTAGCGAATGAAATACTCACCATGCCCTGTGGCAGAGCCCGCTATGACATTGTTCTTGGCGTAGACACCCGCACCGATCACCGGGCTGTCCCCGACCCGGCCGGGGATCTTGGCATCATAGCCGCCGGTCGATGTGCCCGCCGCGAGATTGCCGCAGCGGTCCAGCACTGCGACGCCGACGGTGCCATGCTCTTCAGGCTCATCGGACTGGCGATTGCGAAGAAAATAGTCGGCCGGTGCCGGTGCCGCGCCAAGGGCCAGAACCGCCTCCTCGCCGCGATCGCCCACCATCATCACATGGCGGGTTTCGTCCATCACCAGACGCGCCCCCGTGATCGGGTTCCTGATCCGGGTCATGGAAGCGATCGACCCGGCATTCATCGTCCGACCGTCCATAATGCTGGCGTCGGTCTCCACAAAGCCGGCTTCATTGCTGATGGCGCCGCGACCGGCATTGAACAGGCCAGAGTTCTCCATCAGCTCGATGGTCGTCTCCACCGTGTCGAGTGCCGTGGCACCATTGCGCAGATCGCGCCGGGCATCGCCCAGAATTTTCTTGAGAAAGACCAGCCGTGCCGCAGGTTCAGGCCCTTTGCGGGCCGTGCCGCCATGGGCGACAATCGTAAAATTGTCCTGCGCCTTGCAGGGGCCGCCCGCCGCCCCCGCACTGGTCCAGCCAAGGATGGTCGAAGACAGTGCGAGGGCGATGAGCGCTTTCATGAGCCTATTTGACCTTCTTTTCGTCGAAATAGTCCTTGGTCATCTTGAACACGACGGGACTGAGAAGGACCAGCGCGATCAGGTTCGGCGCGGCCATCAGGCCGGTCAGCGTGTCGGCGATGAGCCAGAACAGGTTGACGATGTTGGCCACCTCACCCTCGAACATCAGGGCCGACGCGCCGAGGAACACAACGAGAATCCATGAAAGGCGGAACGGGAAGATCGACTTCTCGCCGAACAGGAATTCGCAGCAGCGCTCCCCGTAATAGCTCCAGCCCAGAATGGTGGTGAAGCCAAAGACCGCAAGGCCGATGGTCACGATGTGCTGACCCACGCCAGGCAATACCGCATCAAATGCACCGACCGTCAGCGGCGCGCCGGTATCACAGCCGACCGGCTGACCATCCGCTTTGAAGATGTCGATGTTCAGGCTGGTCGCGATACACTGATCGGCGACAACGCCAGAGGTCAGGATGACGAGCGCCGTAATCGTACAGACGATGAGCGTGTCGATGACCGTGCCCAGCATGGCAACGATGCCCTGGTTCACGGGATCCTTGTTCATGGCCGCGGCGTGCGCGATCGGGGCTGACCCCTGACCGGCCTCGTTCGAGAAGATGCCCCGCGCGACACCTTTCTGCATGGCAAGCATCAGAAGGCCGATGGAAATACCCGTGGTGGCGGTGTCATACCCGAACGCACCGCGGAAAATCAGGCCAAAGGCGGAGGGTACGGCATCAACGTTCATGATGATCACGATGAGACCTGCGCCAATGTAGCTGATGGCCATGAAGGGGACGAGCTTTGAGGCGACCGATGCAATCCGCTTCACGCCCCCCAGAATGACAGCCGCTGCACCACCGGCGAGCACGAGGCCGATCAATACGGGGAAATACTTGTAGAAGGTGGTGTCAGGTGAGCCACCATAGGTCGTGCGCACGGCATCGGCGATGGATTGCGCCTGGATCGAGGCTCCAGTGCCCCAGCTGGCAAGAATGCCGAAGGTTGCGAACAGACCACCAAGCCACAGCCATTTCTTCCCAAGGCCGTTCTTGATGTAATACATCGGGCCGCCAACGTGGTTGCCCAGATGGTCAACCTCACGGAATTTGAGGGCGAGTAGGCCTTCGGAATATTTCGTGGCTGTCCCGACAATAGCGGTCATCCACATCCAGAACACCGCGCCTGGACCACCAATGGCGATGGCCGCGGCCACACCGGCAATATTGCCGGTGCCGATGGTGGAGGAGAGCGCCGTCATCAGCGCACCAAAAGGCGAGACATCGCCGCTATCCGGATCGCGTTTCTTGAACAGCTGACCGAAGGCGTAGGGTAGCTTCACCACGGACAGGAATCGCAGCCCAACCGTCAGGAACAGACCGGTCAGAAGAAGCAGGCCCAGCATGGGGGCACCCCACACCCAGCTATTCACCGTCCTGATAGCCTCTTCGATCCGTTCGATGAGAGTGATTTCGTCCATGCGCAGCCCCTGTCGCAGATGTCAAAAGGGTGACACTAAGCAGGCCCTTGGCCGCTGTCTAGGCGGCGAGGTGGAGCCGGGAACAGTGCGGTATGGCCACCGGGCCACACTCCCGGCCTGAAAGTCACACCTGCAACAGTCGACTTTTCTTGCCAGCACCCAAGGTGATGTGAGAGGCGCGAATTTGTGCTTCGTCACCGATGAAACCTATGTGCCGCCAAGAAAGGCCCTCGATGTCCTATCCTGAGTTCAACGCCGATTATGCGCCCTCCGACGCCGACCTTGTCCAGGACATGCTCGCCAAAAATCAGTTCGATGATGAGCTGAAAAGCCGCATCAGGAAGCGGGCGGAGAAATATGTCGATGCGATCCGCCACGCCCCCAAATCGGGTGGGCTGGAAGACTTCATGCAGGAATACTCGCTTTCGACGAAAGAGGGCCTGGCGTTGATGGTCCTCGCCGAGAGCCTGCTGCGGGTGCCGGATCGTGCGACGCAGGACATGCTGATCGAAGAGAAGCTGTCGCGGGGCGACTGGGACTCTCCTGATGGCGATGAAGGCTGGCTGCTCATGGCCGCCTCCTGGGGCATCGGCCTGTCGGCAAAAATCGTGACGCCCGGGGAAACCCCCGGCGGCGTCCTTCGCGGCCTCGTCAAGCGGGTCGGCACACCGGTCATCCGCACAGGGACGCGGCAGGCCATGCAGTATCTGGGACATAATTTCGTTCTGGGACAGACGATCGAGGCAGCGCTCGACCGCGCCAAGAAGCAGGAGAAGCGCGGTTATCGTTACTCCTATGACATGCTGGGCGAGGGGGCCCGGACGGCGGAGGATGCCGAGCGCTACTTCAAGTCCTACTCCGATGCGATCGACAAGATTGCCGCCCGCGCAGAGGCGCTGGAAGGGGAGCTGCCCCATGCACCGGGCATCTCCGTCAAACTGTCGGCGCTGCACCAGCGCTACTTCCTGCGGAACAAGGAAGAGCTGATGGTCGAGCTGGTGCCGCGTGTGCTGGAGCTCGCCCTGAAGGCCAAGGAGGCCGGGCTCAACTTTACGATGGACGCGGAAGAAGCCGACCGGCTTGAAATTTCGCTCGATATTTTTGCGAAGGTTGCAGAGGACGAGCGCCTTGCCGGCTGGATCGGGTATGGCCTCGCTGTGCAGGCGTACCAGAAGCGCGCGCCTCAGGTCATTCAGTATGTGGGTGATCTGGCAAAGCGGCTTGACCGCCAGTTCATGGTGCGCCTCGTCAAAGGGGCCTATTGGGACACGGAGATCAAACGGGCCCAGGAACGGGGCCTCGACAACTTCCCGGTCTACACGCGGAAGGCGGCCACGGATCTGTCATTTCTTGAATGTTCGCGGCTGCTGCTGGCAGCGCGTCCACGGCTTTACCCCCAATTTGCGACCCACAATGCCCTCACCATGGCAACGCTCGTCGAGCTTGGCGGTGGTGAAGGGTTCGAGTTCCAGCGCCTGCACGGCATGGGCGAACCGCTGTACAAGGCGGAGATGGAAGACAGCGGCATTCCGTGCCGGATCTATGCGCCGGTCGGGGGCTATCGTGACCTTCTGGCCTATCTTGTGCGCCGCATGCTTGAGAACGCGGCGAACTCGTCATTCGTGGCGCAGATCGCGGATGACAGGGTCAGCATCGATGATCTTCTGACCCACCCGCAGGAAGAGCTGCGACCGGCGATTGAGGCCGGTGAGGATCCGATCCACCCGCTCATCCGTCTGCCCCTGAAAATTTATCCGCTGCGTCTGAACAGCCGTGGGGCGGAGCTTGGTCACCGGCCGCAGCTGGGGGCGATCCTCGACGCTATCGGAAATTTCACCGGCCCACAGGATCCGGTGACGTCCTTCGTCAATGGTCACCCGACGCGGCCCGAAGGCACGCGCCATCCGCTGAAGAACCCTTCCAATCTGGCGCTTGCGATCGGGGAATGGGCCGAAGCCACTGAAGGCGATGTGCGCCAGGCATTCCTGACCGGTCACGACGCGTTCAAGAAATGGAACAAGACCCAGACCCCGGCGCGCACCGCGATCATCCGTCGTTATGCAGATCTTCTTGAAGAGAACCACAACCAGCTGATCGGTATTCTGGTCCGTGAAGCGGGCAAGACCATGGACGACGCCATTGCAGAAGTTCGCGAGGCGATCGATTTCTGTCGGTACTACGCCAATATGGCGGACGAACTGATGGTCCCGCAGGAGATGCCGGGACCAGTGGGGGAGACGAATATCTATCGGTTCGAAGGGCGCGGCGTCTTCGGCGCTATTGCCCCGTGGAACTTCCCGCTGGCCATTTTTGTCGGCCAGATCGTCGCCGCCCTGGTGTCGGGCAATGCTGTCGTCGCCAAGCCGGCCCCCCAAACGCCGCTGATTGCCACGCGCGCGGTCGAGTTGATGCATGATGCCGGCTTGCCGCCAGGGGTCTGCAACCTCGTCCTCGGCGCCGGACAGGTCGGCAGCTGGATCACGGAAGACCCGCATCTGGCAGGCATTGTATTCACCGGCTCGACCAAGACTGCCAAGGCCATCAACCTCACTCTGGCCAATCGCGACGGGCCCATCCTGCCCTTCATCGCAGAAACGGGCGGCATCAATGCCATGGTCGTTGATTCAACGGCTCTGCCCGAACAGGTGGTGGACGATGTGGTCAGCTCCGCTTTCCGTTCGGCTGGGCAGAGATGCTCTGCATTGCGCATATTGTATCTGCAGGACGATGTCGCCGACCGGATGCTGGAAATGATCGTCGGGGCGACCAAGACCTTCACTATGGGCGACCCGGCAAACCCCATGTCCGACACAGGGCCGATCATCGATGAGGATGCGGTGAAGCGCCTTGAGGAGCACTGGGAAAAGATCCAGGCCCACGGCAAGGCCGTCTATGTGGGTGATGCGCCGAAACAGGGCTCGTTCTTCAGTCCCCGAATTATCGAGCTCGACCGGTTTGACAGTCTGGACGCGGAAGCATTCGGCCCGATCCTGCACGTCGTGCGGTTCCAGTCGGACCAGTTCGATCAGGTGCTCGAGGCGATTGGCAAGACCGGGTATGGCCTGACTTTCGGCATTCACAGCCGGTTGGAAGACCGCGCCCATGCCATTGCCGACCGGATCGATGTGGGGAACGTCTATATCAACCGGAACCAGATCGGCGCGGTGGTCGGCGTACAGCCTTTCGGTGGTCGCGGATTGTCCGGGACCGGACCAAAGGCAGGCGGACCGCTCTACATCACCCGGTTCTGTGAAGAGAAAACCATCACGGAAAACACCACGGCCGCCGGCGGCAATGCCAGCCTGATCGCGCTCAGCGACGAATAGGACAAGAAAAAGGGCGGGGTGACAACGTCACGCCGCCCGATGATCTTGAAGTTCAATCAGAAGCCGAGGCGAAGGCCCACTTCGCCCACCAGTCCTTCATTCTCAACGGAAAAGGCTGGTGGCAGATATTCAGTGTTCACCGACACATCACTCATGCCGCGATAGCGGGCACCGAGGGTCAGGTCCGTATCGGATTTGAATTCATAGGCCATGCCGACAATCGCCTGATAGGCAAAGACGGTCTCGTCCATGTTGACGAGGTCTACCCCGCCGGGCCGGAAATCCACATCCACTTCGGCAATACCGATACCGGCACCCACATAGGGGACCCAACGGCTTTCCTTGATGGGCAGATCAAGGAAACCATTGGCGAAGGTCGCCTTGGTTTCGACCTTGCCGTAACCACTCGAAAAAATGCTGTCGAGATCATTGCCGGGCGGCGTGTAATACCGGTCGCGCGCGTCCTTGTCCTCATCCTCGCGATTGGGATCATCGCTGGCGATGCTGAAGGCGCGATAGGTTGCCGTGTCGTTCTGCAAGTAGGAAACCTCCGCTTCGATGCGGAAGCGCGACGAGAAGCGGTAACCGGCGGCAAGATTGGTGAAATTGCCGAAATTCAGGCCATCACCATCGAATTTGTTGTGCATTGTCGACGGGAAGACGAGTTCCATTTCCTGATCGGACGTCAGGGGCTGGGTCGTGTCGAGGACATAGACATTCTGGCGGGGGCCAATGAAAGGATTGGTGCCGCCGAGACTGGCGGAGATATAATAGCCATGGTCTTCCTGCGACCAGGCCGAAGAAACGCAGAGCGTCGAGAGTGTTGTCCCGATCAATAATGCCGTCCGGCCGCTCAACATTTCACACCTCCAACGCCTAATCCTGGGTAGGTCAAATTGACCCATCCAACCCAAACTGCATTAGCATAACGCATTTAGGCAAGGTTCGGTTCAAAGGATGTTAAATTTATGGCGGCCTTGGTTAATCAATCACGAAGATTGTTCTGGGTCGGGACCCACATGCTCTAGACCAAGATAGGCCTCAGACTGCATTTCGCGAAGGCGGCTCACGGTCCTTTCGAACTCGAAAGAACCATCACCTGTTGGGTACAGGTCTTCTGGTGCCACCTCGGCAGAGCAAAACAAAGTGCAGCGCGCTTCGTAGAGGGCGTCGATCAGGGTCACAAACCGCTTGGCCTCGTTGCGGAGGTCCGGTGACATCTGCGGTATATGATCAATAAAAACAGTCGGATAATCGGCGGCGAGGAGAAGGTAGTCTTTCGCGCCGTGGGTGGAGGCACACCAGTGGTCGAACGTGCCGCGCGCCGTGCCACGGGCTGCGCAGGGCACTGAAATTTCCCGGCTGCCGGAGCGCAAAACAGCCCTTTCGGCGACCGCGCCGGTCGTCATGGCGCGCCAGCTGGCGTTCATCGCGTCGTCGGATTTCCGGTTCAGCGGATAGAAATAGACGTCCTGATTTTGCAGCCGATCGAGCCTGTAATCCTTAATGCCTACGAGGTGCTGAACGGTCAGGTGACGCTCGATCATCTCGATGAAAGGCATGAAAAGCTGCCGATTGATGCCGTTCTTGTAGAGCTCATCGGGACGTCGATTGGATGTCGCAACGATCACGGCACCAAGCTCGAACAGGGTCTCGAACAGCCGTCCCAGGATCATGGCGTCGGCGACATCGGACACCTGAAATTCGTCGAAACAGAAAAGATGCGCCCCGTTGAACACCGATTGGGCGGCGTGGGGGATGGGGTCATCAAGGCTCGCATCATGATGGCGCGCGGGGTGCGATTTTCGCTCCGCTTCGCTCAGGCCGCGCCATTGCGTCATGAAACTGTGCACTTCCTGCATGAAGGCATGAAAATGGACCCGTCGCCGTGCAGCCACCGGTGCATTTTCCACGAACAGATCCATCAAAAGGCTCTTGCCGACGCCGACGCCGCCCCACAAATAAACACCCTTCGGGGCCTCGCGACGATGCCGACGGAACAGACCTTCAGACCGACCGGGGCGATACCCTTTCAGGGCCGCTGACAGCTCTGCCAGGAGGATGGCAGCCTGACGCTGCTCCGGATCGGGAGTGAGCGTGCCTTCATCGACCAATTGCTGATAGGCAGGGAGCGGTTGCGTCATGCGGGTTGGGGTCTTCCGTTTGCGCAGTGTTTGAGGTCAGACGAGCCTGACAGGACTGATCGTTGATATAGCGATGATGGAAGAGGACGCAATCGATGCAAAAGACGGCGAGTGTCACGATTGATGATATCCATGCGGCGGCCGACCGGCTGCGGCCGCATCTGACACCGACGCCGCTCTTGCGCTCCCCCCTGCTGGATCTGCGCTGTCGCGGTGAGGTTTTCCTGAAAGCAGAGTGCCTGCAGCAGACCGGATCGTTCAAGATTCGCGGTGCGCTGAACCGCGTTCTGCAACTGACCGAGCGGGAAAAAGCCGCAGGGGTCGTTGCTTATTCATCGGGCAATCATGCTCAGGGCGTGGCGCTGGCGGCCCGTATGGCTGGGGTCGAGGCGACCATTGTGATGCCGGAAGATGCCCCCCAGGTGAAACGCGATCGTACCCGCAGGCTCGGTGCCGAGATCGTGACCTATGACCGGCTTAATGAAAGCCGGGAGGAGATTGCCGGCCGGCTGGCCGCAGAGAAGGGCGCTGTTCTCATCCCCCCGTTCGACGATCCGCACGTCATTGCCGGACAGGGAACGGTGGGCCTTGAGATTGCCGAGACAACGCAACGCCTGGGTGTCGAACTCGACCAGATCCTTGTGTGCTGTTCCGGCGGTGGGCTTGCGGCGGGTATCGGCATGGCGATGGCGGCTGAGCACCCCGGGGCGCGCCTGTTCACGGTCGAACCCAAAGGCTTTGACGATGTCCGGCGCTCTCTGGTGTCAGGCGGCCGTCTGGCCAACCCGCCGGGCGGTACCTCCGTCTGCGACGCCCTGCTGGTCTCGACATCAGGGCAGATCACCTTTCCCCTCCTCAAGTCGCTCAAGGCAGAGGGGCTGGCCGTCTCCGACCAGGAAGCGATGGCCGCCATCCGCTTTGCCGCTGAAGAGCTGAAAGTCATATTGGAGCCGGGGGGCGCAGTGGCGCTGGCCGCCATCCTCTATGGCCATGTGGCTACCAAGGGCCTGCGGACGGCCGTGGTCCTGTCGGGCGGCAATGTAGACCGCGCCGTCTTTGACCGGGCCATGCGCTACGCCGTCTGAGGCCTTGCTGCAGGCACCAGCCACCCGGCGATGCCCGTCGCCGCCAGCATGCCGATGCCCTGTCCCAACAGGAATCCAGGGATGGATGATGGCGCGATCCCCGCGAATGTGTCGCTGAGCGATCGGGCTAGCGTGACCGCCGGGTTTGCAAAGCTGGTCGACGAGGTGAACCAGTAGCCTGCCACGATGACGAGCCCCACCGCCACGGCGACAGCTTCTGGCCGCTGCCGCACGGTCAGCAGGATGGTGAGTACAAGAGCAAAGGTCGCAACGCTTTCGCCCAGCACCTGCCCGATGCCCTCGCGCGCCTTGATGCTGACCTGCATGATCTCGAGATCGAACATGCCATGGGCCAGCCAGACGCCGAGGAAGGCGCCGATAATCTGTGCAAGAATGAAGCCTGTGGCAGCGGCCGGGCCAATCTGTCGTTGAAGCAGGAAGCTCAAGGTCACGGCTGGATTGAAATGGGCTCCGGAAATAGGCCCAAACATCCAGATCAGGACGACAAGACCCGCACCCGTCGCCAGCGTATTGCCAAGCAGGGCCACGGCATCATCCGTCGACAGAACATCTCCCATGATCCCCGACCCGATGACGATGGCGAGCAGCAGCGCCGTGCCGAGACATTCGGCAACCCATTTCTTCGCATAGGGCATCGTTCAACCTGTCAGTTCGTCTATCTTTGAACGGATGTTCGCAAAGACCTGCGAAAAGGTTGCAAGCCGATCTTCCTCGCTGCCTTCGGCCGCTGCGGGGTCCGGGAATGACCAGTGCAGTTTCCGGGGCGGCGGTGTTTCAGGGCGCGTCGGCCAGATCGGGCAGACTTCGGCGGCGGCGTTATCACAGACGGTGATGACCACATCCATCACCGGCGCGGGCGGACGAGAGAAATCGTTCCAGCTTTTCGACCGGGGCGAGGCGCCGTCGCCATCCTGGGGTGTGACGCCGTGAGCTGCCAGTGTCTGCAGGGCCATTGGATGGGGCGTACCCGTCGGATTTGATCCCGCAGAGTATCCGGCCCAGTCGCCGCCAATATGGTTCAGATAGCTTTCGGCCATTATCGACCGGGCCGAATTGCCGGTACACAGAAAAAGAACATTGGTCATCGCGCACAACCCCTCACAGCTCACACTGGGGCGCTATCTAGGGGAGGGACGACCTGATGTCTGCGTCAAATCCACATTCACCTCGCTGAAGTCATCTTCAAGCATACGGGCCAGACCGCGCAGGCTTGGAATGTCAGCGCGATAGACAATGAGACGACCTTGCCGCTCCGATGTAATCAAACCGTTCCGCGTGAGTTCTTTCAGGTGGAATGACAAGGTCGAGGCCGGGACCTTCGTCAGGTTGGCCAGCTCTCCTGCAGGCAGACCATCAGGACCTGCTGCCGCCAACTGGCGCAGGATATTGAGGCGAGTGGTCTGAGCCAGTGCGCCGAAACGGTTAGCAACAAGGTGAGCATCCATGGCCGAACTGTGGTAGTAGAGGCGAAGTTTATCAACTTAAATCTGTAGTTCGTATCCACAAGTTTTTCAAACAATTAGAGGATAGTTCTAAAGTTACTTGTGAAAGCAGTAAGTGATCGTATATGTCGTATTATATCGAACTGGTTCCATTGGATCCGTCAGCGCACGCTGAGGCCATGCACCTCATTTTTGGTGATGAGGCCAGTTGTCGTTACCTGCCCAGTCCTGCCTTCGCAACAGTGACGGACACTGAGAAACAGTTGGAAGAGTGGGCCGACGGGCCCGAAAGCATCAGTTGGGCCATGGCTGACAAGGCGTCTGGTGAGATCCTGGGCCGGGTGACGTTCTTTATAAATTGTCCCGGCGTTTGGGAGGCGGGGATCATGGTCGTGCCTCACGCAACGGGGCGCGGCATAGCTCGGCAGGGCATGGCGTTGGCGCTGAAGACCTTCGTACCGACGTTTCGTCCCCGCCGGATCATTGCCGATATCGATCCGGAGAATACGCCATCGCTGGCACTCTTCAGGTCGCTTGGTTTCCAGCAGGACGGCTATCTGCGCGCCCAGTGGCATACGCATATCGGGATCAGAGATACCGTACTGATGGCCTGGGTCGAAGGAGATCCTGCGCCATGGCTGACTGCATAACGGTCTTGGCGGTCCTGCCGCCGGAATGGTACGATATTCATCGGGTTTGGAGAGAGCCCCATGAAACTCACTGTCCATATCGTCGGCGCGGTCATAGCCGCGATCGCCGCTTTTGTATCTGCAGTCTATTTGATCAGTGAGCGGAAGCTCACCCAATATCCACAGCCGACGGAGTTTACCGCCGATATTCCATCCGACCTGAAAACCATCGAACAGGGGCGGCATGTGGCGCGGATACGAGGGTGTTTCGGCTGCCACGGGCAGAAGCTTGAAGGCCGGACGTTCACAGATCAATGGTCATGGGTCGAACGTGCTGTGGCGCCCAATCTCGCTGCGTATGCGAGGGATCACGATGTGGCGACGCTTGAACGGGCGATTCGTCATGGTATCGGCGCTGACGACCGGGCTTTCTGGTCCATGCCGTCCTATAATTTCGTGCACCTGAGTGATGACGACCTTATCGCCATGATCGCCTATCTCCGGTCGGTGCCGGTCGAAGCGAGCGATCTGCCGGATCCTATTCTGGGCTGGAAGGCGCGATGGCTGCTTGCCGTTGAAGGCGAGAAAAGCCTCGCCATGTGGGCCACTGACGTGCCACCCCTCAAGCATCAGATGCACGAAAACGCGGCGATCCGTCGGGGTGAGTATCTGGCGATGACGACCTGCAATGAATGCCACGGGCTTGATCTGCGTGGGAAGTCGGGCGACCCGGCGACACCCGATCTGGCCATCGTTGCAAGCTACCCCGAAGACGACTTCAGGCAGCTTCTGACGACCGGTGTAGGAATGGGAGGGCGGGACAATCTGGGGCTGATGAGCCTCGTCGCGCCAGACCGTTTTCCAGACCTTACGGCGTAGGAGTTCGACGACCTGCGCACCTATCTTTCAACCCTTGCTGATGAGCCTGTGCCACAGGACGTCTGGTGGCGGGAGTAGGGGCCAACGGCCATTGGCGTCAGGGCGCCTACGCAAAGATGGTCAGTGCGGCATGCTGCAGCAGCATGATCGTCTTGGCGTCACAGATCTGACCATTGCGGACCATGTCCATGGCATCCTCAATGCTCATCTCCAGCACATCAATGTCCTCCCCTTCATCGGCTTTACCGCCACCGGCTGAGGTTTTCATGCTCGGGTCATACCGTGAAATGAAGAAGTGGATTTGCTCGGTGACGCTGCCCGGGCTCATGAAGCTGGTGAAGACCCGCTGCACGTCGTGAAGCGAATAGCCCAGCTCCTCTTCGGCTTCGAGGCGGATGCGGGTTTCAGGATCAGCATCATCCAGCAATCCCGCGGCTGCCTCGATCAACAGGCCATCATAGCCCGCTTCAAAGGCGGGATAACGAAACTGGCGGATCAGAAGGACGGTGCTACGCGCCGGATCATAGGGAAGGATGGCCGCGCCATGGCCACGGTCCAGGACCTCACGATCCTGTTTCTGCCAGCTACCGTCCTGCCGCTGCCATTCAAAACTCACCTGCTTGTAGGTGTAGTGCACCTCAGCGAGGATATCTTCACTGAGCAGGCGGAAACGGTCCTTGATGGTCACAGAGGGTCCGGCCTTTCGGGGCGCGCCCCTATTTGCGGCGCTCGATCTGCATGCGCTTGATTTCGGCAATGGCTTCTGCCGGGTTCAGCCCTTTCGGACAGACATTCACGCAGTTCATGATGGTGTGGCAGCGGTAGAGCTTGAACGTATCGTCAAGCGCGGCCAGCCGTTCGTCGGTCTTGTCGTCGCGACTGTCCTTGATCCAGCGGTGCGCCTGGAGAAGCGCCGCCGGGCCGAGATATTCCTCTTCGCCCTCTTTCGAACCGTTCCACCAGTAGGAAGGGCAGGATGTTGAGCAACAGGCGCACAGAATGCATTCGTAAAGGCCGTCGAGCTTCTCGCGGTCTTCGGGCGACTGCTGGATTTCGGTCTTTGGCAATTCATCGCGCTGCAGGAACGGGCGAACCTCTGCGTGCTGTTCGTAGAATTTGCTCAGATCGGTGACCAGATCCTTGACCACGGGCTGGTGGGGCAAGGGATAGATCGAAATATCGCCCGATCCCAGCTCATCGAGCCCGGTGATGCAGGCGAGGCCGTTCTTGCCATTGATGTTGAAGGCGCAGGAGCCGCACACGCCTTCGCGGCAGGACCGGCGGAAAGCAAGCGTGGGATCGAGCTCTGACTTGATCTTGATCAGAAGATCCAGAACCATCGATACGCCCTGAACGTTCACGTCATAGGTGTCGACGCGCGGGTTCTGGCCGTCTTCGGGGTCATACCGGTAAACCTTGACCGTGCGCAGCTTGGCGCCTTCGACCGTTTTGGTCGGCGCATAATGGCGACCTTCGCCGGAGATTTTCGAATTTTTGGGAAGCGTCAGTTCGACCATTTTCTATCCAATCCCATGCGCGTCGGCGCGAAAGTTGTGTCTTGCCGGGGGCGCCGTGCAGGAAACGCGGCGCCGCCCCCGAGGTAGGAGTGCGACGGGGTCTAGTAGACCCGCTTCTTGGGTTCGATATACGACACCTCGTTCGACAGGGTCCATGTATGGACCGGCCGGTAGTCGATGCGGGTATCGCCATTATCGTACCAGGCGATGGTATGTTTCATCCAGTTGGTGTCGTCGCGTTCAGTGAAGTCCTCACGCGCGTGAGCGCCGCGGCTTTCCTGACGGTTGGCTGCTGAGTCCATCGTCACCATGGCCTGGGAGATAAGGTTGTCGAACTCGAGTGTTTCAACGAGGTCCGTGTTCCAGATCATGGTGCGGTCGGAGACATTCACATCATGGATGCCGCCCTGGACGTGGCGGATCTTCTGGGTGCCTTCTTCCAGAACCTCACCGGTACGGAAGACGGCGCAATTGTTCTGCATGACCTTCTGCATGTTGAGGCGCAGGTCTGACGTTGGCGTATCGCCCTTGGCGTAGCGGAACCGGTCGAGGCGATCGAGGGCGTTCTGCCCAGCGCCGTTCTTGAATTCCGGCACTGGCTCTTTCGGATCCAGAATCTCGGCACAGCGCAGGCCTGCAGCGCGGCCAAACACCACCAGGTCGATCAGGCTGTTCGACCCCAAACGGTTGGCACCGTGAACCGACACGCAGGCGGCTTCTCCAATGGCCATAAGGCCGGGGACGACCTTGTCCGTATCGGTGCCATCCTTGGTGACGACTTCGCCGTGGAAGTTGGTCGGGATGCCGCCCATATTGTAGTGCACGGTCGGTAGGACCGGCACCGGCTCCTTGGTCACGTCGACGCCGCAGAAAATGCGCGCTGTCTCAGAGATACCGGGCAGGCGCTCATGCAGGGTCTCGGCCGGGATGTGGTTCAGGTTCAGGTGGATGTGGTCGCTGCCTTCGCCGACGCCGCGGCCATCGCGGATTTCCATCGTCATGGCGCGGCTGACCACGTCACGGCTGGCAAGATCCTTGGCAGAGGGCGCATAGCGCTCCATGAACCGCTCGCCATCCGAGTTCGTCAGGAAGCCGCCTTCACCGCGAGCGCCTTCGGTAATGAGGCAGCCGGCACCATAGATGCCCGTCGGGTGGAACTGGACAAATTCCATGTCCTGCAGCGGCAGGCCGGCGCGCAGGACCATGGCATTGCCATCCCCTGTGCAGGTATGGGCGGAAGTACAGGAGAAATAGGCACGGCCATAGCCGCCGGTGGCGAGGATCACCATCTTGGCGCGGAAGCGGTGAATAGTCCCGTCTTCGAGATTCCACGTCATTACGCCGCGGCACTCGCCGTCTTCCATGATCAGGTCGAGCGCAAAATATTCGATGAAGAATTTGGCCTTCTGGCGCACGGCCTGACCATACAGCGTGTGCAGCATAGCATGACCGGTCCGGTCGGCCGCTGCGCAGGTCCGCTGGACGGGCCCTTCGCCAAAATTCTTGGTCATCCCGCCAAAGGCGCGCTGGTAGATCTTGCCTTCTTCGGTGCGGGAGAAGGGGACACCCCAATGCTCGAGCTCGTACACGGCATCCGGCGCGTTGCGCACGAGATATTCGATCGAGTCCTGATCGCCCAGCCAGTCTGACCCCTTCACGGTGTCATACATGTGCCAGCGCCAGTCATCCTCGCCCATATTGCCGAGCGACGCGGAAATGCCGCCCTGTGCCGCCACTGTGTGGGACCGGGTCGGGAAAACCTTGGTGACGCAGGCGGTGTTAAGGCCCGCCTGGGCAGCCCCGAGCGTCGCGCGAAGACCGGCGCCACCGGCGCCGACGACGACCACGTCATAGACGTGATCAATGATTTCATAGGACGAAGACGGCTGTGTTGCGCTCATCGGATACGTACCTCAGACAATCAGAATTGAAATAATGGACAGGAGACCGGCGCCTGCCATGCCCAGAGCGAACAGAATGTTCACCGTGTGCAGCAGGCCGCGAGTGCCCTTCTTGTGAATGTAGTCGTCGATAATGTCGTTCATGCCCAGATGCATGTGGTAGCCGACACTGACCAGAAACAGACCGAGCAGTATGGCCGTCAGGGGCAGTCCGAGAAGACCGGGACGCCCAAGCCAGGCCACCATGTCGGCGCGGCTGTCGCCAGCGTGGCGGAGTAGGGAAATAACGAGCCAGACCACGAGCGGGATCTGGATCATCGCGGTAAACCGTTGAAGGACGAAATGCTGTGTGGCGTTGCTCGACATGAATCAGGCTCCCGTCACTGAAAAGGCGACTGCCCAGATGATGATGGTCAGAAGGGCGGAGAGACCAAAGACGGTCCAGGCGGCGATCTTGGCCGAGCCTTTTTCGATCGCGTGACCTGAATCCCAGATCAGATGCAGGATGCCTTTGCACATGTGATACATCTGCGCCCAAGTGAATCCGATCAGGATGAGAATGCCGAAAGGTGAGGCGAGGAAGGCCCGCACGCCATTATAGGCATCATCGCCGATCGCGGCCGCCGCGACCCAGACAACGAGCAGAACATAGCCCGCATAAAGCGCGACACCGGTGGCCCGTTGCGCAATAGACGACGCCATGGTTACTGCCCAGCGCCAGATTTGCAGGTGCGGGGACAGCGGCATGGCGGGTGGTGCGCCGGGGGAATATGTCGGTCGGGATGACACGGATTGCTCAGCCATTGTTTCTACATCCTATATCGGTCGACACCGTAACTTCGCAGTGTGGCAAGTCGGCGCGGGTTGCAAGTGGGGCGACGCGCACCTGCCATAGACATCGGCTCGCCTTTACGGCACGTTAATCACAAAGCACAGTGGGGATATCATCATGGGCAAGGGTTTGGTGATTTGGGCAAGTGCCGCAATGGCTCTGGCCGCGTTTTCAGGGGCGACCGCCAGCGCGGCTCCCAAGGAGATGGTGCAGGATTCCATTTCGGCGAATGAGCTTGAAATGCTGCTGACCGAGGCGGGGCTCACGCCGACCATGCTGACGGACAAGACAACCGGCGCGCCCGTCGCGACGGGTCAGGCCAATGGCATGGTGTTCGTCGTGCGGACTCTCGACTGTTCGGGCCGCCCCAAGCGCTGTGGCCAGCTTCTGCTGTTCGCGAACTTCGATCTGGGCCGCGGCGTGACCGATGATGACTATCGCATCGTCAATGGCTTCAACGAGAGCAATGTGAACGGCCGGGCCTATGTGCTCGAGGACAAGTCACAGATCGGCATCGACTTCATCATCGACATGACCGGCGGCGTGACGGAAACCCATATCGGTTCTCGCCTTGGTCGCTGGCCCGGCGTCATCCGCGACTTCAAGGAAGAAATGGTCGGCGCCCAGACGGGAATGTGATCGCCCGCCATGGCCCCGCCGATCTGGCGATGGGTGCGCGGACGACAGGCCAGCGGCTATGACAAGATGCTGCTGGCGACGCTCCCTATCCCTTTGCCATGGGACTGTTATCTCCTGCGGTTCCCCACGGGCAGTGAGATCCCGCCTCATACCGATCCTGTGACCGGCAAACGGCATTATCGGTTGAACATCGTCATCAGGCAGGCGGATGTCGGCGGCGAATTTTTCTGTGCCGATCCGATCTACGCGACCAGACGGATCAAGTTCTTCCGCCCGGATCGATCAGAACACGCCGTGTCCAGGGTTGAGGCGGGCACCCGCTATGTCCTGAGCATCGGCTGGGTGCGGAGATCAACAAGCCGTCCCTGAAGGCTCAGACCTTCCGACGCCGGAACATCCGACGGACGAATGAAATGGCCACCCAAAGGACCGGCACGCCGATCAGGATCCAGGGCAGGGCGGCGGCGATGAACGAGATGACGGCGGCCAGGCTGCGCGCGACCGTCCCGACGAACCCTGTCACGGCCCGCTTGAGCGGATCCAGCGTTTGCGGTGTCACGGCTTTAGGGATCGCGGAATAGTTCACGGACATCATGTCCATGGACACCCGGCCCTTGAGGAAGTTCAGATAGCTTTCGGCGGATTCAATCTCGCCCTGCACCCGGGCCAGCTCCCGCTCAATCTGTAACAGGTCTCCAATCTGATCCGTGTCCTTCTCAAGCAACACCAGCAGTCGTTCGCGCAGGTCGCGCTGGGCCTCCAGCCGGGCCGACGTATCGGTGATGGAGCGGGTCAGGTCCTCGGCGGTGGAGGAGAGGGAGGTCAGCTGCCCTTGGGCTTTCTCCGCTTCGGCAGACAGACCACTTCGGAACGGATCCATGTAGGATTTCGCCGCCCGGAACTGAAGGCGCGCATAGACATAGTCCTCACCCTGTTCATTCAGGGAACTCGACATGACCTGGCAGATGGCGGGACCGGCGGCCTTGCACTTCGCCTCATGGGCGGCAGCCACCGCGCCGACATTGCCAGCGGGCAGGCGCAGCTCGGCATTATATTCATAGGCGAGCTGGCGGTCATCGCTGGGGGCATCCGTGCCCGCCTCCATCATGTCAGCTTGGGGAGCCGCTTTCGCGCGGCTGCCGGTCACGACGATGCTGTCTGCCTCGGCCATCGGGGCGGGGGCGTAGGCAACCTCATAGCTTTCACCACCGCCACCGCCATCACAGGCGGCCAGCATGACCAGCGATACGCCACAGACCAGAATGCGTTTCATGGGCCCACTCCCCTTTTTAAGGCGAGATTACGCGGGGTGCGGGGGCGTGTCCATGACGTCTATCAAGGCATGATCATCGCGCGGATGAGATAGGCGACCGTGCCAACCACCAGAACGCCGCCGCCCCACAGGGCGACGAACCATAACAGTTTCTGCCAGAGGGGGCGGGGCTGACCGGTCATCAGTGATAGCCCTTTTCCGGGTCGATCTTCCCGCGGAACACCCAATAGGCATAGGCCGTGTACCCAAGAATAATGGGGAGAAGGGCGACCGCCCCCACGAACATGAAGATCTGGGATTTGAACGGCGTCGCCGCATCATAGATCGATACATCCGGCGGGACGATATTCGGGAACATCGAAACGCCGAGGCCGACAAAGCAGAGGGCAAAGATGATCAGCGACAGGATGAAGGGCCGGTACTCGTGCTGGTGTCGCCGCAGGGACATGAACATCATCCAGGTCAGGACGCCAATAGCCAGCGGAATGGGTGCCGCGAAGACGATGCCCGGCATGGTGAACCAGCGCCGGTAATATTCTCCTTCGAGAAACGGCGTGGCGAGGCTGACCGCGCCGATGAAACCGATCGTCGCGACACCGAACACCCATGACAGGCTGCGCGCTTTTTCCTGCAGCGGACCCGTGGTCTTCATGACCAGATAGGTCGCCCCCAGGAGGGTATAGCCGACGACCACCGCGACGCCGGTCAGGAGGCTGAACGGCGTCAGCCAGTCCCACCAGCCGCCAGCATAGGCGCGGCCATCGACCTCTACGCCCTGCAGCAGTGCGCCAAGCGCAATCCCCTGGCACAACGACGCGATGAGAGAGCCGCCGAAGAAGGCCCGGTCCCACCATTTCTTCCAGCGCTCCGTGCGCCAACGATATTCGAAAGCGACGCCGCGAAAAACGAGCGCCAGCAGCATGCCGATGATCGGCATATAGAGGGCGGGCATCAGGATCGCATAGGCCATGGGAAAGGCGGCCATCAGGCCGCCGCCGCCGAGGACCAGCCAGGTTTCATTGCCGTCCCAGACGGGCGCGACGGCGTTCATCATGACGTCCCGATCCCGCTTTTCAGGGAACAGGCCGAACAGGATGCCAATGCCAAGGTCGAACCCGTCAAGGACCACGTAGATAAAGACAGCAAGGGCGAGGAGGAAGGCCCAGGCAATGGTCAGTGGTTCTGCGATTTCCATCAGGCAGGCTCCCCATCACCGGGATTGGTCTGGCTTTCCATCTGGGCGGCTGGCGTGGTGCCGGAGGTCCGGATCGGGCCAGGCTCGCTGCGCACGCCGCGCTCACCCAGCTCAGGCGGCTTGCTCATCAGGCGGAGGATATAGAATACCCCCGCGCCAAAGACGGTGAAATAGACGACGATAAAGATCAGCAGGGATGTCGCCACAGCGGGCGCTGCAATCGGGGATACGGAATCGGTCGTCCGTAGCAGGCCGTAGACCGTATAGGGCTGGCGGCCCACCTCCGTCGTAATCCATCCGGCGATCACGGCGACGAGCCCTGATGGGGCCATGACCAAGGCGACCCGGTGCAGCCATGTGTTGGTGTAGAGCGTCTTGCGATAGCGGGTGTAGAGGCTGAACATCCCCACGCCGACCATGGCCATGCCGATGGCCACCATGATGCGGAAGGCCCAGAAAACGATAAAGACGGGCGGCTGCTCGTCATCGGGAATGGTGTCGAGACCCTCCATCGGCGCGTTGAGGTCGTGATGCAGGATCAGGGAGGACAGCTTGGGCACGCCCACGGCGTATTTCAGCTCCTGTTCCTCATCGTCGGGAATACCGAACAGATAGAGCGGCGCCCCCTCGGGGTGGCTCTCATAATGGCCTTCCATCGCCATGACCTTCGCCGGCTGGTGCTCCAGCGTGTTCAGGCCGTGCAAATCACCGAGAAAGACCTGAACCGGCGCCACGATCGCGGCCATCCACATGGCCATGGAGAACATGGTCTTCACGCCGGCATTGTCTTTGCGACCTTTCAGCAGGTGCCACGCGCCAACGCCGCCGACGATGAAGGCGGTGGTCAGATAGGCTGCGGTCAGGGTGTGGGCGAGGCGATAGGGGAAGGAGGGGTTGAAGATGACTTCCATCCAGCTGACAGGCAGGAACTGGCCATTCTCGGCGATTTCGTAGCCTTGCGGGGTGTGCATCCAGCTGTTCACGGACAGGATCCATGTGGCGGAGATGGCCGTACCGACAGCCACCATCAGCGTGGCAAACATGTGCAGCTTCGCCCCCACCCGCTCGCGGCCGAACAGCATGATGCCAAGGAAGCCCGCCTCCAGGAAGAAGGCGGTCAGCACCTCATAGGCCATCAGCGGACCGATCACCGGCCCCGCGATATCGGAGAAGACAGACCAGTTCGTCCCGAACTGGTAGGACATGGTGATGCCGGACACGACGCCCATGGCGAAACCGATAGCAAAAATTTTCAGCCAGTATTTGAAAAGGCGCAGATAGGATTCATTGCCCGTTTTCAGGTACATCCCGTTCAAAACAGCAAGATAGCTGGCCAGTCCGATGGAAAACGCAGGAAAGATGAAGTGAAATGCAACAGTGAAAGCGAATTGGATGCGGGCCAATAATACGGCGTCCAGCTCAGCGAACATGACTTGCCTCGATCTGACCAAAGGTCATCATAGATTTACGCGCGCCCTATACCACTTGACGGTGTAATGCGACCTCAAAAGCGCGGATGCTCCCTGCATATTGTCGCATCGTCAGCAACGGTCCTTCAACACCCTGTGGTGCAGACGGATGCTCCGCATTGCGCCGGGCCGCGGCCTTCTGCATAAGCGGACCAGACACCGGCGCGCGCCCCCGTCATTCGGTTGGCCGCCGCGCCCAGCCCATAGGAGAGCCTGCATGATACCTGGTCACGACAGCCTGAAGACCAAAAAGACCCTGAAGGTCGGCAATAAAGACTACGCCTATTATTCCCTCAAGGCCGCCGAAGCCGAAATCGGGGACCTGAGCCGCCTGCCGGTCACGCTGAAATACCTGCTCGAAAACCTGCTGCGGTTCGAGGATGGACGCTCTGTGGACATCTCCCAGGTCAAGGCGTTCGGCGACTGGATGAAAAACGGTGGTAAGAACCCTGTCGAGATTGCCTATCGTCCGGCGCGTGTTCTTATGCAGGACTTCACGGGTGTCCCCGCTGTCGTTGACCTCGCCGCGATGCGCGATGCGATGAAGGCTCTTGGCGGTGACCCCAAGAAGATCAACCCGCTGGCCCCCGTCGACCTCGTCATCGACCACTCGGTCATGGTCGACTATTTCGGGACTGAGCAGGCGTTCGAAAAAAACGTTGAGCGCGAATATGAGCGCAATGCGGAACGTTATACCTTCCTCAAATGGGGTCAGTCGGCGTTCAAGAATTTCCGTGTTGTGCCTCCTGGCACCGGTATCTGCCACCAGGTGAATCTTGAATATCTCGGCCAGACCGTCTGGACGGCTGAGCATGGCGGCGAAACCTACGCCTATCCCGATACGCTTGTCGGGACGGACAGCCACACGACCATGGTCAACGGCCTTTCGATCCTTGGCTGGGGCGTGGGCGGTATTGAGGCTGAAGCCGCGATGCTCGGTCAGCCTGTGTCCATGCTGATCCCTGAAGTCATCGGCTTCAAGCTGACGGACAGAATGCCGGAAGGCGCGACCGCCACCGACCTCGTGCTGACCGTCACCCAGATGCTGCGCCAGAAAGGCGTCGTCGGGAAGTTCGTCGAATTCTATGGTCCGGGTGTGGACTATCTGACGCTCGAAGATCGCGCGACCCTGGGGAACATGTCACCAGAATTCGGGTCGACCTGCGCCTTCTTCCCGGTTGACGAAGAAACCCTGCGCTATCTGCGCGCCACTGGTCGCGAAGAAGAGCGTATCGCGCTCGTCGAAGCCTATGCGCGGGAACAGGGCCTGTGGCGTTACTCCAAGACTGAGAATGTGGTTGAGCCGGTCTTTACCGACACGCTGCATCTCGACCTGTCGACCGTCGTGCCCTGTATCTCAGGTCCAAAACGTCCACAGGACCGCATCCTGCTGACCGAAGCGCCGCAAGGCTTCGATAATGCGCTGGACAAGGAATACGGACAGCTCGCTGAAAAAGGCAAGCAGGTCCCTGTCGAAGGCGCTGACTACACGATTGGCCATGGCGACGTAGCCATCGCCGCGATTACATCGTGTACGAACACCTCCAACCCGTCGGTGCTGGTCGCTGCCGGTCTTGTGGCCCGCAAAGCCCGGGCTCTTGGCCTCACGCGCAAGCCATGGGTGAAGACCTCGCTCGCACCGGGGTCGCAGGTGGTCACGGACTATCTTGAGAAGTCCGGCCTGCAGGATGACCTCGATGCCATCGGCTTCAACCTTGTCGGCTATGGCTGTACCACCTGTATCGGGAACTCCGGCCCGCTGCCGGCAGCTATTTCCAAGGCCGTGAACGAGAACGATCTGTCGGTCGCCTCGGTCCTGTCGGGGAACCGGAACTTCGAAGGCCGGATCAGCCAGGACGTGCGCGCGAACTTCCTCGCGTCGCCACCACTGGTCGTCGCCTATGCCCTTGCTGGCTCGATGAACGTGAACCTGACCAGTGAACCGCTGGGCCAGGATACGAACGGTAACGACGTGTACCTCAAGGACATCTGGCCAAGCTCGCATGAGATCGCCGAGATTGTTCGGGCCAACGTGACCCGTGAAATGTTCGCTGAACGTTATGCCGAAGTGTTCAAGGGTGACGAGCGGTGGCAGGCGATCGAAGCCGGCGGCGGGGAAACCTATTCCTGGCCAGAATCGACCTATGTCGCCAACCCACCTTACTTTGAAGGCATGAACCAGGTGCCGGGGAATCCTGACGCGATCGAAGGCGCCGGTATTCTCGCCCTGCTCGGCGACAGTGTGACCACGGACCATATCTCGCCTGCTGGCTCTATTGCGAAATCCAGCCCCGCGGCGCGGTATCTGGAAAATCACGGTGTGCCGCCAGCAGAGTTCAACTCCTACGGTTCACGCCGGGGCAATCACGAAGTCATGATGCGCGGCACCTTCGCCAACATCCGTATCAAGAACTTCATGCTGCCCGGTACCGAAGGCGGCGTGACGAAATACGTTCCGACCGGCGAGGAAATGTCGATCTACGACGCGGCCATGAAGTACAAGGAAACGGCTACGCCGCTCGTCGTGTTTGGTGGCTCCCTGTACGGCAACGGCTCGTCGCGCGACTGGGCGGCCAAGGGCACGGTGCTTCTGGGCGTCAAGGCAGTGATCTTTGAAAGCGTTGAACGGATCCACCGTTCGAACCTGATCGGCATGGGTGTCCTGCCGCTGCAGTTCGAAGACGGCGTCTCCTGGGAATCCCTGGGCCTCAGCGGTGACGAAAAGGTCTCCGTGCTCGGTGTGGAAACCATGAAGCCACAGGAGAAGTTGAAGGCCACGATCACGAGCCCTGACGGGAAGGTGCAGGAAATCACGCTTCTGTCACGGATCGATACGGCGGATGAGCTCGACTATTACCGCAATGGCGGCATCCTGCACTATACGATCCGTAAGCTGAACGCAGCGTAAGGCAGTCAGGTACAAACAAAAAGGGCGGCTCTAGGGCCGCCCTTTTTTATTCCGTATGCGTAGATGAAGCGACGAGCGCTATGCCTTTGCGCCTTTGCGGCGGCGCAGGAATGTCCCCCCTGCAAGGGCAGAGGCGAACATGGGCAGCGCTGCAGGCAGGGGAACTTCTGAATCGCCCGTGGCGATGAAGGTCAATGTGTAGTCTCTGTCGGCGCCATAAAGGGTGCCGCCGAGTACATAGGACAGGACCTGCAGCGATGGCGTGGGGAGAATGCCATTGTCATTGCCCAGCATGATCCGACCATCTGCATCATAGCCGTAGGCATTGTTGATCGAGGCGGCCACAAAATAATCGCCGGCCAGCAGGTCGATGCTGATACAGGAATCCAACGATGCACTCGAAGCCGTGTCACAGGGCGTGAAACCCGGGATGGTATCATCATTGCCGGCGAGGCCTTGGCCAAGACTGTTGAACAGCAGGAGGTTGGCATCGAACGCACTTGAAAGCAGCCTGATGGTCAGGCGGGAATCGGCGTCGAGCGTGAATTTATAAAGATCGGCCGGCTGGTTATCACCACCACCTTCAAGCTTGCCTTCGACACTTGTCGTGCCGCCGGGCAGCGTAATCGATGATGCGAGAGTATTCCCCGCATCAACCGTCTCGGTATAGGTGGTCGCCCAAGCGCCGGCGCTGGAGACTGTTGCTGCAGCTGCCAAGGCAGCGATGCCTTTGAATTTCATTGAATGGTTCCCCTTGCAAAAAGTCCATGACACTCCTTGCCTATTCGAAAACGGTTTGAGGCCGAAAGGAAATCTAGGGTTAATAGCCCGTGAAATTGTCAATGTTGCCCATTCGCACCGGCCTTTCGCCAATGAGGCGAGTTGAACCCAGATTAGTGACAAAAAAGAGCGGCTCGAAGGCCGCTCTTTTCTGATTTAACCGTTTTCTTTCATATGGGCGCGGTATTCACCCTGCCGTTCGATCATCCAACCCGGATATTCCGCTGGCAGCGCACTGACTTCGTTAAGCCGCGTCAGCTCATCGTTCGTCAGCTCAACCTCCGTTGATGCAATATTGTCCGTCAGCTGATCAACCCGTTTGGCGCCGACGATGACGGAGCTGACGGCGGGCTGGTGCAGCAGCCATGACAGGGCGATCTGCGCGATGCTGACGCCCTTCTCCTCCGCAATTGTGCGCATCACCTCGATGGCGTCAAAAGCGCGATCCTTGTTCACGGGGGGAAAGTCGAAATTGGCACGGCGACCGTCTGATCCCTTACCGTCGCGATCATATTTGCCGGACAGGTACCCACCGGCCAGCGGGCTCCACACCATAAGGCCTACGCCTTCACTCTTCAGCATGGGGATGACATCACGTTCCAGGTCCCGGCCGGCGATCGTGTAATAGGCCTGCAGCGAAGTGATCGGGGCGAGGCGTCGCGCCTCGGCAATGCCCACAGCCTTCATGACCTGCCACGCGGCCCAGTTGGACAGGCCGATATATCGGACATGCCCGTGCTGGACGAGTGTGTTGAGCGCCTCCAGCGTTTCTTCAATCGGCGTTGCGGGGTCGAAGCCGTGGATCTGATAGAGGTCCACGTGATCAAGGCCGAGGCGTTTGAGGCTCGCTTCACAGGCGCTGAGGACGTGATAGCGCGACGCGCCGCGCATGTTCGGTCCGTCGCCCATGGGGCCAAGGCCCTTGGTGGCGATGACAACATCGTCGCGCGGCACGCCAAGGCGGCGCAGGCTCTCGCCCAGAATGGTTTCGCTCTTGCCGGTCGCGTAAACATCGGCAGTGTCGATGAAATTGATTCCGCCGTCGAGCGCGGTTTTGACGATGTCATCGGCTGCTGCCTGGTCGAGCTTGCCGATCTTGCCCCACATGTCATCGCTGCCGCCAAAGGTCATGGTGCCAAGGCACAGCTCGGACACGAACAGGCCGCTTTTTCCCAATTGTTTCATTCGCACGGGTCATCTCCTTTGCGGTTGGTGATCAGGAGATAGTCGCCCGACGGTCGATGTCGCGCCCCCGATTGTCTCAGGCTCTTGCCTGATCCTATCAAGCCGTATGCGCCGCTATTCTGGTGTTGATGGTTCCATGGCAGAAGAGCGCATGAGCATCGACAGCCTCGCAGAGATAATCGCAGCGTTGTGCCCGGCGCCGGGTCGTCACGTTCCTTTCGCGGGGGTGACGCTGACGCGTGCCGATGACCCCTATGGGATGATCCACGCGGTTTACGAGCCTTCCTTCTGCATCGTGGCGCAGGGGGACAAGCTGAGCATGCTGGGGGATCAGGCTTTCCGTTATGGCGCAGGGCAGGGGCTGCTCGCCGCCGTCGACGTGCCCGTGACAGCGCGGATCACAACGGCCACGCCCGCCGCGCCCTATCTGGCCATGAGCGTGGCCATAGATCCCGACATGGTGGCTGAACTCGCGCTACGGCAATTGGGAATGCCGTCACCGGCTGAAATTTTTGCACCGCTGTCGAGCCATGATGTCGATCAACGCCTCTTTGACCCGCTGATCAGGCTGCTCAGCCTGGTGCGGGATGCTGAAGACGTGACCGTTCTGAGGCCGCTGATCCAGCAGGAGATCGTCTGGCGGCTGCTGAACAGTCCCTTCGGCCCAGCTCTGCGACATATGGGCGCGAGGGAGGGACAGGCCGGCCGAGTCCGTCAGGTCATGGCCCATATCCGGGCGCATTTTGCAGAGAGCCTGAAGGTCGCCGATCTTGCAGCGCTCGCGCATATGAGCGTCCCCAGCTTCCACCGCCATTTCAAGGCCGTCACAACAATGACGCCGGTCCACTACCAGAAGCTGATCCGCCTGCAGGAGGCCCGGCAGAGGATGATGGCCGACAGTTCCGTCGCGGCCGCAGGCTATGCCGTGGGCTATGAAAGCGCGTCGCAGTTCAGCCGCGACTATCGTCGGCATTTTGGACTGCCGCCAGCACAGGATAGCGCCGCCCTGCGCGAACAGATGGCATCGGCCCTATAAGGACGATTACCCATTCCGATCTGTCGCCAGTAATGCGTCACGGTACCTATCGTGACTGCAGAAAAGTATGATTTTCAGACTGCGAACAAAGATTTCTGCTTGCAGCACAATTTGACTTCATTAGTTTCGGCGCAGGTATCGGCCAAAATTGGCTGCACTCGTGCGATGAAGCACTTAGATCAACTAAATTTGAGGGATAAAATGGGAATTATCAGTGAATTCAAAGAGTTCGCGGTTAAAGGGAACGTGGTGGATCTCGCCGTCGGCGTGATCATTGGCGGTGCATTTGGCACGATCGTCAAATCGCTCGTCAGCGACATCATCATGCCGCCAATCGGCTATCTGGCCGGTGGGATCGACTTCTCGGATCTGTTCTACGATCCAACAGGCGGTGACTATGCGTCGCTTGATGCTGCTCGTGAGGCAGGCGCTCCGGCCATTGCCTATGGCCTGTTCATCAACAACCTGATCTCGTTCCTGATCGTGGCTTGGGCGGTCTTCCTGCTCGTCAAAGGCATGAACTCGCTGACCAAGAAGGCCGAAAGCGAAGCTCCGGCCGATGCCCCGGTCGAGCCGCCAAAAGAAATTCTGTTGCTGGAAGAAATCCGCGACGTGCTGAAGGCGAAGGCCTGAGCCGTTTGACGATGGCCACGGCTTTTGCGAGCCGTGGCTGTTTTCGCCTACATGATGAACGCTTTGGGCGGTGCCGCGACGATCTGCCCCGTGGTGATGAGGTAGACGGTGTTGCCCTTGGCGCAGGTGCCGATCACATCGGCGGTGCGGTAGGATTTGTCGATGATAGGCTGGAAGATGCCTTCATCCCGTGGCTCAGCCGCCCAGGACGTGCTGCGCACGGCCATCGCACATTTTTCCAGTGAGTACGGCGTTTCCAGTTGGACCTGGCCGTCTTCGATGAAGACCGTCCCCTCGTAATCGGACGCGGTGCTGGCCAGTTGGCCGCCCAGAAGAACGGCTAGAACACTGGCGAACAGACTGCTCATGACGAATTCTCCTCTTTGTCGCTGCAATGCAGCATAATGGGCAAAGCCATGAGTTGTAAAGGTTAACGAGCCGCTAACGACCCAATTGCCCCGCAGTACAGTCTTTCGGACCATACCGTATGGTCTGGTTCGTAATCGCAGGGCGGTGGTGCTGATGGGGCTGCGGGCCCGATCGGGAGTGGGTCCTGCATTGGGGGCAGCGCCGATCCATGGAATCCCCATTGCGGGCGCGCCTGCCCCCCTCTAAACGCGGGCGATGACTGACCTTTCGCACATCCGCAATTTCTCCATCGTCGCGCATATCGACCACGGCAAATCGACACTCGCCGACCGCCTGATCCAGGTGACCGGCGGGCTGACCGACCGTGAGATGAAAGAGCAGGTGCTCGACAATATGGAGCTGGAGCGCGAGCGGGGCATTACTATCAAGGCCCAGACCGTCTCTCTCAATTACACGGCGAAGGATGGCAAAACCTATCAGCTGAACCTGATCGACACGCCGGGCCATGTGGACTTTGCCTATGAGGTCAGCCGGTCCTTGAACGCCGTTGAGGGCTCCCTTCTGGTCGTCGATGCCTCACAGGGCGTTGAGGCCCAGACCTTGGCCAACGTCTATCAGGCCATTGACGCCAATCATGATATCGTCCCCGTCCTGAACAAGGTCGACCTGCCTGCGGCCGAGCCCGAGCGGGTCATCGAGCAGATCGAAGACGTCATCGGGATCGAGGCACAGGACGCGGTTCTCATCTCCGCCAAGACCGGTCTCGGGGTGCCCGACGTGCTGGAAGCGATCGTCAAACGCCTGCCTGCGCCCAAGGGCGATGCGGACGCGACCCTCAAGGCGATGCTCGTGGACAGCTGGTATGACAGCTATCTGGGCGTTGTCGTGCTGATCCGCGTCGTCGACGGCAAGATCAAAAAGGGCCAGCGCATCCGCATGATGAACGCCAAAGCCACCTATACGGTGGACCAGGTGGGCAAGTTCACGCCGCATCGCGTGACCGTGGATGGCATGGGCCCCGGCGAAATCGGCTATATCACCGCGTCGATCAAGGAAGTGGCCGACACCAATGTCGGGGATACGATCACCGATGACCGTAACCCGGCGGACAAACCGCTGGCGGGCTTCAAACCCTCACAGCCAGTGGTGTTCTGCGGCCTTTTTCCGGTCGACTCAGCAGAGTTCGAGGATCTGCGCGATGCTATCGCCAAGCTGCGCCTGAACGATGCCAGCTTTGAATTTGAGATGGAAACATCCGCCGCGCTCGGTTTCGGGTTCCGCTGCGGCTTCCTGGGGCTGTTGCACCTGGAGATCATCCGTGAACGGCTGGAGCGTGAGTTCAATATCGACCTCATCACCACGGCGCCGTCGGTTGTGTATCACATGCACCTGACCAACGGGGAGATGGAAGACCTCCACAACCCCGCCGATATGCCGGACCCGGTCTATATCGACCATATCGAAGAGCCTTGGATCAAGGCCACGATCATGGTTCCGGACGATTATCTCGGCGCGGTCCTGAAACTGTGTGAGGAACGCCGCGGTATCCAGCAGGATCTGACCTATGCCGGTGCCCGCGCCATGGTCGTGTATGAGCTGCCACTCAACGAGGTGGTGTTCGACTTTTATGACCGGCTGAAATCCATCACCAAGGGCTATGCCAGCTTTGACTATCAGATCATCGGCTATCGCCAGGACGATCTCGTCCGTATGCAGATTCTGGTGAATGAAGAGCCTGTCGACGCGCTCGCCATCATCGTGCACCGGTCCAAGGCGGAATATCGCGGCCGGGCGATGTGCGAAAAGCTCAAGGACCTGATCCCGCGGCACCTGTTCAAGATCCCGATTCAGGCGGCGATTGGCGGCCGGGTCATCGCGCGCGAAACCATCGCCGCAATGCGCAAGGACGTAACCGCGAAATGTTATGGCGGCGACGCCTCACGGAAACGCAAGCTGCTCGACAAGCAGAAGGCAGGTAAGAAGAAGATGCGCCAGTTCGGCCGGGTGGACATCCCGCAGGATGCATTCATCAAGGCACTGAAGATGGATGACTGAGCCCGTCGCGAAAAGGCGCACAGGTCGCCTTTTCGCAGGGCGAAGAAATTTGCTTTGAAAGCGCTCATCCCCGCGCAGGCGGGGAGCTGCTTGTCGCTCTCCCATGCGTCCTGCGGGACAAGTGATTACAGCACAATCCGGAACCGTTCGTCCCACCCCCCGTTCCTGTAGTAACGAGGGAATCCCCATGTCAGACACTACCATCCGCAGGACGGTTCACCACCACGCCGGGCTCGCGCCGTATCGCGTGCTGGCCGGCTTTGCCTTGTTCGGCGCCGTGCTGACTGTCATCCTTGATATGGCCATGTGGTTCATCATCGATGGCTACAACCCGATGGCTCAGACGATCTCGGAGCTGGCAGCCGGTCCCCATTCGTGGATACAGGATCTCGGGATCTGCACTTTCGCTGTGGGCATTGCGTGCCTGGCCATTGGTTTTACGCTGCGCTCTGACGGCGACCGGCATCGCAATGTGGCCATGCGGACGGCGCTGGGACTATTGTCCGCGGTCATCCTCACGCTTGCTCTGTATAATGAATATGGCGACGGCGACTTTGGCGGGGTGGAGATCCACCTATGGCTGGTCGGTGCGATCTATCTGCTCGTCCCCGCAATATTCTGGCTGCTCTCAGGCCTGCCGGCCATGCGACGTAGTCTCTTCCAAAATGGGGGAAAGGCAGTCGCTGTTGCCTGGCTTCTGCTCGCGCCCCTGTTCTTTGTCGTTCCCGACACTTGGGATGGTGCGTTCGAACGCGTGCTGGCCATGGTCATGATTGCCGGCGTCGTGGGTGGTGCGTTCTATCTCTATCGGCAATCCGACCACGCGGACTGAACCCGCACTATTTCAGCTGGCTGTCCTTGCTGCCCCGGCGGTTATAGGCCGAATGCTGAATTTTCGTGTCAGCCGTAGACTGGCACTGGACGCAGGTACGCACACCGGGCAGGGCGGCGCGCCGCCGTTCCGGAATAGGTTCGCCGCATTCGTCACACTCTTCCGCACTCGGCCCTTTGGGCAGGCGGGACCGTGCCGCGCTGACAGCATCGTTCACGCTGTCGTCGATCTGGTCCTGAACTGCCCCGTCGCGTGTCCATCCACCGGCCATGGTCTGGGATCCTTTGCCTCTTGATCTGCAGGTAGATCAGTCAGATAGGGGCAAACCGTGCGATTTCAACGAGAAGGGCGGTCAGCCGATCAACCGGCCCACCGCGGGCTCACCAAACACAAAGGCCGCCGTCACAGCCGATGCCAGCAGGTAGCTAAGCCCCTGTACCTTCCAGCCAAGGCCAAGTCGGCGCGACGCCATGACGACCATCCCCAGCAGGATGGCGCAAGCGATGGCGGGCAGCACCCAGAACGGCAAGCCAAGGCTGAGGCTGACCCGCGCCTCGTCATTGGGCATGCCAAAACTGATCGCAAAAGCGACAGCGCGCATGAACAGGGCGAGGAAGACAAATGGATAGAGCAGAACGCTCCTTGTCAGGAGGATCAGGATGGTGGCGATGAATGCCTGCAGGTAGGTGAAGGCCGGGCCGGCCATGGACTGAAGGTTCGCATCCGCCTCGCTGGCAAAGCTGCCCGACTGCAATCCGACCGAGTTGATCTTCATCCAGGCATCATAGCCCAGCGCCTCGGCCGTCAGGTAATGCGCATATTCATGGCCGAGCCACGTCACTGCCCCCGCGATCAGAAAGACCAGCACGAACGGCGCCCCAGCCTGTGTCACGTTTTTCTGCATCTTTGCCCCTCGCCCGATCTTCAGCGACCTCATCACGCCTGACCCACTATGGCAAGCGACGAGCATGCCGCCCCGACACTGCGCCCTATATGCAGCAGATACGGAGGCTTTATGAGTAGCAGGATCGCGATCGTCACGGGCGCAGCCCACGGTATTGGCCTTGGCTGCGCGAAGGCGCTGCAGAGGGCGGGTTGGACCGTGCTCATGGCGGACAAGGACGAAGAGACACTGTCGGCTGCCGCCCATGGGGGGGGGGTCGCCGTGCCCACCGACGTCTCCGACGAGGCTGCCATCATCGCCCTGGTGGAGAAGGCCGTTGAGATGGGGCCACTGGGCCTGATCGTTTCCAATGCCGGGCTGTCTGAATTTGGCAGCCTGAGCGATACGAGCCTTGATGACTGGAACCGCATTCTGGGCACCAATCTGACGCCCGCATTTCTGCTCGCCAAGCATGCGGAGCCGCATCTTAAAGCCGCGACGGGTTCGATGGTGCTGATCGCCTCGACACGCGCGCATATGTCAGAACCAGATACGCACGCCTATGCCGCGACCAAGGGCGGGCTCGTGGCCCTCACCCACTCACTTGCAATCTCGATGGGGCCGGATGTGCGGGTCAATTGTGTCTCGCCTGGCTGGATCAATGTGTCAGGTGAGGAACTGTCCGATGATGCCCATGAACAGCATCCGGCAGGGCGCGTCGGACGGCCCGATGACATTGCCGACGCCGTTGTGTATCTGGCCACAGCCCCGTTTGTCACAGGGGCGGAATTGATCGTCGATGGCGGCATGACGCGCAAGATGATGTACAAATAACGGCCACCGATCCTCTCTGAAAAGAAAATTCGCAGGTGCGAGCGTCTGCCCTATATACTTGTTAGCAGGCGCTTTTTGCGATGGAGATGCCCTCAACTATGCCTACTGCTTCGGGGCATCACCCCGACACTGATTTTCACGTGCTCGCCAATGCCATTCCGCAGATGGCTTGGATGGCGCGTCCGGATGGCTGGATTTTCTGGTACAATGAGCGCTGGTACAGTTTCACCGGCACCACCTTGCCCCAGATGGAGGGCGATGGCTGGAGGTCTGTGCATCATCCCGATCATGTCGAGCGGGTAACGGAGACATTTCGCAACGCGATCGAGAACCAGGACGCGTGGGAAGATACCTTCCCCCTGCGCGGCGCGGATGGACAATATCGCTGGTTCCTGTCCCGTGCCCTGCCTGTACGAGACCAGAATGGTAACATTCTGCGTTGGTTCGGCACCAATACCGACATTACCGAACAGAAGCAGGCTGAAGAGCGTCAGTCCATCTTGATGCGTGAGGTCGATCACCGCGCGAAGAATGCGCTGGCGGTGGCGCAGGCCGTTGTGAACCTGACCAAGGCCCCGGACATTGCCGGCTACAAGTCCGCTGTGAAGGGCCGTATCGCGGCACTCGCACGGGCTCATCAGCAACTCGCTCTGAACAAATGGAACGGCACGGATATGGAGGCGCTGATCCAGGAGGAGCTGGCACCATTTGTCGACGGTGACGCGACCGGCACTCTGCAGACCCAGGGGGCGCCCATTGTTCTGCCCCCGGCACTGGCCCAGTCGGCAACGCTGGTCATTCATGAACTGGCCACCAATGCCGCCAAATACGGCGCCCTGTCCAACGAAGCCGGGACTGTGTTGATCGACTGGAAGCCGACCGTAGACGGACTGCATATTCGCTGGACCGAAAAAGGCGGCCCCCCCGTGACGGCACCAACACGCGTGGGTTTTGGCATGACCCTGCTCGATGCGTCGGTGAAGCAGTTTTCCGGCGGATCAGTGAATTGTGACTGGCGGAGCGATGGTCTTGTGTGTGAACTCGTGCTGCCCATGAAAGATGCCGCCAAGGCGGTGCAGGCAGAGGAAGCGCCTGCCGAAACGTCGACATCGACAGCCCGCAAGGTTCTGGTGGTCGAAGATGAGGCGTTGACCGCGCTTGATCTCGAATGGCGATTGCAGGACGCCGGCTACGAGGTTCTGGGCCCGGCTGGCACGTTGCAGGCCGCAAATGACATTCTGAAGACGGATCGTCCAAGCATTGCATTGCTCGATACGAATTTGAATGGGGAGCGGACCTTCACCCTTGCCATGAATCTGCTGGCCGATGATGTGCCGGTGATATTCTGTACCGGCTATAACTCGCTCGACGATGCGCCGCGTGCGTTGGCCGGGTGCCCCATCGTCCAGAAGCCCTATCAGGAAAAAGCGCTACTCACAGCGATCAACAAGCTGTTAGAGGAATCCTCCAGCGTCTGAGGGGGCGGGGTGCGACACATGCGGCAAAAGGGCTCAAAAGCAGTAAAACACGTGTTTCTAACAGGCCTGTAACGGGTCTGGGCCGCAGACGCACTATCTCCATTACAGGCCGCGCCACCGTGCGGCTCCCTATTGAACATGGAGAGAACTATGCTGAAACGTACACTGATGGCCGCCGCGGCGCTGACACTTGTTACTGGTCCTGCATTTGCTGCAGACCATCACAAAGAGAAAAAAGACAAGATGGCGATGTCGCATGAGAAGTCATCGACCATTGCTGACAAAGCCATGGCAACGGACAGCCTGTCCACGCTGGTCGCCGCGGTCAAAGCCGGCGGTCTGGTGTCGACACTGAAAGGCGATGGCCCGTTCACTGTGTTTGCGCCAACCAACGACGCGTTCGCGGAAATTCAGGATACGGTCGATACGCTGCTGATGCCAGCCAATAAATCCCAGCTCAAAGGCGTGCTGACCGCTCACGTGGTGGACATGGACCTTTCCGCTGCTGACCTGACCATGCTGACCGCTGCCAATGGCGGTGAGATCAAGCTCACGACCGTATCCGGCGACACGCTGGTCGTCACGAGCACAGATGGTGGTCTGACGGTCACGGACGAAAACGGCGGTGTTGCCGATATCGTCACCGCTGACGTTGAAGCCTCGAACGGCGTCGTGCACGTCGTGGACTCGGTGCTTGTCCCAGCCAGCTAAATCCAGCCGGTACTGACGATTGGCCTCGGCGCTCTAAAGAGCGCTGAGGCTTTCGTGTGTCAGGGCTAGGATAAGCGCGGCGACGAAGCTGACCTCCATCATGATGGTCAGGGGTACGCGCACACCCAGATACCATTCAGGCGCCCCTGATCCCCGTCGCGTCGCCCGCAGATCGTCGAGCAGAAGCAGTGGGATAAGAACACTCAGCGCTGTCAGTACGGTGACAATGCCGTCAATCTGAAACAGCGCAATGGCCAGAACCATCGGCACTACCGAACCTGCCAATTGGCGAAAGGTCGGCCCCTTGTTCCCCATCACAGCCACCCCCCAGCGCACACCGCCAAAGAATGCCAATAGGGCGATACCCATTGTCGTCATGATGGGAAGTATAAAGGTCGCAAGGTCGGCGGGCCGTGCCCAGGCCAAAATGGCACCGACGAGCAGGGGCAGGGCCCCGGCATAGGCTGTTGCGGCGGCCGCCGCGGTCAGGCCGGTGCCCTCTGCGGCAGGCCGGACTTGTGTCTCCTGAACGCTCATTACCATGGCTCATCCCCTCATCAAGAAGCATGTCATACAGGTAATGTTCGGCAGTGCCCAGATAAAGGGACATAAGGTATCGGTGGCATTCGACGCTGAGCTTTGGCACACCGTCGGTTCGTTACGCCGGTCAGCCGTCCGGACACATGCTCGAACCCGGATCCGGATTGCGATGATAACTGCCAGTGAAATTATGAACGCCGTGTCCGGCATACTGGCCATGGCGCGAGCTCAGGATGATTGGGGCCGTCATCTGGACCAGTCCCTTCACGCGGTCAGACGGTCATTCTGGGCGTTCGTGATGTTCCTGCCGCCCGCCATTCTGGTCTCAGAGGCGACGCGGCGGCAATCGATCTATAGCGGGGCGACCAACGAACTCCTCTCCGCCCCCATCGCCTATGTCAGTGCGGATCTCTTGAGCGTTGCCGTGGTCTGGACCGCGACGCTTATCATCTATATCGCGATCGCCCGCCGGTTGGGGAATGAGGGTGGAATTCCAGCGCTTATCATCGCCCAGAACTGGGCACAGTTTGTCCTCTACCTGATCCTCGCGGTGCCGCTGGGCCTGTCGGCTGTCACCGGCATGTATGTCCTGAACGGCATGGCGTTCCTGTTCGTCATCGGGGCATCGTTCTGGATCGACTGGGGGATCATGCGGCGCGCGCTGCGGCTGACCGTGCCTGCAGCCTTGGCGCTGATCATTGGCATGCTGGTGTTTTCGATGCTGATCAGTGTCGGCGTGACCGGGATCGTCGCGTCGCTGGTTGCGGCCTAGCCTCAGGCCTCTTCGCCAAATTTGTCGGCGACCAGCTGGGACAGGGCATCGACGGCCTCTCTGGCGTCGTCTCCTTGCGCTTCCAGAAGGATCGTTGAGCCTTTGCCAGCGCCCAGCATCAAGAGGGCCTGAAGGGATCGGGCACCGACCGTAATACCGTCCTTCGAAACGTCGATCCGCGATTGAAACGCCGACGCAAGAGCGCAGAATTTGGCTGACGCCCGGGCATGCAGTCCACGATTGTTGACGATTTCAAGTTCCGCAGTGACGTCGCTCACCCTTCGGATTTCCCGGACAGGACCCAGGAGGCGACGCTGATATATTTGCGGCCGGCCTCGTGCGCGGCTTTCACCGCGTCCTCAAGGCTGGTCTTTTCACGATAGCTGGCGGGCGCGATCTTGATCAGCATGGGCAGATTCACCCCCGCGATGACTTCGCCCTTGGCCTGCCCCATCACCGCGATGGCGAGATTGGACGGCGTGCCGCCAAACATGTCGGTCAGGATGACGGCTCCATTGCCGCCGCCTGCATCTTCCGCCGCCTTCAGGATGTCATTACGACGCTTTTCCATGTCATCATCGGGGCCGATGCACACCGCTTTCAGCCCGTCCTGCTCCCCCACGACGTGTTGCGCCGCTGCGATGAGCTCTTTTGCGAGATTGCCATGGGTGACGACCACGATACCGATCATCATTCATCCTGTTGTTGCCTGCCGGGATGCCTAATCCAGCGCGCTACGCGGAGAATGTCCACCTAAAACGGACCTGACAAATGGCCGAACCGTCCGAATGGGCGGTAGGGAATAGAGTGGCAGGGCGAGCGAAGGGGCATCAGATGGCCAGTTGCGCACAGGGGGCAGTCTCTCGCCGCCTTCTGTGCAGTCGAATACCATCGCCATCACGACCTGCTCAATCGTGGGCATAGACATGATGCCGGCCCGCCGCGCTTCGGCCGTCGCACGGGTGCGCGGATGGGCGCGGCCCATGATGCGCCGGTCGTCCCGCCAGAGAATGACGCCGTCATCTGCCAGGACCCGGCTGCGCCGCCAGGGACACATTTCAACGAGCGCAAAGGCAGCCGACGTCTTGCCGCTGCCCGAAGGGCCGGTCAGGGCGATGCCCACAAGCGGGCCATCAGCATCCACAGCAAGCGCGACAACGGTGGCGACGGCAATGGTTTCACCGTCGTTCATGTCTGGCGACGCAAGGGCAGGGTGACGTGGAAAACCGCACCAATCCGTTGGCTGCGGTCTGCGTTCATCCGGTTTTCAGCCCAGATCCGGCCGCCATGGCTCTCCGCAATCTGACGACAGATGGCGAGACCCAGCCCGGAATTGTTGCCAAAGGAGGTGCCCGCCGGCCGCTTGGTATAGAAGCGCTCAAAGATCCGGTTGAGTGTATCCTCCGGAATGCCCGGTCCATCATCGGCGACCGAAACATGGACGACCGGGCCATCATCCGTCTTGCTGACGGACAGCGTCACGCGAACCGTCCCATCCGGGGGGCTGAACGACAGGGCATTATCAATCAGATTGCGGAACACCTGCCCCAGCGTCGAGGGTGAGCCAAAGACATAAAGCGGCTGCTTGCCCATCCGCCCCAGCAAACGAACGGCGGCCGAATGCTCTTTTCTGGTGGTGCCATAAAGTTCTGTGATGTCCCGCAGGAGGCGAGCAATATCGACGGCCTCACGTGCCTCGCGGGCCAATTCTGCATCCAGCCTCGAAGCATTGGAAATGTCTGTAATCAGACGATCCATCCGGGCCACATCATTATTGATGACCGCGAGAAGCCGCGCGCGCTGTTCATCCGTACGGGCAACGTCCAGTGTCTCGATCGCGCTCCTGATTGAGGTCAGCGGATTTTTCAACTCATGACTCACATCGGCCGCGAAATGATCGATCGTCTCGATGCGGTTATAAAGCTCCTGCGTCATCTGGCGCAGGGAGTCGGACAGCTCGCCGATCTCGTCGCGTCGTCGTGGAAATTCGGGGATGCGCATCTTGCCGCTCCCCCGGACCCCTTCGCGGACACGGTCGGCCGCCGCCGCCAGTTTGCGGATGGGCCCGGCAATGGTCGTTGTCAGCAGGATCGACATGATCAGGGCAACGATGGCCGCAACCCAGAAGAAGCCAAGCAAGGCCGCACGGGCCTGCGCCACCAGTTCCTCAATGCCGCCAATTTCGGCTGTCACGACGCCGTAAACCGCCTGAACTTTCCGTATGGGAACAGAAACGGAAGCGACGATCTGGCCTTCCTCATTGTATCTCACCGATGAGGCGCTGGGATAATCCTCCGCCGACGACGCCAGAAACGCCCGCGTCAGCTCATCTTCGAGCGTAATGGCCCGGGCGTTCGACCTGAAGCCGGGGTCGATGAAGATGTCCACAAAACCGCGACGCAGATTTCTCGTCACCTCACTGATGGACGGGGCCTTACCTTCGCCCTCAATCGCGGGGGCTTCGCTCACCACGAAATTGTCCGCTCGCAAGGTCTTGTCCTGCAACAGCAGACTGCTGGCATCTTCAATGGGAGTGCCGTCATAATTCACCGGCGTGGAGAAGATCCGCACACGACCTTCAAAACTGGGCCATACCCGCGTGAAGATGGTGTTGACGCGATCTTCGTTCAGAATCACATCGCAGGGGGCCGCATATTCACCGGCGGCAATGATGTCGCAGTCGGCGTCTTCTGCGGCGACAGTGGCCATGATGGCTGCGACCACCTGGGCCTGTGCGCGGACGCCTTCAAGCTTGGCTTCAATCAGGCCGTCGCGATAATGATTGAGGCGCATCGATCCTGCCATCAGGATCGTCAGGCCAAAGAGATTAGTCAGGAAGATCGTCATCGTCAGCCGCGAAATCGGCAGCCGTCCGCGCTCATCGCGCAGGCGGGCGAGAAATCCGCGGCGAGACGTCAACCGGTCGTTGGACGTCCGCCGTTTGCCCGGGCGGACCGGCGCGCGTCGGCGCCGCTCAAACCCTTCCGGCGCGTCCATCCGGTCATCCTTCCTTGTACTTGTACCCGACCCCGTACAGCGTTTCGATATGGTCGAAGGTCTTGTCGACCATGCGGAATTTTTTCCGGATCCGCTTGATGTGGCTGTCGATGGTCCGGTCGTCTACATAGACTTGGTCGTCATAGGCCGCATCCATCAGCGCATCGCGCGATTTGACGAAGCCGGGACGATTGGCCAGCGACTGCAGGATCAGAAACTCAGTGACCGTCAGGGTGACATTGTCGCCATTCCAGGTGCAGGCGTGACGCAGGGGATCCAGCGTCAGAGACGCCCTGCGAATGACCTGGCTGCTCTCTTCACGGCTTGACGCCGGGGCGGCGGAAGACCGGCGAAGGACCGCCTTGACCCGCTCCATCAGGAGGCGCTGGGAGAACGGCTTTTTGACATAATCGTCGGCGCCAAGGGTCAGGCCAAGAACCTCGTCGATTTCCTCATCCTTGGATGTGAGGAAAATAAGCGGCACAGCCGATTGGCGGCGCAGTTCGCGCAGCATTTCCATGCCGTCCATGCGCGGCATCTTGATATCCGAAATCACCAGTTCTGGTGGATTGGCCAGAATACCTTCCAGCGCCTCGGCTCCATCTTCATAAGTGGTGACGTGATGACCCTCGGACTCAAGCGCGATCGACACCGAGGTCAGGATGTTCTGATCGTCATCGACTAGGGTAATGTTCGCCATTCTGGTCTTTCCTGATAACGGTACGCCTTTGCCCTTGGCGGGAACTTAAGGCCAGTTTTGGGCATAATCGTTCAGAATGTAAAAAGACTACGACGTAATGCTGGCGATAAATCGCGCCATTTCGACATCGCGTGCGGACAGTCCATCCGCATCGTGGGTTGTCAGTGTGATCTCCACACGATTGTAAACATTGAACCATTCGGGATGGTGGTCCATTTTGTCAGCCTTGAGCGCGATTCGCGTCATGAACCCGAACGCGGCGTTGAAATCTTTGAGCTTGAACGTCGCGGTGGCCGCGTCCCGATCAGGGGCGGGCGTCCAGTTCGAAAACTCTTTGAAAAACAGGGCGCGTTCATCATCCGACAGTTTTTGCATGGGGGCACCTTCGTCCTTGGGTTGCTCTTGCCATTTAGTTAGGCTGCCGTGACGTTCCGTCAGCCGGTCAAGACTTGAATAAGAAGGCGGGATAGATGAAATTGCACGCTGAATGTCCCGCCAGGCAGCGTTTGCCGACACCTTTTGCAAGGACCTTGGACCCCAACCCCATGACCAAGCCAGTGACGGTTTCAGCGCTTCCTATTCTCTCCATCGCGATTCTCGTCTCGCTGGCATCCATGATGCTCGGAGGGCAGGCCGCCGCGCAATATACATTCTGCAACAAGACGAGCTACGCCCTCTCGGCCGCCGTGGGGTATGTGGACGAGGAAAGTCTGATCACGCGCGGTTGGTGGCGGTTACGCGCCGGCGAATGCAAGCGCGTACTGTCGGACAAGGTCCGGCCCGGCCGCTATTTCGTCTATGCCGAGGCCATTCCCGGGCATCGCGGACAGCTGAGCACATGGTCGGGCAAGACCCCGCTCTGCGTGCAGAATGACAGCCTTTTCACCCTGCGGGACCAGGACGTCTGTACCGATGATCCGCGACGCCAGCGGGAGTTCCTGCCGGTGGATGTGGGCGAGAATGCCGACGGCACCTACACGACCGAATTTACCGATGAATCCAATTATACCGTCTTCGCGGCCCAGGTGGCGGGTGTGCAGCGCCTGATGCGCGACATCGGCATCTTCAACGGTGAAATCGATGGCGCCATGGGCAACACGACCCGCAGTGCCCTGCGCCGCTATCAGGAATCAAAAGGCATGAGCAATTCGGGCACTATCACCGATGCGGTGATCGATGCCCTGATCGCCGATGCCAACACTGCCGACGCTCAGATGGGCTTTTTCATGTGCAACTCAACAATGCTGCCCGTCTGGGCGGCGTTCGCCCAGCCGACACCGCCCGATGGCGGGTATGTCTCCTCGGGCTGGTGGAAGCTCGACAGTCAGGAATGCGCCAAGGTGCGTCGCGGCGAGCTGAGCAATGAGAGTTTCTATGTCTATGGCGTCATGGAGGCGGAGACCCGCTCCGTGCCGCTGGCGGGCGGCGACACGGATTTCTGCATTTCGATGGTCCAGTTCCAGGCGGAGGGCGATGTGGCCTGTGCTGAATCCGGGTTCGACACCGCCAGTTTCCGTCGCGTCGATGTGAACGGTGCCAAGGCCTGGACGTTTGAGTTTACGCCAGAGCTGTTCAATCCCGATCTCGCCGGCCGCTGACACCACAAAGGGTTCGTTTTGCCATCATCATCCTTCGGCCATGTAGACACATGGATCTTCGATCTCGACAACACACTTTACCCCGCCGACTGCAACCTGTTCCGTGAAATCGATGAGCGCATGACGCTCTTCATCGAGAAGACCCTCGACATGGACGCGGTCAGTGCCCGGACCATGCAGAAGCAGTTCTATGCCGATTACGGCACGACCTTGAGCGGGCTGATGCATGAACATGGCATTGCGCCGCAGGACTTCATGTCATTCGTCCATGACATTGATCTGTCGCCTGTGGACCGGAACGAGGCGCTGGCCAGTGCCATCGCGGCCCTGCCGGGCAAGCGCTACATCTTCACCAATGGCTCGGTGAAGCACGCCGAGAATGTCGCCGGCAAGATCGGCATCCTCGAGCTGTTTGACGACGTTTTCGATATCGAAAAGGCTGGATTTGTGCCCAAGCCGCATCAGGGGGCCTATGACCTCTGCTGGCAGGCGTGGAATATCGATCCCAAGCGCGCCGCCATGTTCGAGGATATGCCGCAAAATCTTGAGGTACCCCATGCGGCAGGCATGGAAACGGTACTGGTCCAGTCCCAGGCCGAATGGTGCGAGGACGAACCGGAGGGCAAGCGCCCATCTCGACCGGGGGAACGCTTTGATCACGTGAATCATGTCACCTCGGACTTGACCCAGTTCCTATCGCTAATCACAAGGCGCGTCTGACCGTATCATCCGACCGAAGGCGCCTGTTCCCCTCCATGACCTTTGCACAGCTCGAATCCACCATTAATACCGCCTGGGATCGCCGCGACCAGCTCAGCGATCCTGATGGCGATCTTTCTGCGATCAAGAGCGCGGTAACCGACGCGATCAATGCGATCGACGAAGGTCGGCTGCGCGTGGCCGAAAAGATGGATGGCGAATGGGTCGTGCATCAATGGGCCAAGAAGGCTGTGCTGCTGTCCTTCCGCCTGACGCCAAACCAGATCATCGCCGGCGGCCCGGGCGGTGCACCATGGTTCGACAAGGTCCCCTCCAAGTTCGAAGGCTGGACGGATGCGGAATTCGCCAAGGCCGGATTCCGGGCTGTCCCCACATCGACCGTGCGCCGCGGTTCCTACATCGCGCCTGGCGCCGTGCTGATGCCGTCCTTCGTCAATATCGGCGCCTATGTGGGCGAAGGGACCATGGTCGACACCTGGGTGACCATCGGCTCCTGCGCCCAGATCGGCGCGCACTGTCATATTTCCGGCGGCGTCGGGATCGGCGGCGTGCTTGAGCCGCTGCAGGCCGAGCCCGTCATCATCGAGGACAATTGTTTTATCGGTGCGCGGTCCGAAATCGCCGAAGGTGTGCGGGTCGGGGAGGGCGCGGTCGTCTCCATGGGCGTGTTCATCGGTGCCTCGACAAAGATCGTCGACCGGCAGACTGGCGATGTTCACTATGGCAAAGTCCCGCCCTATTCTGTGGTCGTGCCGGGCACCCTGCCCAGCGCCAATGGCGGGCCGTCTCTGGCCTGTGCCGTGATCGTCAAGACCGTGGACGAGCGGACCCGCTCCAAGACCGCGATCAACGATCTGTTGCGCGACTGATTTTCTTGAAAAGCGACGCACGGCGATAATTGCTGCGCGTCAAGACTTGCTGCATCATTTTTGTTTCGCTAACGAAACAGAAAAACGAAGGCGTATTCAGTGACCCCGAACGACATTCTTCTGCCATGGCGTGATGTGATGGTGGATACGGTCCGACTTGACCGGCCGGATCTGTCAATGCGCCAGTGGGCGCTGCTCCTGACCGTGTACCTGACACCGGGGCCCCATACGGTCAGACGCCTTTCCGAAGAGCTCGAAGTGCCAAAGCCTGCCATTTCCCGTGCGCTCGACGCCTTGTCGATCCATGGCCTCGTCAAGCGGGCACGCGACCAGTCGGATCGCCGCGTTGTGCTGGTCCAGAAGACCGAAGAGGGATCACTCTTTATTGATGAGTTTGCCCGCATCGTGGACGAGCGGGAACGGCAGTCAGACCTCGGTGCCTATTATGGCTAAGGCCCGCGATCCCCGTCTGACGCCGGCCCGGCCGGATGTGGCCGCCTCCTTTCTGCGCGGGGAAGTGACGGCGGACCGCTTTGATCCCGGTACGCCCCGTCAGGTCGTCCTTGGTGTCGCGCCGGTGCGCCGCGTGCCGGAAGCCACGGGGCCGCAGGAAACACAGCTTCTGTTCGGTGAGATTTTCACTGTCTATGACGAAGCCGATGGCTGGGCATGGGGGCAGTCGGAGCAGGACAAATATGTCGGCTATGTCGAGACAGACGCGTTGTCGGAAGACATTGACCAGCCGGACCATGCGCTGAGCGCCCTGCGTGCCTATTGGTTTTCAAAGCCCGATCTCAAATCTGCGCCCTATGAAATTCTCTCGCTCAACGCCAAGCTGACGGTACTGCACGAAGAGGGTGACTATGTTGCGCTCAGCCGGGGCGGCTTTGTCTGGAAGGGCGCCGTGCGGCCGCTCGATCATTTCGTGGACACCGACCCTGTGGCAGTGGCCGAGACGTTTCTGCACACGCCCTATTTCTGGGGCGGGAAGGAAAGCCTTGGGCTCGACTGCTCAGGCCTGCTGCAAAATGCGTATGAGGCCATTGGCCTCGCCATTCCTCGTGATGCCGATCAGCAGGAGGCGCATTTCAGCGATCCGGCACGTGGCTATCCGCTTTGGTCTGATGATCGCGGCGGGCGCTGGCAGGATCTGGACCTGCAGCGCGGAGATCTGATGTTCTGGCCCGGTCACACCGGCATGATGGTAGATGACACAAATCTCATTCACGCGAATGCGACGCGGATGGCCACATCGATCGATGATGTGCGGGAAATATCCGCTCGGTGGGCAGAGGACAAACAATTGCTCCTGCGCCGGATTATTCGACCAATCCGGGGCCTATAACAGCCCCTGTACTGACAAATCTAGGCCATTCGCTGCGTTTACTCTTTGTAAACCATCTGAAAATGTTGCACTTTTTGTCGTGTTTTGAAGAATTGAGGGAACACTGCCGCGAAACACGCATTGTTTTGCCATATCGCAAGTGTTTTTTGACGGCGTTCTTGTCAATCTAAGATGAAAGGAGCGCCCATGGCGACTTCATTAGCAGATCGTCTTTTTTCCCAGCGCCCCAAGCTTGCTGGGATTGAAGGTAAAGCAATCCTCGTTGTCGAGGATCAGGTTCTCACGGCGATGGATCTTGCCGATGTCATTATTGACGAAGGCGGATGGGTCGTTGGCCCGGCTACCACTGTCACTCAGGCCAAACGGATGATCGAACGTCTCGACGTTGATGGTGCCATCCTGGATATCAATCTCCCGGACGGGACCATTGCCGCCGTCGCTGACCTGCTGTCGGAACAGGGCGTGCCGTTCATCATCTATTCCGGTGACAGTGATGTGAGCGATTTCTGCAAACGCTGGCCCCAGGCGGCGATCTGCAGGAAGCCATCCTCGGCGGAAAGCGTGGTCAATCGGCTCGCCATATGCACGAAATCAAGCATGGTCGCCTAGCTGAACGACCAATTGGTCAGGCGGTTTCCGGACCGTCGTCCTGTTCCGAGTCCAGCTTGGTTTGGTCGACGTCCTTTGCCTGCCGTTCCTGAATACGGCGTGCAATTTCTCTTTGGTCTTTGCTCAAACCATAAAACGCGCGGTTTTCAGCCGCGCGTTTTTCTTTGTCCTGTCGGGACCGGGCCTTCCGGGCCTGACGGAGATTAATTATCTCCGCCATTGTCCTCATCACCGCTGGCGTCCGCAGCATCATCGCCTTCTTCGCCCTCTGGCTCCGCTACTGGTGCAGGCTCAGGGAATGGCATCGGATTGTCAGAAAGCGTCTGAAGATAGGCGAGAATATCGGCGCGCTTGTCGTCCTTGCGGACCATCTGGGCCATGCTGGTGCCCGGGGCAAAGGATTGGGAATTCTCCAGAAGGTGGTCGACCTTCTCATAGGTCCACTCACCTCCGACGCTCTGCAGTGCCGCAGAATAGCCGTAACCGGACACGCCAGCGACTTCACGGCCCATCACGCCCCACAAATTAGGACCGATCCCGTTGGATCCACCTTTTTCGAAGGTGTGGCAGGCGCCGCAGAGGCCAGCTGCGCGTTCACCGCGCTCCGCCGACGCGTTGGCCAGCAGCGTGCCAAGATCCACTTCGACTTCAGCCACGGCTTCCGTCGCGCCATCCACTGTAATCTCAGTCGGGGTATAGGCGAGGCCCCAGGGGTTTTCCTCGTCATGATGCGCGCCGTGATGCCCGGCAAACACGGCGGTCAACGTTCCCAGAATGATCGGCAGGCCAACAGCCAATAAAAGCGTAACGAGAATGGCGGCGGCAACTTTGTTCCCGTAAAGGGGGTCTTTCATGGCGGTGGCCCAACGTTTGCGGGGAGGCGCGGGGGCGCCTCGGTGTGACAATTTTCGGCGGGGTTTAGCGGGGGTCTCCCCTCCCTGCAACGGCACTTTTCCGCACAGATGTGTGAATTCAGTTGAGATGGACAAAGATATGTCGCGAATTGCTTATCAAGGAGAGCCCGGGGCGTTCTCGGATCAGGCCTGTCACACCTTCGCCCAAGGCGCCGAAGCGTTGCCCTGTCCGACATTCGACCATGTCTTTGATGCCGTCATGACGGGAAAGGCGGATGAAGCCATGGTCCCCGTGGAGAATGCCATTGCGGGGCGCGTTGACGATATCTACCGCATCCTGCCGGACATGGAGTTGAGTATCGTATCCGAGCATTTTCTGCCGGTGAAGATGCAGTTGATGGTCTCCCCGGGCGCAGATCCGCGAGGCCTTAAATACGTGCGCAGCCACGCCATGGCCCTGTCACAATGCCGCAGAGAAATCGCGGCTCGGGGCCTCTTGCCCGATATAGCCCGTGACACCGCAGGCGCAGCCCGGGAGCTGGCCGAGGCGCCGGACCCGGCTATTGCCGTGATCGCGCCAGAGGCGGCTGCGATCCGCTATGGCCTCGATATCGTCGCGCGGGATATCCAGGATCAGGATCACAATGTGACGCGGTTCTTGCGGCTGACCCATGAGGACAAGGCGGTCTGGCCTGATCTTCTGTCCGGCCGCGTGATGACCAGCATGGTGTTCCGCGTCCGCAACATTCCGGCCGCGCTCTATAAAGCGCTTGGCGGTTTTGCGACCAATGGCGTGAACCTTCTGAAACTGGAGAGCTATCAGCTCGACGCCACCTTCGCGGCGACTCAGTTCCAGGCGGAATTTGACGGCCATCCTGATGATCCGCCAGTCCAGCGGGCGTTAGAGGAACTGGGCTTTTTCTCCTCGCACCTCAAACTGCTCGGCGTCTTCCCGGCTGACCCCTATCGCTCGGCCCAGACCTTCAACAATTGATGCGCGATGGTGAAGGGCGGGGGGATCTGAACGTCGTCGACAATGTCACCGCGCAGCAGGGCATTGACCTGTTGGCGGGACAGCCAGCGCGCTGCCTCGATCTCTGTGGGGTCGAGGGTCAATTCCCGGTCATTGGTCCAGCCCAGAAACCCCACCATCAGGGATGAGGGGAATGGCCAGGGCTGGCTGAAACAATAGCGTAGTGTGTGCAGGGTCAGACCGGCCTCTTCTTCCACCTCCCGCGCGGCGCAGGCCTCGAGCGTCTCGCATGGCTCAAGGAAGCCAGCGAAAGCCGAATAGACACCGGGCGGAAAAAGCGGCCCGCGACCCAGGCAGACAGAATCTTCGTGAATGGGCAGGGTGATCGCGACCGGATCGGTCCGGGGGAAATGCTCGGTTCCCGTCCTGACATTGACGCGTTTGGCGCCCCCATCGGCAATTTCCGTCAGATCCCCGTGTCGCGCGCAATAGCGATGTCGCTCATGCCAGCCAGTGAGCCACAGGGCATGTCCGGCCACGGCCGCCTGTGTCGGTGACAGGTCAGCCAAGACATCACGCAGCGGTTGCAGGTTTGCCAGCGTGTCAGCGTCTTCTTCCGTCACAGCGATCGCAAATTTCGCGACATGCCCGTCCATGCCCAGAAATAGCGGACCGTCCAATGAGGGGGGCAGATCAGGGGAGCGCAGAGAGTGCCAGTGGAGGCTGCCGTTCTGGATCGCGACGGACCGGCCACAGACGAGCATGGCCAGTGAGGCCGGATCGCGTTGCAGGCCATTGAGGAATGCCGGGTCTTTCCGCTGCACGCCCATCCGGTCGAGCGGGTAATCAGCAAAATTGTTGGGGTTGTCGAACATTCGCGTTTCATGCGCCGTCGAGGGAAGGGAGGCAATGCGACACCGCCCCCCACGAAATGCAACCTTAGGTTAAGTTTGATCGCCTACACCCGTCAGCCTTGGGGGCTCTGACGACCGCCCAGCAGCTTGCGCTGGCAAGATTTGAAACGAACAGGCGACGGGGAGACCTGGTAAATGATCGATCATCCGCTCTTGCGACAGCAGTTGGACGAGGTGGGCTATGGTCGCGGACCGGTCAATCTTACGCAATTGCTGCGCCTCGTGAATGCCGCCTATCAGCAATATGATGAGGAACAGCAGCGTACAGATTTGTCCAGTCGCCGGATGGCCGACCAGCTCGACCAGATGATTGCGCACCTTGAGACGAAAAATCGGTTCATGGCCGAAGCGCAACAGGCGGCTGAGACTGCCAGTCGTTCCAAGTCGTCTTTTCTGGCCAATATGAGCCACGAAATCCGCACACCGCTGAACGGTATTCTGGGCATGGCACAGGTTCTGCTGCAGACGTCACTGAAGGACGACCAGCGCGACTATTTAACGACCCTCGTTGAATGCGGAGAAACCCTTCTATCGCTCCTCAATGACATTCTCGATCTGTCAAAGATCGAGGCGGGAAAAATGGATATTGTCCCCACCCAGACGGATCTGCGGCATATCATGGCGCGGATCAGAAAGCTGTGGACGCCAACCGCAAATGAAAAGGGCCTGCAGCTGAATGTAGCGGTTCATCCCTCAGTCCCGGCATATGTTCAGATCGATGCCGTCCGCTATCAGCAATGTCTATCCAACCTCATCTCCAATGCCGTCAAATTCACAGCGGCCGGCCATGTGGACGTCGCCGTCACGGCTGTGCCCGAAGGAGCCTCGGCTTTCCGAATCGAGGTGCTGGTCAGCGACACTGGTGAGGGGATGGATGCCGAAACGCTCGGGGCCCTGTTCAAACCGTTTCAGCAGGCGGACGAGACCACCTCCCGTCGTCATGGCGGCACAGGCCTTGGTCTTTCCATTACCCGGCGTCTGGCTCGAAAGATGCGAGGGGATGCCTGGGCCGTCAGTGAAAAGGGGCGCGGCTCAGTCTTTGTCCTGACATTTGGCGCGGAGGCCCGGACGGCTGACTCGGCGCCGGGCGTGCAGACGATTGATGTCGAAGCAATTGATCAGCGGACCGCACTTCGGGACGCCAATCTGAAAATATTGCTGGTCGATGACATGCAGATCAATCGTCATATCGTCTCTCTTTTTCTCAAGCCGTTCGGTATCATCCCGGTCGAAGCCACCAATGGCAAAGAAGCGCTCGATGCGTTGCGGAGACAAGAGTTTGATGTCGTACTGCTGGACATGCACATGCCGGTCATGGACGGACCGGAAACGATCAGGCAAATTCGTTCGTCTAATGAAGAATGGGCGCGGGTGCCGGTGGTAGCGCTGACAGCGGATGCGATGTCCGGCGACCGGCAACGTCATCTCGACATGGGCGTTGACGGCTATTTGCCAAAACCGTTGCAGGAGCGGGACCTTGTCGCCGAGCTCGTCCGATTATGCGGTACGTCCGCCACCGTCTCAGCGAAGGTGGCCTGACGCCCCGGTCTACAGGTCGGGGAACAGGGGTTTCAGGGCTTCCAGATAGCTGGCCCACGCTTCGCGCCCCTTATCGGTCAGGTGGACCAGGGTCAGGGGCCGCCGGCTTTCGAACCCTTTTTCCGTCGTCACATATCCGGCTTCCTCAAGCTTGCGCAGGTGCACGGACAGATTGCCGTTGGTCGCTTCGAGGACATGGGCCAACTCGGTGAACGGCGCTGGTGAGACCGAGGTCAGATACGCCATGATCCCGAGGCGCAAGCGGCCGTGAATGGTCTCATCAACATTTCCAGCGTCAAATCCCGCCATGATCATGCGTCCTCCGGCAGTGAGGGGGGCTCAGCCATCAGGAGTTTGACCCCCGGCACGACGGCAACCAGTATGACCACGACGGCGGCGAACAGGTAGAGGACAGGTTGTCCCGCCAGGAACGGCACGACAAAAGCGGCCAAGAATGATCCGAGGGCGGCATAGGTCATCCATGGGGCGCGGGCGATCCGCGACATGACATAATGCGCAGCCCCGTAGCCGCCAAAGGCGACGGCCAGGATCATGTCGAAAAGAATGACCGGCGCCCCGGCCATGCTCGTGGCAAATGCAGTGCCGATGGCATAGGCCGCAATGCTCATGCCGACGGCCACCCAGATCAGCTTTTCCACCTTGTTGGCGAAGGCTTCACGCCCCGGCTTGTCGCGAATGGTGGGGACGAGCAGGCGCTGTCCCAGGAACCCTGCGCCCATGACGGTCACCCACAAGATCAACATGCTGATCGGCGGGAGGCCGAACCGCCCGGACAGGATGGCATATTCACCCACATAGGCGACGGAAATCAGCGCGCCCCACAACGTCAGAAAGCGTCCGCCAAGCAGGGGCGCATGACGTCCCTCTTCGCTGATGGCGCGGAGAAACTGCAGGTCGTCGCGAGTGGGATCTGGATTCATGCCTGCTTATTACACCAGTTTGTAAAGCAAATCAAAGCAAGCCTTGTGATGACGGGACAAGTTCTGCCCGGCTGGGGCTTGCATCCATGCGACGGTGTCGCGATATAGGCCGTGGAAGGCCGCGCGGGCGAGCGTCTCGCCAATCCGGTCAGGTCCGGAAGGAAGCAGCCGCAACGAGTTTCCGCTTCGGGTCGCGTTGGCTTTCCACCTTTTCCTTAGATCGGCTCACCATGGGCGCTTCAGTGATGATGCGGCTCAATATTGTATTTCCCGCATTTCCCGCATTTCACGATCACCCCGTGGGCGTCGTGGTGGTCGACATCGACCAGCAGCTTGGTTTTGCAGTTGCCGCAACGATAGGTCTCGTCACCGCCGCCTTCACGGGCGGGCGAACCGGCCACATGTTCCAGAACCTCTTTGCCCTTCACCGTCTCCGGCGGCAGAACCTTCATTTCAAATTGCGGCATAGGTGTCTCCTCTAGCTGGCCTGCTGCATTGCGCCGGGCCGGCAGATCGTCAAGCGCCTATTGCTTCAAATTGAAGCAACCCCATGTCTTTGAGAGGACAAGCAAAAAGGGGACATCATGGCCAGTAGTGACCTGACATTGCCCGAAGAACTGATGTTGTTGGCGCTGAGCGACCGCAAGGGCGTGAAACGCGGACAGTTTGTGGATATGGCTCTGGCGGGTGCCGGCCTGTCTGAACTTCTGCTGCGCGGGATCGTGTACGAACTGCCGGGAGAAAAAAACAAGCTCGCCGTGAAGCCCGAAGGGCGGACCGGAGATGTGTTTCTGGACCGCTGTCTGGAAATCATCCGAGCCAAAGGGCTTGAGGGGCAGGCCAAGACGTGGGTGCAGCGGATTGGCAGCCGCTCCGGCATCTCAAAGCCCGTCAGCGAAGCGCTCGTCCAAAAGCATGTGCTGACGCGCGAACGGCAGAAATATCTGTGGTTCTTCGAGCGCACGGTTTACCCGGAAATGGACCCGAGCGCTGAGTTGCGACTAAAAGAGCGCCTCGCCAGTGCCATGTTCAGCACCGGCATGGTGTCACCGCGGGATGCGGTTCTGATCGCATTGGCGAACCAGACCGGCCTGCTCCGCCTCAACTTCGATACCGCCCTGCTGAAAGAGCACAAGGCGCGGATCAAGGAGATTTCCAAAGGGGATCATCTGGCCGCCACGGCTGCGGTCGACGCCATCCGTGCGGTTCAGACGGCGGTCATGATTGCGGCCATCATGCCGGGCGTGGTTGTTTCCGCGAGCTGACCGCAAAAAACGCACATCGCTTTGACCGGCTTTCCCGCCCTCTCTCGCAAGGAGAATTAGCGGGACATCTTCCCGCGGGGAGATGCCAATGGGACCGCTCAGAAAAATTCGCCTTGTACTGTCAGTCGCCTGCGCCAGCCTGATCTGCGGCCAATCTATCGCACAGCCGCTCCAGACCAAGACCATCCTTGATGTGAATGGGTTTGAGCGACCGATCCCGGCGTTCACCGTGGGTATTCCACAGGGCTGGGATCTGACCGGCGGCGTCAAATGGCGCCAGACCACATGCTCATCTTCGGCCAACCAGGCTGAATGGCAGGCCAGTGCCAATGATGGCAGCGACCGACAGATCGTCTTTTTCCCGGTAGAGACATGGTATTGGGGATCCATGCTGGACCAGATGCCGCAATTTGCGAATTCGGGCGGCACCGGCTGTCCGGCGGCCCGGGTTTTCGACGCCCCCTCCTATCTTCAAATGGTCATCACTGCGCGTCGGCCCGGCGTCCGGATCATCGGCATGCGCCCAAGGCCCGATGCGACGGCACAGATGCAGCAGGCCATCAGCAGTCAGCAATTGCCGGGCGGGATGCAGGTCCGGTTTGAAGCGGTCGAAGCCCTCATTGCCTATAACATGAATGGCAAGGAGATGCGCGAGAGCCTGATGACGATCGTGCAGTTCATGCGTACACCAACGGTCGACATGAATGGTGGCATGGGCGGCTATATCATGAGCGCGACAAGTTTCGGCGTCATCGGACTGAAGGCGCCCAACGGCCAGCTCGACTTCAATCTGATGGAGCAGGTGCGCCGGTCGCTGCAATTCGATCCCGGCTATGAAAGGCGCATGGCCGCCTATTATGCGAAGGTCAACCGTTCGCGTCGTGCAGCACGGCCATCGGGCGTCTCCGCTCAGGCGCAGCTGAACAAGACCTACAGCGAAATCAGCGATATTCAGCACAAGGGATATATGGACCGCAGCGCCATTGAGGACAGCATGCAGGCCCGGACCACGGACATGATCCTCGAGCAGCAGGGATACGTGACTGGCTATGGCGAAGTCGTGAAACTGCCCAATGCCTATGATCGTGCCTACGAACTGCAGAATGGCGGTTTCGTGGTGACCGATAGCCCATCATTCGACCCCTATCTCGATACGGGTGTCGACGGTACCGAAATGCAAAGAGAGGAATATTGATCATGTCATTTCAGTCTAAATGCGGGCTCATTCTGTCCGCCTGCGTCCTGTCGCTATCCGCACCCACCGCTTTTGCCCAAGACACCTTCCCCGGTGGCGGCGGCGCGGGAAATCCCTATCCGCAGCAGCCGGGTACGCCGTATGGCAACAATAATGGCGGTGCACCGATGCAGCAGGATCCGCGGGCAATTTTGCAGGCGATTGGTCCCAAGCTCGACAGCATGATGGCGCAGGAGCGTCAGGACTTCGGTGTTCAGCCTACCGCGCAATTGCATAATGGCGCGTTCCACGGGCTCACACCGACGACCTTGCCGGGTGGACAGGTCATCACGACCAAGGGCGTGGTTGAACTCGTGCTGGGGCAATCGATGCCTTATGTGCTCGTCGATGTTCTGGGTGCGCAGCAGACCCTGCCCGGTGCCTTGCCGGCGAGCTACGCTGCGCAGCCTGGCAGCTTCAATGATCAGGTGCAGCAACAGTTTGCCAATCAGCTGGCCCAGGCCACACAGGGGCGAAAAGATGTTCCCATCATCCTGTATTGTCAGTCTACCTATTGTTGGATGTCGTACAATGCGGCGTTGAGAGCGGCCAATGCCGGTTTCACGAATGTCCTGTGGTATCGCGGCGGTCTTGAGGCATGGCAATCGGTCGGCCTGCCAACGATGATGCCGGGCCAGGGTCAGATGCAAGGCCAGATGCAGGGGCAAATGCAAGGACAACAGGGAGCGCTGTCACCCTATTGAGCAAAGACCAGAAATATTGCACTGCAACAGACAAATAGTGACGCCTGCGTATCGCAACTGATCTGGAAATCGGCGCTGGACAGGGAGGATGATCTTCGCGATTTTCCTTCTGTCAGCCGCTGAATGCTCAATGTAATCGGTCACATCTTTGCTCAGCTGCCAAAATCCCTTTTCAGGATACGCTTTGATACAATAGGAGCGCTATCACAGCCCCATTTCGACCACAATTTCACCGCTTCTTAAGCACAACTTGAAGGAGGAAGGTGATGAAACCCCTGATTATCATAGCGGGCCTGTCGGCCCTTCTGATGGGTGGAACGGCGATTGCCGCACCGCCACGCTCCGTTGAAGGACAACAGGAAAAAGCACGCGAACGCGAAGCCGACAAAGGCGACAGAGCGGAGCGCCCACAGAATCCTCGGGCCGTGCCCCAGGATAGCCGGCGCGGCGATGATCGTCGCAGCGATGATCGCGGCGACCGCCGGGACGATCGTGGTCGGGACAATAATGACCGGGATCGCGACGATCGGGGCCGGAACGACAATGACCGCCGGGATGATCGCGGGCGCAATGACGATCGACGCGATCGCGACCGCTACGACCGGAATGATAATCGTCGTGACCGTGACCAGCGATATGACTCACGCCGTGATCAGCGGGACTGGGATCGCCGTGACCAGCGCGACTGGGACCGCCGCGGCAATAATAATCGCGGCCCACGGGTGGTCCGCCAGCGTGATCGCCAGATCACCTGCTACTCACGCGGGGCGGGGCGGCAGGTCTGCACGATTTCTGGCCGGTATGAACGCATTCGCTATCTCGGCCCTGTCAGCGGCTATCGCTGCCGTGAAGGGATCGACTGGGGCATTACGTCCCGCGGTGTCTGGGTGACCAATGGGTGCCGCGCGAACTTCGGTTACGTCGAATATTATGATGACTACGGCTATGACGATTACGGTCGGGACGAGTTCGTATCGCTGTCCTGCGAGTCGACAGACTACCGTTACCGCAGCTGCGCGGTCCCACGGGGCGCCTATGATGTGCGGCTGCAACGGGTACGGTCCGACTCGAATTGTCGCCGTGGCCGCGACTGGGGCATTACCCGGGGTGGCGTCTGGGTCGACAATGGGTGCCGCGCCGTCTTTGCCTATCGCTATGACAGCTATGGCTACGACCGGCCCTATGCCACGAGCGGCAGTGTCGTTCGCGGCCAGCCAGGATACTGATCGGCTGATCGGTTCACAGTCGTCAGGTGACGAAGCGAGGGTGAGAGCAATGCGCTCTCACCCTTTTTTGTTTATCGCCCGCGCCGCGCGATCGGACCGCCCTGCGCAAAAGTCGATTTCCGGGAGCGAGTGACAAAAGCGCTCGGCCCGCGCATAAGAGGGGGATGCCGGAAACACCCGAATACCAGGTCCTTGCGCGCAAGTACCGCCCGCAGAGTTTTGATGACCTGCTCGGTCATGATGCCATGGTTCGCACGCTCAGGCATGCGTTTGAGGCCGGCCGCATCGCCCATGCCTTCATCCTCACAGGGGTGCGCGGGGTCGGGAAAACGACAACCGCCCGGATCATGGCCCGGGCGCTGAATTATGAAACCGATGAGGTCGACCGTCCCACCGTCGACATGCGCGTCCAGGGCAAGCACTGCCGCGCCATCGCCGAGAGCCGCCATCCGGACGTCATTGAAATGGACGCTGCCTCACGGACCGGTGTCGGGGACATACGCGAACTGATCGAAGGGGTACGCTATGCCCCGGTCGAAGGGCGCTACAAGGTCTATATCATCGACGAGGTTCACATGCTGTCGAACAGCGCGTTCAACGCGCTGCTCAAGACCCTGGAAGAGCCGCCGCCGCATGTGAAATTCATTTTCGCCACGACCGAGATTCGAAAGGTGCCGGTCACAGTGCTGTCGCGGTGCCAACGGTTTGATCTGCGGCGTTTCGATGCCGAAACATTGGCGGGCCATCTGAAGTCCATCGCCGACAAGGAAGGCGCGACGATTGACGATGACGCCCTGTTGATGATCGCGCGGGCCGCCGAGGGATCAGTGCGGGATGGTCTGTCCCTGCTCGACCAAGCGATCATTCAGCACGGTGATGAGGCGGTCAGCGCCGAAGCTGTGCGTGAAATGTTGGGGCTCGTCGACCGGACACTGACCTGGGACCTGCTTGACGCAGCCATGAAGGGCGACAGCGCCGCCGCGTTGAATATCTTCCGTGACCAGTACAATGCGGGAGCCGAACCGGCGGCCGTGCTGCGCGACCTTCTCGACATCGTCCACCTGCTGACCCGCACCAAGGCGGCTGGCCCCTCCGCTGCTGCCCATGGCGCCGCCGGTGAAGCAGATGCGGCGCGCGGTCGCCAGATGAGTGAGGGGCTGGCTCTGCCCGCCCTGACCCGGGCGTGGTCGCTCCTGATGAAGGCGCTCGAGGAATCCATGATTGCGCCCGACCCTGCCGCCGCAACCGAGATCGGACTGATCCGACTGGCCTATGCGGCGGGGCTGCCGACGCCGGATGATGCCATCCGCATGCTGAACGAACAGTCTGGCGCATCCTCCGGCCGTCCCGGGCCTTCCCACTCTGGTCTGTCGTCTGGTGGCGGTGCCCGGGCCATGGCGGGCGGCGGAACAGTGGCGGTGGCGCGTGAAACATCCCCTCAGCTTGCGCCCGCAGCTGACCAGGGGCCGGTCATCAATTCGCTGGCCGATATTGCTCGCCTCGCCGGGCAACATCGTGATGCCATGCTCCGTGCCCGTATCGAAAGCATGGTACGGCCGGTGATCGTCGAGCCGGGGCGACTGGAAATCGCAGTGGACGAGGCGGCGCCGCAATCGCTTGCCGGTGATCTGGGGCAGGCGCTGAAAAGATGGACGGGCCAGCAGTGGATTGTCAGTATCGTGCGTGATCCTGGCGGGATCAAAACCCTGCGGGAAAGCCGGGACGAGGCTATACTGGCCCATCCGGCCGTGAAATCTGCGTTTGATCTGTTCCCCGATGCGCGGATCACCAAGGTGACGCCGATTGATGAGGACGAGACGCCCACATGACCAGCCCGTCCTTTCTTCGCCACCTGGCGCGCTATAACCGGTGGCAGAATGACAGCCTGTATGGCGCCGCGGATCAGCTTTCCGACGACGACCGGCGCGCCGATCGCGGGGCGTTCTTCCGGTCCATCCACAATACGCTTCTGCACATTCTGTGGGCGGACAAGGTATGGCACGCCCGACTGACAGGGGCTGACCTGCCAGCCCTGCCAATGGTCAATATGCGAGAGGCCGATGAGCCCACACCGTGGACAGACCTGCGAAAGGATCGGGCGGCCCTGGACCAGGTGATCTGCGACTGGATGGATTCGCTGGCCCCTGCCGATATCGACGGTGAGCTCACCTGGCATTCCGCCTTTGCTCAGCGCACTTTTACCCAGCCCCGCGCGCTCCTGTTCGCGCATATGTTCAACCACCAGACCCATCACAGGGGGCAGGTGCATCACATGCTAACGACCCTTGGTCTTCGCATGACGGATACCGATATGCCGTTTATGCCCCCAGAGGAGATGAACAGATGAATTTCACTGACATGATGAAGCAGGCAGCCGGCCTGCAGCAAAAAATGGAAGAGATGCAGGAGAAGATTGCCGGTCTCGAAGCCGAGGGCAGCGCAGGCGCAGGCCTGGTCAAGGTCACCCTGAACGGCAAGGGCTATGCTTCTCGCGTGACGATCGATCCGTCTCTCATGGTCGAGGGCGAGCGCGAAGTTCTCGAGGACCTGATGACGGCGGCCATCAACGACGCCAAATCAAAACTCGAAGTGCAGTCGCAGGAGCAGATGAAAAGCCTGACACAGGGTATTCCCATGCCGCCCGGAATGAAGCTACCATTCTAGACCGGTTCAAGCATCGCCGTCAGGCGTGATTGCCGCTGAAAAAAGAGCAATCCGCCTCGATGGCGGTGAAAGTGCCTGACCATGCGGTTGCCTGATCTTGTCCTCATTGGCTCACCGAAAGCCGGCACCACGTCCCTTTGTGACGCCCTTGGGCAGCATGCCGGTCTGTGGATGGTGCCGGGCAAGGAAACCCAGTATTTCAGCCATCACCTTCACAACGGTCTGGACTGGTACGCATCGCTTTTTGCTGACGCGCCCGCTGACAAGTTGGTGGCCGAAGGGACGCCAGACTACACCGAGGGGCTGCGCAGTCGGACGATCGCACCCATGCTGCATGACGCCATGCCTGAGGCGCGGCTGATCTATATGGTGCGCGAGCCGCTGTCGCGGATCCAGTCGCACTATGTTCAGGACATTGAAAACGCCCGGGGCGCGTTCATTCCCTTCAGTGACGCTGTGCGGCAGCGCCCGCATCTGGTGGAAACAAGCGCCTACTGGGCGCGGATATCTGATTATCTGAGTGTTTTCCGTCGGGACCAGATCCACGTCGTTTTCCTGTCGGATTTCCTCGCCCACGAGGAAGCGTGTCTGCAGGGCTGTTTCGAGTTTCTGGGCCTCCCCATGCAGGAGGCTGTTCAGGCCCGCCATCTGAACGCCCGCACCGAAAAGCGCCGGGACACAAAGCTGATGGAAAAGCTGCGGCGCAATCCGCTGTTTGACACGGCCAAGGCCCTGATGCCGCGGGGTCTTATCGAAAAGGCCAAGCCGCTTCTGCGCAAAAAGGTGGGTAATGAGGTGGACGCGAAGTGGGATCCGGCTTTGCGCGATGAAGTCCTGCTGCGCCTTCGCGACGACAACAGGCGGTTCCTCACCGAATTCGGCAAACCTGCAGACTTCTGGGACCGAATACGGGAAGAGGCGGCTTGACGCTTCGTTCCGCCGGAGGCAGTCGGTGAGACATGGACCTGATCTCTACCGAAGAAACCGCGCATGCCATCGGCCTCGTCATCCAGCTGGCGATCGCGCCGATCTTTCTTCTCGTTGGGACGGGCTCTTTTCTCAATGTCATGACGGTGCGGCTGGGCCGGGTTGTGGACCGGGTCCGCATTCTCGAAGAGCGGCTGGATCGGGGCGAGACGGGGGATGAACGGCGTCGGCATGTGGATGAACTGCGCATCCTTGATCGGCGGATGAGCTACGCCAACCGGGCGATTTCATTCTGTTCGTCATCGGCCCTCCTGATCAGCATTGTGGTCGCCATGCTGTTTCTGGGCGAGCTGACGGACTGGCCCATGCGCTTTGTCGTGGCCCCGCTTTTCGTCATTACCATGCTCAGCCTGATTGCCGGCCTGACGCAGTTCCTCTGCGAAATCACGCTGGCGACGCGGTCCCTGCGTGTGCGAACGGAATTGATGCAGCAGAACGACGCGGACTGATCTCGCGGTGGGGAACGTCGGGTAAGGGATTGCGTTGATCCCACATTCGGGCTCTCTTTGGTCCCGTCCAATTTGAGGGAGGGCTCAGCCCATGCGGTGGGAAAATCAGCGGCGCAGTCAGAATATCGAGAACCGTCGGGGCGCAGCACGCACGGCCGGTGGCTTGGGCATCGCCTTTACCCTTCTTCGCTTCATCTTCGGCCGCTTCGGCATCATGGGAATTGTCGTCGTGGTCGGTGCCTATTTTGGCCTGAAGGCCATCGGCATTGATGCGCTTTCGCTGATCGCCGGTGGCCCTGCCCAGACAGCACGGCAAGGCGAAGAAATCACCAGCGAGTATGACGACATGGTAGCGGCGGTTCTCGGCGGGACTGAAGACGTCTGGACCACGGTCTTCCGCGAACAGGGCTATGGCGACTATCCTGAACCGACCCTCGCCTTCTTTACCCAAGGGGTACAGACGGCATGCGGCTATGCGCCATCCTCCGTCGGGCCTTTCTATTGCCCGGGCGATCGCAATGTTTATCTGGATACGTCATTTTTTGACGAGCTGCAGCGCCGCTTCGGCGTCCAGGGGGACTTTCCGCCCGCCTATGTGATTGCCCACGAAGTTGGCCACCACGTCCAGACTGTGCTGGGGATTTCGGATCAGGTTCGCCAGGCCCAGCGTGGTGCGTCCCAGACCGTGTCGAACCAGACCCAGGTACGAATGGAGCTGCAGGCCGACTGTTTTGCCGGTCTGTGGGCCCATAACTGGCGTCAGGGTCTGGAAGAGGGCGACATTCAGGAGGCGATGCGCGCCGCCGCCGCGATCGGTGATGACGCCCTGCAGCGTCAGTCCGGCGCCCGTCAGGTCAACCCTGACAGCTTCACCCACGGGACATCGGACCAGCGCATGCGGTGGTTCTCAGCAGGCTATCAGTCTGGTGACTTTGCCCGCTGCGATACCTTCAGCATGGATTACAGCAGGCTCTAAAGCCGTCAGACGTTGGTGTTCGCCCAGTTGCGGTGGTCCTGATCAAGCCCATAGGCGGCCATAGCCGCCAGTGTCATGATGTCGCCGACATTGCCGCCGGTCTGGAGGATCTGAACCGAATGGGACAGTCCGATCAGCAATGGCCCGATTACCGTCGCGCCGCCGATTTCGCTCATCAGCTTCGAGGCGATGCCGCCGGAGTGCAGGCCAGGCACGATGAGGACGTTGGCCGGACCTGACAGCCGCGCGAACGGATAGATCCGCCCCAGCCGCTGGTCGTTAAGCGCCATGCGCGGGGTCATCTCCCCCTCATATTCGAAATCAGGTGCCGGATTGCGGCTGTCCAGAAGTCGAACGGCATCCTGCAGCCGGCGCGTATTTTCCGTGTCCGGATTACCGAAGTTGGAATGGCTGACAAAGGCGACGCGCGGTGTGAAGCCCATCGCCCTGACGGCGTGAGCCGACTGGATCGCAATGTCGGCCAGTTCCTGTGCTGTCGGCAGTTCGGTGATCGTCGTGTCGGCGAGAAAGACGGTCCGGCCCCGGGCCAGCATCGCTGACATGCCGATGATGCGCTCACCCGGACGGGGGTCGAGGGCGAGGGAAACATTCTGCAGTGACACGCTGTAATGGCGGGTCAGGCCCGTTACCATCCCGTCGGCGTGATCATGGGCCAGCATACAGGCCCCGAACACGTTCCGGTCTTGGGTGACAAGACGGCGGCAGTCGCGGAGCAAGTGGCCGTGGCGCTGCAGACGTTCGTACATGTATGTCGTGTAAAGATCATTGTGCTCGGTGTGGCGGGCGTTCCAGATCTCAACGCCGTGATCCTTGGGCAGGCCCAGGCGCCGCACAGCATCGTGCACAAGTTGGTCACGACCAATCAGGATGGCCTTGCCGAGCCCCTGCTGCTGGAAGGCATAGGCGGCGCGAATGACGGCTTCTTCTTCGCCCTCAGCGAACACAATCCGCTTTTGCGGATCGTGACTGCGCAGGGAGGAGTAAATCTTCTGCAGGAAGCCGGCTGATGGATCGAGCCGGGAAGCCAGTTTTTCCTTATAGGCGGCCATGTCCTCAATCGGCTTGCGCGCGACACCGCTGTCGACGGCGGCTTTGGCCACGGCGGGCGGGATTTCGGACATCAGGCGCGGGTCGAAGGGGGTCGGGATGATATAGCCCGGTCCGTATTGCAGCCGCTTGCCATAGGCGGCGGCGACTTCATCCGGCACATCTTCACGCGCCAGCTTGGCCAAGGCCTGGGCACAGGCGACTTTCATTTCCTCGTTGATCGTCCGCGCACGGACGTCGAGGGCGCCGCGGAAGATGTAGGGGAAACCGAGGACGTTGTTGACCTGATTGGGGTAGTCAGAGCGCCCGGTGGCCATGATGGCGTCGGAGCGCACAGCCATGACTTCTTCGGGGGTGATTTCCGGCGTCGGGTTGGCCATGGCGAAAATGATCGGGTTCTTGGCCATGGATTTGACCATGTCCTGGCTGATCGCGCCGGCGACTGACAGGCCAAACACCACATCGGCGCCGTCCATGGCTTCGGCCAGCGTCCGTTTGTCCGTTTCGACCGCATGGGCGGACTGCCACTGGTTCACCCGGTCGGTGCGTCCCTTGTAGATGACGCCCTTGCTGTCACAGACAAGAACATTCTCATGGGGCACGCCCATGGTTTTGATGAGGCCAGTGACAGACAGGGCCGAAGACCCCGCGCCAGACACGGCCACCTTGATGTCTTTCATCGACCGGCCGGTGATGTCGACGGCGTTCAACAGCCCGGCTGCGGCAATGATCGCTGTGCCATGCTGGTCATCGTGGAACACCGGAATGTCCATCAACTCTTTCAGCTGCTGCTCGATATAGAAGCTGTCCGGTGCGGAAATATCCTCGAGATTGATACCGCCAAAGGAAGGGCCAAGATAACGGATCGCGTTGATGAAAGCGTCCGGATCCTCCGTGTCCACCTCAAGATCGATTGAATCGATATCGGCGAACCGTTTGAACAGGACTGCCTTGCCCTCCATCACCGGCTTGGACGCCAGTGCCCCCAGATTGCCCAGGCCCAGGATCGCGGTTCCGTTGGAGATAACCGCGACCATGTTGCCCTTGGCGGTCAGCTCATAGGCACTGTCTGGATCCTCGGCGATCCTTTTGACCGGTACCGCCACGCCCGGCGAATAGGCCAGCGACAGATCGCGCTGGGTTGCCATCGGTTTGGTTGGCGTAATCTCGAGTTTCCCGGGCTTGCCATGCGCGTGGAAATCGATTGCTTCCTGGTCGGTGAATTTAATTGAGTTATCGTCAGCCATAAGAACGCATACCGCCCGTTCGGGGTCTCGGCTAGTCGCATTCCACCCCAAATGGCGCGGCAACGGCGCATTTTTCAGCTTTCCATCCTTGCCTCTCATGATAGGCTTTTCCGAAAGGCAAATGCCCGTGGGAGGGATTTTCGATGAAACCGATTTTTGCTGCACTTGCGGTCAGCACCGCGCTGATCGCGCCTGCCATGGCACAGGACAATTACGGTCAGGCCTTCCAGGCCTTCCAGAAAGCGATGGGCGAGGGGCGGTCAGATGATGCCAAACGCCATGCCAAAATGGCATGGGAGATGGCGGAAAAGGATGCCAGCGCGAATGATGAAACCCGGGCGATCCTTGCACAGACATTTGTCTATCTTGAGATGTTCGACGACCCGTCGTCTGCCTTGCCCGCGGCGGAGCGGTCATTGGCCTTGGGCCAACAGGGTTACGGCACCACCAATTTCACGATGCCCGAACTGGCCATCATGGCAACAACCACGGCCGCTCTTGTCGATCCGGATACGCCCAAGCGGCGGGCCGCCATAGAAGCGCTGGACGCCTACTGGGCGCAGGGCGGCACGGCCGATACGCTGCCCGTGACGGCTGCCATGCAGCTGGCCAATATCAGCCTGACCAAGACCGCGTATGTGGATGTCATCGACCTGACGACCCCGTTGGGCGAGGCCTTGAGCAGACTTGATGACGTGCCGATCCACGATTTCGCGACAGCCAATGTCCTGCGGGCGGCAGCAACGCTCAGCCGCGGGGATGTCTTCAAGCCCAAGATCCGGCGATCCTCGGTTGGGCAGACGCTGGAAGGCGTCGGTACGCCCGGCCAGTCCCGGCGTCTGCAGGCCCTCAGTGACGCAGCCGCGCTTTTGGATATCACCGAGAATTTCTTCCCCACACAAACAAATGTAGAAAACTACGACCGGCTGCTGGCGCAGGTGCAGGCGTGGAGCGCCCTGACCGAAGCCTATAGCGAATCAAACGAGCTGACACCGCAGGCCGTCTCCCCCTTTGTTTGGAACGGCACCACAAGGCTCTCCCATCCGACCTATTCGACACCCTGCCCGGTCTCGCCCTATTCCTACAAATGGAAGAAAAAGCGCGACGTGACCTATCCCAATAGTGCATCAGCGCAGGAGCTGGGCGGCGCGGTCATGGTCGGGTTTCACTTCGATGACAGCGGCAGCGTCGTTGATGCCCGCGTGCTGGCCGAGGTGCCTTCGGACCGGTTCTCGCGAAATGTGCTGCGCGCCATGGATGACTGGGTGGTCGACCTTTCAACCGTTCCTGACGGCTGCCGCCGGGACAATCTGATCACCCATATGTTCTATGTGCATCTGAACTGATGGGAAGCATGTCTTGAAGTCTGGCGGCGTTGGGGCCAGTTAGAGCGTTGGAGGCCCCCATGTTCATTCAGACCGAAGATACGCCAAACCCGCATTCCATGAAGTTTCTGCCCGGCCGCGACGTGCTGGGGGCAGGTCAGCTTGGCATGGATTTTCCGAACATCGACGCGGCCAAGGTATCGCCCCTGGCTGTTGCGCTGTTTGATGTGGATGGCGTGACCGGCGTCTATCTCGGTGCCGATTTCGTCACTGTGACGAAGGACCCGACGGTCAACTGGACCGATATCAAGCCTGCGCTCCTCGGGACGATCGCGGATTATCTCGCCGCCGGGATCCCGCTGGTGGATCAGGGTGTCGCCGGCACCCCTGCGAAGGATGAGGGGACGGCCGATGATTATGAAGGCGAGGATCGGGAGATTGTGGAGCAGATCATCGACCTCCTCGACACGCGGGTGCGGCCTGCCGTGGCCCAGGACGGCGGCGATATCGTCTTCCACCGCTTCGTACCGGGCGACGGCATCGTCTATCTGACGATGAAGGGGGCCTGTTCGGGCTGCCCATCCTCGACCATGACCCTGAAGAGCGGCATCGAGAATCTTCTCAAACATTATGTGCCTGAGGTGACCGCCGTCGAAGCGGTGATGTAACGAGACCGCAGGATCCGTCATTCTTACGCTCGCCATTGATACCTGCCTGCCTGCCTGCAGTGCCGCTCTCGCCTTTGATGACGGGTCTGTACTGGCGCGATCCGAAGAGATTGGCGTGGGGCATGCCGAGCATCTGGGCGGGCTTGTTGCGGATCTTCTGCGCGAGGCTGGGGTGCAGCCGTCACAGATCCGCCGTCTAGCGTCGACCGTCGGGCCTGGGTCCTTCATGGGGGTACGGGTGGGGTTGAGCTTCGCCAAAGGCTTTGCCTTTGCCCATGGCGCAGACACGGTGGCCTTCACGACAATGGAGGCCCTTTGGCTGTCTCTGCCGGGCGAGACCCACGGCTACGCGGTGCTCGATGCGCGCCGAGGACAGGTTTATTTGCAGGGCTTTGGTGACTGCGCTCACGCCCCTTCGGTCCTGGATATTGAAATGGCGCGGGATCTGGCCACAGGCGGCGCCATGATTGGGTCGGGCGCGTCGTTGCTGGGCCGCAAGGCCGGATCTGACGTCATCCTCCCCGACATTGGCCAGCTCGCTCATGCAGCGCAAACCCGATCGCCAAGCGCGCTTGTCCCGGTCTATCTTCGCGCGCCGGTGGCCACGCCGACCCCTCGCCGGGCATGACCGTCCGCGCCGCAGAGATTGGTGATGCCGCGGTCATTGCGCCGCTGCATCATGACGCGTTCGCGGACAGCCCCTGGGATACCGCGTACTGGCAAAACCTGCTGAGCCGGCGCACGACACTGGCCATGGTGGCGGAACGCGAGAACCGTTTGGCTGCATTCTGCGTCTTCCAGATCATTGCTGACGAAGCTGAGGTCCTGACCATCGGTGTAGCCGCTGATCAACGTCGCCACGGTCTCGGCCGCGCGCTCTTTTCCAGCATGATCGAGGCGGCACGGGCACGGGAGGTGGGGCACATCTTTCTGGAAGTGGCCACCGATAACGAGCCTGCCCGACGCCTCTATGATGAGTTCAATTTTGTGCCATTACGCGAGCGCCGCGACTATTACGCGCGCGGTCGGCACGCCGTCCAGATGGGCCTGTCTCTGGGCTCGACATTCTAAAAAACAGATTTGAGCATGGTCCTGCGGCAAAAATTGGCCTAAGGCACTTTCATGGATCGCTTGGAAAAAATCTGCGTCGAAAAAGGTCTTCGGATGACGGACCAGCGCCGCGTGATCACGCAAGTCATTGCCGGTGCCGAAGATCATCCGGATGTGGAGGAGATTCACCGTCGCGCGACGGAAATCGATTCCCGTATTTCCATCGCGACGGTCTATCGGACTTTGCGCCTGCTCGAAGATTATGACGTCGTGCACCGCCACGATTTCCAGGATGGTCGGGCCCGCTATGAAGAGGCGACCGACGACCATCACGATCACCTGATTGATGTTCGGACCCGCGAGGTCATCGAATTCATCAATGAGGAGATCGAGGCGCTGCAGGAGCGGATCGCGCGGGAACTCGGCTATCGCCTGGTCGGCCATCGCCTTGAACTTTATGGCGTTCCGCTGACGGATGAAAAGAAGAGCTAGCTCTTAATTTTTCTGATGAGCAGGTCAAACCGGTCCTGACCCCAGAATTTCTCCAACCGTCCGTCTGCGTCGAGAACGGCGAAGGGTACGCCGAATGCGCCGTCCTTTTCGAGCATGGCGGTATCGGCCGCGAGCTGCGCGCCCGCATCGTCGACTGACAGTCCTGGCTGAAGGCCGGCCTGTGACAGGGCTTCATCGATAACAGCCTGATCACTGACATCACTACCATCGCTCCAGCGACTGTTGGACAGGGCGGTCGCAAACGCCAGGCCGGCTCCAGCCTCCCGCGCGGCATAGAATGCGCTGTAGGCTGGCATGTAATCCATGTCGAAGGGCCGGGGAAACGAGATCGGCAAGCCTGCTTCCATCGTTGCGCGGGGGACATCCTGCATCAGATAAGCCCGCCTGGCCGGTGTGCTGCCAGGATTGATCGGATCGTCCGTGCCCGCGGCTTTGGTCAATATGTGGAGCCGGGTCGGGACGGCGTCCTCAATGTCGGCCTTCAGCAATTTATACAGGCCGAGCCTGGAATAGGGGCTGCGAAAGTGAAAATAGACGCGAAGCTCAGTACTCATCGTGGATCATCCTCTCAGTTGCACAATTCATGGGCAAACAGGCCGCCTGGCAGGCCGACATGCCAGCCGGATTGCCGCCAATAGTCACTGTTCAGTTCCTTCTCCACATCGCTGAATCCGTTGACCGTCCGGCGGCTCGGATTTTGTTCAGCGTAGGCAATGATCCGGTCGAGATAGAACCGCCGGTTCACAAGGATCGACTGGTTCGACCACGGAACCGTCTTTGCGGTGGCGCGCCAGTATCCATCATGCCGCCAGTCCATGAGGCTGGGGTGACGCTTCGCCAGCATGATTTCCTGGGCGTGATCGATGGTCGCCAATGGTTGGTCAGTGGCGATGAAATCATAGGGATCGGCATAGGCATCAGCCTGAAGGTAGAGGCCATTCCCCGCCATCCGCCGGGCTTTCCCGGGGCGGATCAGTCGTCGGCCTGCTGCCAGCGCCCGATCAGTCCACGGCCCGTCAGATGCCGGAAAATATCGCCTGTATTTGTCGATGACCCCAAACCGCCGCGAGGCGCCCGGATATTTGCGATGCCGCAGCCTCACCACCTGTACGTCTCCGGCGTCGAGCGCCGCGGCGCCGAGGGTCAGTTGGCGCTGCACCTCGGCGGGCGGCTCGATCAGCGGGCAGTCATCTTCGAGCAGCAGAACGAGGTCCGTCGTCAACTGCTCGGCAATGGCTTTGAAGCCACCCAGAATGCCAAGGTTGTGAGGGTGGGTGCGGACGTCCAGATCGAATTGCTGCCCCAACGCCACAGCGCGCTCATCGGGCTCCGGCAGAAACAGGAGTGTCTGATCGACGGCGCTGAACAGGTCACCGCGACGATAGGTGGGCAATACCCGGGCCAGACTGTCGGTGCCCCGCCAGGACAGGATACCGATGCCAATACTGGGGTGCGTGCCGCTCATGGCCTCCGATGTGGTCCCGCCCCGGCCAAAGCGCAACCGGGCAAGTCCCCCCGTGACGGCGGATGCATCTCGCGCTAGAAACCGGCCATGCTGAACCTCGATGCCATTGCCAACGCCACCACCCGCACCGCGCCCTTCACCTATATTGTGGCCACGGGCGCGCTCACACCGCAAGAAGCGGGCGATGTGCGCAGGGACTATCCCGAGATTGAAAAGACGGGCTACCTTCCGCTGTCAAAGCTGACAGCGCGGGGGCGGTTCGCCGAGCTGATTTCGGATCTGCAGTCCCCGGCACTGGCAAAGGTGCTGTCGGACAAACTCGGTCTCGACCTGACGGACAAGCCGCGAATGATCACCGTACGGCGCCTGTCAAAAACCGGCGATGGCCGGATCCACAATGATTCAGAATCCAAGATCTGCACCATGCTGGTCTACCTCAATGATACCTGGAACCCGGCCGAAGGGGGTGCAATCCGTGCCCTGAACGGTGACGAGGACATGGATGATTTCGCTGAGGAAGTTGCGCCGCTTGCAGGCAATGTCTTTGCTTTTGCGCGATCGGACACCAGCTGGCATGGCCACCCGCCCTATGCAGGCGAGCGTTACGTTATTCAGACCACGTTCCTGACCAGTCAGGAAGAACTGGATCGCAAGGAAAATCGCGGCGGCCTCCAGTATTTCCTGAAAAAGCTCAATCCGTTTGAGGGCCGTCGGGGCTAGTCATCGCCGCGCGATTGACGAGCATCCGCTCAACCACCTCGAACAGGACGACATCCGGCTGAAATTCTTCGAGCTCGCTGAGATCGACAACACCTGCCTCGTGCCGAAACAGGACGACGGTGCCGAAGCTCTGCGCGAAATACTCAGCCATGAAGGGCGAGAAACTGTCCCCGATGATGAGAAGCGTCGGTCCGCCCGGATCGCGGACCATAATGCGTGTCGGAATGGGCAGGGCGCTATTGGGTCGGTCGACCTTGCTGGTCCGGACTGGCCCTGGATCCATCACTGACCAGATGGGTCGATCCTCCGTATAGCGACCGTGCCCGAGTAGGGCGACCAGGTCCCCCAGCTTGTCCCTTTCCAGCCGCATCGCGAGACGGTCCTCCGGCAAAATGGCAAGGTCGAAGCCCGTCTTCTGCATGGCCGACATGGCGGCCCGATAGGCGGTATAGGCGCCCCATCCTGTCCAGTGCGTGTCGGTGCGGAAATAGGCCTGATGCTGCCCGCGCGCCGATCGAAGGTCCTCTGCCGGGTAGATGGCGGGAATCCCCTCAGTCTCCAGCGCGGCCAGCAGATGGTCCACGCGGCGCGATCCAGCCCCTTCCTGAAGAAAAGGCGGGAAATAATCTGCGCCGTAGATGGACTGTTTATTGGGCGCGATCATGACCAGGAAGCTTGCGTCTTTGGCGGCGGACAGGGCGGACAGGCGATCGAGACCTTCAACCCATGATGCCAAAGTGCTGGCGTCATGGGGGGCGCGCCCCTGATAATCCTCAAGCATGCCGCCATGATTGAGGAACAACCAGCCATCCTGTCCCTCGATCACTTCCTGATTGAAGGTCAGGCCCAGATCATCCTGCAGACTGCCATAAAGATCGATCAGGCTCGCGCGCAGACCGAAATGATCGGACATCCACTGATTGAGACCCTCCGTGTAAGCACGAAGGCCGCCCGCCGTCCATTGCGGCGGGGGGGCCGCAAGACGGTTCTCGGCGCCAAGGCGATCGCTGGTGGACCGCGTCAGGCTTGTTACACCGTGCAGGACACCGGGCAGGCTGATGCCGATGATGAACAGAACCGCCAACAGGGTGTCGCGCCATTTCTTCATCAGAACCGGAAATAGATAAATGGGTTATAGGCGCCCCCGGCGACGAAGGCCGCGCACGCCACGAAGAGGAGGCTGAAACCAATAATGGTCGATGGTGCACTGACAGCGAGGGGTGCGCGGTTCATCAGCCCGGTCATGATCAACTGGGGTAGAGGCGTGGCGAACAAGGCGGCAACGCCAAGCCAGAGGCCCGTCATCCCGGGCAGGTATGCGGCCAGCGGCAGGGCATCTGTGCCCTGTCGACCCAGAAGCGCCGTATAAAGATCACCGGCGTGAGACAAGGTGTCTGCTCTGAACAGGACCCAGCCGAACATCACCGCGACCAGGAGGTAGAGATGACGCAAGGGGCGGGGAAGCGTCCACCTCGTGTGCTGCCTCGCCAGCCGCTCCACGGACAGGAACAGGCCATGCCACGCGCCCCAGAGGACAAACGTCCATGCCGCGCCGTGCCACAGGCCACACAGGAGGAATACGATCCACAGATTGGCAATCGTCCGGCCCTCCCCATGGCGGTTGCCGCCCAGTGGAATGTACAGGTAATCGCGAAACCAGCGGGACAGCGTCATGTGCCAGCGCCGCCAGAACTCGGTGACCGACTGCGCACAATAGGGCGTCGCGAAGTTGGCTGGGAAGCGGAAGCCGACCATGAGGCCCAGGCCAATGGCCATGTTGCTGTATCCGGCAAAATCAAAAAAGATCTGCAGGCTGTAGGCGACCATCCCGATCCAGGCGAGGACCGGCGACAGGCCATCGGCGGGCAGGGCGAAAATGGCATCAGCGGGGCCTGCTGCCAGATTGGCGAACAGGACTTTTTGACCCAGACCCAGAAGGAATATCCGCACGCCCTCGGCAAACAGGGCAATCGTTTCGCGCCGTTCGGTCAGGGCCGTTGCGATCGTCTGGAAACGGACGATCGGTCCGGCGATCAGCTGCGGGAAGGAGGCGATGTAGAGCGCGCTGTCAATCAACCGGCGCGCAGGCTTGGCCTCCTGACGGGCCACATCCACCAGATAGCTGATCGCCTGAAAGGTGAAAAAGGAAATGCCCAGCGGCAGATGCGGATCCGCGATCTCGCCAAGCCCGATGCTGCGGCCAAAAAAGCCTGCATATTTGAACCACCCTAGCAGAAGTAGATTGGCGGCCACACCACCGATCAGCCAGCGACGGGCCAATGCCGTGCGACCGAGCCGGTGGGCGATCAGATGGTTCATGAAAATGGAGAGCAGGAGCAGCAGCACGTAGCTGCCCTCGCCCCAGGCATAAAAGATCAGGCTGCCGACGAGCAGGACCAGGTTGCGCCCGGCGCGCATCCGCATCGGCACGATGAAATAGGCGGCCAGCAGAACCGGCAGGAAATAGAACAGGAATGGGACGCCCGCGAACACCATGATTGCTCGTAACGGGTGTCATCGACCCTCTGCAATCAGCAATTATTGTCATTTTGACCACGGGCCTCGCATTCGGGCGAAAAGGGTTTGGACGTGAACCCTGAGGGACATCAGAAAGCGTTCAATGACACTGAAGTCGTGCGTGGCGGCGCTGTCGCTGTTCGCGGGGACGACGGCGGCTCAGGATGTGGGGCTGACCGAAGCTGTACGGGCAACTGCCCAAGACGATTATCATCAATGGGCCATAAGTTTGAGGAAGGCCTTGATCGGCAGGCGAGCGTTACGCCGACTAACAGCCCGGCCATCGCAAGTCTGCTTACGGTCTGGCGGCGCTTGTGGCCGGCGGGGTCCGAAGGCCTGAACCGGCGGATTGGTGTTTGGAACAAAAATGGTTAAAGATCGGACGGTGGCCTGCGGGTCACCCTTTTTTGACTCTTTGCATCGACGCCCCCTTCGGAGACCATGACCATGCGGCGCCTCTTCTTGACCTTTTCTGCCCTGACCCTCATGGGCGCCTGCGCCTCGATGACCAATACGAAGGATCAGCCTCTTATGGTGAAACGCCAAGCCGATTTGGTAGCCCCGATCGCGGAGAAACGTCCGCTTGAAATTATCCAGCACGGGATTTCCCGCACGGATAATTTCGCTTGGCTGCGCGACGACAATTGGCAGGAGGTCCTGCGTGACCCCAGCGTTCTGAAGGCGGATATTCGCGAGTATCTGGAAGCGGAAGTCGCCTATTACGAGGCATCGACCGAGCATCTGGACGGTCTGCGCAAGACCCTGTTCGAGGAAATGCGCGGCCGGATCAAGGAGGATGAAACCTCTGTTCCCATGCGCGACGGTCCGTACGAATATTATGTGCGGTATCGCGAGGGTGGCAACTATCCGATCTATGCCCGCCGGACCGAAGAAGGTGCCGAGGAGCAGGTGCTTTTTGACGGCGACAAGGAGAGTGAAGGGTCTGAATTCTTCAACATCTCCGACGTCGATGCGTCACCAGACCATGAACTGATTGCCTACAGCCTCGACCGCGTTGGTTCGGAATATTTCGATATCCGTATCCGGAATGTCGCCACGGGTGAGGAATTTGCCGAGACGCTGACCTCCACCGATGGCGGGGTGGTCTGGGCCGCTGATTCCAAAAGCTTCTTTTATATTGAACGCGACGACAACCAGCGTCCCAAGCGCGTCTGGCACCACGTCCTGGGGACGGAATCCTCCACGGACCGTCTGGTCTATGAGGAGGCCGATGATGCCATGTTCCTTGGCCTGGGCCAGACCTCATCCGAGAAGTATCTGATTGTCGGCATCGGCAATGGCGTGACCAGCGAGGCCTATGTGGTGCCGCTCGACAAGCCTGAAGCCGAGCCCCGCCTCATCGCACCGCGTGTGAAGGACGAGCTTTATGATGTCGATCATCGAGGCGACTATTTCTACATTCATACGAATGCTGATGATGCCGTCGATTTCAAGATCGTTCGCGCCCCTGTCGACAATCCTGGCCGTGAAAACTGGGAAGACTGGCTGCCGCATCAGTCCGGTCGGTACATTTCCGGTCTCGTGACGTTCAAGGACTATCTTGTGCGCATGGAGCGTGAGAACGCTGTGCCGCGCATAGTGATCTCCGACTACGATGGTGTCGCGCATCCGATTGATGTTGATCAGGCGGCCTATGCGCTTGGCCTCGACGGCTGGGGAGAATTCGACACCGAATGGGTGCGGTATACGTATGAATCGCCGTCCCAGCCTGAACAGACATTCGACTACAACATGAAGACGAAGGAGCGTGTCCTGCGCAAGACGCAGGAAGTGCCGTCCGGTCACAATCCGGACCTTTATCAGGTCGACATGATCATGGCGAAAGCGCGCGATGGCGAGGAAATTCCCGTCATGGTTCTTCGCCTGAAATCCGTGCCGCTCGACGGTACAGCACCGCTCCTTCTGTATGGTTATGGCAGCTATGGCGCCTATATCCCGGACAGCTTTTCAACCTCTATCCTGTCCATGGTCGACCGCGGTGTCGTCTATGCGACGGCGCATATTCGCGGTGGCTCGGCCAAGGGCCGCCAGTGGTATCTGGATGGCAAGCTGGCCAAGAAAAACAACTCGTTTACGGATTTCAACGACAGCGCTCATGCGCTGATCGACCTTGGCTATACGTCGAAGGGCAATATCGTCTCCTATGGCGGCTCGGCCGGCGGCCTTCTGGTCGGCGCATCGGTCAATCTCGAGCCGGATCTGTTTGCTGGCGTCATGGGTGCTGTGCCATTCATTGATGTCATCAACACAATCTCAGATGACACCTTGCCCCTGACGCCGCCCGAATGGGATCAGTGGGGTAATCCGATCACCAGCGCTGAGGAATATGGCTGGATCGCGAGCTATTCCCCCTATGACAACATCAAGCCGGGCGTTGCCTACCCGCCAATTCTGGCAACGGGCGGCCTTGCCGACTACCGCGTCACCTATTGGGAGCCAGCCAAATGGATCGCGCGCCTTCGCGATGAGACGACCGGCGGGCCGTTCCTGCTGCGCATGAACATGTCGGCAGGGCATGGCGGATCGGCTGCGCGATTTGAGCGTCTCGATGAGCGGGCTCATCTTTACGGCTTTGCGCTTGATGTGATGAACAAGATCGATGCCGAACCTGTCGCGCACAATTCAGCCGACTGATTTGGTTTGATCCTGATGTCGATGCCGTCCCGCCCTGCTGCGCGGGCGGCTCGACAGGGGCGGGCTTCGCTCTAGTTTCACTTCAACACTTCTGTTGGAGATATGACGATGCCCTCATGGACCACCTGCCTTCTGACGTCTGCTGCGCTGCTTGCCCTCACCGCTTGTGAAGGTGGCGGCGCCGATGCTGGGCCTTCTGCCGCGGCGGATGCGGCCCCATCGCAGCCCATGGCCAAGCAACAGACATCTGAACCAGAGGCTGATGGCGCGGACGAAGAAGCAGTCGACGCGATCTTCACGACCGAAGCCGTGGCACAGTTCAGTGAGCCGTGGGCGATGACCTTCCTGCCCGATGGCCGGATGCTCGTCACGGAAAAGCCCGGCGCGCTCTATGTCGTGACGCAATCGGGCGACAAGGGGGAGATCACGGGTGTCCCCACGGTCGACTATGGCGGCCAGGGCGGATTTGGTGATGTGGCGCTGCATCCCCAATTTGCAGACAATGGCACCATCTACGTGTCCTATGTAGAGGCGGGTGAGGATGACACGCGCGGCGCCGTCGTGGCGCGCGGACAGCTGGCCCTGACGGACGCCGGCGGGACGCTGTCGGACCTTGAAGTGATCTGGCGCCAGAATCCAAAGGTGACGGGACGGGGGCACTATAGTCACCGCATCCTGTTCACGCCGGACGGACAGCACATTTTCATTTCATCGGGCGAGCGCCAGAAATTCGATCCGGCGCAGGACATGCAACAGAATCTGGGCAAGATCATTCGCCTCAATCACGATGGCTCCGTACCTGATGACAATCCCTTCGCAGATCAGGGTGGCGTCACGGCAGAGATCTGGTCGCTCGGCCATCGCAATATCCTGGGTATCGCTTTTGATGCCGAAGGCCAGCTTTGGGAGCATGAGATGGGTCCAAAGGGTGGCGATGAATTCAACCGCATCGTGAAAGGCGAAAATTACGGCTATCCGACAGTCTCCAACGGCGATCACTATGATGGTCGGCCGATGCCGGACCACGACACGCGTCCAGAATTCATGACGCCGGAAGAAAGCTGGACCCCGGTGATCAGTCCTGCTGGACTGATCATCTACAAGGGTAACCAGTTCCCCGAATGGACCGGTTCGGCGCTGATCGGAGGGCTGTCCTCGCAATCCCTCATCCGCGTCGCCTTCGACTGCCCGCTCGATAATCGCGACATCTGCGAGGCTGAGCGCTTCAACATGAACCAGCGCATTCGTGAAGTTGAAGAAGGTCCTGATGGGGCCATCTGGCTGCTCGAGGACGGCAGCAGCAATGGTGAAAGCGGTGGGCGTCTGTTGAAGCTCACGCCCGCCTGACCGCCAAGAAAATCAGGTGAAGAGTAGTAGGGCGCCTGCGGGCGCCCTATCTATTGGTCATGATGAACAAGCCTGCCGCCTGTATCGCCCTTTCCGCCCTTGTCCTTCTTGCCGGCTGTGGTCGCAAGGACACAAAGGAAGTCGGCGAATTCAAGAACGATCTCTATGGCAATGAGATCAAGGTCGAAGCGTTGAGCGACCCTAAGGTCACCGGCGTGACCTGCCATCTGACCTATTTCGATCGCGGTGTCTGGGACCGGGCGATCAAGGGCAACTGGTTCGAGGACCCTTCCAACAGCTCCATCGCCTGTCGACAGACCGGCCCTATCGTGATCGGTGACATCGATCGCGACAAGAACGGCGAGACGGTTTTCACCCAGCGGCAGAGCCTGGTCTTCAAATCGATCGCCGTGCGCCGGGTCTATGACCCGGATAATGAGACGCTGATGTATATCGTCTATAGTCGGAAACCGGTGGATGGCTCCGCCAAGATGTCCCTCTCAACGGTCGCCCTGTATGGCGGAGATGCGCGTTGGGCGGACGGAACCGTGGTGACCCTGTCTGGTGACGCCGCGCCTTAGGCGTCGACGAGTACCGGTGGTGAATTGGTTTCGTGGGCTGATGCTTCTGCCTTCAGCCAGGCGATAAACGCTTTGACTTCCGGCAGGGCTGCCTTCGCTTCCGGGTGGACCAGCCAATAGGAGAAGTCCGTTGGCGTTGTCAGATTAAAGGGGATGACCAGCCGCGCCGCTTCAAGATCGGCCACAGCCAGCGCGTATTTGGCCAGGGCGACGCCCCGGCCTGCAACGGCCGCTTCAATGACCAGTGAAGACTGATTGAAACGCGGTCCCCGCGTGCCGTTCACTTCGCTGCCGGCCGCGCGCAGCCACATGGACCAGGTTGCGATCTCGTGATCATTGCCATCGTCGTGCAGCAGTGTGTGACTTGCCAGATCGTCGACCTGCCGCAGCGGCTTGTCGCCGGTCAGGAGAGATGGCGCGCAGACAGGCACGATCCGCTCACGCATCAGGAGCGTATTGGTCAGGCCGTCATAATTGCCGCGGCCATAGCGAATGGCCAGGTCCACATCATCGACCGAGAAATCCACGACCTCCATGTCGGCATGGACGTAGACGTCAATATCGGGGTGCAGCTCCTGAAACGCGTCAAGGCGCGGCACCAGCCATTTGGATGCAAAGGAGGGCGCGACCGAAAGCGCAAGACGCCCTGATCCCCGCTCCATGGTCATCAGGCGCGCTGCCGCTGCCAGCCTGTCAAAACCGTCCCGCAGCGAGGGCAGGGAGGAGATGCCCGCATCGGTCAGTGACAGCCCCTTCGGATCGCGTCTGAATAACGGTACGCCCACGGTTTCTTCCAGCAGCTTGACCTGCTGACTGATCGCGCCTGGCGTGACCGACAATTCGTCGGCCGCCTTCGTGAAGGACAGGTGCCGCGCCGCCGATTCAAAGGCGCGCAAGGCGTTCAGGGGGGGCAGTCTCCGCATGGGCCTTCCTTACTTCGGCGCATTAGGTTTTCTATCGCAATGATAGAGAAGCTTTCTGTTGCCAGATGACGATCGCATCTCCATCTTGCGGTGACAGAAATAAGCCTTAGAAATTCTGAAAGCAAGCGCGATGCGGTACTTTCCAGCCTTTTTTGACCTGAAGGACCGACCGGTCTTTGTCGTCGGCGGCGGCGAGCTCGCGGTCCGCAAGCTGCGACTGTTGTTGAAGGCCTCCCCGCAGATCAAGGTCTTTTCGGATGTGCAATGGTCCTCGGAAATAGATGACTTCAGCGGCGTCGAGGTCATCCCACGGCATCTGCGGGATGAGGATTTTGCGGTCCGTCCGGCTCTCCTCGTGGCGGCCACGGACGACCCTGATATTGATGGTGAAGCTGCCCGTTTAGCAAAACTGCACGGCGTGCCCGTCAACGTCGTTGACCAGCCGGAACTGTGTGATGTGGTGATTCCCTCGATCGTTGATCGCGGTGACGTGGCAATCGGCATTTCGACGGGCGGTGCCGCGCCTGTTCTGGGTCGCCGGCTGCGTGAGCGGATCGAGTCCCTGTTGCCGGCCCGACTGGGTGAGCTTGTGGAATTTGCGCGTGTTCGGCGCGATGTGGTCGCCGCGAACGTGGCACCCGGTGAACGTCGCCGGTTCTGGGAGCGCCTGTTCGAAGGCCCGGTGGCCGAAGCGGTCTATGATGGCGACATGACTGGGGCTGCGCAGGGTTTTGACCACGCGGTCGCGGCCGGTGGCGCGGCCATTGGCAGTATCCATATTGTGGGCGCCGGTCCGGGTGACCCTGAGCTTCTGACCCTAAAGGCGCTGCGCGTGCTGCAGGAAGCGGACATTGTTCTCTACGACAATCTTGTCTCGACCGACATTCTCGACCTCATCCGACGGGATGCGGAACGGCGTTATGTGGGCAAGCGCAAGGCCGACCACTCCATGCCGCAGGAAGATATCGGTGCGCTGATGATTGACCTTGCTCGCGCGGGCAAACGTGTCGTGCGCCTGAAGGGCGGCGACCCATTCATTTTTGGCCGCGGCGGCGAAGAGCTTGAGCAGGTGCGCGCTGCGGGCCTTGACGCCGTGGTGGTGCCGGGCATTACCGCAGCAGCCGGGTGCGCGGCGGCGGCATCGACGCCCCTGACCCATCGCGGCATGTCCCAGGCCGTGTCCTATGTGACGGCGAGCGCAGGTGGTGGCGGTGCGCCGGATCTGGACTGGGCCGCCCTGGCCCGGCTGAAGCACACCGTCGTGGTCTATATGGGTGTTGGCCGCGCCGGTGAGGTGGCCGCCAGCCTGATGGATGGTGGGCTTGATACAAGGACGCCGGTGGCGGTCGTTGAAAAGGGGACCACGGCCGATCAGAAAATCCTGCGCACCACGCTTCGTGATCTGTCCGTAGACATTGTCCGCGCCGCCATCGTCGGTCCTGCGGTCCTCATCATTGGCGAGGTCGCGGCCAAGGCGTCCGGACACGGACTGACTGAATTTCTACAAGAGGCAGAAGCGGCATGAGCGCCACGGTAAAAAAACCAGATACGCCGGCAGAAAAGCCGGCGAAGATCAGCGTGGGCGGCGTCAAAAAGGGCCGCAATGAAGGCCTGAAGATCGTCACCGCCAACCGTCTGGTTGACGGCGTCGTCGTCTATCAGACCGATGACCAGCAGTGGACAGAGGATCTCGGCGCCGCGACCATTGTCGAGGGAGAGGATGCACTCGCCCTCTTGGACTGGGCCCTGACCGATGAGGGTCATGTGGTGGGCCCTTACCTGATGGATGTCGATGAGGCCGAAACGGGCGTTCAGCCTGATGGCCGTGGACGCCTGCGTGAAGAAATCCGGGATCGGGGACCGACGATCCATCCCCAGTTTGGCCGTCAGGCCCGAGGACAAGCATAATGTATCAATATGACGCCTACGACAAAGCGCTGGTGCAGGCGCGGGTCGATGATTTTCGCGATCAGGTCGAACGCCGCCTGTCCGGTGCGCTGACCGAAGATGAGTTCAAGCCGCTGCGCCTGATGAATGGCCTCTATCTGCAACTGCATGCATACATGCTGCGCGTTGCCATTCCGTACGGCACCCTGTCATCGGATCAGTTGCGTGTGCTCGGGTCGATCGCGCGGGATTTCGACAAGGGCTATGGCCATGTGACGACACGCCAGAACATGCAGTTCAACTGGATGAAGCTGGTTGATGTGCCGGATATTCTGCAACGCCTGGCCGATGTCGAGATGCATGCCATCCAGACATCGGGGAACTGCATCCGCAATGTGACCAGTGACCCCTTCGCTGGTGTTGCAGCAGACGAAATCGAAGATCCGCGCGTCTGGGCTGAAATCATTCGTCAGTGGTCGACGTTCCATCCGGAATTCTCTTTCTTGCCGCGCAAGTTCAAGATCGCAATCAGCGCCAGTGAAGAAGATCGTGCGGCCGTACAGGTGCACGATATTGGTCTTCTGCTGACACGGAACGATGCGGGTGACGTTGGCTTCCGCGTGCTGGTCGGCGGTGGTTTGGGGCGGACGCCTTATATTGGTGAAGTCATCCGCGACTTCCTGCCCAAATCGCAACTCCTTTCCTATCTCGAGGCGATCCTGCGCGTGTATAACGTGCACGGACGTCGCGATAATATGTACAAGGCGCGCATCAAGATCCTCGTCAACGAGATGGGGGTCGATAAATTCCGGGCCGCTGTCGAAGAGGAGTGGGAGACGTTCCGTGCGATCGGGCAGGGGGGCAGCGTGGACTTGCCGGAGGCCGAGCGCGCGCGCATTGCCGCCTATTTTGAGCCGCGTGAGCTGACGCCTGATCCTGAAGGGGATGCTGTGTTGGCGGCGGAAAAGGCCGCCGACCCTCACTTTGCAGCATGGGTTCGTCACAATGTTCATCCGCATAAGGTCGAAGGCTACGCGATCACGACAATCTCACTGAAACCGACCGGCTTGCCGCCCGGCGACATTACGGATGTGCAGATGGATGGGTTGGCGGATATTGCTGATCGTCTGTCCGGCGGTGAGCTGCGCACGACCCATGAGCAGAATTTCGTCCTGCCGTCCGTCGCAAAGAGTGATCTTTATACCCTGTGGCAAGCGCTGGATGCGATTGGCCTTGGCACGTCCAATGCCGGTCTGATCTCGGACATCATTGCCTGCCCCGGCCTCGACTACTGTAATCTGGCCAATACTCGCTCAATCCCCGTTGCCAACCGGATACAGGAACGGTTTGCTGACCGGGGGCGTGAGGAATTGATCGGCAGGCTGAACATCAAGATTTCAGGTTGTATCAATGCCTGTGGCCACCACCATGTGGGTCACATCGGTATTCTTGGCGTCGACAAGAAGGGTGAGGAATATTATCAGGTAACGCTGGGCGGTGCCGCGGATTCCCAATCGTCGATTGGTGAGGTGGTGGGCCGCGGCTTGTCGACTGAGGCTGTTGTCGATGCTGTCGAGCGTCTGGTGGAGACTTATCTGAGCCTGCGGACCGGCGAGGCCGAGGCGTTTATTGATACTTACCGGCGCCTTGGCGCTGCACCGTTCAAGGAGGCGCTTTATGAAGCGGCTTGAGTGGAAAAACGATCAGCTTGTTGAGGGCGGCGCTCCTCTGACAGATGCGCTGTTGATCGATAATGATGCCGATCTGGCGGCCCATCCCGTGGCGTTGGAGGGTGTCGATGCCGTGGCGCTGGTGTTCCCGAAATTGCGGGATGGTCGCGCCTTTACTCAGGCGCGCATTCTTCGGCGTCAGGGTTTCACCGGCGATATCTGCGCACGCGGCACGCTCTTTCGGGACCAGGTGCTCTTTGCCCTGCGCTGCGGCTTCACCAGCTTCGAGCTGGACAAGGATTATGACGTGGACGGTCTGTTGCAGAGCATTCGCGTCTATCCGGCGTTTTACCAGCGCGCCATTATCGGCGGCCCGGTTTGGGAGGCGCGAAAATGACACTGTCTGCTTCTGCCGAAAACAGCGTTGATATCCGTGAGGCTCGGGCCCGATCGCTCGCGGCGAAATACGCCAATGCGACGCCCAGCGAAATTCTGGACGTCGCAATCAATGAAGAGTTCGTGGATGAGATTACACTCGTCTCCTCCTTCGGTGCGGAATCCGCCGTGCTCCTGCATCTCGTGGCGCAAGTGGCACCGGACACGCCGGTTCTCTTTATCGACACGGGCAAGCATTTCGCCCAGACACCCATCTATCGGCGCAAGCTGGCGCGGCAGCTGGGCCTGACGAATGTCATCGATCTCAAGCCTGCCACCGATGAAGCGGCGGAGATCGATCCCGATGGCTCGTTGTGGCAGTCCGATACCGATGCATGCTGCACGTTGCGAAAAGTCCGTCCCCTGAACAAAGCGCTTGATGGCTATTCAGCCTGGATCACTGGCCGCAAGCAGTTCCACGGCGGGGCACGCGTGCATCTGCCGGTTTTCGAATTCAAGGGTACCCATTTCAAGGTCAATCCGATCGTCAGCTGGAAGCCCGAGGATGTGGATACCTATTTCAAGGCCCATGACCTGCCGCCGCATCCGCTGGTCGAGCAGGGTTTTCCTTCCATCGGGTGCTGGCCTTGTACCCATCCGGTGGCACCTGGCGATGATGTGCGTGCCGGCCGATGGCGGGGACAGTCAAAGACAGAGTGCGGCATCCACCGCAGCTGATCGCGGACGGTTACCAAGCGCTGCCGAGCCATTGATGTCTGACCGCCGCTCACCTACCTAGCGCGAATGGCTAAACGATTTTCCACGACCGCAGGACCCTCCCAGCGCCAGTTGCGCGCGGGCGAGCTGATGCGGCACGTCCTCGCAGAAATTTTCCAACGCGGTGAAGTGCATGACCCGGACATGCCCAGGGAGCCGATCACGATCAGCGAAGTGAAGGCGTCCCCCGACCTGCGCAATGCGACGGTCTTTATCTCCGTCCTGGGGTCCGACAATGTCCAGGAAGCGGCGAAAAAGCTGAACGTCGCATCGGGCCGCATTCGCGCGGCCATGGGGGCAAAGTTGACCATGAAATACACGCCGCAGCTGGTGTTCAGGGCTGACGACCGATTTGACGAGGCCGCGAAGATCGACAAGCTGCTGAATCGCGACGACGTAAAACGCGATCTTTAGGGAACCTGTCTACAGGTTAACAATTCCTTTGACAAAACCCGCTCCGCCAGAGAGAGTTGGGATAGTGTATCAAAGGGGCTATTGACCATGTTCTTCCGGAGGAAACAGCGCGACGCTGCTGCAGAAACGACAGCAGATACCGCCGATCTGGCCGCAGACGCTGCCGTTGAGGGGACTGCCCCCGAATTGGTAGAAGTCAGTGAGCTGTCAGCTGACGCTGAAACCGACACGTCGCACAGCCTGACCGTTGCTGAAACGGGCACCGAACTGGACAACACATCCGAAACGATCCGCCTGTTCCCAGGCTTTGAGCGGGATGATTTTGAAGTTGGCTACCGCACGGGCGGCGATGTGCCAGCGCTTGTTCTGCGGTGGAAAGACGGCGGTGAATGGTTCACCATGCCGGGTCTGTTCAATCGCGGTATCCTGTCGGCCATGGATGAGCGCGAAAGCGCTTCCGACCTGAACCGTCTGCTTCGCAACTACGGTTACGACGTCGAAGCTGACCGCAGCTGATCGGCTTCGACAGGCCTGTTTTTGGCGGCTCCGCGTGGCGGGGCCGCTTTTTTATGGTCTGAACGCACAATCAGGAATGGCTCTTTGGCGTCAGAGCCGCTAATCGCCCCGCCTTACCCGAACGAAGATGTGAAAAGGTGACGTGATGGCACGGCGCAAAAAGGGCAGGGCGGTCGATGGCTGGCTGGTCCTCGACAAACCCTACGACATGGGATCAACCGAAGCGGTATCCAAACTGCGATGGCTCTTTGATGCTCAGAAGGCCGGACATGCGGGCACCCTGGACCCGTTGGCCACAGGCATTCTGCCGATCGCCTTCGGTGAGGCGACGAAGACCGTCAGTTTCATTCAGGATGGCCTGAAGACATACCGCTTTACCGCTCGCTGGGGGGCTTCGACCACCACCGACGATCTTGAAGGTGATGTGTTGGAGACGTCGGACCATCGCCCGAGCAAGGCTGACATCTTGGACATTCTGCCGGAATTTACTGGCACGATCGAGCAGCGGCCACCGGCATTCTCCGCCATCAAGATTGACGGTGAACGGGCCTATGATCTGGCCCGGGATGGCGAGGCCGTTGTGCCGCCGGCCCGGGAAGTGACGATCCACTCCCTGCGGCTGGTCGACTGCACCAGTGCCGATGAGGCCGTGTTTGAAGCTGTGACGGGCAAGGGGACCTATGTGCGGGCCGTTGTCCGCGACATGGCCGAAGCCTTGGGCACGCGCGCCCATGTCTCGGCCTTGCGCCGCACGGCCGTGGGCCCCTTCACCGAGGATATGGCGGTCACTTTCGAAGAGCTGACCGGGCGTGATGCTCTGGCGCGGCTGGAGCCGGGTGACCGGAATGTCGACCGGTATGACGACCACCTGACCGGCATTGAGCAGGCGATGACCGAATATCCGTCGGTCAGCATCGGTCGGAGTGAGGCCGCACGCCTGTCCTCGGGCGGCGCCGCTATTCTGCCAATTGCGCAGGTCGGTCCGATCCGCAACGGGCAGGCGGACGATATCGAACCGGTTCTCGCCATGGAAGGTGACCGGCCCATCGCCCTTTGCCGCCTTGAAGGGCTGAAACTGCTGCCGACCAAGGTGTTTAACATCGGCGGGCACTGATTCACTCTTCCTTGGCTGATGCGGGTTAGGGAAAGGAAATTTGCAGCGGGGCGACCCGCTGCTATGTTGCCCCTTACCGCTAGCTGAAGGAGGCCGCTCATGCGCCTCATCGCCACTCTCATCGCATCGTCTGCCGCTATGGTCTCTGCCAGCGCGCTGGCGCAGTCATCGGGCGCCGGGACCGGGCCCAAGGTCCTGCCCGCGCCGCCACCCTTCGCAATGAACGAGGCTGCACGGTGCGCTGTGGTTTATGCACAGATGCTTGATGCCTTGCAGTCAGCGCCGAACGTGCCGTCCCATATCCGTCGGGGATTCAAGGACGCTTTGGCGGTGTGGGAATATGAATTGTCGCGCTCCTCGCCCGGGGCCGGTGCTGCTGTGCTGCAGAAGGCAGCCAATGATGCCGCCCAGGCCGTTCATGACGATCTGCCAAAAGGGGACACTTCCGACGCCGCTCAGGCCCGCGGGACGTTCCTGCAGGAATCCGCTGCCACCTGCGCCAGCAAGATCACGATTGCCTATGATCGCCGCGTGCACCCTGTCATCCCCTACCTGCGCAAGGCCGAAGTGGCGGTTGAACCCGGGGTAACCGGCACGGCGACAACGTCGGCACCGATTTCCGCCAGTGAAGGCCCCAAGTCCCAGGCGCCATCGGCGAAACGTAGCCTGCGCTAGGCGGGGTAATCCGCCTTCACGAAATAGAGCCCACTGGCCGGGGCCACCGGCCCGCAAAGGGTCCGGTCGCAGGCGTCCAGCATCTGGCGCGGCCAGTCCACGCCCTGCCGCCCCAGTCCCACCTGCGCGATGGTGCCAACAAGAGACCGCACCTGGTTATGCAGGAATGACGGCGCGTGCAGTCGGCAGACAACCTCGCCATCGACCCGTTCCACATCGAATTGCGTCAACGTTTTTACCGGACTCTTGGCCTGGCAATGGGCCGATCGGTAGGTCGTGAAGTCGTGCAGGCCCAGTAGGGCACTGGCGGCGGCCTGCATCTTTTCGTGGTCGAGGGCATGTCGCACATGCCAGACCCGGTTCTGTTCGAGGGCCGGGGGCGACCGCCGATCCACCAGGCGATAGCGGTAATGCCGCCCGGTACAGGAAAAGCGTGCATGGAAGTCGTCGTCGACGGCAGCGGCCTCAAGAACCGTGATCCGGTGATCCCGCAAATGGGCATTCAGGCCGTCTCTGACTGTATCGGTCGGAAAGGCCTTTTGCAGGTCGATGTGCGCTGTCATGGCAATGGCATGGACACCGGCATCGGTCCGTCCGGCAGCATAGACGGGTGAAGCCGCGCCACTGAGCGCCGCACCGGCTGCCTCGATCGCCTGCTGCACGGAGGGGCCATTGTCCTGCCGCTGCCAGCCGACGAGGCCGGTCCCGTCATATTCGATGTCGATGCGATAGCGCGGCATGATCAGCCCAGGCGGTCGCCAGGTTTGATCGGCATCCCGCGCAGAAATTCGCTAGCCGGCTGCGCCGCCTTGCCCTCGCGCTGGAGGGTCAGCAGCCGAACGGTCTGTCCGTCGCCAGCCGCCACATCGATACCCTCATTGCCAGCACTGACAATGGTGCCGGGTGCAGCGGACGATGGGGTATCACCGCCTTGTGACAGGACGAGCTTGAGGCGGACAGGGTCGTTGCCCTCCCGGAGAAGCTGTGTCTTGGCGCCCGGAAATGGCGACAGGCCCCGGATATGGGCGTCGACTTCAGCCGCTGGTCGGGTCCAGTCAACGACCGCTTCGGCACTATCGATCTTGGAGGCGTAGGTAATGCCATCTTCTGATTGCGGATGCGGTACAATACCGCCGCGGGAGAGGGCCGCCAACGCCCGGGGCAGCAGCTCTGCACCCACATGGGAAAGATGATCCGTCAGCTTGTCAGCGGTCATATGCGGATCGATCGGCACGGTCTCGGACAGGAGGATCGGGCCTGTATCGAGCCCTTTCTCCATCTGCATGACCTGCACGCCCGTATGGCGGTCGCCCGCCATGATCGCCCGTTGGATCGGCGCAGCCCCCCGCCAGCGGGGCAGAAGGGAAGCGTGAACGTTGATGCAGCCAAGCTCGGGCGCTTCGAGAATGGCGCGAGGCAGGATCAGGCCATACGCGACAACCACGGCCACTTCCGCGCCCAAGGCGGCAAACGCTTCACGATCTTCGCTGGCCTTGAAGTTCTCTGGTGTCCGCACTTCCAGCCCGTGCTCAAGCGCGAAGGCATGGACCGGCGACGGGGTGAGCTTGTGGCCACGGCCCGCTGGTCGCGGGGGTTGGGTATAGACCGCAGCGACTTCATGCCCATTCGCAACCAGGCTCGCGAGGGAGGGCACGGCAAAGGCCGGCGTCCCCATGAAAATCAGGCGCATTGAACCCTCAGTAGGCGGCGGCCAGCCGCTCTTTCTTCAGTTTTTTCATGATCCGCTCACGCTTCAGGCGCGACAGATGGTCGATGAACAGGACACCCTCGAGGTGGTCCATTTCATGCTGAATGCAGACCGCCAGCAGGCCTTCCGCTTCAAGCGTTTGCGCATTGCCGTTGTAATCGACATAATCAACCACGCAACGAGCGGGACGTTCAACTTCGTCATAGAAGTCCGGCACCGACAGGCACCCTTCTTCATAAGGCTGCAGGTCGTCTGACGGGTCTCTGATGACGGGGTTCACGAAGTAGCGGGGTTGTGGCGGCTCGTCCTTGTCGGCGAGGTCCATCACGATTATCCGCAAGGGGACACCGACCTGGATGGCGGCGAGACCGATGCCGGGGGCATCATACATGGTCTCCAGCATGTCATCCATCAGGGCGCGCAGTTCGTCCGTCACCTCGGAGACGGGTTTGGAAATTTCGCGCAGGCGCGGATCAGGGGCGGTCAATATGGGACGAATGGACATGGGGTGGAGGTAAGGGCGAGTTGCGGCCGGGTCAATCCGCCCGGTACCACTGCGATTGGTTTGAAGGGCGAAACGAGGCAAGTCATGAGCTAAGGTTAAGCTGGCACGGCTCTCGCTTTTATCAAACTGGTGGCATACGCTGTTCCCAATAGGGGACGACTTACTGTTTGTCGGTTTGGGAGTTTGCCGGGAAGGCTAGTATGAAGAGTATCTTGAAAAGCGTCGGCAACGTGCTTGATGCGCCAATCCCGATGGAAGAGGAAATGGCGCGCGCCGAGGCGCAATTGCGCAATATTTCCGGCCAGGCGTCGGATGGATTTTTCAGTCAATACGGCCTTTGGATCTTCTTTGTGGTGGTGGCAGCCATTGTCGGCATCATGCTGCTGATGATCGCCGGACGCTATCGCCGCCAGCGCACGGGCGTTGAAACCCAGGCTTCTCCGTTGTTCGAGTTCGAAGGGGACGATGAAATGTCAGATAATCGACGCTACCCGGCCGATGACGGTGAGTTTGCTGAAGTCATCTTCGATGATCCTCAACCCTACGCCACAGATGCCGAGGCCGATACTGTAGACCATGACGAGGACAGCTCGCCGATCGACTGGTCCGATGAGGGGGAGACACCGTTCGAGACCGTGAGCGCAGATGACATTGGTGACGTCGAAATCGACGAGGCCGAGGTCGAGCACCCCAATGTCGTGCCGCTTCGTTCCGAAGAAACCGAGCTTGAAACCGCAGAACTCGATGAGGATGACGTCACGATTGACGTCGATGAGGAAGAGCCTGCGGACGAGATTGAGGAAGAAGAGCCGGAACAGCGCCGATATTCTTTCGCTGGTGGTCGGGAAAAGGTCGAAAACAACGCAACCTTTGTGCGTCCATCGCCAGAACCCGACCTGCCAAAACATGGCCCCTATGCGGCTGGGCTGTCGACCGACGATTATGGCCGGCCATTCGTTGCGCCGTTCATCCGCGATGATATTGAAAAAGCAGAGCGGCGTCAGTCCCAGCGGATCGACAGCATGCGCGCTGAATTCACCGATCAGTTCGAAATGCTGAAAAGTGAGCAGTCATCAAGGCTGGATCTTGTGATCTCCGCGATCGACCGCAAGCTGGAAAGCCTCGACAAACGTCACGCCAGTTCCATGCCGATTGCTGATCAGTCCCTTGAGATGGGCCGCAATGTCACGACATTGGGCCAGCAGGTGGACCGGATCTCTTCGGCCATTGAAGGGCAGGGACAGCGTATCCGTGCGATCACGCAGATCCTTGAAACGCGCTTTGCCGAAGTGGGCCTTGTCCATTCCGAGGTCAAATCCGTGTTCGACGAGATCAAATCGGTCCGTGCAGACCTTTCGGCCACCGGCGTGAAGCTGGGCGCCATGGGCAATGACATGGACGAGGTCAAAGAACATTTCGGGCGCCTTGAACGGGCGATCCTTGACCGCGCAGCACAGGACAGTGCCGTGACCGTTCGCCTCGCGGATGTGATCCGCGGCACCTTGCCTGAAGGCAGCTATTCGTTCGGGGCTACACTGACGAATGGTGAAACCGCTGACTGCCTGATCAGCTTTGACGGCCTGCGCGAGAAAATCGCCATCGATGCGGGCTTCCCGATGGAGGCCTTCCACGAGTTGCCATCCCGCGATGCGGTCCGTCGCAACCTGCCACAGGCCAAAGGCGCAGAGGACGGCTTCCGCCGCGCCATTCTGCGGGCCATTCTTGAGGCCGCCGATCGCTGCATCGCGCCAAATGAGACGGCCGATAGCTGCATCCTGTTCCTGCCGTCTGAAGCGGCGTACACGATCCTGCATGACCGCTTCCCGGATCTGGTGCGCGACAGCCAACGCGCCCGTGTCTGGCTTGTGTCGCCATCGACCCTGATGGGAACACTGCACCTGATCCGCAATCTGCTTCCGGATGCTGATGATCTTGAGCAGCGCTCGAGCCGTGCTTCGGCCCAGGCCTCCAAGAAGGAAGAGGATGAGCGCCTGCGCCAGGAAGTCACCGCCCTTCGTCGCCGTTCGGCACACCTGTCCGAAGAGCTGGAGCGGACGCGCGGCACCCTGCGCGGGTTGATCTCATCCGCCGACCAACCGGTTGAGGACGATGATCGTCCCGCCGATGACGATCTCTACGCGTCGGATTATCGCGATGCGTCGGTCAAGGAGCTGGCCGAAGAAATGGCCGAACAGCACCGCTTTGACGGTACGCCGGACTGGCAGCAGGGAAGCGGCCGGGAAAAGAAACCCACCGCCCGGTTCGATGATGACCGGCCTGACCCGCTCCGGTAAAAGACCCAAAGAACAAAAAAGCCGCGCCAGGGATTTCTCGGCGCGGCTTTTTTCATTTGGGGGAAGGGGTCATGGCCGGGTCTGGCCATTGCCTTTAACCAGATATTTATACGTGCACAGCTGTTCGGCGCCGACCGGGCCGCGGGGCGCCAGACGACCCGTGGCAATGCCGATCTCCGCGCCCATCCCGAATTCACCACCATCGGCGAACTGGGTGGAGGCGTTGTGCATGACGATGGAGCTGTCCACGGCGGCCTGAAAACGGTCTGCCGTATCCTGATTATCCGTCACAATGCTTTCAGTATGACCGCTGCCGTAAACGGCAATGTGGTCGATGGCGCCTTCGACACCGTCGACCACCGCCATGGCAATCGTGGGGCCGAGATATTCTGTGGTCCAGTCTGCCTCTTCGGCCGCCTTGATCCGGTCGTCGAACACCTGGCTGTCCTGATCGCCGCGAATTTCGCATCCCGCAGCGCTCAGGGCTTCCGTGACCAATGGTACGAGGCGGGACGCCACGGCCCGATCGATCAGCACGGTTTCTGCTGAGCCGCAAACGCCGGTGCGGCGCATCTTGGCGTTGACGATGATATCGCGGGCCATGTCGGCGTCGGCATCCTTGTCGAGATAGACGTGGCAAAGGCCTTCGAGATGGCCGATCACCGGCACACGGGCCTCGTTCTGCACGCGCTCGACGAGAGAGCGGCCGCCTCTTGGGACAACCACATCAATATTGCCGCCCGCGCCTTTGAGGATTTCACCCACTGCAGCACGGTCCGGTGTTGGCACCACCTGCGCCGCAGCTTTGGGCAGGCCCGCGCTTTCAAAGGCTGATGCCATGATCTCGCCCAGCATGCGCGATGTGTGCAGGCTGTCGGAGCCGGGCCGCAGGATCACCGCGTTGCCGGACTTCATGCAAAGAGATGCCGCATCGACCGTGACCATGGGGCGGGCCTCATAGATCACGGCGATGACGCCCATCGGCATTCGCACGCGCTCGATATGCAGGCCATTGGGTCGATCCCATTCGGCGATGACGCTGCCGACGGGGTCATCGAGATTGGCGACCATGCGCAGACCCTCGACCGCGCCGTCAAGACGGCCCTCGTCCAGAGCCAGCCTGTCCTTCATGGCATCGGACAGATGGGCGCCCGCGTCGAGGTCCTTCTGATTGGCTTCCAGAATGTCGTTCTTGCGCGCGTCCACCGCATCGGCGAGGGCCAGAATGCCTTCGCGCCGCTTGTCTGCCGGTAGTGTTGCGAGGATACGGCCGGCGGCACGGGCATCCTTGCCCAACTGGCCGACCAAGGTCGTGATCTCGTCCGTCATTGTGAATCCATCTCCAGTACAAAGTCGTCCCGGTGAAAAGCAATCTTCACGGACCGGTTCTCAATGGCTGTGGAGCTGGCTTTCGCCAGGCCAAAGCCAACCGGTTTGCCATTCGGGGCGACGACCGAGACGACGTCACCCTCTTCAAATGGCTTGTCGATGCGCGAAACGCCGACCGCGAGAAGGCTCTTGCCTTCGCGCAGCGCTTTCAGCGCACCCTCGTCCACATGGGCAATCCCGCCCGTGGGGGTCAGGCCTGCGAGCCAGCGCCGACGGGCCGGCACCATGGGGCGTGCCGCTTCGAACACCGTGGCCCGTGCTGAGCCATTGGCAATTGCGCTGAACGGTTCGGGCGTCCGGCCTGAGGTGATGATGACGCGCAGGCCCCATGAGGTCGCCAGGCGCGCCGCATCGATCTTGCTGGCCATCCCGCCCGTGCCCACAGACGATCCCGGATCCATCCCTGACTTGTCGATACGGGTCAGATATTCCGGTTTGACCAGCGAGACGTGTTTGGCGTCCGGGTTCTTGGCGGGGTTGTCGGTATAAAGGCCATCAACATCGGTCAGCAGGACGACCGTATCGGCATCTACCAGACCAGCCGCCATGGCGGCCAGGCGGTCATTATCGCCGTATCGCAGGCCGGTGGTGGCCACCACGTCATTCTCATTGATGATCGGGATGATACCCCAATCAAGAAGAGTGCGCAGGCTGGCCCGTGCGTTCAGGTACCGCCGGCGGCGTTCGGTGATTTCGGGTGTCAGCAAGATTTGCGCGGCCTTGCGGCCAACGGCAGCCAGGGCGGCTCTCCACTGCACCATCAAGTCGATCTGGCCAATCGCGGCGAGGGCCTGTTTGTCGGCAACGGTCATGCCCGCCTCGATCTGGTGCTGGCGGCCAAGCGCCACGGCACCGGATGAGACGAAACACAGGTCACCGTTCGGGCCGAGGGCCTTGATGGCGTCCGCCGCCAAGACGGTAAGGTCCAGCGGGCGCCGACCATCAGCATCGGTGGTCAGAAGTGACGATCCAATTTTGACAACAACGCGTCGCGCCGAGGCAAGGGCCGCGGCGGCGTCAAGCTCTGCTGGGGGGGTATCGCTTTCGGTATGGCTCACAAAATTTTCAATCAGTGGCTGCGCGTGTCGGGCGAACACGCATAGGAAATTGCCCGCAACATGACCCTGAACCTGCTGGCGTCAAGTCCCATGGCCCATGGCAGGCCGGAAAGAAGTACCGTTGCGGTTGGCACGCTGCCCGCTCGACTGACCTAGAGCCGAATCGACGACGGCACAGCGAGCGAATCAGGTTTGAAAGAAACGGCCCAACCTCGAGGTCATCGTGGTGTTTTCATGCAACAGCCATGTCCATTGATGCCCTAATTGTCACAAATCGGTTGCGTTGCACAAAAGTCTGGTTCTATCGTTCATAAACAATCAAGAAGAGGCCAAATGAAGCTCATTACTGCGATAATTACGCCCCAGAAGCTGGATGACGTGCGTGAGGCACTGTCTACGCTCTCCGTGTCGGGCCTGACTGTGTCCGACGTCCGCGGCTTCGGTCGCCAGAAGGGACATCGCGAAGTCTATCGTGGTGCCGAATATGAGGTCCAGTTCACGCCGAAGCTGAAGATCGAGATCGCCGTTCCGGCGTCGCTTGAGCAGCAGGTCGTGGAAACCATCGTCGAGGCGGCCAATACGGGCCGGATCGGCGCCGGCAAGGTTTTTGTCCAGCCGCTGGAGCGCGCGGTGCGCATCCGGACGGGCGAACAGGGCGAGCAAGCCCTTTAAGCGGGCTAACGAAAATAGGACAGATCATGAAACTGAAACAATTCGCAGTCGCGGCTGGCCTTTCGGCTGCCATCGGCATCTGGGCATCCCCCGCCATGGCGCAAAGCGCTGAGGAAGTGACTTTCGTCTTCAACAGCCTGTTGTTCCTGATCGGCGGCTTCCTCGTCATGTTCATGGCCGCAGGCTTCTGCATGCTCGAAGCGGGCCTCGTCCGCACGAAGAACGTGGCGGATATCTGCCTGAAGAACATGGTTCTCTATGCTGTGGCCGGCATCATGTTCTACCTCGTCGGCTACAACCTGATGTATGACGGCGTTGACCAGTTCTTCGGCTCTTTCACGACGTGGGGGCCGTCTGAGGTCGCCAGCGACGAGGTGATCGCCCTTGATACCGGCTATTCGGCTGCGTCCGACTGGTTCTTCCAGATGGTGTTCGTTGCGACAGCCGCATCGATCGTTTCCGGTGCTGTGGCCGAGCGGGTCAAGCTGTTCCCGTTTCTGATCTTTACGGTCGTTCTGACCTCCATCATCTACCCTGTCGTAGGGGCGTGGAAATGGGGCGGCGGCTGGCTCGACCAAGCCAATTTCCAAGACTTTGCCGGCTCGACCATCGTGCACTCGGTTGGCGGTTGGGCCGCGCTTGTGGGCGTGCTCATTCTTGGTCCCCGGATTGGCAAGTTCACCGACGGTCGCGTGACCCCCATGCCGGGCTCAAACCTGCCGCTCGCCACACTGGGTACGTTTATCCTCTGGCTCGGCTGGTTCGGTTTCAACGGCGCATCGCAGCTGGCCCTGGGTTCAGCGGCTGACGCGGTCGCGGTCTCGCAGATCTTTGCGAATACCAACATGGCTGCTGCCGGTGGCGTGGTTGCCGCGACCCTGCTGACGAAGGTTCTCTACAAGAAGGTCGACCTGACCATGGTGCTGAACGGCGCGCTGGCCGGTCTCGTCTCCATCACGGCCGAGCCGCTGACCCCTGCCATCTGGGAAGCGATCCTGATCGGTGCCGCTGGTGCTGTCCTCGTGACCTTCGCCATTCCGATGCTCGACAAGTTCAAGATCGACGATGTCGTTGGCGCCATTCCGGTTCACCTGATTGCCGGTATCTTCGGGACATTGATCGTGCCGGCCACCAACGGTGATGCGAGCTTCATCGCCCAGATTACAGGTGTTGCAGCTGTTGCGGCTTGGGTCATCCCGACCAGCGCCATCGTCTGGTTCGCTCTGAAGCTGACGCTCGGCATCCGCATGACGGCGGAAGACGAGATGGCGGGCGGCGATATCGCGGAACTCGGTCTCGAAGCCTATCCGGAGTTCGTTGACCGCGCACCGTCGGGCTACGCGCCGGACGCCGCAGCGAAAGCCTGACGGCTGACAAGAATGCGAAGGCGGGATGGATCCCGCCTTCATTGAGGGATCCCCGGGGCATTGGGGACGATGAGGGACGGGTGGGCTGGTATTGCCGGGCATTCGTTGGACACAACTGGAGCTAGAGATGAACAAGAAAACTCTTCTAATTGCCGCCGCTGCACTCGCAGCTGTTGGTTCTGCCCACGCTCAAGACCTTGAAGGTTTTGAAGTCAGCGGCAACGTCGCCTTCACTTCCGACTATCGCTTCCGCGGTGTGTCGCTGAGTGCTGACGAATTCGCCATTCAGGGTGGCTTCGACGCCGCTCACGAATCCGGCTTCTATGTCGGCACCTGGGCGTCTTCGATCGACGAGTTCGCCGGTAGCGAAACCGAGCTCGACTTCTATGCTGGTTACGGCTTTGAAGCCGGTGGCCTCGCATTTGACGTCGGCGCGATCAGCTACTTCTACCCAGGTTCGGACGACACCGAGTACTATGAAGTATACGGTTCGGTTTCCGGCACCGTCGGTGTTGCTGAGCTGACCGGTGGTCTGGCCTATGCGCCTGACCAGGACAATCTCGGCGACGACAACGTCTACGTCTATGCTGACGCTGGCTTCCCGCTGGGTGAATCACCATTCTCCCTCGGCCTGCACGTTGGTCTGGAAGATGGCGCCTTTGGTGACGAGAAAATCGACTACGCTGTGTCGCTCGACACATCGTATGCTGGCCTCGATCTGTCTGCTGCTTGGGTTGATACCGACGCAGAAGACTATCTGGGCGAGATCGCAGAAGGCGGCGTCGTCTTCACGATCGGCAAGTCAATGTAACGACTTCGGCGATATTTCGTCGCAATTTAGCATTTTCAGCTAAAATAGAGCGCCTCGTCGGCATTTTGTCGGCGGGGCGCTCTTGCGTTGCGGCGCATTTTGGTGTTGAGGCTATGGTATGTCTGATATGTTGAAATTCGTAACGACCCCCCGGAAGACGCCGGAAAAACGTGCCGCAGAAGTGCGTCGCGAAGATTTTTCCGAAATCTATACGGGGTTCAAGGTCAGTGAAGCGGAGACGCAGTCTTCGCGCTGTTCGCAATGCGGTGTCCCGTTCTGTGCGTCGGGCTGTCCGTTAGGCAATCATATTCCCGACTGGCTCATGCTGGCCGCTGAAGGACGGCTGGATGAGGCCTATGAGGTGTCCTCCTCGACCTCCACCATGCCCGAAATTTGTGGCCGCATCTGCCCGCAGGACCGCCTGTGCGAGGGGTCATGCGTGATCGAGCAATCGGGCCACGGCACCGTGACGATCGGCGCTGTCGAGCAGTTCATCACGGAGACGGCCTGGCAGGAAGGCTGGGTCAAGCCGATCCAGCCGCGTCGTGAGCGTGCGCAGTCCGTTGGCATCATCGGTGCGGGTCCCGGCGGTATGGCCGCGGCTGATCGCCTGCGGTCGCTGGGCTATCAGGTCACGATCTATGACCGTTACGACCGCGCCGGCGGTCTGCTGACCTACGGCATTCCCGGGTTCAAACTTGAGAAGCATGTCGTCGCACGACGTGTCCAGCGGCTCGAAGAGGCGGGGGTCACCTTCGTTCTCAACACGGATATCGGCAAAGACATTTCCTTTGCCGAATTGCGCGAGAAGCATGATGCCGTGCTGGTGACGACCGGCGTCTACAAGGCGCGCGACCTGACCCTGCCGGGCAGCGGCAATAATGGCGTTGTGCCGGCGCTGCAGTACCTCACGGCATCGAACCGCAAGGGCTTTGGCGACGAGGTGATCGACTATGAAAGCGGTCTTCTGAACGCTGAGGGCAAGCGCGTCGTCGTGATTGGCGGGGGTGACACCGCCATGGACTGTGTCCGCACCGCCATCCGCCAGGATGCAGCATCGGTCACCTGTCTTTATCGCCGTGACCGGGCCAACATGCCCGGCTCCGCCCGCGAAGTGCAGAACGCCGAAGAAGAGGGCGTGGAATTTCGTTGGCTGTCGGCCCCCAAAGCCGTCCTTGGCGATGCAAACCGGGTGACCGGTGTCCGGGTCGCGCGCATGCGCCTCGGTGCGCCCGATGCCTCCGGTCGTCAGGCGCCTGAAGAAGTGCCCGGTGACGACGTGGAACTGGAAGCCGATCTCGTGATCAAGGCCCTCGGCTTTGATCCTGAGGACATGCCCGGCCTGTTCGGCGATCCGGAATTGTCGATCACCCGTTGGGGGACCCTGAAGGTGGACCCGAAGACGTTTCAGACCGTCGTGCCAGGCGTATTTGCGGCCGGTGATATCGTTCGCGGCGCATCGCTCGTCGTCTGGGCTATCCATGATGGACAAAAGGCGGCCGCCGCGATGCACACTCATTTGACGGCAGAGGCTGCCACCAAGAAAGCCGCTGCTGATCTCGCTTCCGTCGCCTGATCGACGCGATACGATTAACGCTTGATGCAAGGCCCTTCCCCGATGCCGGGACAGGGCCCCCGCAAGGGACCGATAAAATGACGAATGACTTTTTTGGCCGCCCTTTTGATGGCCTTTATGACCCTCGTGACGAGCGGGATGCCTGCGGCGTCGGCCTGATCGCCGCCATTGATGGCAAGCCGCGGCGCGAGGTCGTGTCCAAAGCAATCGCCGCCCTGAAGGCCGTGTGGCACCGCGGGGCTGTGGCATCGGATGGCGCAACGGGTGATGGCGCTGGCGTGCGCATCGGCGTGAGCCAGGAATTCTTCAAGGACAAGGTCGTGCGCGGCGGGCAGGAGCCCGGCCAGAACGACGTCTGCGTTGGCATGATCTTCCTGCCACGGACGGATTTCGGGGCCCAGGACAAGGCCCGCGCCATCGTTGAAACCGAGATCCTGCGTTTTGGTTTTCGGCTTTATGGCTGGCGTCAGGTGCCGGTCGATCCGTCGGTGATCGGCCGCAAAGCCAACGACACGCGACCAGAAATCGAGCAGCTCCTGTTCCACGATCCGTCGGGCCGCGACAGCTCGGAACTGGAGCGGACCCTCTATATCGTCCGTCGCCGGATTGAGAAGCAGGTGCTCGCTGCGAGTATTCCTGACTTCTACATCTGCTCGCTGTCGCCGACTGATGTGATCTACAAGGGCATGTTTCTGGCGCAGGACATCGACAAATTTTACCTGGACCTGCAGGACAGCCGATTCGTCTCGTCCTTTGCCATCTTCCACCAGCGGTATTCCACCAACACGTTCCCGCAATGGCGACTGGCCCAGCCTTTCCGCATGCTGGCACATAATGGTGAGATCAACACGCTGCGCGGCAATGTGAACTGGATGAAGAGCCACGAGATCAAGATGGCGTCCAGTGTCTATGGCGACCATGACGAGGACATCAAGCCGATCATCCAGCCCGGGACGTCGGATAGTGGCGCGCTTGACTCCGTCTACGAAGTGCTTGTGCGGGCAGGGCGTTCCGCGCCCATGGTGAAAGCGCTGCTGATACCTGAGGCTTGGTCAAAGCGGACGTCGATCATGTCGCCGGAACGCCGCGCGCTCTACGAATATTGCAATGCCGTCATGGAGCCGTGGGACGGCCCCGCGGCAATTGCCGCCTGTGACGGGCGCTGGGCCATTGCCGGCCTCGACCGGAACGGTCTGCGGCCACTGCGCTATGCTTTGTCCGATGACGGCTTGTTGGCCGTGGGGTCCGAGACCGGCATGTGCCCGCTCGGTGACAAGTTTGTGGTCAAGCGCGGTTCCGTCTCTGCGGGCGGCATGATTGCCGTCGATCTCAAAGAGGGGCGTTTCTACGACAATGACGCGATCCTCGACAAGCTGACGGCGGCGCACCCATACGACAAATGGCTGACCAACATTAAGGACCTCGAAAAGATGATCGGGCCGGGGCCCGAGGATCGTCTGTTCGAAGATGATACCCTGGGTCGGCGCCAGTATGGGGCGGGCTACACGGCTGAAGATCTGGAACTCATCCTGAAGCCCATGGCCATGGACGGCAAGGAAGCCATCGGTTCGATGGGTGACGACACGCCACTCGCTGTGCTGTCTGACCAATATCGTCCGTTGCCGCACTTCTTCCGCCAGCGGTTCAGCCAGGTGACAAACCCGCCAATCGACCCGCTGCGCGAAGGCCGCGTGATGAGTCTCAAGACGCGCTTCAAGAATCTGGGCAATATTCTTGCTGAAGATTCGGCGCAGACGAACGTTTTTGTTCTCGACGGTCCGATCCTGACCAATGGCATGCTTGAGCGCATGAAAACGACCCTCGGGGAAGGGGTGGTCGAGATCGACTGTACCGCGCCGCTGCCATCCTCCGATGCACCGTCCGGCAGCACCCTCGCTGAAGCCCTTGATCGCATCCGTCAGGACGCCTGTGACGCGATCGAGAAAGGCGGGGCAGGACACATCATTCTGACCGATCGCCATCAGTCTGCGGACCGGATGCCGGTGCCCATGGTGCTGGCCACGGGCGGCGTTCACCGCCGCCTGATCGAGCGTGGTCTACGCTCCCGCTGTTCGCTCAACGTTCAGTCGGCGGAGTGCCTGGACGCTCATTATTCAGCGGTGCTGATTGGCGTCGGCGCAACGACCGTGAACCCGTACCTTGCGATGGAGACCATTGCCGACCGTCACGAAGCGGGCCGGTATGGTGACCTGACCCTGTCCCAGTGTCTGGTGAACTACAAGAAGTCGGTTGAGGCCGGTCTTCTCAAGATCATCTCGAAAATGGGTGTGTCGGTGCTGTCCGCCTATCGGGGCGGCTGTAACTTTGAAACTGTCGGACTGTCCCGCACACTGATTTCCGAGTTCTTCCCCGATGCGTCGAGCCGGATTTCCGGGCTCGGGCTCTCCGGTATCGAGAAGGCACTTTATCGCCTGCACCAGACGGCCTGGGACGAAACGCTTGCCCGGTTGCCGGTCGGGTCGTTCTACCGGATCCGCAAGGGAGGCGAGCGTCATGCCTATGAGGCTGAAGCCGTCCGTCACCTGCACAATTCCGTGCGGAACAACGACTATGTCGAGTTCAAGAAGTTCTCGGCTATCCTGCAGTCGCAGGACGCGATCCAGCTGCGGGACCTGCTCGGCTTCCGCCTGCCGGAACGCGCAACGCCGATGGACCAGGTTGAAAGTGTCAACTCGATCCGCCAGCGTTTCGTGACACCCGGCATGTCGCTGGGGGCCCTATCCGAAGAGGCACACGGAACATTGAACCTGGCCATGAACCGGATCGGCGCCAAGTCGGTGTCCGGCGAGGGTGGCGAGGATCCGGCGCGGTATGAGCGGCGTCCGAACGGTGACAACTGGAACTCTGCGGTCAAGCAGATCGCATCGGGCCGCTTTGGTGTGACCGCGGAATATCTGAACCAGTGCCGCGAGATCGAGATCAAAGTGGCGCAGGGCGCCAAGCCCGGCGAAGGTGGGCAGCTGCCCGGCTTCAAGGTGACAGAATTCATCGCCAAGATGCGCAAGTCGACGCCCGGCGTGACACTGATTTCGCCACCGCCGCACCACGACATCTATTCGATCGAAGATTTGGCGCAGCTGATCTATGACCTGAAGCAGATCAATCCGTCAGCACGCGTCTGCGTGAAGCTCGTTTCCTCTGCTGGCGTGGGCACCATTGCGGTGGGCGTCGCCAAGGCCAAAGCGGATGTCATCCTGATTGCCGGTCATGTGGGGGGCACAGGTGCCAGCCCGCAGACATCGATCAAATTTGCGGGCAGTCCGTGGGAGCTGGGCCTGGCGGAAGCCAACCAGATCCTGACACTGAATGATATGCGCGAATCCGTCACCTTGCGGACGGACGGGGGTCTGCGGACTGGCCGCGATATCGTTATCGCTGCCATGCTGGGGGCGGAAGAATTCGGCATCGGTACCCTGTCATTGGTCGCCATGGGCTGTCTGATCGTTCGTCAGTGTCAGGCTAATACCTGCCCTGTCGGCATCTGCACCCAGGATGACAGCCTGCGCAGCCGGTTTGTCGGCACAGCGGATCACGTGATCAATCTGATGACGTTCCTCGCCGAGGAGGTGCGCGAAATTCTGTCTCAACTGGGGATGAAGTCGATCGATGACGTCATTGGCCGGACAGACCTGTTGCGTCAGATCAGCCGTGGATCGCCTGATCTTGACGACCTCGACCTGAACCCGCTCCTCGTGCGCGCGCAGGAGACGGATCATCCGCCGCGCTCTGACCGGACCCACCGCAATGAAGTTGGTGAGACGCTCGACGCGCAGGTGATGCAGGACTCTGCTCCCGTCTGGGAGCGCATGGAGAAAATGCAGCTGACCTATACGGTGAAGAATACGCACCGTGCGGTCGGTACTTGGACGAGCGGCGAGATTGTTCGCCGGTTCGGGCCTGAGGGGCTGCCCGATGGCCATCTGACATTGTCTCTGCGCGGATCAGCGGGGCAGTCTCTCGGGGCGTTCGGGGCCAACGGCCTGCGGATTCAGCTGGAAGGCGACTCCAATGACTATGTGGGCAAGGGCCTGTCCGGTGCGCAGATCGTCATTCGTCCGTTCTCCAAGGAGCCGTGGACCCAGGACGTCATCATCGGCAATACCTGCCTTTATGGCGCGAGCGCAGGCTATCTTCTGGCGGCAGGCCGCGCAGGGGAACGCTTCGCCGTGCGCAACTCCGGTGCCGTCGCGGTGATTGAAGGCTGCGGCTCAAATGGTTGTGAGTACATGACCGGCGGTACGGTCGTCATTCTTGGATCCGTGGGGGACAATTTCGGCGCGGGGATGACCGGCGGCGAAGCCTTTGTGTTCGACCAGGAGTCGCGGTTTGAGTTGCTGGTCAATCCAGAGCATGTCCACTGGATGCGCCCCACAGCTGAAAAAGAAGAAGAATTGCGGGCGTTGGTCACACGTCATGCAGAACAGACAGGATCGCCCCGCGCTTTGGAAATGCTGGGCAATTGGGAGGAGGAGAAAGACCATTTCTGGTATGTCGCCCCGACAGACAGGATCGAAGCCCTGTCCAACGCGGCGCCAACGCAGAAAGACGCCATCTGATCTGGCGCAATGACAGAAAACGGCGCACAGCGCGCGCAACTCAGCATAAGATGGCTTTTGGTGGTTGCGTGCCCTGCGACGTTATGGTAGCGGACCTGCACGCGGGCCTCGCTCGCACGTTTTTTCGGAATTGGATCAGATGGTAAACGCGACTGTCCTAGCGAACCTCGTCAACGTCCCGCTCGCGCGGGTCGCGGCTCGGCTCGTGGTCGGTCTCGTACTCCTTATTGACTTCATATCCCCGCGGGAGCGGCATCGGTAAACGCATACGCAGCGCCGAGGCAAAGCTCCCGAAAGGGAGCTTTTTTTTTAACCTTCACCACAAATGACAGAAGACCAGGACCATGACCCGACAAAAACGTAGCGACGCCATCACCAAAGGACCCTCACGGGCAGCGGCGAGAGCAATGTTGCGGGCAACCGGCATGTCGGATGAGGATTTCGACAAGCCCATGGTCGCGGTGATCAACACCTATTCTTCGGTCACGCCGTGCAACATGCACCTGCGTGACCTGGCCGCGCCTGTTGTCGAGGGCGTGCGCGAAGGCGGCGGTGTGCCGGTCGAATTTGGGACCATCGTCGTCTCCGACGGCATTACCATGGGCCATGAAGGAATGCGGGCATCTTTGATGTCGCGCGAGGTCATCGCGGACTCGATCGAGTTGGCTGTGCGCGGCCATGCGCTTGATGCCGCGGTCATTCTGGTTGGCTGTGACAAGACCCTGCCAGCCGCCGCCATGGCCCTGTCTCGGATGGATATCCCGGGCGTCATTTTTTACGGCGGGACCATCGCGCCCGGCTGCCTGAACGACAAGGACGTCACCATTCAGGACGTATTCGAAGCAGTCGGTGCGCACTCCCAAGGCCAGATCGGTGATAGTGAACTGGACGCGGTTGAGCGCCACGCCTGCCCCGGCGCCGGCGCCTGTGGTGGTCAGTTCACGGCCAATACGATGGCCATGGCCCTGGCATTCCTCGGCCTGGCGCCGTTGGGCGCGGGCGATCCACCGGCCACGGATGAAGCGAAGGCGGGTGAGGCCCATCGTTGCGGCATGCTCGCGGCGAAACGGGCGCTCGAAGGGCCGGATTCGCGCCATTTCGTGACCGAAACCTCCCTGCGAAATGCCGCCGTTTCAGTCGTTGCTTCTGGCGGTTCCACCAATGCCGTCCTGCACCTCGCCGCAATCGCGACAGAGGCGGGCGTACCGTTCTCTATCGATATTTTTGATGAGCTGTCGCGCATCGCACCCGTGTTTGCGGACATGAAGCCAGGTGGCCGCTATGTGGCCGTTGATCTGTACAAGGCCGGGGGCTGCCGTCTGTTCGGCAAACGCCTGCGCGAAGCAGGCCTGATCGTGGATGCACCCACCGTCTCAGGCCGGACCCTGTTCGAAGAGATCGACCTGGCGGAAGAAGCGCCAGATCAGAAAGTGGTCCGTCCACTGGACAACCCGCTGAAAAAGACGGGCGGCCTGCGCGTCCTGTACGGCCAGGTGGCCCCTGAAGGTGCCGTCCTGAAAACCGCTGGCTATTCCGATGGCGTTTTCGAGGGCACGGCCCGCGTTTTTGAATGCGAAGAAGATGCCTTCGCTGCCGTCGGTCGTGGCGAGATCAAGGAAGGCCATGTTGTCGTGATCCGCTATGAAGGACCCAAAGGCGGTCCTGGCATGCGCGAAATGCTGGCGACCACGGCGGCCATTGCCGGGCAGGGCCTGGCCGGCAAGGTCGCGCTCATCACCGATGGCCGGTTCTCTGGCGCCAGTCACGGCTTTGTGATCGGTCACGTGGCGCCTGAGGCGGCGCTCGGCGGCCCGATCGGCCTGCTGAAAGATGGCGACCGTATGCGGATCGATGCGGAAGCACGGACCATCGACGCGGATATCGACTGGGATGCCCGCGCCAAAGAAATCACCCCGCGTCCACCCCGTTATATGGGCGGCGCTTTTGATAAATACGCAGCTCTCGTCGGTTCGGCGAGCAAGGGCGCAACGACCACTGTGACGGAAGGAAGATCATGAGTACCAAGGAAGAAATGCGCGTCTTCACCAAGGATGACGTGAAGCCGGGCACCTTTGACGGCACCACAATTGCCATCATCGGCTTTGGCAGCCAGGGGCGTTCCCACGCCCGCAACCTGCGGGACTCCGGTCTCGATGTTATCATCGGTGCACGTCGCGGCGGACCATCGGAAGCCAAGGCCGAGGCCGATGGCTTCCGCGTTCTGCCGCCTGACCAGGCCGCCAAGGAAGCGCAGCTGATCGCGATCACCGCGCCGGACATGCAGCATGAGAGCATCTTCCAGAACGACGTTCTGCCAAACCTGAAAGATGGCGATACGGTTCTGTTCGCCCACGGTTTTTCTGTCCTTTACGGCCGCGTGAAGCCCCCAAAGAATGTCGACGTCGTCATGGTGGCGCCCAAGGGTCCCGGTGACCTCGTCCGTCGTGAGTATGAAAAAGGCCGGGGCGTGCCCTGTCTGTTCGCCGTCTATCAGGACGCGTCTCGCAAAGCCTCTGATCGCGCGCTCGCCTACGCGGACGGCATTGGCGGTACCGCCGCTGCGATCTTTGAAACGACCTTCCGCGACGAGACCGAAACTGACCTGTTCGGTGAACAGGCTGTCCTGTGCGGCGGCGTGACCGAGCTTGTGAAAATGGGCTTCGAAACCCTGACGGAAGCCGGCTACGCGCCCGAGTTGGCCTATTATGAGTGCCTGCACGAGCTGAAGCTGATCGTGGATCTGCTGCATGAAGGCGGCATCGCGAAAATGCATGAGTTCATCTCCGAAACAGCCGCCTATGGCGATCTGGTTTCGGGTCCTCGCGTGGTCAACGAGACCTCCCGCGAAGCGATGCGCGCTGTCCTCAAGGATATTCAGGACGGGACATTCGCCCGCGAATGGATCCTCGAAAACCAGGCTGGCAAAGCCCGCTATGACCAGCTGATGCATCAGGATCTGGACCACGAGATGGAAGAAGTGGGCCAGAAACTCCGCAGCCGGATGAGCTGGCTGCAGCCTGGCGCCAACAACGCAGACAAATGAACCGATAAAGGCTCGACCCCATGAACACCACCGCCCCCAAGCTTGATCAACAGACCGTCGCTCGCCCGAAAACCGGTGCGTCGCTTGTCGTGGACTCGTTGCTGGCCCAGGGGGTGGATACGGTGTTTGGCTATCCCGGCGGCGCCATCATGCCCGTCTATGATGCCATTCCGGGGTCTGGTCTGCGACACATTCTGTGTCGGCACGAACAGGCATGCGCCTTCGCCGCTGCGGCGGTGGGGCGCATGACCCGCAGGGCGGGGGTGTGCTTTGCCACCTCCGGCCCGGGCGCGACCAATCTTGTCACCGGCATTGCCGATGCGTTCATGGATTCCGTGCCCATGGTTGCCATCACGGGGCAGGTCGCCCAGCCTGTGATGGGTACGGATGCTTTTCAGGAAATTGACACCTTCGGTATCACCATGCCGATCGTGAAGCATTCCTATATCGTCCGTGATCCAAACGATATTCCCCGCATCATCGCCGAAGCCATCGAAATCGCTGAGAGCGGCCGGCCGGGTCCCGTTGTCATTGACATCCCCAAGGATGTGCAGGTGGCTGGTGCGCAGGCTGACGTCATTGCGCGGGTAGAGCATACGGACAACACGCTCGACGAAGACGGCCTGCGCCGCGCCGAAGCGGCTGTTCGTGATGCCAGCAAGCCCCTCTTCTATCTGGGCGGTGGCATTGTGCGCGCCGGTGCGGTTGATGCGGTGCGAAAGCTAGTCGAGCGGTCCAAAATTCCGGCCGTCTGTACACTGCAGGGGCTGGGCGTCCTGCCTACTGGCCATCCGCAACTGCTAGGCATGCTGGGCATGCACGGCACCAAGCAGGCCAACCTCGCTGTTCAGGACTGCGATTTGCTGATCGTTGTCGGCGCCCGGTTTGATGACCGGGCCACGGGCAAGCTGGATACTTTTGCCCCCCATGCCCGCGTTGTGCATTTTGACCGCGATGCCTCCGAAATTTCAAAGCTGCGCCACGCCCATGTCGCTGTGTCGTGCGAAATCAAACCCATGCTGGAAGCGTTCCGGCCCGAGCCCAACTCTATCGGTCCGTGGCAGGAGCAGTGCCTCGCCTGGCGCGATGAGAACCCGATCCGCTACGATGCGCCGGGTGAAGGGATTTATGCGCCCGCGCTCCTGAAAGAGCTGTCTGAGCAGGCGGGCGACAAGTTTGTGGCAGTGTCCGATGTGGGCCAGCACCAGATGTGGGTCGCCCAGCATTGCCGCTTTTCCCGTCCTCAGGCGCATATTACGTCCGGTGGCCTCGGATCCATGGGATTTGGCTTGCCGACCGCCATTGGCGCGAAGGTGGCAGAGCCCGATTCCGTAGTCGTCTCAATCAGCGGTGACGGCGGCGTGATGATGAACATCCAGGAGCTGGCGACCATGCGCCGCTATGGCATACCGCTGAAAGCCATTGTTCTGAATAACTCCCGCCTTGGGATGGTTCGTCAGTGGCAGGAGCTGTTCTTTGATGGTAACTTCTCTGAAGTGGATCTGTCGGACAATCCTGACTTTGCAGCGGTGGCGCAGGCTTTCGGTATCGAAGGCTTCACGATCAAAAGCCCGAACGAGGTGCCCGCCGCGATTGAACGGCTGTTGGCGGCGGAAGGCCCTATCCTGATGCATGTGGTGATCGATCCGGCTGAAAATGTCTGGCCGATCGTTCCCGCCGGTAAATCGAATTCTGACATGATGGATGCACCAAAATGACCATCGAGACCCTGACCATCGAAAGTGACGACGTGAACGGCACGCTGCGCCGGATCTGGACGATTATCGAGCAGCGCGGCTGGTATGTGCGCAGCCTTCTGGTGGAAGAAATCGAAGGCGGTGTGACGACGCGAGTGCAGGTCTCTCCCTACGGCTCAACGCGCTCTATCGAAACGCTCCGACTGCAGATCGAACGGCTGGTCAATGTCCGTTATGTCCGTCTGGAGCGGCGCAGTCGCGAACAGCCAAGTCAGTGGAAGGAAATACCCCATGCCACTGTCATCTGAGGTCGCACCGGTAGCGGCGCCCGAGGCAATCCTCGGGCTGGACGAAGGCGTCTTTGACGATATCGTTTCCAAACGGGACCCCGCCTGGTCCAGGATTGTAGAGACGCCGTGTATCCACTCGCCGAAATTGTCCGCAGCGACGGGATGCGACCTGTTCCTGAAATTTGATAATTTTCAGTACACGGGAAGTTTCAAAGAACGCGGTGCCTTGGCCAAGCTGCTCAGCCTGAGTGAGCAGGAACGCGCGGTCGGTGTAATCGCGGCGTCAGCCGGCAACCACGCCCAGGGTGTCGCCAGGCACGCGGCGCTGCTCGGCATTGATGCGACAATTGTCATGCCGCAATTCACCCCCATGGTGAAAGTGGAACAGACGCGTGCGCTCGGCGCACGGGTCGTGTTGACCGGCGCTGATTACGGCGAAGCCGATGCCGCTGCCCACAAGATCTGTTCGGAGGAAGGGCTGACTTTCGTTCATCCGTTTGACGACCCCTATGTCTGTGCTGGTCAGGGCACGGTTGCCGCGGAAATGCTCGCCACGGTGCCAGATCTTGATACGTTGATCGTGCCAATTGGTGGCGGCGGTCTGATCTCAGGCACGGCCATTGTCGCCAAACGGATCAATCCAAACATCCGGATCATCGGCGTACAGGCGGCCCTGTTCCCGGGCATGCTGAATGCTGTGAAGGGGGGGCATCGCCCCTGTGGCGGCATGACCCTCGCTGAGGGGATCGCGGTCCGCGAACCCGGACAATTGACGCGCCAGGTGGTCTCTCAACTCGTTGATGAAATCGTCACCGTGGAAGAACCCAATCTGGAAAGCGCCCTGTCCATGTTGCTGACGATCCAGAAGACGCTGGCGGAGGGCGCAGGCGCGGCAGGTCTTGCCGCCGTGCTGGCCCATCCATCGCTGTTCCGTGGTCGGAAGGTCGGATCGATCATCTGCGGGGGCAATATCGACACCCGGCTCCTGTCATCCATCCTGATGCGTGATCTGGCGCGCCAGCGGCGACTGGCCCGGTTGCGTATTGAACTGATTGACATACCCGGCCAGCTGACAACGGTTTCAGAAGCCATTTCGGCTGCCGGCGGAAACGTCATTGATATTTCTTACCATAGAATTTTCAACGACTTACCGGCAAAATCGACGTATATTGATATTTCGGTCGAGGCCAGCGATGGCCTGCAAATGGACCGTATTATCGACTCGCTTCGTGCTGCGGGCCTTTCCGTGGCGCCATTAACGGCCAACCAGAACCAATAGAGGAGAAAATTATGCTGCACCGGGATTATTCATCGCCGAAGGTTGCACTGCTTCTTCTCAAGCGGTCTGGCGGGGAGTGCTGATCATGTCTGATTACGTTCGAATTTTCGACACCACTTTGCGTGATGGGGAACAGAGCCCCGGCTTTTCCATGACCATGAAGGGCAAGCTGCGGATGGCGAAAGCCCTCGCCGCTCTTAAAGTGGACGTTATCGAAGCCGGGTTCGCCGCGGCATCGCCCGGCGACCTTGAGGCTGTTCGCGCCATTGCCGAGGAGACCGAGGGTGCCCGCATCTGTTCGCTGGCCCGTGTCCGTGAGCCCGATATCGATGCCGCCGCCCGCGCGCTGGAGCCAGCGCGCCGCAAACGAGCCCACGTCTTTATCGGCACCTCGCCGCTGCACCGTGAGTTCAAGTTGAAGATGGGCCGTGATGAGATCGTCAAGGCGATCGATCATGGCGTGCGTTATGCTCGGGCCATTTTCGACGACGTGGAATTCTCGGCCGAAGACGCCATGCGGACGGAGAAGGATTTCCTTGCCGAGTGCATGACCGTGGCGGCCGACGCCGGGGCGCAGACGCTGAACGTACCGGATACGGTCGGCTACATAACGCCTGATGAAATCTATGACGTGTTCAGCTATCTGATTGAAAATGCCAAGGTCGGGCCAGAGGTTATCTTCTCCTGCCACTGTCATGATGATCTGGGGCTGGGGGTTGCCAACTCCCTCGCCGCTATTCGCGCGGGCGTGCGCCAGGTTGAGTGCACGATCAACGGCATTGGTGAGCGCGCCGGTAACGCGGCGATGGAAGAGGTCGTCATGGCCCTTCATACGCGTAAGGACTTCTACGGCGTCGAAAGCCTCGTGGACACGACCAAGCTCTACAAGGCCAGCCGCACGCTCGAAGATGTGACCGGTGAGAAAGTTCAGCGCAACAAGGCGATCGTCGGACGCAATGCGTTTGCGCATGAGGCGGGGATTCACCAGCACGGCATGCTGGCGAACCGTGAGACCTATGAGATCATGCGGCCAGAGGATATCGGCGCGCCGAACTCGTCTCTCGTCCTCGGCAAACATTCCGGCAAGCACGCCATGATGGCGCGGCTGGAAGAGCTCGGTCATGATGTGAACCCGGACTATATTCCTTCCATTTTCGAGGCATTCAAACGCCTTGCCGATGAGAAAAAAGAAGTGACGGATGAGGATCTGCGCAGTCTGGTGGCCGGGGCGTCTAACCGCGTGATCGTGGAGACCGAATAATGGCCGGCAAGACCCTGTTTGAAAAAGTCTGGGAGCGGAATGTCATTTCGCCTGAGATGGAGGATCGTCCGGCGATCCTTCATGTCGGCCTGCATCTTGTTCACGAAGTGACCAGCCCGCAGGCGTTCAAGGTGCTTGATGATCGCGGCCTCAAGGTGCGGCGTCCTGATCTGACCCTGGCGACCATGGATCATTCAACGCCAACCACGCCGGTGGCAGCGGATGGCAGTCGTGTCTTCGCAACGGATGCTGCACGCAGCCAGGTGGAGACACTGGAGCGCAATTGTGCGGCGCACGGCATTGAACTGCTGAATTTTGCGGATCAGCGCCGCGGCATCGTGCATATGGTCGGCCCTGAAATGGGCCGTACCCAGCCGGGCATTGTCATTGTCTGCGGCGACAGCCACACCTCCACCCACGGTGCGTTTGGCGCCCTGGCTTTCGGGATCGGCACCACCGAAGTCGGCCACGTCCTCGCAACGCAGTCGCTGTTCCAGCGCCGGCCGAAAACCATGCGCATTCGATTTGAAGGCGATGCGACGCCGGGGGTCAGCGCAAAGGACCTCGCACTGGCCATGATTGCCCAGATCGGCGCGGGCGGTGCGGCGGGTCATGTTATTGAATATTGCGGTCCCGCGATCGAAGCCCTGGAAATGGAAGGGCGCATGACCCTGTGCAACCTGTCTATCGAGGGCGGCGCACGCGCAGGTATGGTCGCGCCTGACGATGTCACGTTCGACTATCTTCGTGGACGAGCTGGTGCACCGGCCGACTTTGATGCCGCCGTCGCTGACTGGAAAACGCTGTATACCGATGATGATGCGGTTTTTGATCGTGAAGTCGTTGTCGACGTGTCGCAGATCGAGCCGATGGTCACCTTTGGTGTGTCGCCGGATGCAGGAACACGGATCAGTCAGATGATCCCGCACGCCCATAATGATGATGACGCTCAAGCGCTTCTCTACATGGGGATGAATCAGGACACACCACTGACGGACGTCAAGGTGGACCGTGTGTTTGTCGGATCGTGTACGAACGGGCGGCTGTCGGATCTCAGGGTCGCCGCTGATGTGCTGCGCGGTCACAAGGTGGCGCCCGGTCTTGTTGCTTTGATCGTACCGGGGTCTGAGCAGGTGAAGAAGGATGCCGAGGCGGAAGGCCTGCACGAGGTGTTCATCGCCGCCGGGGCTGAATGGCGTGAGCCAGGCTGCTCGATGTGCATTGCCATGAATGGCGATCGCGGACAGCCTGGGGAACTCGTCGTATCGACGTCGAACCGCAACTTCAAAGGGCGGCAGGGTGAGGGTGTTCGCACCGTACTCGCGTCACCGGCAACTGCGGCCGCATCCGCCATTGAGGGCCGAATTGCCGACCCTCGTCCCTATCTGACAAAGCCGGAGGCTGCATGAGCAACGAGCCGTTCACGGTCCTCACATCGCGCACGCTGACATTGCCCCAACGTGATATCGATACGGACCAGATTATTCCTGCCCGCTTTCTGACCACGACCAGCAAGGACGGTCTGGGGGAATCCGCCTTTTACGACTGGCGTTTCGACGGTGAAGGTCGGCCAAAGGCTGACAATCCCTTTCGCGCGGTCGACTTCGATCAGCAGAAAATTCTGGTTGCTGGCGATAATTTTGGCTGCGGCTCTTCGCGTGAACACGCGCCGTGGGCGCTGTCTGCGCTGGGCCTGAAGGTCATCGTCAGCACGAGTTTCGGTGATATCTTTCGATCCAACGCGCTGAAGAATGGTGTGCTGACGGTAGAAGTGCCCGCCGATATTCATGCCGAGCTGATGGCATCCCCTGGCCGGGAAATGTCGGTGGACCTCGAAGCTGAGGAGCTCCGCTTTGGCAATCATGTCGTGTCGTTCGCGACCGACCCCTTCGCGCGTCGTTGCATGCTGGAAGGTACCGACCCGCTCGGCATGCTGGTCGCAGTGGTGCCTGAGATCGAAAAATTTGAGAAAAGGACCGGCCGATGAGTTTGAATGTCGTCCTGCTACCTGGTGACGGGATTGGCCCTGAAGTCACCGAGGCTGCCGTCAAGGTTCTCGAGGCCGCCTGCGCGGCTGAAGGCATTGCACTGCATACGGAAAGTCATGATTTTGGCGGTATCGCCATTGATCGACACGGCGATCCGTTGCCTGCCGGGACGCTCGATGCCTGTCTTTCGGCTGATGCCATTTTCCTTGGGGCCGTTGGCGGTCCCAAATGGGATATGACGCCCATTCGCCCTGAACAGGGCCTTCTGCGGATCCGCAAGGAGCTGAATGTCTTTGCCAATCTGCGCCCGCTGAAACTGCTCGACTGCCTGGCAGAGATGTCGCCCCTGAAGTCTGACCGCGTTCGCGGGACAGATATCCTGATTGTCCGTGAGCTGACTGGCGGTCTGTATTTTGGTGATCGGGAAGAAGGTCTTGAGCGCGCCACGGACAGCCTCGTTTATACGGACGCTGAGGTCGAACGGGTGACACGCATCGCCTTTGAAGCGGCAAAAGGCCGGTCCGGTCGCCTGACCTCAGTGGACAAGGCCAACGTGCTTGCCAGCTCTCGCCTGTGGCGGTCGACGGTGAACCGGATTGCCAAAGATTACCCGGAAGTCGCCGTTGACCATGTGCTCGTCGATGCCATGGCCATGCACCTTATTCAACGACCCTCCCGTTTTGACGTTGTCGTGACGGAGAACCTTTTTGGCGACATCCTCTCGGATGAAGCTTCGGTCATCGCCGGGTCAATCGGCCTGTTGGGGTCTGCATCCCTGGGCGAGGGCACACGCGGTCTTTACGAGCCCATCCACGGGTCGGCGCCTGATATTGCCGGCAAGGGCAAGGCGAATCCGATTGGTGCGATCATGTCGATGGCCATGCTATTGCGGTTTTCCGCCGGTGCACCCGATGCCGCCGACCGGATTGAGGCCGCGGCAGAAGCGGTCATCCGAGACCACGTCCGTACATCCGATCTTGGTGGGACATCATCGACCCAACAGGTCGCGGACGCGGTCGTTGAAAAGTTGATGGCGGCCTGAGGCCTGCCATTTTTTTACCAGTTTTTGACTTTAATTCGTCCAGTGTTTGTCGTCCCTTAATGTAGCTTGGAGCCATGCAAGACTTTCACGCCATCCGCCGCCTGCCACCTTACGTCTTTGCTGAAGTCAATCGACAGAAGGCCGAGGCGCGAGCGGTCGGTCGTGACGTGATCGACCTTGGTATGGGCAATCCGGATCTTCCGACCCCGAGCTTTATTGTCGACAAGCTGTGCGAGGCGTCGCGCAATCCCAAGGCTCACGGCTATTCCGCCAGCAAGGGCATTCCCGGCCTGCGCAAGGCCCAAGCTCGTTATTATGAGCGGCGCTTCGGTGTGAAGCTCGATCCTGAGAGCGAAGTGATTGTCACCCTCGGGTCAAAAGAGGGCTTTGCCAATATGGCCAATGCCATCACGGCGCCCGGCGACGTCATTCTGGCGCCGAACCCGTCCTATCCATTGCACGCGTTCGGCTTCATCATGGCCGGCGGTTCCATGCGCGCTTTGCCCTCGGCCGCGACGGAGCAGGTCTTTATCGAAGCTGAAAAAGCCATCAAATATTCAGTGCCCAAACCAATTGCGATGGTCCTGAACTATCCGTCCAACCCGACGGCAGAGATTGCCAGCCTCGATTTCTATCGGGATGCGGTTGCGTTTGCGCGCAAACATGAACTGATCATTCTGTCGGACCTTGCCTATTCCGAAATCTATTTCGACACGGATCCGTCCCCGTCAATCCTTCAGGTCAATGGCGCAAAGGACGTGGCCGTCGAATTTACGACCATGTCGAAAACCTTCTCGATGGCGGGCTGGCGCATGGGGTTCGCCGTGGGCAATCCGCGGCTGATCTCGGCGCTTACGCGGGTGAAGTCCTATCTTGACTATGGTGCGTTCACGCCAATTCAGGTGGCGGCCGCCACGGCGCTCGATCGTGCCGAGGAGGTCGGGGAGACGATGCGCCAGGTGTATCGCAAGCGGCTTGATGTATTGGTCGACAGCTTCCGCATGAACGGTTGGGACATTCCGCGCCCCAAAGCGAGCATGTTCGCCTGGGCCCCCATTCCGTCGGAGTACGGACAGGACAGTCTCGCCTTCACCAAGCATCTCATCGATGTGGGTGATGTCGCCGTCGCGCCGGGCGTTGGTTTCGGTGAGCGCGGGGAAGGCTTTGTCCGCATTGCCTTGGTCGAGAACGAGCAGCGCATTCGCCAGGCCGCCAAGGGCGTCGGTCGTCTCTTGAAGAAAAAGGCGGCCTGACCGGGGTCTCATTCAATGGACTGCGGTGTCCGTACACGGATTTTGGCGGCGGTTGTCCGCCCCGATGCGTCAACCACAGCCAGTCGGTAGAACCCCTCGCCGGGCGGTGTCCATAGCGGTGCGCCTCCGGCGTCTACGGTCACCTCGGTGCCATCGGCATACCATGTGAGCGGCTGTTCGCCCCGTGCGGACAATACAAACCCCTTCCCCGGATGATCGGCCCAGACTTCAGCGTTATCGGGAGGAAACAAGATCATGGGCGCGGTATCGGTCGGCGCGAAGCGCGCAAGGGCCGGTGCGTGCATCACGGGTGGCTGCCTGTCGGTCAGGGGCGCGCGCGTTGGCTGTCCCGTCTGGGCTGTCAGGTCGAACAGATCAAAGAGTGCGGGGAGGGCCGCCTGGCGTCCGGTCACTCCGGATCGCGGGGCGCCATCGGGTCGTCCGGTCCAGACGACAATGGCGTAGCCATTGGCAAGTCCTGCGGCCCAGGCGTCACGGTACCCATAGGACGTGCCCGTCTTATAGGCCACGCGAGGGGAGCCTGCGGTCAGCGCGGCAGGTGGTCGTCCTGGGGGTGCTGGCGCGTTCTGCAGAATACTGATGATCTCGGCGGCGGATTCGGCGGAGACGAGGCGGTGGGCGTCGGTGCCCGCTGCATCACTTTCCAGAAACCGAAGAGGCCTTGCCTCGCCCTCATCACCCAAGGCGGCGTACAGAGCGCCAAGATCCTGTAGGGTCAGCCCAAGCCCGCCCAACGCCACGGCCAGGCCGACATCGACCTCGCTGCTGTTGGGCAGAGTGGGGAGGCTGCCGCCATAACTCAGCATAGAGAGGAACCGGTTCGCGCCGATGCTGTCCAGAATCTGAACGGCCGGCACGTTCAGTGAATGTTGCAGAGCCTGTGCGATGGTCACTTCGCCGCGAAAGGTCCGGTCAAAATTCTCCGGGCGATAATGGGCAAACCGGGCGGGCAGGTCGTTGATCCGCGTTTCTGCATTCGCTAGGCCGTCGTCAAAGGCCATGGCATAGATAAAGGGCTTCAGCGTTGATCCGGGGGAGCGCTTGCGCTGGCTCAGATCAATCCAGCCCCCCGCGCGGTCGCGTCCCGCTGAACCGATCAGCGCACGGACCGCACGTGTATCAATTTCGATGATGATGGCTGCGGCCTGTACCCCGTCACCGCCTTCTGCTGCGAGGCGGGCCATGCGGCGGGCCGCCGCGCGTTGCAACGGCAAATCGATGGTGGTCGTCAGGTCTCGATCAATCGACCGCGCCTTGACGGTCTCGGCCAGATGCCAGGCATCGTTGGGAAAGGCATGGCGTGATCGCGGAACGTCCTCGTCGCTCGCATCCTCAGCACGATCTGGTGCCAGCATGTCGGCGTCCGTCAGCCGGTTGAGGATGCGACCGCGAGCCGACTTCGCTGCGGCCGGGTGACGGTCAGGTCGGCGCGCCTCCGGGGCTTGGGGCAGGGCGATCAGGAGCGCGATCTGGTCAGGAGACAGGGCGCGAGGTTCGCGACCAAACCAGGCCCAGCTGGCGGCTCGCAAGCCCTCAATGTTGCCGCCATAGGGGGTCAGCGTCAGATAGAGCTCAAGGATTTCGTCCTTGTCCAGACGAGCTTCCAGCTGCACTGCGCGGATCATCTCGACAATCTTGGACGGAACAGTTCGTGGCCGGGGTTCCAGCAGCCGTGCCGTCTGCATCGTGATGGTCGAGGCGCCGGACCGGATCTCGCCATATCGCACCCAATCGCGCAGGGCGCGACTGAGGGCCAGGCCGTCCACGCCGTGATGCTGGTAGAATCGTTGGTCCTCAATTTCGATCAGGGCACGAATATAGGCAGGATCAATGTCATCCAGCGTCGCCGCGAGCCGCCAGCGGCCATTGGCGACAGGGAAGGCGCGTAGCGGGTTGCCATAGCGGTCGCTGACGACCGTCGAGACTTCGTGCCCACGCTCGATGGGCGGCGGGAACAGCCGATCAAGCAGGAGGACGCCAGCCACGGTGAGGGCGGCGCCCCCAGCGGCCAGACGCAGCCTTTTGCCGATGCGACGAGCATTGGTCACGGCGCGATTGTCATCGTTCCTGCGGCAGAACGGGCGAAGACGTCCGGCTTGTACATGTCTTCGGCAATGGCGCCGGGGACCGTAAAGCGACCGGCAGTCACCGCCCTCGCCGTGTAGGCGAGGGTGACCGGTGCAGACCGTCCGGTGTCGATTGCCGCAACAAAGCGATCGTCGCGCTTTTCAGCCATGGTGGGCACGGCGATGTCCCCGACAAAACTGAACGCTCCTTCTTTACCGCCATCGCCCGACTGTAGGATTCCCTCGATTTCCAGTCCGGCAGGCAGCAAATCGACGATCATGTACTGGGCGAGTGCGGCGCGCGCTGGCTCCATCCGCAAGGTCACGACCACGCGGTCGCCCTGCGCCAGTTGGGACAGGTCCACGGGTTGGCCTGTCAGTGTCGAGAAGGATTTCCGGATGACCAGATCCTGGCTCGCGGCCTCCGGTGGCGCCTTGGGGCTGCCGCGGGTCAGCAGGGTGACATAGACGGGGTTGTCGGACGTGTTCTTGAACGTCTTCGCGTCGTCCAGTGTCGCGTCATTGAACTGGCGTGAGGTCACGCCCTTGCCCCCATTACCGTAGGTTACGGGGGGCGCGTCGACATCGCCTGCGATGGCACGGGCTGCCAGAATGAGGTGCGCCTTTTCCTGTGTGGTCAACTGGTCTGCAGACAGAATATCTCGCGTCAGGTCAGGGGTCATTTCCTCGACGATGTCAGACAGACCGGCTTCCGCAGCCAGGGCCACAATGCCGGCCCGGTCGCGCAGCGGTGTCTGGTACCAGTCACCCTCATTGCGATAGCCGACCTTCTTCACCGCCGCTTCGAAGGCGCTGCGGGCGCGGCCCTGGTCACCCATGGCCGCCAGGCCTGCGCCGATCTGGGCTAGCGCGAGGGGGCTTTCGATCTTCGTGCGCAGCTCATCGTGCATGTACCGCAGGCGAGAGCGGTCGCCGCGACCATTGCGGGCCAGAACGTAGAGGGCATAGGCGGCGCTTCGATTCTGCATGCGCGCGCTGGTATCCGCCGTCCATTTCGGATTGGCGACCGAGGTCTTGTAGCCATTGCCGCCATAGAACTGTCCGTCTGCGAATGGCTCTAGAGCATCAAGGGCCAGGTCAATTGACGCTGCGGGAACCTCATAGCCGGCCTCTTTTGCACGGGTCAGGAAGTCAGTTGCATAGGCCCCCAGCCACGGCGTGGCGCCGTAATCACCAACCCGCCACAGACCGAAGGCGCCCTCGGCCGACTGTCGTGACAGAAGCGTTTCGATGGTCTTCTGCATTTCGGCGCGCGCATCTTCGGGCCCGTCCTTGCCAGCCAGAGAAGACAATTGTGCGGCATAGACGAGAGGAAACATCCGGCTCGTCAGCTGTTCCGTGCACGCATAAGGATAGGCATAGAGTGAGGCGAACAGCGATGCGGTATCAACCGGTGTGGCCGAGAAGCTGATCTGGACGAGACCTGAACCGGCAACAAAAGGTGACAGCGCGTCACGCGGGACAACGTACTCGGCGCCTGCCGCAAGGCCGCTCTTTGTGACGCGGGTTTCCGGCCAGTGCGCCGAGCGCACTTCGATGGGATATTCGCTGCTCGCCTTGAAACGGTCGGGACCGGTCGCGGAAAGAGCCAGCATCGCAATCCCCTCCGCTGTCGCGGTCAGGGATACAGGCGCATCTTCGCGCTGTCCCTGGTCAAGCGACATGGTCAGTGTGCCTTCATTGACGGTGACAGGACCTTCAGCGGTGATACTGACAGCATAGTCGCCTGCCTTGCCCTCAACATTGTCGAGGGTCGCCGTGGCGAGGGCGGTATCGCCCGGGCTGAGGAAGCGGGGAAGAACCAGCTCTGCAGGCACTGCATCGCGAACCGTCATCGGTTTGGCGCCAGCGCCAAGGCCGCTATCGGACCAGACAACGGTCATCAGGCGCAATTCACCATTGAAGTCGGGGATGTCCAGCTTCACGGTGCCGCGTCCATCTTTGCCCAGTTCGACCGGACCGGAGAAATAAGCCACGGTTTTGGTGGGCACGACGGTCAGGCCCGCGCCGCCAATCTGGTCACCGCCTGACCGGACCGGGGCAGCGGCGCCCTGGTTGGGATCGAGCAATCGTCCGTAATCGTCATACAGGTCGACGCCAAGAGCCTCCTTGCCAAAGAAGTAGTCGACCGGGTCCGGGCTTTCAAAGCCGGTCAGCAGGAGGATGCCTTCGTCAACCGCAGCCAGCGTCGCATAGACGGTTTCATTGCGCGGGCCGGTTTCGGCCCTGATCGGTATGGACAATGTCTGGTTGGGCCGAATGACGTCCTTGGTCTCCAGCGAGACCTCGAAGGTGCGCTCATCGACGTTGACCGGGACATAGGCAACACCGACGGCGCGGCGGGGACGGGGCTGGGTGGCCGAATCCCGCGGCGTGTAGACCGTGACCATGACATAGGCACCGGCGCCCCATGCTTCGGTGACGGGCACGGACAGTTCAGCCCCCTCAGTTCTGATCTCGATGTGCTGCACGTCGATCACGCGATCGGTGGCAATGACCACTTCCGCCAGGCCCGCATAGGGGGGACGAATAGCAAGGCGAGCTTCACCGCCCAACGCGACGCCGTCTTTCGGTCCGGCCACGCGCACTTCGTCGGGGGCCTCAACGCCATCTTCAGCATAGCCGCCCCAGCCGACCCAGAACGCCTGGGATGCGACATCGCCGCTATTGTCAGAGATGATGAGGCGATAGTCGCCCCAGTCCAGGGGGGGTGTTTCCAGATGGGCGGGCGCTGAGCCGTCGAGAGACAGAACGCCGCTTTCGATGGGCACAATGCGTTCAGACCGCCGCCATTGCCAGCTGCCGCCCTCGCTGCGGTACCAGTCATAATCATAGTCGCGGCGCACCAGACGCCATTGCACGTCTGCCGCGTTGAGCTTGCCAAGCGCGCTCATGGCGATGACGTCAAAGCCGACGGGCTTGCGGATATCCGCATTGTCACCGGCGTCAGATTTCAGGCCGTAATAGATGTCGCGCGGCCGATAAGGGACGATGATGTCATCGGCAACAGTTCTCCCGCCGGGCTCTTCCACCTCGATGACGGCACGGACGCGCAGGGGCAGTGTGCTGTCGGCGGCTCGGCGACCAAGGGACAGCGGTATGGAGGCTTCGCCTTTTCCGTCGGCGGCCACAGCAGGAAGCTCGATGAACGCTTCGGAGAACTGCTCATCGTGCAGACCAAACTGATAGCCGGACCAGTCCTTGAAGGGGGACGGGTCGCGTTGCACGCGCGCCGTGCCGTCCACGATCAATCCGGCGCCCGGTGCGCCATAGAGAAAGCGGGCCCGCGCAGAGATCATGCGGGGGTCACCGTTCAGAATTGGCTTTTCGGTATCCGCTGTAAGTGTCAGCTCAACGCGCTGGGGGACAAAATCCTCAACCGAGAAATAGGTGCTGTACACTGTACCCGCGCCATCAATCTCCGCCGCGATACGCCAGCTGCCACGCGCCGCGGTATCGGGAATTTCAAAACTGTGCGCGAAGCCGCCAGCATCGGGCAGGCTGTCAAACCGGCTGCGCTCCAGCGCGAGGCCATTGGGTTGATAGACCACGAGGGCCCCGGCGCGGTCCTGAATGGCCCGGTCGGTGGCGTCCCGCAACAGAAGGCTGGCATGCACCGTCTCACCGGGCCGATAGATACCGCGGTCAAGATAGACATAGCCGTCCACCGGCCCCGGCCGGGACCGACCAGAAACGGGGTGAACGGACAGGTCCACAGGCGCGCGGTCGAGGTCGAGCATGGCAAAATCACCGTTCTCGCCATAGGCCAGAACGAGCCGCGGACGGTTGCCGCCTTCACCGTTCATGAGAGCCGATGAGAACTGCACGCGGCCATCCCGCCCGGATTTCTTGCTGGCCAGGACCTCGTTGGACTGCGCGATCAATTGAACCCGTTGCCCGCCAGATGGGGCGGCGGTCTGCAGCGAGCGAACGGTCAGGTCCAGACCCTGCTCCCCCCGATAGGCGGTGAGGGCCAGGTCCGTCACAATAATCCAGCGTTCGGCGCGGGCTACCGGCTTGCTGCGGCGGCCTTCCTGTTCTTTCGCATCGGCCAGTTCGACATAGTACGCCCCCGGCTCAATAGTGCCGATGACCTCGGCCAGCGGTACGACCGTGGTCACGCTGGCATTGGTAGGGCCCTTCGTCGTCATCTCGCCTTCCCAGACGAGGGCGCCGAACTGGCCCGGCGTATCATCGCCATAGGCGTAGGCGTATTCACCCTCCTCAGCCGTGAAGCCCGACGTCACAGAGCGCATGGCCAGGGCCCGGTCGTTCACCCGCTGAATCCGGATGGCGACATTGTCCACATTGACGGTCTTGATGGCGAGGCCGTCGGCCTCCACCCGGGGAAGGATGACCCCGTCGCCGGCGAAGGCGACCATGGGGGGGCGATCGTCAAAGCTGATGGTCACGATTTCCGGCGTCAGAAGGCTTGCGCCACCCGCCGCCGGAAAACCCTTGCGGAGGGTCAGCTGCGCGGTATCGCCATAGGCCATACCGCCGAGGCACATATGACTGCCGTTAACGTTGAAAGTGACGTTGGTCTCAATATCGACATAGGCGGAGTAGTCTGTTTCCGGGTCGAGGGGGGCGGAAAACGTCAGGCAGATTTCCGGCGTCGCGGCATCGGTGTTGGTGGCGTATCGCAAATAGCGGAACGACGCGTCTTCCATTGGCGTCCCGGCCGACGGGGTGGCCAGATCGGCGACGTCAGGTGTCGATAAAGACGACTCCAGCGGGACGGTTTCGATGCGCTCTGATGACTTGTCCGAGCACCCGGCGATACCGCCAAAAAGGCCAAGCGCCAGAAGCGCGCTGTGAACAAGCCCTACCCGAGAAGATGCCAAAGTCATACCGTTTCCCTCCAGAACCGCACATTATCCATGACGCTCAAAATGGCGAAAGTACAGCGACGAGGCGTCCAAAATGCCCAAAATGCGGTGCGAAGACCGCCGGCGCAAATAATTGGCGATTTGGCTGACGCGATTAACACCAGAGATAGAAATCAATAGGATAATACAATCCAAGATTGTTCTTTGTAACCAACGCCACCGGATCATCGCTCATGATGTTGTCGCTGAGTTCTTCTCTGAGATCGTGCCACCGCGCCACACATCGCGGCAAGTCACGGGGCGTGACGTTGGGGTGTGTCGCCAGCTGGATGTTACTGACGAGCGCCTCCCAAGGGGCGCTCGCTGCGCAGTCGCAGGATAATATCATCAGCGCCTGTTCTGGTGTGTCGCTGCCGCCCTCAGTCGTGACCGACATCATGGCGCCAACGCTTGAGGATATTGTGGGGCCGATTGAAACCTATCTGAACAATGCCCTCAGTATTCTGGAAACGCCCTTCATCACCTTTCCCGATCTGTCCACCGATGTTTCCGGCCCCCTCGCCGATGCTGCTGCGGGAGACCCGATCACGCTTCAGGCGCTGAGCCTCAACGGGACGCTGATCACCTCGGCTGACGACTGTGTTGAAACAGCCGATGGCTACATGCTGGATGACAGCAGCGGGCTAGCCATTGGCGGTAACCGGATTTCCGGGCTTGGTGATGAGGGGCGGCTGGCGGTCAGTGGAGAGATCGACTCGATCGCCCTGGGCAATGGTGCGGAGACTGACGCCAGCGCCGCCGCGTCCATTGCAATCGGTACGGATAGTCTTGTGGGGGCGAGTGCGACGGGCGGCGTGGCCCTTGGGGCATCAGCCACGGTGACAGCCGCAAACAGTGTCGCCATCGGCGCCGGGTCTTCGAGCCTGCGGGGCGCGGTCGCATCCTACAGCGCGCCAGCGCTGACAGCGCTGCAGACATCAGTAGGCGAAGTCTCGATCGGCAGCGCTGGGGCCGAACGCCAGTTGACGAATCTGGCGCCGGGGTCAGCCGACACGGACGCGGTCAACGTCGCTCAGCTCACCCGTGTGTCGGACAATGTAGATCTCGTCTCGACCCAGGTCGGCACTTTGACATTCGATCTGACGGCATTGAGTGATATCAGCGTACAGTACACGGATATTACCCGGCGACAAATTGACCTTGGCGATGGTGTCAATCCTGTCACGGTCACCAATCTGGCCGATGGGGCAATCGCGTCAGGGTCGAGGGATGCCGTCAGTGGGGGGCAATTGTATACGGTCCGGACTGATCTCGATGATCTGACGTTACAAGTGGATGTGGTGTCGACGGATCTCTCAACGCTAAACACCGCGTTCGGCAATGTCAGCGACGATGTAGACCTGTTGAACGATCTCGCCGTGCAATATGTTTCGTCTGCCCGGACAGCCATCGTGCTCGGCGACGGTGTGCAGCCTGTGTCCGTTTCGAACCTCGCCGATGGGGCGGTAGACGCAACGTCCAGCGATGCGGTCAATGGTGCGCAGCTCTTTGCTACGAACAGTGCGCTGTCGGTCCTCTCCGGCGATCTGTTCGGGCTGACAGGCGCGCTGACGGCGCTGGATGATGTGGTCGTTCGGTATACGGATGCCGGGCAGACATCCGTCTTGCTGGGCGACGGGTTGGTTCCCGTCCGGTTGAATGGTCTGGCGGACGGGACGATCGGGGCGGGGGCCACGGATGCCATTACGGGCAACCAGCTCAATGCGCTCGGCCAGGATATCGCCCGGCTGATCAGTTCTTCGTCGACCTATGATGCACTGACAAATACGGTGTTGGCGCAGCTCGATTACGGCGGATCAACTTACACGGACGTTCAGTCCGTTATCGGTGAGATTGAAACCTACCTGTTGTCTCTGGCGACCACGTCGTCAGGAGGTGGTGATGGAGCGAGCCGCTATTTCAATTCAACATCCGTCGCCCCCGATTCCGAGGCGCGGGGAACGGACTCGACGGCTATTGGGCCCAGCGCCCTTGCGGATGCGGACGGTGCCATTGCGGCGGGCCGAAATACCAAGGCCATGTCGGAAAACTCTGTGGCCATTGGTGACGGTGCCGAGGCCCGGGACGGAAAGGCTGTGTCCATCGGCTTTGCCAACGTGGCGTCCGGCGACGGGGCCGTGGCGATTGGTGACCCCAACTTCGCCACCGGTGACGGCGCGATCGCGCTGGGTAAGGACAATGAGGCGACAGGCGCAGGGGCTGTGGCTCTTGGTAACACCAACATGGCCGTGGGTTCGGGCAGCCTCTCGATTGGTGAGTTGAACACGACGAATGGGGAAACGGCAATTGCCTTGGGTCGCATGAATATGGTCAGCGGAAATGGCGCTATTGCTGTCGGCTCAAATAACCGCGTGACCGGGAACCGCTCATTTGCCATGGGCTCAAACGTTCAGGTCACGTCCGATGACACGTTCGCGATCGGCAATGATACGCGGGCATCGGGGGCCAGTTCCACGGCGGTTGGTAATATGGCCGAAGCCAACGGTGAACGCTCGACCGCTTTTGGCGCAACAGCATCGGCCGATGGTGGATATTCGCTGGCCGTTGGCGACAACGCCGCCGCGCTGGCGCTTGAATCGACGGCCCTGGGGGCGCGCTCTACGGCGTCGGGTCTCAAATCCCTCGCGGTGGGGGAGCGGGTGCGCGCGACAGCAGATTTTGCCACGGCTCTCGGCACTGAGGCGGCGGCCCTTGATCTCTTCACTCTCGCGGTTGGGCAGAGCGCCCGCGCGGAAAGCTATGGCAGTACAGCATTGGGCTTTCGGGCGCTGTCGACCGCTGTCGGTTCTGTGGCGATCGGGCCTGGCTCCATTGCCTCATCGGAGGGGTCAGTTGCTCTTGGTGGTCTGACCGAAGCCAAACGCGGTGCACAGACCGATTATGTGGCTTTCGGGCTTGCCGGCCTGCAGCGCTCAGCATCTGAAGTGGCGGTCGGGCAGAATATCTCCTTCATCGGCCCCGATGGTCTGCCCACCCCCATCGCCGGGCGACAGATCACCGGTGTTGCCCCGGGCAGTGAGGGGTGGGACGCAGTCAATGTCGACCAGTTGCGCGGTATTGCGGAAATTCTCGGCCATGCACTGGCGACGGGCTTTGGCGGTGGCGCCTTCTATGATGCAGCCCTCGGCCAGGTCACCGGACCTGTCTTCACCATCAACGGCGCGGATTACGGCACGGTATCGTCGGCTCTCAACGCCATCACCGCGATGACGGGAACAGGGACAGGCACCGCGGCCGATAGCGCTTCGCCCCTTGGCGTAACCTATGACAATGGGGCACTGACCCAGCTGACGCTCGCCGGGACCAGCGGCACGCGCCTGACCAATCTGGCGGCCGGGCAGGTGCAGATCGGCTCAACCGACGCCGTTACCGGTGAACAGCTTTTTGGGCTGCAGCAACAGATCGGTGGGCAGAATGATGATATCGCCCAGTTGCAGAGCACGCTTGGGGCTCTATCCGCGCCCACCGGTCTGAACCCCATCACCTATGTGGATGAGACCGATGGCGCGACGCCGTCGGCTCTGACGACCAACCATGTGCGCCTGCAGGGCAATGGCGAAGACGCGGTGACGATCAGCAATGTGGCCGAGGGACGCGTCGCGGCGGGCTCTACCGATGCGGTGAACGGACAGCAGCTCAAAGAGACTAATGATCGTATTGATCTTGCGGCTCTGGCGGCAGAGACAGCTGTTGAGCAGTCCCGTCTCGCCGTCCGCTATGACAGTGATGATCGGAATTCAGTGTCATTGGGGACAGTGGGGCAGCCGGTCCGCGTCCGGAATGTTGCACCAGGGGTCGCCCCGACGGACGGCGTGAATGTTGCGCAACTCAATCAGGGGATGATGGACGCGGTCCATGCATCGATGGCGTATACCGATCAACGTGTCGCGCTCCTGACGAATGAGCTAGGCGACGTCCGCCGCCGCGCCAATGCCGGGACGGCGACAGCCCTGGCGGCGGCCAGCCTGCCCCAGGCGACCCAGTCCGGCAAAGGCGTCCTCGCCCTTGGCGTTGCCCATTACGATGGCCAGAACGGTATCGCCGTCGGTTTTTCTCGGGCGATGCATGACGCGCGCACGCTGGTCCGCGTGGGCGGCACTTATGACTCCCAGGGGCGGTTCGGCACCGCCGCCGGTGTCGGGTGGCAGTTCTGACGCTGTCTGGAAGACGTTGTATTCTCGTGCGAATTCGCGCCGAAAGTGTGCTCGCGTGACTTTGTCATTGCGGTGACATTTCCCGGTCTTCGCGCTATGTCCTAAAAATCGTCGCGGCTAGCGACTGCTATTCATTTCAAACGACATGGCCTTCGATGACATCAGACAAACAGTCGCTTGAAATTTCTCGACTTCAAATGTTCAGCAAGATCGCCCTGACGGTGTCCACGGGGCTGGACCTGCAGGAGGTCGTGCAACTTGTGACCGATACGGCCACGGAGTGGTCAGGCGGCAAGTTTGGCGCTTTTTTCTACAATGTCCTCGACGAGCAGAATGAGCTGATGCAGCTCTACACCGTTTCCGGCGCGCCGATCGAAGCGTTCTCGGTGTTTGACATGCCGCGCAAGACCGCCGTTTTCGCTCCTACTTTCGATGGCGTCTCCGTCGTCCGCTCCGACGATATTCGGAAAGATCCCCGCTACGGCAAGCTCGCCCCCCATTACGGCATGCCAAAAGGGCATTTGCCGGTGGTCAGCTATCTGGCGGTGCCCGTGGTCTCCGCCTCGGGCAAGGTGCATGGTAGCCTTCTCATCGCCCATGACGAGCCGGCGAAGTTTGATGCCGAGACCGAAGCGATGGTCTGCGCCATTGCGGCCCATGCGGCGGTGGCAATTGAGAATGCGGAGCTGATCAAGCAGGCCCAGCGCGAGGCCCAGTCCAGCCGGCAGGCCCAAGAGGCGGTGGCAAAGCTTGCCGCGATCGTGGAGAGCAGCGACGACGCCATCATCGGCAAGACGCTTGATAGTACCGTGCAGACCTGGAACGCGTCGGCGGAGCGTCTGTTTGGCTATTCAGCCGAGGAGATGATCGGTCAGCCCCTGACCCGCATCATCCCTGAGGATCGTCTGCATGAAGAGGACAAGATCCTCGAGAACATTCGCCGTGGCGAACGGATCCAGCATTTCGAAACAATCCGTCAGCACAAGGACGGCCATCTGATCCATGTTAGCGTCAGCGTCTCCCCCCTGCGGGATGCCGATGGCGTGGTCGTTGGCGCATCAAAGATCGCCCGTAACATCACCGCGCAGAAACTGGCCGCGGAAAAGCAGACCTTGCTGCTACGGGAAACCAATCACCGCATCAAAAACCTGTTCAGCGTGGTGGGCGGTCTCGTCAGCCTGTCGGCGCGCATGGCGGATTCAAAGGATGATCTGGCGCGCGAGCTGCGCCAACGGATCGGCGCCCTCGCGCTGGCCCATGACCTGACCATGCCGGATGTGACGGGCAGCACCTCAACCGGCACCTGCGCCACGATATTCGAGCTTTTGCGCGCGGTCATTGGTCCGTATGAGCATGAAACATCGCGCCTTATCGTGACGGGGGAGGATATGCCCCTTGCCTCGCGGGACCTCACGCCCCTTGCGCTTCTGTTCCATGAATTTGCGACGAACGCGGCAAAATACGGGGCTCTTTCGGTTGATGGCGGGCGGCTGCATATCCGTCTGCACAAGGAGGGGGAGAATGTCTGCATGAAGTGGACCGAACGGGGCGGCCCCGCCGTGACGGGCAAGCCTGAAACCACCGGGTTCGGATCAAAGCTGGAGCAGTTCACGCTGCAGGCGTCGCTCCGCGGCACGGTCGAACGGCACTGGGATGCCGAGGGGCTGACCATCGACCTGCGCTTCCCTTTGCCGCCCGTGCGCACGGAGGGGTAGGGGGCGCTCCTAAGAGGGCGGTGTGCGATCGCCCCTGCCGGGGCCCTCAACCGCTAAAATTGATCCCCCGGATCAATTTCCCGGCCGTTGGCCGGGCGCGTTGAAGTGGCGGACAGAGAGGGATTCGAACCCTCGAGACGGTTACCCGCCTACACACTTTCCAGGCGTGCGCCTTCGACCACTCGGCCACCTGTCCGTTAAGGAGGCACCGTTTGCCGTCACCGATCGGAAAATGCAAGGCATGTTTGGGCGTTGGCGGACAAGGTTTAGACTTTCTTGCAGGAAGGCCATCCCTGCGATAGGGTAACACAAAGGCAGGACAGGCGGGCGGGCATATCCAATGGCTATTTTTAGAATTGTAGCGTGGCTTCTGGTGGCTGTGGCGTTGATGCTCTTGGGCGCCGACGGCATTTCAACGCTGGAGGCGGGGGAGCCCGTGGTGCGCACCACGGCTGAAATTCTCAGCCTGCTCGGGCTTCAGATGACGCCGCCAGAAAGCGGTGTCATGAAATTTGTGCTGGAAGCGCCCATGTGGATGTTCTTCGGCATTGTCGGCATCGTGCTGACTCTGATCTTCCGGCCGATCGACTGATCACCTAATTTTCCAGACTATGATTGAGGGCGCGCGCGCATCGCAGGCCCCCTCTTTTCGTGCCTATTCCGCAGCTCGCGCCTGTGCCTCGGCCTCGGCGATCATGTCCTCGGCCATATCGTTGAGCTTGATATAGTCCACCTTGCCTGTGCCCAGCATCGGGATGTCGTCCACATGCAGCACGCGGCGCGGCAGGGCCAGTTCCGGCACCCCATGAGCTCGGGCCCAGTCTTTCAGGGTTTCCGGCTTCGGGTCAGGCTCTTCGGTCAGAAGAATGATCTGCTCGCCCTTCTTCGGGTCGGGCATGATGATCGCGGCATGGATGCTGTCGGGCCAGACAACGCTGGCACAGTTCTCGACCACGGCCAGGCTGACCATCTCACCGGCAATCTTGGCGAACCGCTTCTGGCGCCCGCGGATGGAGAGGTATCCCCCGCCGTCGATGTGGACGATGTCGCCTGTGTCGTGCCAGCCATCCTCCGGGACGATCAGCGCGCCGGATTGGTCGGGATCGATGTAGCCGGACATCACGTTGGGGCCGCGCACGAAGAGACGCCCGCCATCGGACAGGCCCTCGACCGGCTCGATCCGGGTTTCGATCCCGGGCAGCATCTTGCCCACCGTACCCGGGCGGATATCGCCGGGCTGGTTCACCGCGATCACGGGTGCCGCTTCGGTGGCGCCATAACCCTCAAGGACATTGAACCCGAACAGGCGCTTGGCCAGCGCACGGGTCTCGTCCCGCACCCGCTCGGCGCCACAGACCGCGTAGCGGATCGTTGCCATGCTGCCGGGCTTGGCCGACCGCAGATAGCGATGCAGGAAGGTGTCGGTTGCAAAGATGATCGTCGCGCCGTGCTTCTCGATCATCTCCGGAATGATCTTGGTGTGCAGCGGCGATGGGTATGGAATGACGGCCTTGCCGCTGAGAATGCCGAAGAAGATCCCGCCGGTCAGGCCGTAGGAGTGGAAGATCGGCAGCGGGTTGATGAAAATGTCGGTCGGCTCGAGCTCCACATGGTCACAGATCTGCTCGACATTTGCGCACAGATTTTGGTGCGAAAGGACAACGCCTTTCGGATTGCCTTCGGTGCCGGAGGTGAAGAGGATGACGCCTGGGCTTTCGGGCGGCGTCGGGCGACGCAGCAGGGCCGGAAACATCGTGCCCGCGCCGGCGCGCAGCTTGTCGACCTTTTTCAGGCTGTCCTTGATGTCCTCGAGATATTTGAACTCTGCCACATCGGACAGTGCCTCGACGAGATGCTCCAGTTGGGCAACCTCGATGAACTGGCGCGAGGTGATGATCGTCTTGATCTGCCCCACATCCAGCGCTGCGCGCAGCGCTTTCTCTCCCGCCGTGAAGTTGAGCATGGCGGGCACACGCGTATCCACGTGTAGGGCAAGGATGGCGATGACGCCGCCTGCCGTTGTCGGCATCATCACGCCGACATGCTCCCCGCGGGATGTGACCCGGCGGAACGCGTTGCCAAGCGCAAAGGCGCCCTGGACCAGCTGCTTATAAGTGAATGTCCGGCCATCAGGCTCGATCATCGCGACCTTGTCGGCGCCATAGCGCTTCTTCGCTTCGATCAGCTTGGCGATCAGCGTCGAGCGGGATCGTGACCAGATTTTGCGACGAGACTGCCGCGCTTCCTCCTGGCGACGGATATCGGCGGCGGCACGCTCGCGCTCATCAGCCGCATCGGCAAGGTGGGGCTGACCGTCTTCGTTCGCCGGCTCAGGCGTCACAGCATCGGTCATGGTCTTTTCGTCGGCCATCTTTTCCCCCGGCGCGTATATCGACGCCATCGTTGTGCTTGTTCGCGCGCCTGCAGGCTGTCGCCCTGCGGCAAACCGGTCTAGGGCATTGAGCCCTGACAGCGCAAATCTTTGTTCCAGAATGACAGTTCGTTTGTCAGATAAGATGTAGGGAAAGATCCAACGGTGTCCAGAAAACGTCCCCTTGTCCTGTCGCGATTGATGAAAGCGTGGATTGCGCTGGGGGCAACGGTGCTGCTTGGTCTGATTGTTGTTCTTGTTCTGCCGACCCCGGCGCCGCCGCAGGCCGAAATCATTGTCGACGTGCCGGAAGAGGCTGACCGCTATGCCGGTGCCGATCCGCTGGCGGGCGCGGGTGCCATGGCCGGCGACGATCCCGCCGCTGATGGGCGTGAGCCGCCCAGCATGCGGGTGCCGACGCCCGCTGTGCCGGACGAAGATATCCCTCTCTCACCCGAAGATGCGCTTGATCTGGCCGGGCCGGACGCCGTTATTATCACGGTGCCTGGGGATGGGGGCGCATCCAGACCGGCGAGGGGAACGACGCGTCTGCCGCCGCTCAGCGCCCGGTCCGACATGGTGGCGACCACCGCGCAGGGCAGAAAGCCAAAACTCGGTCCGGCAGGTGAAACGCCGTTTGAGACCTATCGGCATCTGGCCGCCTTAAATGGAAAGCCGGGGATCGCCCTTCTCGTGTCGGGGCTTGGCCCTGATGAAGAACTTGCGCGCCGGGCCATCAATGACCTGCCTGCAGAGGTCTCACTCAGCTTCGTGCCTTACACCAAAAATCTCGATGTGCTGCTGACGGAGGCGGTAGCAGCGGGGCATGAAGTGGTTATTGAAATCCCGATGGAGCAGTCCTCGGTCCCGCTCGATTCCCTCGGGCCAGCCGCCCTGTCGACCGAGCGGGCAGTGGATGCCAATGTGAAGCGCCTTGAATGGATCCTGTCCCGCGCGCCCGCCTATCCGATGGTCACCAACTATCTGGGCGGGACCTTCTCCACCCAACCCGCCGCCATTGGCCCTGTTCTGTCGACGATCAAATCGTCGGGCCTTGGCTATATCGATGACACAGGCATGGCCGGCGCGATCGCCCAGCGGATGCAGCTGCCCTATGCGGCGGTGGCTCTCGTTATTCCGCCGGGCCAGTCCGGTCTCTACGCTCGCCTTGACGGCATGTTGGCCAACGGTCCAACAGGGCCAAAACCACCATTGGTCAAAATCTATGCCGGAGACGGCGGGCTCGATGACCTCAAGGCGTGGATCGACGCGCCGTCAACGCCTGCGCATCAGGTCCTCCCTGCATCTTCGGCCCTATCGCAAGGAAAGTCATGAAAGAGTTGCCGGAACTGTCGCACTACCGGCCAAATATTGGCATCTGCGTACTGAACAAGAAGGGCCAGGTCTGGCTGGGCCAGCGGGTGCCCCCTAAGAATGCCAATCGGGACCAGACCTATCGCTGGCAGCTGCCCCAGGGCGGCATGGACAGGGGGGAAACCCCTGAGCAGACAGCGCGGCGCGAACTGTTCGAGGAAACCGGCCTGCGCTCGGCGCGCCTGTTGATGATGACGCCGGGCTGGCTGGTCTATGACTTCCCGCCGGATTATCGCCAGCGCAAGGGGGATAAATGGCAAGGCCAGCGCCAGAAATGGGCGCTCATGCTGTTTGAGGGGGATGATAGCGAAGTCGACCTGCAGGCGGAGCCGCCCCAGGAATTCTGCGACTGGCGCTGGGCCGAGCTATCAGAAATTGCGGACCTGATCGTGCCGTTCAAGCGCGGCATCTACCGCGCGGTGGTCGAAGCCTTCACGCCCATGGCTCAATTCATCGCTGATCAGTATCGAGACTGAAACGAAAAAGGGGCGCCGATAGGGCGCCCCTTTTCACATCATTCTGACCGAGGTCAGTTCGACTGCTTGACCGTCAGGTTCAGCGTATCGAGCATACCGGCTGGGTTCTGCTCACCCATCGCCGCCAGCGAGCCGACCGTGACAGGCTCAGCAGGAGCAACCTTGATCTCCAGCGTGCCGCCTTCGTTCAGGAAGGTCGAAACGGCTGTCGCATAGTCCGGGATGCGCTTGGAAATCTGGCCGCCCTGAATGGCGCCCAGGGTGACGATGCCGGACGCCTGCTGGCGCAATTGTGCCGGATCGGTCCCGTTTGCCGCGCCGACAACCGCGAAGATCGTGTCCACGAGCTTCTCGTCTTCAAGCTTAAGGCTCAGACCCTTGATGGTGGTCGCCATCATGGCCGCTTCGCCATCGCCATCTTCGGCAACCATGGCATCGTAATCGAAATTGCCGACGTCAGCGTTCAGGTTCATGCCGAACAGATTGTCAGCATCGGACTCTGACCGCAGCGTGATCGATTTTGCCTTGGGATCGAATGTGTACACGAAGCTTGATTCGCTCTCGACCTTGTCGAAACCGTTTTTCTTCAGGACACTGCTGATCTCAGGGTTTTCGTCGCCCACATAGGCGGTGAAGTCCATCGTCTCGCCTTCGCTGACCATTTTGATCTGCTTGGGCATGAAGTGATAGAATTCGATGGGAGAGATCGCCGTCCGCTCAACGCTGGCGGCTTTCTTGCCATTGACCATGGAGGTCTGGTCGAGAATTTCCATGCCGCCGACGCTAATCAGATCCTTGGCCGAAACCGGAGGTGTTTCACCGGATTCAAGGTAGGGCAGCAGGCCAGCCACCGAGAAACCATCCCAGGTCATTTCGCCAATCGTGCCGCTGGCGTTTTTCGGGAAGATCAGGTTTTTCAGCGGTGAGTTCATGATCATCGCAGCGCCGCCGCCCATGGACGACATGGCCTGCTCAATTGATTCATCCGTCTGCGTGACATTGTAGCCGAAGCCCTTGGCGAAGAAGCCGCCGAACTTGCCGTTGCTGTAGCTGCCGAACCGCATGTCATCGGCCGTCATGCCAATGGCCTGACCACCCTGGACACCGGACATATCAACGAGCAGGCCCTTCATGGCCATGCCGTTGAACGACATCGACTTCAGCTTGTTGGCGATGTCGGCGCCCTCGGCCTCCATCTCGCCCTCTGCCAGCGTTTTCGACTTCAACTTCAGGCCGTCAAATTCCATGGCCGCGATCGAGAATTTGCCTTTGCCAGGCGCCGTTTCGGTCATCTCGCCTTCGGCGTTCCAGGTCGGCTCGTTTGGGATCGGGAAGTCAGCGGCCAGGTCGAAGACGCGGACTTTCTCGAACATGTCGGTCATCTGGGCGAGGGAGCCGCCGGATGTCAGCGTGGTGATGGCGTCATCGTTCAGGCCATAAATTTCAATCCGGCCGATCGACATCATCTCGTTTTCGCCAGCAGGCTTGACGTTCGTCAGGACCGTGGCGCCCAGCTTGCTGTCAAATTCAGCAGAGCTGTACTCAAGCATGTCGGCCAGACCGGTGGAGGTCAGCAGCGCCGGGACGTCGACGGGCTCGGCATCTTTCAGCATGAAAGGCTTGTCGAGCGGCGACGATTTGGAAACGGCCGCCGGCTTCGATACGGAGAGGTCAGCAGCGCTACCCTCGTCATCGGAGCCACAGGCGCTCAAGGCCAGTACGGCGGCGGCCCCCAAAAGGGCAGATTTCAGGGTGTTGTTCAGCATGTGTCTCTCCATTCCTGAGGCGACTCGTATCGAAAAGTGCGGGCGCCGTTAAGGGCGGATATCCCGCGCGAATTAATTTTTTTACCGTTTATCGGCATCCGGCTTCTGTCAAGGACGCTGATAGAAACCGTTTGACTGCTTCGGACTGCCAATCAACTACGCCGACAATACGGCCAATCTCGCAATTGGCTGTGGGATCATAGAGGATAGTGACGGGTTTCGCTGCATTGCGTCCGATATAGGTGGTCATCTGGCCGTCTGCATCGTGAAAGGTGCCAAAAACAGGCGCGGCAGGCCTAATTTGTGTCACCACAGCCACGCGAAGCGCGTCCTGATCAAAGGTCTGGCGCAAATCGAGAAGATCGCGGCCCGCTTCCTCGCACCCTTCGCAGGGACTGGGAGAGAACTGGACCAGCAGGCGTTGGCCCGCCAGGGATCGCAGGCTGACAGCCCTGTCCCCATCCGTCAGGGTCATCGCAGGGACGGGCCGAGGCGGGAAAGCCAGCTCAAAACCCTTTGGCGGGCGGACGTCACCGCCGGCGCTGACCGCCGCCGTATCAGGCGATTGCGATGCGATAACGAGAATGATGACGATCCACAGCCCGGCGATTGCACCCATGACGCGGATCAGCGTGCCGCGGGTCAGTAAATTCTGCAGGTCCATGGACGATTGATCCTCATTCTCAGTGCCTGCCGTCACTTGACGAAGGATAACGAGCCGCGCAAGCGACGGATATGAAAGCTGCCCTGATCCTTTTCGTCGCGCTTGCCGCCTGCCTTTCCGGCTGTGGCCGCAAGGCCCCGCTCGACATGCCGCCGCCGCCCGTAGACGCCCGAGCTGCAGGGTAGGCCCGTGGACCATTTCGCTTATGTCGACGGCACGCTGTGTGCTGAAAATGTGCCGCTGCCGGAAATCGCACGGTCGGTGGGCACGCCATTCTATGTCTATAGCACGGCGACACTCCGCCGGCATTTCGATGTTTTTGCCGAAGGCTTCGCCGGGACAGACACGCTCATCGCCTTTGCGGTGAAAAGCCTGTCGAACATTGCGGTCCTGTCGTTGCTTGGCAAACGCGGCGCAGGTGCTGATATCGTCTCTGGTGGCGAATTATTCCGTGCCCTGAAGGCAGGCATTCCGGCAGAGCGGATCGTCTTTTCCGGGGTCGGCAAGACCGAGCGGGAGATCGCCGACGCCCTCGATGCCGGCATTGGCCAGTTCAATGTCGAGGGCGAAGCCGAGCTGGCGGTCCTGTCACGCGTGGCCAGTGAAAAGGGCATGACAGCCCCCGTTTCATTCCGGATCAATCCCGATGTGGACGCCGGTACGCACGACAAGATTTCGACCGGACGCAAGGGCGACAAGTTTGGTGTGCCCCGCGCCCGCACGTTCGATGCCTATGCTCTGGCTGAAAAACTGCCCGGCATCCGGGTCCAGGGCGTCGCCATGCATATCGGTTCGCAGATCACCTCTCTTGCGCCATTTGAGGCGGCGGCGCGGTCCGCTGTCGAACTGGTGGGGACGTTGCGCGGCATGGGACATGATATCCGCACGCTTGACCTGGGTGGTGGGCTCGGAATTCCTTATGGCCGGGCAGCAGAGCCGCCACCCCTGCCGTCGGATTATGCAAAACTGATCCGCAGCGTGACAGACGGTACGGATATCCGCGTCATGCTGGAGCCGGGGCGCATGATCGTCGGCAATGCAGGGCTGTTCGTGGTCTCCATGCTCTATGCCAAAGATCAGGAAACGCGCACCTACGCCATTGTCGACGGGGCGATGAACGATCTGATCCGTCCCATGCTGTACGGCGCCCATCATGAAATCATGCCGGTGACGGAAAAAGACGCAGCTGCGACCAATTACGACGTGGCCGGACCGGTCTGTGAATCAACCGATCTGTTCGCCAGAGACGTCGCTCTGCAGGATCCGCAGCCAGGTGATCTGTTGGCGTTCCGCACGGCGGGCGCTTATGGCGCTGTCTCAGCCTCTCAATACAATACGCGGCCTTTGGTGCCAGAGGTGCTGGTGGACGGCGACCGTTTCCACGTCATCCGAAGGCGGCCGAGCTACGAGGACATTCTGTCTCTCGAAACGATCCCGGATCTGTCTGATCACTGATGAACCACAAAAAAGGGCGCTCCAATGGAGCGCCCTTTGGCCTTGGGAGGCAGGCCTTGGGGGAGAGGGTGAGACTTACTCAGCCTTAAGGAATTCCGCGCTGATCATGAGCTCGACTTCGTCGCTCACTGCAGGGACATAAGCACCAAGACCAAATTCAGAGCGCATGATGGTGCCCGTGGCGGTAATCCCGAAAGCGTCGATGTTTTTCATCGGGTGCTTCTTGGCGCCATTGAGGGTGACGTCGAGCGTGACAGGCTTGGTGACGCCTTTCAGGGTCAGGTCACCGGTCAGGGTGCCGTTCTCGGCATCGGTCATCGTCAGGCTGGTCGATTTGAAGGTGATGTCGTCATACTCGGCGACGTTAAGCCAGTCTTCGCCGGTCAGGTGGCCGTTGAACACTTCAACGCCGGTGCTGACAGAGCTTGGGTCGATATCGACCATCAGCGTGGATTTCGTTGGATCATCGGCGACGAGCTGTACCGTTGCGTCAACATCAGTGAAGCTGAGGATCGGGTTCGACAGGCCCATATGGTTGTAGGTGAAGTTGACATAGCCATGGCTCTTGTCGATTTCATAGGTGCCGGATGCGATTGCGGCGAGGCCATTGGCCTCCATGTGGTCATCGGCTGCAAAGGCAGCCGCAGTGAATGACGTTGAGGCGAGGGCAGCGAGAAGAAGCGTTTTCATGGGTCTCTCCAAAAAGGCGGTCAGCGCCGTTGCGCTGTCATGCCATAAGGTAGTCGGTCTGCTCCGAAGAACCAGCCGCGTGCGGGGCATTCAGTTTTGCGCAACGCGCATGGATCAAGCTTCCTTGAGTGTCGGTGCAACCCGCCCTAGATGCGGGTCTTGAATTTTGAAGGGAGCCGGACCGTGGCCGTCATCGAATATATCGTATTCGCGTTGATCGATCTTTATGTGCTGATCCTGCTGGTCTCGATCATCGCCAGCTGGCTGATCGCTTTCGGCGTGATCAACAATAACAATAATGTTGTCCGCTCGATCCTGCAGACCTGTTATGCGCTGACGGAGCCGGCCTTGCGGCCGATCCGGAATCTGCTGCCCAATATGGGCGGCATCGATATATCGCCGATCATTCTTTTTATCGCTTTGCGAGCGCTCAAGATCGGCCTGAATACCTACATATTTTATCCCGCCATGAATCGGGGACTCTAAATCATGACAGCCACGCTGATTGACGGGAAAGCCATTGCTGCCCAGCTGCGCGTGCGCGTCGCCGAGGCGGCCAGCGCGCTGAAAACGCCGCTGGCCCGCGCGCCCGGACTGGCCGTCATTCTCGTGGGGGAAGATCCTGCCAGCCAGGTCTATGTCCGCAACAAGGCCAAGCAGACCCGCGAGGCGGGGATGGAAAGCTTTGAGTTCAAGCTGCCGGCAGAGAGCGCGCAAGAGGCTGTTGAGCGCCTCATCCAGGACCTCAATGCTGATGATCGCGTGGACGGCATTCTCCTGCAGCTGCCGCTGCCAAGCCATCTGAACAGCGACGCGGCCATTGCCCTGATTGATCCTGAGAAGGACGTAGACGGCCTGACCGAGGTCAATGCTGGCCGCGTGTTGCTCGGTCGGAAGGGACTCGTCGCCTGTACCCCGCAGGGCTCCGTCATTCTTGCCAAGAGCCATCTAGGTGACCTGAGCGGCAAGCATGCGGTGGTAATTGGTCGGTCGATCCTTGTGGGCAAGCCGCTCTCCATGCTGCTGCAGGCGGAGAACTGCACCGTCACCATGGCGCATTCCCGGACGAAGGATCTGCCTGATATCTGTCGTCAGGCGGATATTCTCTGCGCGGCTGTAGGTCGGCCAGAAATGATCCACGGCGACTGGATCAAGCCCGGTGCCACGGTGATCGATGTGGGGATCAATCGCGTCGACGGCGAGGGCGGCAAAAGCCGTCTGGTGGGCGATGTGGCCTTTGACGAGGCAGTGGAAGTCGCCGGAGCGATCACCCCGGTGCCCGGCGGCGTCGGGCCAATGACCATCGCCTGCCTGCTGCGCAACACCGTCCTAGCGGCGGCACGGCGGCATGGTTTGGACGATCCGTCGGTTTAGCGGTTGTAGAAGTCCCGGAACCAGTGGACGAAGCGGTCGAGCCCCTCTTCAAGCCCGGTTTTCGGGTCATAGCCAAGCTCTGATCGCGCGCGGCTGATATCCGCCCAGGTCCGCTCTACGTCGCCTTGCTGCATAGGCTCGAAAATTTTCTCAGCGTCCAGCCCCAGCTTGTCCTCAATGGTGGTGACGAGGGTCATCAGCTCTTCGGGATTGTCATTGCCCAGATTATAGATCCGATGCGTCGGCATACCGTCCGGCACCGCCAGTGGGCGGTCATACGCAGCCAGAACGCCGGTGACGATATCGTCCACATAGGTGAAGTCCCGGCCCATCTTGCCCTGATTGAAGATGCGGATCGGCTCGCCTTTCAGAATTTTGTCCGTGAACATCCAATAGGCCATGTCCGGCCGACCCATGGGGCCATAGACGGTGAAAAACCGTAAGCCCACCAGCGGCAGGCCATATAGCCGCGCATAGGACTGGGAAAGCAGTTCGTCTGATTTCTTGGTGGCGCCATAGAACGATACGGGATCGTCGGTGCGATCCTCCTCGGAAAACGGGGTCTTGGTGTTTCCGCCATAGACCGAGCTTGAGGAGGCATAGACGCATTTGACCTGCAGGGCGCGGGCCAGCTCCAGCACTTCCGTATGGCCGGTCAGATTGGCCTTGGCGTAGGCGCGCGGATTGTCGATGGAATAACGGACACCGGCCTGGGCGGCGAGGTGGATGATCCCGGTGGGGGTGACGGGCAGGGCGGCGAGGGCGCCGTCGGCAATATCGCCTTCGACGAAGGTGAACGCCTTGTTCTCCCCGATATTGTCCAGACGGGCCCGTTTCAGGGCCGGGTCGTAATAATCGTTGAGGCTGTCGACACCGATGACCTGTTCTCCGCGATCGAGAAGGGCCTTGACGGTATAGTGGCCGATAAAGCCGGCGGCGCCCGTGACGAGGATGGCCATAACGTTATGTCCCGAATAGACGGTCAGAAGAAACTCAAGGCGGCGGTTTGCCGGAAAGTTCCCTGAAAGGAAACACAAGAGGATGGTACCGACCCCTGATACGGCAAAAGGCCTTAAAATCGGCCTTCTGGGTGGATCATTCAATCCGGCCCATCAGGGGCATCTGGACCTGACGTCGGCCGCCCGCCGTATTATAGGGCTCGACCAGGTCTGGTGGCTGGTCACGCCGCAAAACCCCCTCAAAGAAGCAAAAGACTACGCGCCGCTGCCGGAGCGCCTTGCCGGCGCGAGGGCGGTGGCGGGGGGCCGACCATGGCTGCGGGTGACCGACATCGAAGACAAGATGGGCACGCGCTACACGGTGGATACGCTCAAGGAACTGACGAAGCGGTTTACCCAGAGCCATTTCGTATGGCTGATGGGCGCTGACAGTCTGGCCAGTTTTCATCGCTGGCGGCAGTGGGAGCAGATATTGTCGACGATGCCTGTGGCGGTGATCAGTCGTCCTGGACATGATCTGGCGGCGCTGAAAAGCCCGGCGGCGCGGGCCTATGCGGGCTACCGAATGCGGCCTGACGCGGTGGCGCTCTTGCCGCTGTCCGCGGCGCCTGCCTGGGCCTTCTTGCCGATTGCTCATAATCCGATCAGCTCGACCGCGCTAAGGACATCCAAACAGACCCTTTAGATAAGGTTTCATCGATGCTATATTGGCTTGGTCTTCACTGTCGAAGACGCATTTTTGGAGGTAGGATCTGCACGTTCAGTCCTTTGGCGGCGCTCAGGAACGCGCCGCAACGATGATGAATTCACTCAACAACGAAACAGCATCGTCAGACCCACAGGAAATCCTGTCGCTTGTTCTTCAGCGCCTTGACGACGATCAGGCTGAGAACATTGTCAAAATCGATCTTGAAGGCAAATCCGATGTCGCCGACGCGCTGATTATCGCGTCCGGGCGCTCGCAGCGTCACGTCGGGGCGATGGCAGACAAGATCCAGCGCGAATTGAAAGAAGCCGGTTACGGCAAGGTGGCGGTCGAAGGACTGCCGGCCTGTGACTGGGTATTGATTGATGCCGGCGATGTAATCGTCCATCTCTTCCGGCCTGAAGTTCGCGGGTTTTATAACCTTGAGCGGATCTGGGCCCCGGAAATCTTCACGACGGATACGACCAGCGATTTTGCGCCGCAGACCGACGCCTTTGGCGACGCGTCGGAGGATTAAGGCTGTTTGGCCTGCATTTAGCGGTCGTGGGTAAGGATGCCCGCTCACCGCACTCTCTCCTGACGGATCAATATCTGGGCCGGGCGCAGGACCTTGCGCGCGGCCTTGGCATTGATGGGCCTTCGCTCAGCGTTGTGGAGGCCCCGCGTGCGCTGTCGGGCGTTGCGCGGCAGGACAAGGAAGCCTGGTTGCTCCTGAACGCCGTGCCGCAGCAGGGGCCGGTGGTCGTCCTCGACGAAGCGGGCAAGAACCTTTCGAGCCGGGAGATCGCAGCGCTGATTGAGCAGCGGCGTGATCAGGGGGCGCCGGCCATGACATTCTTCATCGGCGGCGCAGACGGATTCGTGTCCGATTTCCAGGACCGGCTCGCAGGCCGTCCGGTGACCAAAATCGCTTTCGGTCGTGCCACCTGGCCGCACATGCTGGTCCGGGCAATGATCGCAGAACAATTGTACCGCGCCATGACTCTGTTAACTGGCCATCCCTATCACCGGGATTAAGGTAAACAACGCGTCTGTCGGCGCAACGGAGCCCGGCAGGAAGATGGTGATGGGTCTGAGACGGTATCTGGTGTCATTCATGCTGATGGCGGTCGCGGCGCTGACATGCGCTTCGGCGCAGGAAGGGCAGACGGCTGAAGAAGCTGAACGCCTGCGCCGGATTGAAGATCAGATGCGCCAGAATGCGCGGGACGCGGCGGCACTGCGCGAGAAGACCGAAGCTGCAGAACAGGCGCTGGCCAATCTGAAATCCAGAATCGTGACCATTGCCGAGAGCCTTCAGGATGCTGAGGGCCGAGCCACCGCGCTTGAGGACAGTCTCGCCTCCCTGTCGGCGGAAGAAGAAATTGCAAGCGCAGACCTCAAGGCGCGCCAGACGGCGATGAGCAATGTTCTCGCCGCGCTCCAGTCCCTTGAACGTTCTCGCCCACCGGCGCTGGCGGTCTCTCCCGACGACGCGACGGATGCTGCGGTTGCCGCCATCGCCCTGTCTGCCGTGACGCCGGAGCTGCAGGCGGAAGCCAAGGCGTTGCGCGAGCAGCTTGACCGCATTGCCGACATCCGCGCCCGCCAGGCACGGGAGCGGCAGGAACTTGATCGCACCGAATCCGCCCTGTCCGAACGGCGGCGGCTGCTGGAAGACGCCCTGAGCCAGCGCGAGGCGGCCCATGCCCGGGACCGGGCGCGACTGGCACAGATCGAAGAGGAAGATCGCAAGCTGGCGCAAGAAGCCACAACCTTGCGAGACCTGATCGCAGGCATCGCAGCACGGCCAAGCCGCGTGGTGCCGCGGCCTGAGGCGCCAACCGGTGGCCCGGAAATTTACGCCAATCTTCCAAGCCGCTTTAGCGCGGCGTTGTCCGCCCTGCCGCTGCCCGCCGCCGGGCGCATCACATCCGGTTTCGGCGTGACCCAGGAGGGCGGTGGCCGGTCCGAAGATATCACCCTGTCAACGCGGCCGGGCGCCATCGTCACGGCGCCCTTCGGCGGGCGCGTTGTGTGGGCTGCCCCCGTGGGGCGTCTTGGAAATATCGTGATCATCGACGTTGGAGACGATTACCGCCTGGTGCTGGTCGGACTTGGCACGCTGGACGTGACGCGTGATGATGTGGTGCGCGCCGGTGAGCCTTTGGGCAGTATGGACAGAGGTGGGCCGGGTGCGCTTCGTTTTCAGATCCGCCGCAATAATGTTCCCATCAACCCCGCGCCATGGCTGATTTCTTCAATACGCTAGCCGCCTGTTAACCTGACGTGACTTTCATGCCACAGCGCCGAATCGGGCTTTGCTACAAGTCTCGCGACATGCCACATTAAACATCAACGGATTTAAGCTACCGGACTTATTTATGACCATTGAAAGCCACCGTTCCGCCCGCCTGTCGCCAAAACGCTTTAAAGGTGCGGGGTCAGTTTCTGCACTGGCAGCTGCGGCATTGGCCGGGAGTGCTGTCACCGCTGCGTTTTTGACAGCCGGTTTCGCGCGAACGGGCTTCAATGCTGAAACGTTCCGCCAACTTGATCTGTTCGGTGAGATTTTCGAGCAGGTGCACGAGAATTACGTCTCGGACCCTGACGACAAGGTTCTGATCGAGGGTGCCATCAATGGCATGCTGACCAATCTCGATCCGCATTCGAGCTACATGCCGCCCGAAGATTTCGACCGGATGCAGGAGCAGACCCGCGGTACTTTCGCTGGTCTTGGGATCCAGGTCTCTCTGGAAACCCAAGGCGCCGGCAAGGGCCTTGTGAAGGTGATCTCGCCAATCGACGATACACCGGCCGCCCGCGCGGGTATCGAGCCGGGCGATCTCGTCTACGAAATCGACGGCGAAAGTGTCTTCGGCATGACGCTCGATGATGCCATCGGCCTGATGAAGGGCACGCGCGGCACGTCGGTACAGCTGAAAGTGATCCGCGAGGATGTTGGCGAGCCGCTCGAATTCGATCTCGTGCGTGACATCATCACCGTGAACCCGGTCGTCTCCCGCATGGAAGAGGGTGACATCGGCTATGTCCGTCTGACCGGCTTTACGGCCCAGACGGACCGCAAGATGCGCGAAGCGATCACGCAGCTGGAAAGCGAAGCGCCGAACGGTCTGAAGGGGATCGTTCTGGATCTGCGCAACAACCCAGGTGGCCTTCTCGATCAGGCGGTCGCCGTGTCCGATGCTTTTCTTGAAGGCGGCGAGATCGTCTCCACGCGTGGTCGCCGCACGAAAGATTCGATGCGCGAGGTCGGTGAGCAGGATCAGATGGTCAAGAATGTGCCCATCGTCGTGCTCGTGAATGGCGGCTCGGCATCGGCCTCCGAAATCGTGGCCGGCGCGCTGCAGGATCGAAATCGCGCGCTCCTTCTGGGGACCAAGACCTTTGGTAAGGGATCGGTGCAGACCGTGCTGCCGCTGCAGAACGGTCTCAATGGCGCCCTTCGTCTGACCACCGCGCGGTATTACACGCCGTCGGGCCGCTCGATCCAGGCGCAGGGCATCGTTCCTGATATTGTCATGCCGATCACTCGTCCGGGTCAGGACACGCCCGATCAGCGTCGCCGTGAAGCCGACCTGCGCGGCGCTCTCGACGTGACGACGGACGAGGCCAAGCCCGATCCGGAAGTGGAGAAAGCACCAAGCACGGGGCCAACCACTTCCCAGCAGATCCTGCTCGACGGTCAGAAGGATCTGAAAGCCAAGGAGCAGGCTGAAGAGAACGCGACGGCCCTGTTTGTTGAGCCAACGGAATGTCCGCTTGAAGAAGACTGCCAGCTGAACCGTGCGAAAGAGCTTCTGATGGATCGTCAGACCTATGGTCAGCTTCTGTCCGATGCGCGGCTGATTGAACGCTGATCGGCGATCACATTCGGCAAAAATCAAGGGGCCCCTTCGGGCCCCTTTTTCGTGGTCCTGCCGTCCTTGAACCGGCGGCCCTCTGCCTTTATCGCGACTGGCTTTCCGCCAGCGGTGAAGAGGTGCGGGACTTTCCGGTCAAATGCCAGAGGCTGAGCCTCGGACTGGCCGCGGCGACCGAGACCAATGTGGTCGACGTGTTCCTGCCGCTGAAAGGACTCACGCCTACATACCGGGCGTCGTGGCCTTGGCCTTTGGTTTCTGCATCAGGCCGACATCGGGCTCCGTTGTCGGAATGCCCATGCGCGCTGCCTCATCGCGTTGGGCCATCAGCTTGTTGCGGTATTTCGACTGCACCACCGACACGCAGACGATCACGAAGATGACGAAATAGAAGCTGGCCTTCGACATCGCCTGAACCTCGTATCCGAACAGCTCAAGATGGGCGAGGTGACCGCCATCCGTCACCAGCAGCACGCCAACGACCAGCAGGATGAACAGACCCAGGACCTCATAGGCGCGGTTCTGCTCAAGGAAGCGGGCCACATGATCGGACAGCCACACCATCATTACTCCGCCGATGATGATGGCCGTGGCGACCAGCAGGAAGGTGTCAGACAGGGCAACCGCGGAAAGCAGGCTGTCAAAGCTGAAGACCAGATTCATGATCACGATCAGGGTGATCGCCGAGGCTACCGACCGCTTGTCCGCGGTTTCGGAGTGTTCGAGATGGTCGACGGACAGCATGTGGAAGATTTCCTTGATGGCCGTCCAGATGATGAAGGCACCACCGAACAGGGTCACGATCGCACGGAACGTGACTTCAGCTTGGATGACATTGCCCAGATTAATATTGAACAGCGGCTCCCCCAGCGCGGAGAACAACAGGAGGATGCCGAACAGGAGGATGATCCGAAAGCCGATAGCAACAAGGATGCCCATCCGCCGGACAAAGCGTTGGCGGCTCGCCTCGACCCGACGGCTCTCAATCGTGATATAAAGCAGGTTGTCGAACCCCAGCACCGCCTGAAGCAGGATCAGCATCAGAAGGGTGAAGAAATTGGAGACCGTAAACAGGCCGTCGAGGGAGAAAATATCGGTCACGCGCGCATCCTGAGTTTGTTCGGCTTCTGCGCTCCCCTGCTATAGAGGCATGCGACAAAACGCCAGACTGCCCCATGACTTAGTCGCCACGTTCGGGTCGACAACCGCAACGGTCCGCCGCGCGGCCGCCCGATCTTCTCAATCGCAGGTGGAAGAGGTTCAGTCGGCCCGCTCGATCGCGTCGATGACATCGGCGAAGGAGACGAATTTGAAGTTCTGGGTTTCGGCCGGGTCTGTATTCACGTCATCCTGGCCGACCATCAGACCCTTGGGGAAGTCTTCAGTCACTACGGCCGACGAAATCTCGATGCCGTCCGTCCCGGACACGCCGTCGACGCCCGTGCCGCTATCGATTGCGAAACTTCCCAGATAGCGTGACCCGTCGCGGCGGAAGACCGCAAATTGCGATGCGCCCTGAACCGACGCCACCAGATAGCCGCCCAGTTCATCACCCTTCCAGATGGCGAGCCCTTCAATATCCTCGACAAGATAATCCGCCGTCATCTCCGCGATCAGGACCGGTTCGGGCACGGCGGGGGTCAGCGGCATGCGCCAGATGCCGACCGTTTCCTGCGCAATGAAGGCATGTCCATACTCATCATCGATGACGCAGCCTTCCGCGATTGAGCCGAAGTCATGCGAGTGGCGCTGGACGAAGTCTGTCTCACTGTCGATCTGCCATACTCCGACCTCGCCGGTCTTGGACGTCGCAAGGGCCAGCATGCGGTCGTCGACGCGGCCGATGCAGATGCCATAAATTTCATCAAACCCTGACGGAATACGTGCTTTCGGCGCCGGATCGATGAGGCCGGTTTCGGGGTCCATTTTCCACAGGACGATCGCATTGTCGCTGCGGTCGCTTGTGACCACCAAGACGCCCATCCCGTCGCTGAAGGGAAAATCTGTGCGCAGATCAACATTGTTTGGACGCCCGGACAGGAGCTCCTGCACGATATCACCATTGATATCATAAACGTACAGGCCACCTTTCTTCTGGGTGCCGATGATGCGCGTCTGGGCCGGGTCAGCAGGAACATAGATCGCCGGGTCGTCCGCTGCGTCTCCGTCGACGCCGACCGCGGGCGTCTCCATCCGCGCTGGTACGGATCCTAATGATGGCGCGGGTGCCTTCGCCGCACAGGCTGCCAGTGCCAAAAACAGAAATGAACCGTACACAGTGCGCATTTGAAATTCCCGATAACCCAGTTTTTTACTGTGATGCGTTAAACACATGTTTGGCAGAGGGGATAGTGGAGATCAACAAAATGTGAACTCGTCGCAAGACTGTCACACAAAATCGCTAGGGGACCGATCCCAGGGGTAACCGTGAAATGGGACTTGGGATCATGAAGAAATCGAATTGGTGGATGGGTTGCGCAACTGTTGCGCTGGTCTCCGTCGGTCCGGCCGCCGCGCAGTCAGATGACGAGCGCGCGCCGCAAAATGTTGATGAAATTGTTGTTCAGGGTACGATTGGTTATCGTGACCTGTCTGAATCCATTGCGCCAACGCTTGAATATGACACCGATTATTTTCAGCGCTTCGAACCCCTGACGGCGGGCGATGCCCTCAAGCGGGTGCCATCGGTTGCCTTTGTCGGTACTGATATCCTCGAAGCCGACCAGGCGCAGTTGCGCGGTCTTGGCGCTGGCTACACGCAGATCCTGATCAATGGCGAACAGGTGCCGGGCTCCGGCGACGACCGCACGTTCTTCCTTGACCGTATTCCGGCAGAGCTGATCGAGCGCGTCGAAATCATTCGCAGCAGCTCGGCCAGCCGGTCTGGCGACGCGGTTGCCGGTGCACTGAATATCGTCCTGCGCGATGGCTACACGCTGGATGGCGGCTATGTCCGCGCTGGTGCCATGCACTACCCCGACGGCCGGGTGCGTGAACTTCTCGGCGCCGTCTATGGCGGCGAGGCGGGTCCGGGACGCTTCATCGTGGGGGCAAACATTCAGGGACGTCGCAACCCGAAGATCAAGGAAAGCACGCGCCTTGAGCCGAATGACGATGGTGACGCATTTGAATTCGACAATCGCGAATATCAGACCGACACCCGTAATGGCACGGACTATTCTGTCAATGGCAGCTACCATGTGCCGGTGTTTGGCGGCGATCTCGATCTGTCGGGTTATTATGTCCATACGGACCGTTTGCAGGACGAAGATTCCTGGGAATATGGCGACGAAACAAGTATCGATCCGTCAGACCTGCTGACCTACAACATCAACGACCAGGATATCGTGCAGGACAATTATTCTGTCCTCGCCAAGTTCAAACGCGATGCGCTTGGTGGCCAGTTCAAGGTCAAGCTGGGCTATGCCGAGTTCAAGGATGATATCTATGAGTTTGAGATCGAATCCGATGTCGAGGATATTGCCGATGGCCTCGATGAAACCTCGATTGAGGGGGAATCGGTTTTCGAAAACCGTACGGACGAGGAGCTGACGGCCCGCTTGGCTCAGGAATGGAAGATGGATAATGATCTCAAGCTCGAGATCGGCGTCGACTTCAAACAGAAAAAGCGTGACACGGACATTCGTGAAAGCAAGGCCGAAGGCACACCGGCCTTCTCGACCCTGCCACCATTCGGCGTGGAGTTCGAGGATGATAATTATGAAGTGTCAGCCTACGAAGCGGTTCTGGGCGGTGTTTCGCAGATAGAAGAAAACCGGATCGATCCTTACATCCAGCTGAATGGCGACTATGGCCAGGCGACCAAGTGGGAGCTGGGCTTGCGGTATGAGACGACCGATCTTCAGATCGACGTGGCCCCCGAGGCCGCTGAAGAGAATGACGATGAAAGCGTTCTGTCCCAGAGCAACGACTACGGCGTGCTGCTTCCTTCCGCCCACGTCAAATGGGTGCTCAGCGACATGGACCGGTTCTCTATCTCTGTCGCGCGAACAATGCGTCGTCCGAAATTCTCCAGCCTCTCACCGGCGCTGCTTGATGGCGAACTGGGCGATAACGACTTCATCGGCAATCCAAAGCTCGATCCTGAAACGGCCTGGGGGCTCGACGTCGGATACGAACGGTCAATTGGCGAATACGGGGTGTTCGGCATCAACGTCTTCTATCGCGATATCCAGGATCTGATCGAGACTTATAATACCGGCGCGCCAAGCCTTGAGGCGCTGGATGATTATGACGACGATATTGAGGATGCCGAGGAAGACGGTCTCGTCGTCGGCGATGCCGGCTACCCCGTCTTCGATCCGGACAGCTACCTGTTCTCTGTACGGAACACAGGCGATGCGACCGTCTGGGGGATCGAGTTTGACCTGTCGACGCCGTTGACGGCGATTGGCCTGCCCAATACCGGTCTCTTCGCCAACTACTCCTATCTCGACTCGGAAGTCGAAGATGAAGTCGGCAAGCGCCGCATCAACGATCAGGCGGAATTCGTCTTCAACGGCGGCTTCATCCACGACATGCCCGATCTGGGGGCCTCGTTCGGCGTCACCTATCGCGAGCAGGGCGATGCGGTGAACCGTGTGGTCGCTGAGGAAGTCCTGATCCAGTACGGTCCCAATCTTGAGGCATTCGTCGAAAAGCGCTTCGGCGAGAAGTTCACGCTGCGCCTTGCGGGCCAGAACCTTCTCGACGAGAGCAAGGATGAGCGGTTCTACAAGTTCGACACGCTGGGCGATCAACTCTCCGGCGAGATCGGGGATTTTGACGAGCTTGAATATGAAACCGAAAGCGCAGGCCGTGTCTTCACGCTGGTCGGCCGATATGCGTTCTAGGATCAGCATTTCATGAGGAAAGCCCGGCCGATCAGGCCGGGCTTTTTTATTGTCTCAAGACCGATCCGCAGCAGCAGAATCTATTCCTACGGTGAAGTCATTGGTAATTTTCGTTCATCATTCCTATATGGTTCACGAGCGCCGCCTTTTTGGCGCGCCTCTCGGATGCGGAATTTGACGTTCTTTTCGTTTTCGACTGCCGGTTCACAGGACGCCGATCGGAAAGGAACCGTGATGACCAAACTCTCAACTTCCCCGCAAAGTCGTGTCGCTGAACGCGAACGTGCCCAGGCTCTCGCCCTGCAAGAGGTTGAAATGCGTGCCCAGGAACAGCGTGAGCGCACCCGACTTCTGCGCCGTGCGCGGCTTGAGCGGGACGAAGCGGCCCATCCCGGCTGATCCCCTCGACTCAATACCAGTCGAGCAGTTTCAATACGCCGCCCAGTATGGCGGCAATGACGACACAGCCGACACATACCATGACAAAGGCCGGGTTCCATTGGGTGCCCGGCAGTCCTGCGACGTTCATGCCGAACAGGCCCGTCAGAAAGCTGAGGGGCAGGAAAATCGCTGACGCGATGGAAATCACCATCATGTTGCGGTTCATCCGGTCCGAACGCTGGCCCGTGACCTGATCGTTCAGAATGCCGGACCGTTCGCGGGTGATGTCGAGCTCTTCGGTCACCCGTAGCATGCGGTCGGCCTGCTCCTTTGCAATATCGAGGGAGTCCTGGTCCAGCCAGTCGCTGCCGAGGGCGGCGAATTTTGCCACCGCCTCGCGCTGCGGTATCATGTAGCGGCGAAATACCAGCGTATCGTGGCGGATCTCCGTGACTTCCTCGGCGATCGCCAGTGCGCCACCTTCCACCGCTTCGATTTCCAGCTCGTCAATGCGATCCGACAGACGATCCACCACCGGCTCAATACGGTCGGTCAGGCCGTTGATAATGCCAAGCATCAGATGTGCCGCCGTAGGGGGTGCCGTGCCGGCGCGAAGGGTCTGGCGCAGCACTTCAATCGCGACGGACCGCTGCCGCCGCACCGTGATCAGACGGCCCGGCTGCAGAAACGCCCGGATAGACAGCATGTCCTCGGGATTCTTCTCGGGGTTGAGATTGACGCCGCGCAGGTTGATGAGAACGCCGCCATGCTCGGTGATCAGCCGGGGACGCGTCTCGGGCGCGAAGAGGGCAGCACTCACGAACTGGTCGACCAGCCCCGCCGAGGACAGCCAGCGCTTGGCAGCATCCATGTCAAAATGCAGCCAGATATAACCGCCCTCGGGCATCGACAGCGCATTCAGGACATGTGCCGAGCCGTCTACCGACTGGACTGTCCCATCTGCGCCGATCGTGAAGCCTTCGATGAGGCCCGTTTCCTGACTGATTTCCATGCGAAATGTCTGGCCTTGTTCGGAGCGATGAGGCAATGGTCTCCTCACGCGAGACGATAGGGATGCGGTTCGGCGTGCGCAGGATGTTGCACCGCCTTCTACCCCATGCTATCCGCCCGCGAAATTTGTTGTGGGGATGGTAGCCACCCCACTTTTTCTAGCTTTATGTCAGCCTCGCGATCGCACGCTGGGCCCCTGTCGGAGGATCCTCCCCATGGCCGATGCCCGGTCCGACGTCGCTGAACGATACGCGACGGCCTTCTTTGAGCTCGCCCGTGACGAAAATTCACTCGAGGCGCTCGAAGCTGATCTGACTGCGCTTGAAAAAGCGCTGGCAGATAGTGCTGAGCTGCGCAGCGTGGCGCAGTCGCCCATTTTCTCATCAGAGAGCAAGACAGCCGCCTTCACGGCGATCGCTCAGGCCCAGGGCGCACAGCAGCTGACCCAGAACCTGATCGCCCTGCTTGGCCGGAATAATCGCATCTCGGTGCTGCCCGGCATCATCACTGCCTTCCATCGCATGGCGGCCGCGCATCGCGGTGAGGTGAGTGCCGAGGCCGTCAGCGCGCGTCCATTGAGCGACGAGCAGACAAAGGCCCTGCGGGCACAAATCGAATCTTCGGTCGGTAAGGCCGTCAATCTGGTGACCAGCGTGGATCCCTCGCTTCTGGGCGGTCTGATCGTCAAGGTCGGTAGCCGGATGGTGGACTCCTCGCTCCGTACAAAACTCAATCGTCTACAGCAGACCCTGAAAGAGGCCTGATCCCATGGAATTGAATGCGGCTGAAATCAGCTCGATCCTGAAACAACAGATCAAGGACTTTGGCAAAGAAGCTGAAGTTTCCGAGATCGGCCAAGTGCTTTCCGTCGGCGACGGTATTGCTCGCATCTTCGGTCTGGACAACGTCCAGGCGGGTGAGATGGTGGAGTTTGACGGCGGCGTTAAAGGCATGGCGCTGAACCTCGAAGCCGACAATGTCGGCGTCGTGATCTTCGGTGACGACCGCGATATTAAAGAGGGTGCGACCGTCAAGCGCACGAACTCGATCGTGGACGTGCCCGTCGGCAAAGGCCTTCTGGGCCGCGTCGTGGACCCGCTCGGCAACCCGATCGATGGCAAAGGCCCGATCATGTATGAAGAGCGCCGGGTCGTTGACGTGAAGGCACCGGGCATCCTGCCGCGTAAATCCGTGCACGAGCCTGTGCAGACCGGGATCAAGGCCATTGACGCCATGATCCCTGTTGGCCGCGGCCAGCGCGAGCTGGTCATTGGCGACCGTCAGACCGGCAAGACCGCGATCTGCATCGACGCCATGCTCAACCAGAAAGAGCCAAACCAGGCGGCAGCTGATGATTCGGGCAAGCTGTTCTGTATCTATGTCGCCATCGGCCAGAAGCGTTCAACGGTCGCCCAGATCGTCAAGACGCTCGAGGACAATGGCGCGCTCGACTACACCATCGTCGTCGCCGCGACCGCGTCCGAGCCTGCCCCGCTGCAGTTCCTCGCGCCATTCGCTGGCTGCGCCATGGGCGAGTATTTCCGCGACAACGGCATGCACGCCGTCATCGTCTATGATGACCTGTCCAAACAGGCCGTCTCCTATCGTCAGATGTCGCTGCTGCTGCGTCGTCCACCAGGACGCGAAGCCTATCCGGGCGACGTTTTCTATCTTCACTCCCGCCTTCTCGAGCGTGCGGCGAAGCTGAACGAGAATTACGGCTCAGGCTCGCTGACGGCCCTGCCGATCATTGAAACCCAGGCGAACGACGTGTCCGCCTATATTCCAACCAACGTGATCTCGATCACCGACGGTCAGATCTTCCTTGAAACCGACCTGTTCTATCAGGGCATTCGCCCCGCCGTGAACGTGGGTCTGTCCGTGTCCCGCGTGGGCTCGGCCGCCCAGATCAAGGCGATGAAGCAGGTGGCTGGCAAGATCAAGGGCGAGCTTGCCCAGTATCGTGAGCTTGCGGCCTTCGCCCAGTTCGGTTCGGACCTCGATGCGGCAACGCAGGCGACCCTGAACCGCGGTGCGCGCCTGACTGAGCTTCTCAAGCAGCCGCAATACTCGCCGCTACAGGTCGAAGAGCAGGTCGTCGTGATCTATGCCGGTACGCGCGGCTATCTCGACAAAGTCGCCGTCGACAAGGTCGGCCGCTTTGAAGAAGAGCTGCTGCGTCACATGCATGCGAGCCATTCGGATGTCCTCTCGACGATCCGAAGCGAGCAGAAAGTCTCTGACGAGCTCGAAGCCAAGCTGAAAGACATCCTGGCGACCTTCGCCAAGAACTTTGCGTAAAGTTGCCTTGTTGGATGAAAAACGTTCTTGGATATATGCGCGCTGTTGTTGCTTGGGGGCTATTGCTCCCGGTACTGATGGCGTGTGCCACGAGCACTTCATCCAGTGATGTAGATTCGATTTTTGATATGAGTCTGGAAGACCAAGCAGTCTGGGAGCGACAGTCCGTCGAACGCAGCACAGCTCTCTTCCAGCTTACATTTCTTCACGATGAATACCAGAAAGTTGGTCATCGATTAAATCCTGATACTGTGGAGAAACATCTGACTGTCATCATCGAGCCATCGTTTCACCGCGCCATCGCTATTTCTGCGTTCTGGATCAGGAAGCCGGGGTATGGATATAACGAGGGCGAGTTCGATACCGACGCTGTGCTCTACGCACGTCGATTGGATTCGAACCCATGCGCGGATGACGATTTTGATGAGCTTGAAGAAGCTTTTTGCCGTGATCGGTTTAAAACTATCCTGTGGCCGACCGAGCATTTCAATACTGACGTGGGTGAAGACGAAATAGCCGAGATTTTTGACAGTATCGATTTTAAAAAAATCTTCGAGCAGCAGCGATTTGTCCCTCTCGATCCCGATTCGGTTGCTTATGACGGCACAAGTGTTTCGTGGATTGCTGGTACTGAGTCGTCGGCCCATTGGGTGACAAGGCATAGTAGCGAAGCTGAACTTACTGCAGATTATGAAGTGGTGCGCCCATTTGTTCTGGCGGCAGCCAAGAAAATCCCAGAGATCGCGGACTTCATTACGACCTTAGATACTTGCGTCGCAGCGTACGATCCCGGCTGTTATGATGCTTTGGAGAAAACGAATTAAGCCATGCCTTCTTTGAAAGACCTTAAAAACCGGATCGGCTCGGTCAAATCGACCCAGAAGATCACCAAGGCCAAGCAGATGGTGGCCGCCGCCAAACTGCGCCGCGCAGAAGAGGCGGCGACAGCTGCCCGTCCTTATGCTGAGCGTATGGAGAACGTGCTGGGCAATCTGGCTGCTGGCATGATCGAAGGTGCGCCGGGCCCGAAACTGCTGACCGGCACGGGTGAGAACAAGACGCACCTGCTTGTCGTCGCGACGGCTGATCGTGGCCTTTGCGGTGCCTTCAACTCGTCGATCGTGCGGTTGGCGCGTGAGCACATCGTCCGGCTTCAGGGCGAGGGCAAGACGGTCAAGCTCTACTGTATTGGCCGTAAGGGCTATGAGCAGCTGTCACGCCTTTATAAGCACCTTGTCGTCAAGCACATCGACTTCAAGGACAGGAAGAAGATCGGCTTCGACGAAGCCAAGATGATCGCCGATGATCTTCTGAATCGTTATGAGGCGGGCGAGTTCGACAAGGCGACGGTGTTCTTCGGTCGCTACAAATCAGTGGTCGCCCAGATCCCGACAGCAAACCAGATCATCCCGGCCCAGCCGCCTGCAAGCTCAAAAGGGACGGGTGCGACGGCGCCTTACGAGTATGAGCCTAGCGAAGAGGCGATTCTCGAAACGCTGCTGCCTCGCTACGTGGCGGTACAGATTTTCCGTGCGCTGCTTGAAAACGTGGCATCGGAACAGGCCGCCTCCATGGCAGCCATGGACAATGCCACGCGAAATGCGGGCGAGCTGATCGACAAGCTGAACCTTCAGTACAACCGGGCACGGCAAGCCCAGATCACGACCGAACTGGTCGAAATTATTGCGGGTGCTGAAAGCGTCTGACGCTGAAGCCCTCTAGGATTAACACGATTATCGGGGCCGCCTGACGGCTCCCAGACCAAAGGACGAGTAAAATGGGACAAGGACGGATCTCACAGGTCATCGGCGCTGTCGTCGACGTTCAATTTGACGGCGACCTGCCAGCGATCTTGAACGCGCTGGAAACGGATAACCACGGCAACCGGCTGGTTCTGGAAGTGGCGCAGCACCTGGGTGAAAACACAGTGCGCACCATTGCTATGGACTCCACCGAAGGCCTCGTTCGCGGTCAGCCCGTGTCCGATACCGGTTCCTCCATTCAAGTGCCGGTCGGTGAGGAAACTCTTGGCCGCATCATGAACGTGATTGGTGAGCCGGTGGATGATGCTGGCCCGATCAACACGGCATCCAAGCGCGGTATTCACCAAGCGGCGCCTCCTTTCGTCGAGCAGTCAACAGAATCCGAAGTCCTCGTGACCGGCATCAAGGTCGTTGACCTTCTCTGCCCTTATCCACGGGGCGGCAAGATCGGCCTGTTCGGCGGCGCCGGCGTGGGCAAGACGGTTCTCATTCAGGAACTCATCAACAACATCGCGAAGGTCCACGGTGGTTACTCCGTGTTCGCTGGTGTCGGTGAGCGGACCCGTGAAGGGAACGACCTGTATTGGGAAATGATCGAATCCAATGTGAACGTCGATCCGACCAAGAATAATGGCAGCGCTGCTGGCTCCAAAGCCTCCCTGATCTATGGTCAGATGAACGAGCCTCCAGGCGCGCGCGCCCGTGTCGCTCTGACCGGTCTGACGGTCGCTGAGCATTTCCGCGATCAGGGCCAGGACGTTCTGTTCTTCGTCGACAACATTTTCCGCTTCACGCAAGCCGGTGCCGAGGTGTCCGCACTTCTCGGCCGTATCCCGTCCGCTGTGGGCTATCAGCCGACACTGGCCACCGACATGGGCGCCCTGCAGGAGCGGATCACGACAACGACCAAGGGCTCGATTACCTCGATCCAGGCCGTGTACGTCCCTGCGGACGACCTTACCGACCCGGCACCAGCCACCTCGTTCGCCCACTTGGACGCAACGACCACGCTGAACCGGTCGATAGCCGAAAAAGGCATCTACCCGGCTGTGGATCCACTCGACTCAACCTCGCGGATTCTCGATCCACGTATCGTTGGCGAAGAGCACTACAAGGTTGCCCGCGGCGTGCAGAACATTCTGCAACGCTACAAGGCGCTGCAGGACATCATCGCCATTCTCGGGATGGACGAGCTGTCCGAAGAGGACAAGCTCGTTGTGGCCCGTGCGCGCAAGGTCGAGCGCTTCCTGTCGCAGCCATTCGACGTGGCTGAAGTCTTCACCGGCTCGCCAGGTATCCAGGTGCCGCTGGAAGACACTGTGCGGTCGTTCAAGGGTCTCATCGCCGGTGAGTATGACCACCTGCCAGAACAGGCCTTCTACATGGTCGGCTCGATCGAAGAAGCCATGGCCAAGGCCGAGCGTATGGCTGAAGCTGCTTAAGCTCTTCTGGATTTATCAGAACAGAAAAACCCCGTGCCGCTGGCGCGGGGTTTTTTGTTGCACAGTCACAGGTTGTGGGTCACGCTGCTGACCGGAAAGCCGTCAATGACATCGGCAAGCACGGGAGAGAGCAATGCGACGTTTTATATCTTTGGCACTGCTGGCGCTGATGGCAGCCTGTTCGACCTACGGTCCGAGTGCGGGCGGTAATGGGTATACCGACACGAAGATCACCGACACGCGCTATCTGATTGAAGGCCGTGCGATGAGTTTCGAGACGGCTCGTAATATCGCCATGGTGCGGGCGGCTGAACTGACTGAGCAAAATGGCTTTGACCATTTCGTCGTCCTGGGTGTCGAACTGGACGACAGGGACCTGTCCGAATCCGAACTGGCTGAATATGCACTTTTGTCGCCCGGCGTCTGGACGGGGGGTATGCGCAATTGGGGTGATGAAAGCCGCGCGCGCAACCTGCCGGTGATCCGGGTCGCCATCATGTTCGCAACGCCCGAACAAGCGGCGGAGTATGACGGCTTCGCCGTCCGTTCTGTTTATGCGGACTATGGCGACAAGATCGGATATCGCGGCTAGCCGCTATAAACCGCACGACTGTGTTGCGATTTATTGCCTTTAATCGATAAGATTTGTCCTTATATGACTTTTCAGACAGCATGAGATGCGTCCGCGCCATGGGGGCGCGAGCATTTCATGCAAGGGTCTGGGCCCCATCCTTACCAATCCTTCGGGAACTGGAGGGGCCAGGCGAGAGTTATATCGGCATGACACAGCAACTTGATAATATTCTGATTTCGATGGGCCTGAAAGCTGATGAGCTGAAGGCCGTGAAGAGCCGCTGGATCGTTTATTCCGGTCTTCTGGCCATGTCTGGCGTCTCGCTGATGTTGGTTGTCGGTATTGTCAGCAATCTCTCCGGCGCGACTGCCTGATCAGGTCGATTTCGTCTGACTGGGGCTAGCCCCATCACGCCTCATTCTTTATAGAGCGCGAGTTTCCCGCCTTTTGGAGTAATGGCCCGTGGCTGATCGCTTGCACTTTTCACTCGTTTCCCCTGAGCGCGAATTGTTCTCTGGAGAGGCTGAGTCCGTTCTCGTGCCAGGCGCCGAAGGCCTTTTTCAGGTGATGGTCGGCAGCGCCCCCATCATGTCGACGCTTTCTCCCGGTTTTGTCGTGATCGACGAGGGATCCTCTACCAAACGGATCTATGTTCGCGGCGGTTTCGCGGATGTCACGGCGGCGGGCCTGACCATTCTTGCTGAAGTGGCAGTTCCTGAATCCGAGCTGACGGGCGACCGTCTAGCAGCGGAAAAAGCAACCATTGCGGCACAGGTCGCTGATGGCGGTCTGAGCCCCGAAGACCGCATCAACGCTGACCGCGCCGCTGCGCTTTTACGGACTGTCTAGTCCGCAGCGGTGTTGAGCCGGGCTGAGGCCTCCTCATCATCCGGCGCAATCTTCAGAATCTGTGCATAAGCCCGCTGGGCGTCCTCCGCACGGCCGAGCACTTCATAGGCCTGCGCCAGGCGTCGCCATCCTTCCAGATTTCCCGGCTGTTCCTCCAGCCGGTCTTCCAGTCGGCCCACCATCTGTTCGATAAAGGCCTGCTGTTCGGCGGGGCTCATGTCCCTAATCACGGCGTCTGCCGTATCCGGATCGAGTGCGGGGGCGACGGGGGCTTCCAGCGCGTTGATGAGGCCAGCGACTGCCGACATCCATGGCGCATCTGAATCTGAACGGTCACGCAGTTCGCGGAGTCGTGTCAGAGCATCTTCTGTCTGTCCGTCTTGGGCGAGGGCGAGGGCCAGATAGAACGCGGCCTGAGGGTTGTCAGGCGCCGCCTCCTGTATGGCAGTGAAAATCTGCCGCGCGGGCGCCGTCACCGTGCCATCATTGGCAATGACCATGATCTCCGCATATTCACCGGACAGGCTGATATCCTGACCGTCCACCACCCGGTTCGCTGTTCTCAGCGCGTCCAGTGCCGGTTGATAATTCCCCATGCGGACATGTGCCCGCGCCAGCATGCGCAAGGCTTCAACATCGTCTGGTACGGTCGCAAGGTGCTCCGACAACGCGGCGATCTGTTCTGCATCCGACAGGCCTGCTCGCAGGCCAGGGATCTGCGCCGGTGTCGTGCGACTGGCAAACGGTTCTGCTTTCTGACCCGGGGCGCCAATCTGCCCGTAAACGATGACAGCCAGAAGCGGGAGCACCGCCACCGCGACAGCAAGACCAGCCCGCAAGGGACGAGAAGGCTTGGCGGAAACATCATCTGCCCGTCGGGCTGCAGATAACAGGCGGCGTTCGATTTCCGTGCGTGCTGATTGCGCCTCCGCCTCGTTGATCACCCCCCGGTCAAGGTCCCGATCCACTTCCGCCAGTTGGTCGGTATAGATCGTGATCTCGCGGTCTCGGGCATCGTCGCTTGCCGCCACGGACCAGAACGGGCGCAGCAGAACGGCCACCACCACCAGGACGACAAGGCCACCGATCAGGAAAAACAACATAACAGCGCTCCAACGCGGTCTGCATATAGATGCCGTGGGCCGCAATCTAGGGCATTGCGTGCCTAGGTCGCGGGCACAACGCATTTCAGTTGAGCCAGCAATGGTCTATGGCGACCCATCATGATCATTGAACTTGGACATTTCGCGTTGATCCTGGCGCTTCTCGTGGCTGCCATTCAGACGGGGGCAGGGCTCGCCGGTGGGCATTGGCGCGACCGGGCCGCGATGCGCCTCGCCGAAGTGGCCTCGCACTGTCAGATCGTGCTCGTTGCCCTCGCTTTTGCCGCGCTTATTCACGCCTACCTGACGTCCGATTTCAGCGTGGCCAATGTCTATGACAATTCGCATTCCGCGAAGCCCGTGCTGTACAAGCTTGCCGGCGCGTGGGGAAACCATGAGGGGTCACTTCTTCTCTGGATCACGATCCTCGCCGGACTTGGCAGCGCCGTTGCCGGGTTCGGGCGCCGACTGCCGGTGACCCTGCGGGCGCGGGTGCTGGGAGTACAGGGGGTGATCGGCCTGATCTTCATTGCGTTCGCGCTCTTCACGTCTAACGCTTTTCTGCGTCTTGATCCTGTGCCGCTCGATGGCACCGATTTGAACCCGCTGCTGCAGGATCCCGGCCTCGCCTTTCACCCCCCGTTTTTGTATCTGGGGTATGTCGGTTTCTCAGTAGCCTTCTCATTCGCCATCGCCGCACTGCTGGAAGGTCGGATCGATCCTGCCTGGGCACGCTGGGTCCGTCCGTGGACATTGCTGGCCTGGTCCAGCCTGACCCTTGGCATCGCGATGGGCGCGTGGTGGGCCTATTACGAGCTCGGCTGGGGCGGGTTCTGGTTCTGGGATCCTGTCGAAAATGCCAGTCTGATGCCGTGGCTGGCCGGTACCGCACTCCTGCACTCCGCCATCGTGGTCGAGAAACGGGACACCCTCAAACTGTGGACGGTCCTGATGGCGATCGTCGCCTTCTCCGCTTCTCTCTTGGGCACGTTCGTGGTTCGCTCCGGGGTGTTGACGTCCGTCCACGCCTTCGCCACCGACCCCGCGCGCGGCTCGGTCCTGCTGGTCATCTGTGCGGTCCTGACGGGCGGTGCGCTGGTTCTGTTCGCCTTGCGGGGCAGCGCGATGCGCTCAGGCGGGCAATTCGCGTCGGTCTCCCGTGAGAGTGCGCTGATCCTCAACAATGTCATTCTTTGTGTGCTGACCTTTACGGTCATGCTGGGGACATTCTGGCCGCTGTTCATCGAGGTATCGACCCGGGAGCGGATGACCGTGGGCCCGCCCTATTACACAATCGTGACGACCCCGCTTATGATCCTTCTGGCGATCATCATGGCGGCGGGCATTTTCCTGCCTTGGAAGCGCGGGCGCCTGGCGGCGGCGGCGTCACGGATGAAGCTGGCGCTTGGGGCCACCGGTCTTGCACTCATCATCTCGCTCTACCTGTCCGGCCTGAAGAGCATTCTTGCCATTCTTGGCCTGATGATCGCCGTCTGGATTCTCGCGGTGACGCTGACGGATATCGCTGAGCGGATGAAACTGTTCCGTCTGCCGCTGAAAACCTCGCTCGCTCGCGCTGGCGGGTTCCCGCGCGCCTATTGGGGCGGCAGTCTGGCCCATTTCGGTGTCGGCGTGGCTGTTCTGGGGATGGTTGGGACAACTCTCTGGCTGACAGAGCATCAATCGGTGATGCGGCCGGGCGACACGGCAGAGATTGCCGGGATGACGGTCAGATATGAACGGATCGAGATGGCGAGGGTCGCCAATTATGAAACCGAAATGTCGATATTCAGTCTGGAGAAGGATGGTCGCCGGATCGCCACCATGACACCTGAACGACGTTACTACCCGGTGGCGGAGCAGGAGACTGTTGAGGCTGCCATCGTGCCCAACTGGGCCGATGATATCTATATCGCCGTCGGTGATGCGCGCGGAGAAGATGGCGGCGCACGCGTCGTTCGTCTTTACCATCATCCCCTCGTCCTTTTCCTGTGGGGTGGCGGTTTGATGCTGGTTCTCGGCGGCGGGCTGTCTCTGTCCGATCGGCGCTACCGCATTGGCGCCCCGCGACGGAAAAGCCAGCCGATGATTGAGGGAGTACCAGCGGAATGATCCGGATGATCTTTGTTCTCGCCTGTCTCCTCAGTGCTGCCATGGCGCAGGATGGACCAGACGATGCTGAAATCGACGCTCGCGTCGAAGAGGTCGCAAAACAGCTGCGATGCGTGGTCTGCAAGAACCAGTCAATTGCGGAGAGCGACGCCCCCCTGGCCCAGGAAATGGTGCAGGTCATCCGTGAGCAGATTGAGGCCGGTGCCACCAATGAGGAGGCCGCGGCCTACATCACCGGACCCTATGGTGAGTTCGTGCTGCTCAAGCCGCGCCTGTCCCGCCGCAACATGCTGTTATGGTCAGGGCCGTTTCTGATTCTTCTCTTGGGCGGCGGGCTGGCCGTCTACTTTATTCGCCAGCGGCAGAATGAGCCTGTTATCGTCACGGGACTGACGAGCGCCGAGAGGCGAGAGCTCGATCAGCGCCTGTCTGGCCGGAATGATGAACACAAAAAAGCCGGCCCCGACGGACCGGCCTGATTGTCAATGCAGGTGTCGGACTAGCGGGTTGCGACCGGCACGTCCCCTGAATAGTCATAGAAGCCGCGACCCGTCTTGCGACCAAGCCATCCGGCTTCCACATATTTTACCAGAAGCGGGCAGGGGCGATATTTGCTGTCAGCCAGTCCTTCGTACAGGACCTGCATGATCGCCAGGCACGTATCGAGGCCGATGAAGTCAGCCAGTTGCAGCGGCCCCATGGGATGATTGGCGCCCAGGCGCATGCCGGTGTCGATCGCGTCCACCGTGCCAACGCCTTCATACAGCGTGTAGATTGCTTCGTTGATCATCGGCATCAGGATGCGGTTGACGATGAAGCCCGGGAAATCCTCGGACATCGCCATTGTCTTGTCGAGATGCTCGACGAGGGCCTTGCAGGTTTCGAAGGTCTCGTTGCTGGTGGCGATGCCGCGGATGATCTCGACCAGCTTCATCAGCGGGACCGGGTTCATGAAATGCAGGCCGATGAACTTGTCCGGGCGATCGGTAACGGCGGCCAGCGCGGTGATCGAAATGGAGGAAGTGTTGGTGCCGATGATGGCGTCGGGCTTGAGGGTTTTGCAGAGCTCGCGGAAGATATCTTTCTTGACGTCCGTGTTCTCGGTCGCGGCTTCCACCACCAGATCGCAATCCGACAGATCTTCCATCGATTTTGCGGGGGAGAGGCGTTCAATCGCGCCCTTCATCTCAGCGCGGGAGAAGTGATCCTTGCTGACCTGACGCAGCATGTTCTTCTCAATAGTGTCGAGACCAGCGGTCATCCGCGCCTCGTCCCGATCGTGCAGAGCGACATCATAACCGGCCAGCGCGAAAACATGAGCAATCCCACTGCCCATCTGGCCTGCACCGATCACACCCATTTTCTTTAGCGTTGCCACCGTTATCTCCTTGGACAGGGGGTCTGTTTTCCACCACCCTATACCGTTTTTGCGCTGCAGCAATGGTTGTGGCTGTCGCAGATTGTGATTTCGTTTAAGTCGTTGCCCCATGACCACTTCGACCAGCGATATGGCAGCGGCGGATGACGTCGAGACGCCTCCTTCCACCCGCCTGCAGCGAACCGCTGTTCTGACAGCTTCAATTCTGGGCTCCTCAATGGCGTTCGTGAACGGCACGGCGGTGACGCTGGCGCTCGACCCGATCCAGACAGGGCTCGGCGCGACACTGAGCGAAGTGTTGTGGGTGGCGTCGATCTACATGCTTTTCATCTCAGCCCTGATGCTGATCGGCGGCGCGATTGGTGACTTCTACGGGCGCCGGGCGATATATATGACCGGCGTTGCCGGCTTCGTAGGCGCATCCATCATGTGCGCCCTCGCCACGAGTCCCGAGATGCTGATCGCCGGACGCGCGCTGCAGGGTGTCGGGGCGGCGCTGCTGACGCCCATGTCCCTGACCCTGCTGTCCGACTATTTCCCCAAGACGTCCCGCGGGATGGCCATCGGCCTGTGGTCGCTCGCCTCCGCCGTGATGACGGCCGTAGGGCCGCCGGTCGGGGGATGGCTGGCCGAGAATGCGAGCTGGCGGACGATTTTCCTGCTGCCACTGCCGTTTGGCATCCTGGCGCTGTTCATCGCCTGGTGGTTTGTTCCCGCGCGCAAGCCCGCGCGCGTGCCGGACCGGGTCGACTATTGGGGCGCCATCCTCGCCGTGATCGGCTTTGCCGGGATTGCCTACGGGTTCATCACCCTGTCCGAGCCCCAAGCGGGCCATACCGCGCTGAAATGGGGCGCGCCGATCATGATTGGCCTCGTGGCGCTCTTGGCTCTTGTGGTGGTGGAACGGAACGTGTCGTGTCCCATGGCCCCGCCATCCCTGTTCGGCATCGGGACGTTCAACGCGCTGAATATCATCACCCTGCTGCTCTATGGGGCGATGGGCGGGATCTTTGTCTTCTATCCCATCGTCCTGACCGACGCCTATGGTTTCGGGATGGATGAGGTTGGCACGGCGTTCCTGGGCTTTGCCCTGCCGATGATTGTCATTACACCGCTGGCCAGTCGCCTTCTGCGGCGGTTCGGCATCCGCGCCATGCTCGCGCTCGGGTCGCTGGTCGGCGTCGCTGCCTTCGGTACCATGGGCCTGTCGCCCTATGCGGGCACCTATTGGGGCGTGTTTCTGTCAATCTCGATCTTTGGCGCCGGCATCGCGCTTGTGGTGCCCAGCATGAACATGGCGCTCTTTAATACGACGCCAGAGGACGCCCACGGCGTTGCTTCCGGTATCAACAATACCTGCGCGCGGGCCGCGACCCTGTTCGCCATTGCCGGCTATGGCGCAGCCGCCAGCCACCAATTCTACCAGGTGGCCAATCCGGCGGTCGCGCTGCTTGGTTATGGGGCAGGCGACGCTTTGACCGGTGCAAATGCGCAGAACTATCGCGAGGCGATGATCTCGAGCTTCCAGACCTTGGCGTGGATCTCCATCGCCCTGTGTTTCTTTGGATTTCTTGTCGCCGCCTTCTTCATCGACGGATCCATTGAAAAGGCCCCGCGGCCGAAAAAGGCCAATCCGCAACCGCGCACGGGCGTGAGGCGACTGTTCGGCGCATCGGTCGACGATTCTGTGCGGTCCGAAGACTAGGCGGCGAAGACAGCCAGATAGAGCGTCGTTGTGACAAGGCCCAGCACGGTGCCGACACCGACAATCGTCGCCACTTCCCGCTCCAGCTGGTGATAGTTTGCGGCCAGCACCATCGAAGACACAGCGGGCGGCATCAGCGTGAAGAACGCGGCCACGGTCGTCAGGCGCGCATCCTGTGTCAGCAGATAGGTGATGCCGCCTGTCACCGCGGGGAAAACGACAAGCTTCAGCGGCAACAGCCCGATGAGCAGGGCCTTAGGCATGGTGCCCCCGGCGCGGGGCAGGATCGCAAGATAAAGGCCCAAAACGAAAAGCCCGAACGGAGAGGCGACACGCCCGAACAGGTCGAACGGCGCTGCCAGCACCGGCGGCAATGTCAGGTGCGTCATGGACAGGGCCATGCCGAGAATGACCGCAATGACGATCGGGTTGCGCAGGGCGCGGACACCTGCATCCCGCACGCTGCGCCAGATGGCGGCATCGGCCTCGCCTTCAGGCCAGGTCACCAGCGCGCCCCCAATCGCAAAGGCAAAAAAGCCTTCAAAGATCATGAGGATCAGGAAGGGCTGGCTCCACCCCTCAAGGCTGAGGGAGATGGGCAGCCCCAAAAAGACTGCATTGCCGCAGATGGTGGTGAAGACCGCGGCCCCGGCTTCGCGCATTGTCGCACCGTGCCAGCGCCGCGCGACGATGAAGGCGAGGGCGGAGGTCACCAGCAAGCCCGCCAGATAGCCGATGATCATCCCGGCAAAGGCGGGGCCCGGCGGCGGTGTCGATCGCATCGCGTTGAAGACGGCGATGGGCATCGCGATCATGAAGACAAAACGGGAAAAGGTGCGCGCATGGTCCTGATCGAACAGGCGCATGGCCCCGGCGATCGCGCCAATGGCAATGGCCCCGAACAAAGGGGCAAGGATCAGCTCAAGCGAGGCCATTGGGCGGGAGTGCCTCGGAACGAGGGCGGGGGCAAGGGGGAGTTAAGCTGTCAGTCGAGGGGCCGTCATTTCGGGGGCTGGGGGGCGAGTAAACCGAACAATGAGGGTCATCCCCTCGACCGACGCTGATCATCTTGTCGGCTGCAATCATGGCGGGGTGAAGGGCGAATTGGGGCGATTTAACGACAGTCTTGCCAAGGGGTTAACGGCGTCGGATCGGTCGTCGTTACGATGGACAAATGCGCGCCTGCGCCATAACTTTTGAGGATGGACGTGTCACAACCATCCCCCCGCCGACCGGTAGCCGAAGATGTCTATTTCTCCCGGGAGGAACTTGATCAGATCCTGTCTCTCTACGGCTACTTTGTCGCCGCAGGGGAGTGGAAGGACTACGCGATTGGTGGCGCGCCTGACCGTGCCGTGTTCTCCATTTTCAGGCGAACCTCTGAAGCCCCGATGTACAGGATCGAAAAGCGCCCCAAGCTGCGCCAGAAACAGGGCGCCTATTCTGTGGTTGCCATGGGCGGGCAGATCCTGAAACGCGGGGCGGACCTTCGGGCAGTGCTCAAGGTCTTCGATCGCCAGAAGCTCAAGCTCATCTCATAAAAAAGGGCGGCCCGAGGGCCGCCCTGATCATTTTCGGGGATGGGAACGATCAGTCGCGCGCCATGCCCAGAAGGTTCAGAATGTGGATGAACAGCGTCACGAATGTCCCGTACAGGGCAAAGGCACCAAAGATCGATGCGCGTTTGTTCTGCTCACCAGCACCGGCCACATAGAGGTTCTTGATCATCTGCGTCTCGTAAGCCGTCATGGCCGAGAACACGAGAACAACGAGACCGGAGGTGATGAAGCTCATCAGCGGTGAGCCGAGGAACACATTCACGACAATGGCCACGAGAAGACCAACCGACGCCATGAAGAGGAACTTGCCCATGGGAGCGAGGTCTTTCTTGGTCGTGTAGCCGTAAAGGCTCATGGCCGCGAAGATCGTGGAGGTGATGAAGAAGGCTTTATAGACTTCTGTTGCCATGCCCGCGCCGACATAGGCGGCTACCATTGGACCGATCAGCACGCCCCACAGCGCGACATAGACCCAGTAGACGCCGTGCGCCATGGCTGGGCTGCCGTTGAAGATCATCTTCGGCGCAAAGAAACCGATCGCCAGCAGCGCGATGAACGGGATGAAGCGAAGCCCCATCGCAAACTCAAGCGCTGCCGGATTGGTCACAAAGAACATGGCAACAAGAGCCGTGGCTGCGATGCCCATGGCCATGTAGTTGTAAACGCCCAGCATATACTCGCGCAGGCCTGCGTCGATGACGGCACCTGCGTCCGTTGTGCTGTTTCGGCGAAGAACGCGTTCGTTGTCGGACATTGAAAACTCCCTTGTCCCGGCAAATCCGGATGTTCAGCGAAATGTAGCGAGTGCTGCCCGGCATTCAATGGGTGCCGGCATGAAATCGCTGCCACTCAATGCCGATTGTAGGGACAGCTCCGTTAACGAATCTGCAAAGAAAAAGGGGCGCCGAAGCGCCCCTCCAGTCATCCAATGGGGTCGGATTACTTCGCGATCAGCGCCGACAGCATCCACGAGGCTTCTTCATGGGCACCAATACGTGCGGTCAGAAGATCGGCGGTGAAGACGTCGTTCAGTTCTTCAGCTTCTTCGACAGCTTCATGGAGCTGTCGGGAGATGGACTGATGGTCTTCGGCCAGCTGCTTGATCATCGCTTCTGGCTCCGGCAGGGCTGCGACATCATCGACAACGCTGTCTTTGATGTAGTTGCCCAGACCGACAGGTGTCGGGAAGCCGATCGCGCGAACGCGTTCCGCAATCTCGTCAATGGCTTCCGCCAGGGCCAGATATTGGTCGTCGGTCAGTTTGTGTACAGAGTAGAACATTGGGCCGGTAATGTTCCAGTGAAAAGCGTGGGTCTTGTGGTACAGCACATAGGTGCTGGACAGCACGGCGCCCATTTTCTGGGCCAGCTTTTTGCGGTCTTTCTGGTCGATGCCAACTTTGACGGGGATATCCTGTTTCATTGATGCGGACATGGGTTCGCTCCTTTCAAATTCTATGCAGTGGAAATGCCGCGCGGGGCTGAAAGTTCCCGCGTCTCGTCAGGGTCGTCGCGGCTACCTGTCCGGGCTAAATGATCCTCCATGCCGCATAAAACCTCAGTTTCCACGTTCGCCCTCACCGCCATTGCCGCTGCCGGGCTTCACAATGTCGCACTCGCCCAAGACCAGATCGTGGTGACGGCGCTTCGACAACCAAACGCACTCCTCGACACGCCGGTGTCCATCTCGGTGATCGATCGGGACGCTATTGACCGGATCATGCCGCATCATCCCGCTGAGCTGATCAATATCGTTCCCGGGGCGAATGTGCAGGCGGGGTCCGGCCAGGAGCATCTGACCGCGATCCGGTCACCTGTGCTGACAGGCGGGGCGGGAGCGGGATCCTTCCTCTACCTGCAGGACGGGGTGCCGCTGCGGTCGGCGGGCTTTGCCAACGTCAATGGTCTCTTCGACGCCCAGACGGATTTTGCGCGACGGGTTGAGGTCATCCGGGGCCCGGGCGATGTGACCTATGGCTCAAACGCCGTCCACGGCAGCATTAACGTGCTGTCGCCCGACCCCCTGACGGCTGATGGGGCAGAGATGCGCCTGAGCGCCGGTGCCTTTGAACGACGACAGGCGACCCTGTCCGGGGGCGGCAGCGGTTTGTTCGGTGGGCTGAATGTCTATTCCGATGGTGGGTACCGCGATGATAGCGGCGTCCTGCAGGTCAAGGGCCAGCTGGCCCACGCCATGACGCGCGGCAACTGGACGGGACGAACCCGGCTGTCCTTTCACCATCTGGAACAGGAAACGGCCGGATATGTGGAGGGGCCGTCCGCCTATCGTGAGGACGCGCTGCGGCGGAGCAATCCCAATCCTGAAGCCTATCGCGACATCGATCTCGCCCTGTTGTCGTCAGAATGGCAGTGGTCGGGAGACCGTATGTCGGCGACCATCACCCCTTACGCCTTGTGGACAGAGATGGAATTCAAGATGCATTTCCTCCCCTCCCAAGCGGTGGAGAGCAATGACCACCGGGCGATGGGCGTCCTGTCGACATTTGTCCGTCCCCTGGGGCCACTGACGGAACTTGTTTTCGGCGCCGATCTGGAAACGGCACAAGGGTCGCTGACGGAAGTGCAGGACATTCCGACCGTTTTTTCATACGTACAGGGTGTGCACTATGATTATGATGTGACGGCACAATCGGCGGCTCCATTTGCACGCATCGATCATCAGCTGACAGAGGGCTGGCGCGTGCAGCTGGGCGGCCGCTACACCTATACAGCCTACGACTACGACAATCATCTGGAGGATGGTCGTCTTGGCCGGTTCATCCGGGTGGCGGACCGCAGCGATGATTTTGGTGTGTGGACGGCGAAGCTGTCCACAACCTATGATCTGGGTGACCGGACGGCGCTGTTCGCGAGCCTGTCCCGGGGCGCAAGGCCGCCGCAGACCACAGACCTCTATCGGCTACAGCTCAGTCAGACGGCGGAAGATATAGAGCCAGAAACACTGGATATGGCTGAATGGGGCATCCGTCATGATGGCCAGCGCCTCTATGCTGAACTCGTCGCCTTTGCTGGGCGCAAGGAGAACTTCCTTTTCCGCGATGCCGATGGTTTCAACGTCACGGACGGGGTGACGACCCATCGCGGACTTGAGGCGGACCTTCGGTGGCGGGCGACCGAAACCCTGACCCTGTCCGCCGGCGGTACATTGGCCAAGCACCGGTACGACTTTACCCGCATCGTCGGGATAGAAAGCGAGATCATCCGTTCAGGGAGTGCAGTGGACACAGCGCCGGAAACCGTGGCGCGCGCGGCGGTGCAGTGGATGCCTGTCCCGGCACTCAGCACGTCCCTGTCGATCAGCCATGTGGGGGCCTATTTCACTGACGCGGCCAACGAGAACACCTATCCGGGGCATGAGGTCGTGGACCTGCAGGCCGCCTATCAGTTGAGCGATCGGGTTCGCCTGTCGGGCGTGGTCAAAAACCTGTTGGATGAACGCTATGCCACCCGCGCCGACTACGCCTTTGGCAGCGAGCGTTATTTCCCCGGTGAGGAGCGCCACGGTATCGTGACGCTCGAGGTGGGGTTCTAGGCCAGCGCGTCTTCCCAGAATGCGATCTGCTTCAACACTTCTTCCGGCGCGGTGCTGCCAGCACTGCGCTTGGCGCAGATTGACGCGAGCGGCGTGAGGCGGTCCAGCATATCCTGGTTGATCCTGGGGCTGATCTTCACGGCATCGCTAAGCGGCACTTCATGCAGCATCAGGTCATTTTTTTCGCAATAGGCGACCAGCGCGCCGACAATATGGTGGGCATCACGGAACGGCGTGCCCGCGGCGGCCAGCTGATCGGCCAGGTCGGTTGCGGTGGAATAGCCGCGGCTTGCGTCGCGTTCCATGGCGGCGGCGTTGATGGTTGTGGAGTCGATCATCCGGGCCAGGATGTCCAATGACATGCCCAGCGTGTCGAGGGCATCCATCATCGGCTTCTTGGTGTCCTGCAGATCTTTTGAATAGGCCAGTGGCAGACCCTTGGTGCAGAGAGTCAGTGTGGTGAACGCGCCGGCGATCGATCCGACCTTGGCGCGGAGCAGTTCGGCGGCATCCGGATTGCGTTTCTGCGGCATGATAGAGCTGCCGGTGGAGTAGGCATCGCCGACGCGGAAATAGCCGAATTGCGGCGTGGCATAGATGACCACTTCCTCCGCATACCGCGAAATATGGGTGGCGCAGAGGCTGGCCACTGCCACGGTATCCAGCACAAAGTCACGCGCCGAAACGGCATCAAGCGCATTGCGGCAGGGGCGGTCGAAGCCGAGCGCCTTGGCCGTCTGCTCCCGATTGATCGGATGGGGCGTGCCCGCGAGCGCGGCGGCACCAAGCGGAGACTCATTCAACAGCTCACGCACGCCGAGCAGTCGAAGCCGGTCGCGTTCGAACATCTCCACATAGGCGAGGCAGTAAAAAGCATAGGAAATCGGCTGGGCGATCTGCAAATGGGTGAAGCCCGGCATCACCGTTTCTTCGTGACCTTTGGCCTGATCCAGAAACGCCTTCTGCACCTGCCGCACCATCTCCACCATCTGGTCGAGCGCACGGCGGGTATAAAGCCGAATGTCTGTTGCCACCTGATCATTGCGCGACCGCCCGGTGTGCAGCTTGCCTGCCACGTCGCCCACCACTTCGCGCAGGCGGCTTTCGACGTTCATGTGAACGTCTTCCAGTTCAAGCTTCCAGGTGAAATGACCGGTCTTGATCTCGCCGCGGACCGTCTCAAGGCCATCAATGAGCGTCTCGGCTTCATCCGCCGTGATGATGCCTTGGCCCCCGAGCATGGCGGCATGAGCAATTGAGCCGTCAATATCTTCCATCGCCAGGCGCTTGTCTTCATCGATCGACGCGTTGAAGCGCTGCATGGCTTCGGCGGGACCTTCCGCAAACCGGCCACCCCACATGGCGGACTTTGTCTGGGGCGTTTTCTCGGTCATGGCGGGGTCCTTGTTTGCGTTTGAGGGCTTTTTATCGAAAAGACCCTCTCTGTCGACGGGTCATTTGGCAGTTTTCTGCCTTGTTGCGGCTGAGTAATCGCCGATTCGTGCTTGCGTTAAGGGGGGCGGGCTCATATAAGCCGCGCCATGACCTCAGCTGTCCACGCCCTTCTTCCATACCGACGCCGCGCGATTTCGCGCCGGTGCGCTGGGGCTTGCGGGGTTCGCGACTAGGCGAACGACCCTCATCTGCTCCGACCCGGCCGGCCGCTTGCGCCGGTTTTTTTATTTGGTTCGACTGACTGTGACGATCACGAGAGAGACATGCCCAAGAACTTCCTGACAACCGCCGACTGGTCCCGTCTCGAGCTGGAGGCCCTGTTGGCCGATGCCCGTGCGCTGAAAGCCTCGCCGCACCAGAAACGTCTCGAAGGCAAATCGATCGCGCTTGTCTTCTACAATCCGTCGTTGAGGACACGGACCTCCTTTCAGGTTGGCGCGCATCAGCTTGGTGCGCAGGCGGTGGTGCTGGATGCGGCGGGCACATGGCCGGTCGAATTCTCTGACGGGGCGGTGATGGATGGTGATCCTGAAGAGCACGCCAAGGAAGCGGCCCGCGTCCTCTCCCGCTATGTGGATCTGATCTGCATCCGCGCATTTCCGAAGTTCAAGAACTGGGCTGAAGAGCGCGAAGACCCCATGCTCTCCGCCTTCGCCAAATATGCGACCGTGCCGATCATCAATATGGAGACGATCGTCCACCCGTGTCAGGAGCTGGCCATGCTGCTGGCCCTGCAGGAGGCGCATGGCGATCTTGACGGCAAGAAATTTGTGATGACATGGACCTATCACCCCAAGCCGCTCAATACGGCGGTGGCAAACTCCGCGATCCTGGCGGCGACCAAGATGGGGATGGACGTGACGCTTCTCTGTCCGACCAAGGACTATCTTCTGGACGAGCGGTACATGGACGCGGGCGCCCAGTTTGCCAAAGAGAATGGCCGGTCGTTCAGCGTGACGCACGATATCGCCGAAGCCTATCAGGGCGCGGACGCCGTTTACGCCAAAAGCTGGGGGCCGCTCCCGCTGCTCGGCAACGTACCAGCGCAGCAGGAAATGAGCGCGCCGTTCAAGCACTTCATCGTCGATGAAGAGAAGATGGCGATGACGAACAATGCGACCTTCAGCCATTGCCTGCCCATGCGGCGGAATGTGAAGGCGACGGATGCGGTGGCGGACAGCCCCCGCTCCCTGATTATCGACGAGGCGGAAAATCGCCTCCATGTCCAAAAAGCGGTCATGTCCGCAGTTCTCAAAGGATTGCCTCAATGAGCAAGAAAGTCGTTCTGGCGTTTTCCGGTGGTCTGGATACGTCCTATTGCGTTGCCAGCCTGAAAGAAGAAGGCTTCGAAGTTTATACCTATTACGTGCACACCGGCAGCGCTGATCCTCAGGCTGAGGCCAAGATCGCAGCGCGTGCGAAAGAGCTTGGTGCCGTCGATCACCGGACCATTGATGCCGGGCCGATGCTGTGGGACGAAATCGTGGTGCCGTTCCTCGCAGGCGGCGCGCGGCGCCAGGGGCGCTATCCCGTTCTGTGCGCGGACCGCTATCTCATCGCCCGGTTGGGCGTCGATCTGGCGAGGGAAGTCGGCGCCAACGCCATCGCCCATGGCTGCACGGGCATGGGGAACGACCAGGTGCGGTTTGACGTCAGCCTCGCCGCCCTGACTGATGCCAAAATTATCGCGCCCATCCGGGATATTCAGGACAAGGAAAATGTCCGGGCCTATGAGATGGAGTTTCTCCGCGCCCGCGGGTTCGACGTGCCAGAGCGCGCCAGCCGCTTTTCGGTGAACGAGAACCTGCTTGGCGCCACGCTGTCCGGCGGGCCGATTGATGAATGGGATGTCCCGGAGGCGGATGCCCGCGTCCTGACTGCCTTGCCGAAAGATTGGCCGACGGAGCCGCTGAAGGTTGTCATCACCTTCGACAAGGGTCGCCCGGTGGCAATCGACGGCAATTCGATGGATGGTGCCTCGATGCTGAAAGCGCTGAACGAGCGGTTCGGTCCTTATGGCGTGGGCTATGATATTTATACCGGCGACACGCTGGTCGGTCTGAAGGGCCGGATCGTGTTCGAAGCGCCCGGGCTCTTCGCCTTGGAAGCAGCGCATACGGCGCTTTGTGAGGCCGTTTCGTCAATGGCACAAAATGCATTCCGCCGGGATGTTGGCGACCAGTGGGTCGATCTTGTCTATGATGGTCGGTTCTTTGATCCGCTGCGTGACGATCTTGAAGCCTATCTGACATCGTCCCAAGGCCGCACGTCCGGTGACGTGACGGTGATGACCCATGGCGGCGTTGTGACGGCGGCTGCCGTCAAGTCACCCTATATTCTGCGCAAGAAGGATTCAGTCTACGCGCAGAAAGCGGCGTGGTCAGGCGCGGAAGCCCAAGGCTTCACACGGCTTTCGGGCCAATCCACCCAACTCTGGCGGCAAATAGGTGAGCAGGCAAAGTGAGTGCACTGACAGACAACATACTCGACCATCTCAAAGCGCTGGTTGCGGTGGACACGCAGAATCCGCCGCGCGCCGTGACGGCCGACGGACCGCTGGTCCAGACGGTCCGTGATCGGCTGCCCGGCTTTGACATCAAGGTGCACGATTATGGGGGCGGATCGATCGTCATTGAGGCCATTCGCGGTGATGCGCCGGTACTGTTCAACGTCCATCTGGACACGGTTCCCGTGGCGGAGGGGTGGCAGAGCGATCCGCACACGCTGAAAGTCACGAATGGCAGGGTCTATGGCCTCGGGGCCTGCGATATCAAGGGCGCAGCGGCTTGTCTGTTTGCCTTGGCGTCTCGCACGACCGCACCGATGCACCTGGTCCTGTCGACGGATGAGGAGTCGGGGCAGAGCGCCTGTATCCGCCGCTATCTCGAGGTGCCACCACCCGTACGTCAGGCCATTATCGCAGAGCCAACATCCGTGCGGGCGGTGACGGAGCATCGCGGTATCCTCAGTGCCAAGATGGCCTTTACAGGAACCAGTGGCCACTCCTCCGGCGAAAAGGCCAAGAGTGCTGTCCATGACGCCGCACGGTGGATCACAGCCGTGCTTGACCATCCTGAGGCGGCGAAGAACCGTCTCAACGTTGGGCGGATCGAGGGCGGTGTGAAGCCGAACATGATCGCTGCGTCGGCTGAATTGCTGTTCGGCTTTCGCGCTCTTCCGGGCACCGACCATCTGGCTCTTCTTGAAGCCTTCGATTCGGCAGCTTCTGATATTGTCGATGCCGAACGGATGATCCGGTTTGTGGGTCCCGCCTTGCCGGATGATGTGGATGGGCCCGCCGGGTTCGCACAGGCACAGGCCACCCAGTGGCTGGACGAAGTCGGTCTTGAGAAGGGCGAAGCGGTCAATTTCTGGACCGAGGCGGCGCTGTTTGCGGCTGCCGGGGTGCCGGCCATCGTTCTTGGGCCCGGCGATATTGCGCAGGCTCACACTGCGAATGAGTGGGTGACAATCGAACAACTCGAGCTCGCCTATTCCGCTTACGAACGGATTGTGAATCATGGCTGATGCCGGTTTCAGTTTCCGGGAACGGGCGACGTTGCTTCTGTCCAATCTGGAAGAAGGACGTGAGGTCCGGACCTATCTGCAACAGTTCAGTCGCTCCAATGGCGGTTGCTTTGCCGTGATCAAGGTAGGCGGCGCTCTCGTCGCTGAAGAGTGCGCGGCTCTTGCGGAGCGGCTCGCGCTGCTCCAGGCACTCGAACTCAAACCGATTGTTGTGCTGGGCGCTGGACCGCAGCTTGACGCGCGTCTGACTGCGGCTGGCATCAAGACAGAGCGTCGGGACAATCTGCGGGTCACCCCGGACGAGGCTATTGCTATTGTCGCGGAAGAGGCAGCAGCGACCGGCCTGTCCTTGGTCAAGGCCGTCGGTACGGCGGGGGGCAGCGCCGTTCTCGCGCCGCCCGCGACCGTGAAAGCGGAGCCGCTTGATGAGGAAAAATATGGCCGCGTGGGCCGGGCCATCGGCGTGAATGCGCAAGGCATTGATGACCTTCTGCACACGCGGGCCATTCCCCTGATCTGTTGCGTGGGGCAGGACAGTCGTGGCCGTCTGCTCAACGTGAATGCGGACGACGTTGCGCGCGAAGTCGCCCGTGCCGTCAGTCCACAGAAGATCGTTTTCCTGACCTCGACAGGCGGCCTGCTCGATGAGAAAGGCGCGATCATCGACTCCATCAATTTGCAGAGCGACTATGATCGTCTGATGGCCGAAGACTGGATCCATTCCGGGATGGCGTTGAAGCTCAGCCAGATCAAATCCCTGCTGGATGACCTGCCGCCGTCCAGTTCGGTTTCGATGACGGATACATCGCACCTGATGCGAGAGCTGTTCACCCATGGCGGGGCCGGAACGCTGATCCGTCAGGGCGAGGCGATTATTTCCGAGCCTTCGCCAGATACAGACAAGCTCACCACGCTGATTAACGGTGCCTTTGGCCGTACGTTGCGGGATGATTTCTGGCAGACGGCGGATCTCGACTTTATCCTGCACTCTGAGCGGTATCGGGCCGCCGCGGTCGTGACGCGCTTGGGCGGAATCTCCTGCCTCGACAAGTTCGCGGTGAGCGTAGACGCGCGGGGAGAGGGGCTGGCCAAGGCGGTCTGGCGGGAATTGGCCGAGCGGGCGCCGCGCCTCATCTGGCGGTCGCGTCCGAATAATCCGTTCAACGCCTTTTATACGGCTGTGGCTGACGGCTTTATCCGGCGTGACCCATGGTTCGTGTTTTGGTGCGGGACGGATCTCGATGACCATATTGTGCCGCTCGCCAGCGAACTGGCCGCTCGTCCGGCGGACTTTGTGGAGAATGCGAAGTGAGCGTCAGAAGAATTGGTCTGGTCGGTGCGCGCGGCTATGTCGGGCGGGAAATGATGGCGCTGATCGAAAGGGACAGCGATTTCGAACTCGCTCTGGCCACGTCGCGTGAGCATGCAGGCCGGCCCATTTCAAGCGTATTCGATACGGTGTCGACCGATCTTGAATTCTCTGATCCTTCGGCTGACGATATCGCCGCTGCCGGTTTGGATGCGATTGTTCTCGGCTTGCCCAATGGACTGGCCGCCCCTTTTGTGGACGCTCTCGACCGGATCTCGCCGGAAACAACTATTGTCGATCTGAGCGCCGATTATCGGCACAAGGACGGCTGGATCTTTGGTCTGTCCGATCTGCTGGCCGATGAAATCAAGGGTGCCAAGCGTATCGCCAATCCAGGCTGCTATGCCACGGCGGGGATCCTGCCGCTGCATCCCTTGGCATCTCTTCTGTCGGGGACGCCCGCCCTGTTCGGCTTGTCCGGCTATTCGGGCGCCGGGACAACGCCGGGGCCGAAGAATGACCCTGTCAGGCTGGCCGATAATATCCTGCCCTACGGCTTTGCGGGCCATGGTCATCAGGGCGAGATCGGTGCTGCCATCGGCAGGCCGGTCCGGTTCATGCCCCATGTGGCGCAGTTCTTCCGCGGGCTGATCGTGACGATTGCGGCTCCATTGCGAGACGGAACAGACGTTGACGAGGTGAATGAACGTTTGGCCGGAGCCTACGCTGATAATCCAACCGTCAGTGTGCAGGCGGACGTGCCAGAAATCGGGCAGGTGGCGGGTACGCCAAACGCTGTCATTGGTGGCGCGGCGATCGATCCGGCGACAAATATGCTCGCTATTGCGTGCGTGCACGACAATTTGCTGAAAGGCGCCGCGTCGCAGGCCTTGGCGAACCTACGGCTCAGCTATGGGCTGTCGCGCGGATCGGTCTGATCAAACGTCTTTCTGGGGGCGGCCGATTGAGGTGTAGGTAAAACCTTCACGCCGCATAACCACTGGATCGTACACGTTGCGCAGGTCCACCATGACCGGTGCAGTCAGCAGCGTCTTGACCCGATCAAGGTCGAGTGCGCGATAGGCATCCCATTCGGTCAGGATGACAGCACAGTCGGCGCCTTCCAGCGCATGGTACGGTCCATCGCAATAGAAGATGTCAGGCAAGCTTTTTGCCGCCTCTTTCATCCCTTCGGGATCATGCGCACGGACCTTTGCGCCCGCTTTTTCCAGCGCCGGGATCAGGTCGAGGCTCGGGCTGTCGCGCATATCGTCCGTGTTCGGCTTGAACGTCAGGCCAAGGATGGCCACCGTCTTGCCGGACAGGTCGCCGCCTACGGCCTGCGCGACGCGATCGACCATAGACTTCTTGCGGCGGTCGTTGATTTCGACGACCGCTTCAACGATCTTGATGGGAGCCTCGAACTGCTGGGCCGTGCGGACAAGCGCGAGCGTGTCCTTGGGGAAGCACGAGCCGCCATAGCCTGGGCCCGCGTGAAGAAATTTGCCGCCGATCCGGCCATCAAGGCCAATACCCTTGGCGACCTGTTGCACGTTGGCGCCAACCTTCTCGCACAGATCCGCCATCTCGTTGATGAAGGTGATCTTGGTGGCCAGAAACGCGTTGGCCGCGTATTTGATCAGTTCACTGGTCACCCGATTGGTGAACACGATGGGCGTCTCGTTCAGGTAAAGCGGGCGATAGAGCTCCCGCATCACATCCTGTGCCTTTTCATCCTCGGCCCCGACGACGACTCGGTCAGGGCGTTTGAAATCGGAAATGGCTGCGCCTTCGCGCAGGAACTCCGGGTTTGAGGCGACCGAGAAATCAACGCCCGGTTTGAGGTCGGGTCGCACTTTCTGAATGATCCTCTCGACCTCTGCGCCAGTGCCCACAGGGACGGTGGATTTGGTAACAACGACGGTATAGCCGTCAATCAGTGTCGCGATTTCTTCAGCCGCTGCGTAGACATAGGACAGGTCCGCATGGCCGTCACCACGACGCGACGGTGTGCCGACGCCGATGAAGACAGCATCGGCGGTGGGGACGGCGTCCTTCATATCGAGCGTGAATGAGAGACGCTCAGCCGCGACGTTCTTTTCCACAAGCTTTTCGAGGCCCGGCTCGAAAATGGGGATCTCTCCCCGCTCCAGGCGCTCAATCTTGGAGGGGTCCTTGTCCACACAGATGACCGTGTGGCCAAAGTCCGAAAAACACGCGCCGGACACCAGTCCGACATAGCCAGTTCCAATCATCGCGACGCGCATGGGGCAACTCCCGTATCCAGTTGATAGGGCGCCTTAATCACTGCGCGCAGCGATGAAAAGCCTGTACGTGGCTTTACGAGAAGAGAGTGCAGGCACCGTCGCTTGCAGGACCCACTTTTTCCCGCATGATGGAGAAGAGCTCGCGCCCATACCCGTCGTGAGTGTTCGCCTGGTGCACGGCGGGTGACCGGCTCATCAGATCATCCACCTTTGCGTTCAGCGTCCCCGCTTCCGCATCGAGGCGGATGATATCGCCGTCGCGCAGGCGCGAGATTGGTCCTTCGTGCAGACTTTCCGGGGTCAGGTGAATGGCGGCAGGGGTCTTGCCTGAGGCGCCGGACATCCGGCCGTCGGTGACAAGCGCCACTTTATAGCCCTTGTCCTGCAGAACGCCGAGCGGCGTGGACAGGCGGTGAAGCTCTGGCATGCCGTTGGCAGCTGGACCCTGGAAGCGGACCACGGCGACGAAATCGCGGTTCAGCTCACCAGCCTTGAACTTGGCCTGCAGCTCTTCCTGGTCGTGGAAGATGATCGCGGGCGCTTCGACGATGCGGTGTTCAGGGGCAACGGCAGAAGCCTTGATCACGGACTGCCCCAGATTGCCGGTCAGCATCTTCAGGCCGCCCTGGGCCGCGAACGGATTCTCGATCGGCCGGACAATGTCCTCATTCAAGGACTTCTCAGGGGTCGGTTTCCAGACCACCTCACCGTCCTGCAGGAAGGGCTCGCAGGTATAATCTTCCAGACCGCGGCCCATGGCTGTCACAACATCGTTCACCAGCAGACCGTGCTTCAGCAATTGTGCCGTCACAAAGCCCAGCCCGCCCGCGGCGTGGAAATGGTTCACGTCAGCCGGACCGTTTGGATAGACCCGCGCCAATAGCGGCGTCACCGTGGACAGGTCTGTGAAGTCCTGCCAGTCGAGGAGGATGCCTGCGGCACGCGCCATGGCGACAAGGTGCAGGGTGTGGTTGGTGGAGCCGCCCGTGGCGTGCAGACCGATGATCGCGTTGACGAATGCGCCGGCACTGGCGACGTGCATCAGACGGTTTTCCGGGCCCATTTCTAGCGCCCGCAGCGCCGTTGCACGGGTCAGGGCTTCTCTCAACGGTGTGTTTGGATTGATGAAAGCACTGCCCGGCATGTGCATGCCCATCATTTCCATCAGCATCTGATTGGAATTGGCGGTGCCGTAGAACGTACACGTCCCTTCGGAATGGTAGGACGCCATTTCGCTTTCAAGCAACTGTTCACGGTCGATCTGCCCTTGCGCATAGAGCTCGCGCACGCGTGCCTTTTCCTTGTTGGGCAGACCGGAGGTCATCGGCCCGGCTGGCACAAAGATCGTTGGCAGGTGACCGAAGGACAATGCGCCAATCATCAGGCCAGGGACGATCTTGTCGCAGATACCGAGGCACAGCGCGGCGTCGAACATGTCGTGGCTGAGCGCAATGCCCGTGGCCATGGCAATGACGTCGCGACTGAACAGGGACATCTCCATCCCTTCCACGCCTTGTGTCACGCCATCGCACATGGCGGGCACACCGCCTGCGACCTGCGCAGTGGCGCCGTTCTTCCGTGCGACATCCTTGATGATGGATGGGTAGCTTTCGTAGGGCGCGTGTGCCGACAGCATGTCGTTATAGGCGGTGACGATGCCGATATTTTTGCCGTCGAGCCGTAGGCGGAGTTTGTCGCCCGCCGGGGCTGAGGCGTAGGCGTGGGCGAGGTTGCCGCAGGAATGTCGGGACCGCTTGCCGCGACTGGCCATCGCCTCACATTTCTCGATGTAGGCAGCGCGCGTGTCGCGGCTTCGCTCTTCGATACGTTTCAGGACGGCAGCAACAGTTTCGTTCAAACGGGTCATGACAGACTCCTCAGGCTGCCCACAGAATCCGAAGGGGCAGATTTTCGTCGCGCAAGAGAGCACGAATGGGAAGGTCGAGCACAGGGCCATCTTCCATGGCCTGCTCGAGGACGGCTTTTTTGTCTTCGCCAGTGATCAGCAGGATCATGCTGTCAGTGTTGCACAGGGCCGGTTTGCTCAGTGTCCAACGCGGATAGGGCGCGCCTTCAGGCAGCGGATCGGGGGTCACGGGCAGGATCACGCCGCCTTCACCTTTGAGCGCCGCCTCACTTCCCTCACTATGCGGAAAGATCGACGCAAAGTGGCCATCGCCGCCCATGCCCATCAGGACACTGGCAAAGCGGGCGGGGACGTCGCTTAGCGACTGCTGATCATCAAGGCCGACGAACGTGGCGAACCGGCTATGTCCGGTGATCAGGCATTCCTTGACCATGCTGGCATTGTCGACATTGGCGGATGGCGGCGCGCGACGCTCATCGGTCAGGGTAACGGTCACCTTCTCCCACGGCACGGTCTCGTCCGCGGTCAGGTTCTGATAGACCGGTTTCGGCGTTGATCCGCCAGAGCCGACGAATACCGCCTCACCGCGCGTCTTGATGGCCTCGGTGAGGGACTGCGCAATGGAGCGGGCCGTCTCTTCAAACAGGGCGTCCCGTGTCTCATAAATCTCGATCTTATTCATACCAGCTATGCCCATTTCGTTCGGTCAGTGAGTGTTTGCCCGGTGGGCCGTCGCGCCCTGACTTGTAGGGCATGGGTGTCATATTGCGTTTGTCCCAGCTGTCGACAATGCCGTCGATGAACCGCCAGGCGGCCTCCTGCTCGTCGCGCTGAACGAACAGGGACGCATTGCGACGCAGGGCGTCCAGGATCAGCTGCTCGTAGGCAATGCGGCGACGGTTCTCGCCGATGGCCGACAGATGGTCGGACAGGGACAGGTTCAGGCTAAGTTCCTGCAGCGGCATGCTGCCTTCGATCAGACCGGGCCGCTTGTTCATGATCTGCAGCTTGATCTCTTCCTTTGGCTGCAGCGTGATGACCAGCTCGTTGGGGGAAGCCGGGCTGTCAAAAATGGAATGGGGCAGAGGCCGGAACGACACGACGATCTCGGTCTTGCGTTCACTCATCCGCTTGCCGGTCTGCAGATAGAACGGCACCCCGGCCCAACGCCAGTTCTTGATCTCTGCATTGATGGCGACATAGGTCTCTGTGTCGCTGTGCGTGGCTTCAACGTCGTCGAGGTAATTGAGGCATGATTTGCCGTCGGAATCGTGGCCTTCGATATATTGGCCGCGTACGGTCTTGTCCTGCACATTGGCCGGCGTGATCGGCGCCAGTGACCGCAGAACCTTGACCTTTTCATTGCGGATGGCGTCCGCGGACAGGCTGGCGGGTGGCTCCATGGCCATCAGGCAAAGAAGCTGGATCATGTGGTTCTGCACCATGTCGCGGATCGCGCCATAGGCGTCGTAATAACCGCCGCGGCCTTCTGCGCCGACCGTCTCCGAGATCGTGATCTGGACATTGTCGATGGAAGAGGCGCTCCACAGCGGTTCGAAAATGCGGTTGGCAAAGCGCAGGGCGATCAGGTTCTGGACGGTCTCTTTGCCCAGATAGTGGTCGATCCGGTATGTGCGGTCCTCGGAAAAGGCCGAAGCGAGCGTGTCATTGATCTCGATGCAGCTCTGCAGATCGTGGCCGATCGGCTTTTCCACCACAATGCGGTTCGGCGCCTTGGACAGGCCATGCTCGTTCAGGGCATCACAGACGGCAGAGAAGATCGACGGGCTTGTCGACAGATAAAAAACGGCTTCGTCCTGACCATCATTCAGGGCGTCGCGCAGGCGGGCAAAATGCGCCGGTTCAGAGGCGTCGACGGCGACGTAGGAGACCCGTTCCGCGAATGTGTTGAAGGTGGCCTCGTCATAATACTCGCCAGTGCGTTCCTTGATCCAGGGCCGCATCTTTTCGCGAAATTCCTCGTCAGGATATTCCGATCGCGATGACCCGATGATTTTCTGTCCTTCTTCCAGGAAGCCTTCCATGTGCAGGAAGTACAGGGAGGGAAACAGCATCCGGCGCGCCAGATCGCCGGTCGCGCCGAACAGAACAAAGGTGGGTGGTTGGGTCATCACAATCCTTCAAACGACTGAGCGGGACGGCGCACCTGAGCCAGGCGCGCCCATGTCCGCATGAAGACGCCTCCGCGAGGGCAATCAAGCCCTTTCGCGGAAAACAGCCAAAAATCGCTCTGTTTTAGCAGAACTGCGCGACGCGCAGTCCTACCATTTGAGGCCGACGCCGACCCGCAGGGTGTAGATGTCGGTGGTGTCGCCGACCATGGCGGACACCCCGGCATGCACTTTGGCGTACTGGTTCTGATAGTCGATATCAGCCCCGAGAACGGCCGCGCTGCTTTCAGGATCAGAGGTCAGGAAGAACTCGTCGCCCTCGCCAAAGCGGTAGCCCGCGCTGATCGGATCATCCATCAACTCCTGGCTGAGTGCCGCGGTAAAGCGCGGTGTCAGCTGACCGGGAATGCCGGTCTCATAGGCCGATGGTCGCAGCTCAAAGGTCTTGCCGATGCTGAGGCCGACATTGGCCCGCAGGGATTGTGCTTCACGGTCGAGGACGGTGAGCGCGATCACGTCATCGCCTTCCTCGGTGTACTGGTCTTCTTCGAGACGAACGTAATCCGCGCTGACGAACGGAATGACGTCAAAGCCGCTGAGGCTGGTTTTGTAACGAAGGCGACCATTGGCGGTCAGCTGAGTGCCGTCCCACTCGCCGGTCAGATTGCGACGCACTTCGCCGAAATCGACATTGCGTTCGCTTTCGGATTTTGCGGCCGCATAGCCGGCGCGCACGTCAAACTGCAGCGGGCCAAATTCTTCAGCAGCGTAGACGTCCACGCCATAGGTCAGGCGGTTGAACGGGAAGTCCTCGCCCAGCTGTTCGTCGTACCGTGCCGAGGCCATGTGGATGGAAGCGCCAACCACATCAAGCGCGCCCACAGGGCTGTCCATACCAGCTGCGATGACAAAACCGCCGCCGTCAAAGCCATTCGAGTCCGCCGTCGAGTCGCGGTTCACGTAATAGGTTTCTTCCTGCAGCCAGATGGTGCGCTTCAGCGCCTCTTCCTGACGCAGAAGGTCGACCCGGTGGCTGATGATGGAGGTCACCGAGTTATTCTGGGCCCGGGCATAGGCCATCGGACCGTCCAGCGGTCCTGCCACGACCTGATTGAACGCGGACAGGAATTCGTCCTGCGTGGTCGCATTGAACAGGGCGGAACCAAGGGCCTCGTCACCGGTCAGAACCTGGATGATGGGCTCGTAGGCGCCCTGCATGTTCTTGGCGATGCCGACTTCGTCAGCCGACTTCCGGTTCAGGGTCAGAAGGACATTGTTGCTGTCGGACGGGTCGATCACGATCGACTGGTCGAACAGAAACGGTGTGACGCCTTCCGTGTTCAGAATCAGGCTGTCGAGGTCAACGTTCAGATTGGCGGCCGACATGATCACGGCTTCGACGTCCGGCGCGCTGAATGCGCCCTTGAAGATGGTCAGCAGTTCGGTGCCGTCGGCAATATTGATCGTGTCGGCATTCAGACGCGAAACGAGCGGCGGCAGATCGGCCCCTGATGGATCGGCTGAGACGGTAATGCCCAGCGTGCTGGCATTGTCGCCGCTGCCGGTGATCGACAGGGTGCCCAGATCCACATTCGTTGCACTGCCGAGCACCATGGTGGACTGATCGACCGTGACATCCAGCGTCCCTGCATTCAGCAGGTTGCCGGAGAAATTGGTCCCGTTGGTCAGGCTCAGCGTGTTGGCGCCGGTGCCGAAGTCGAGATTACCGACCACGAGTGCGCGGTCAGCGGTCATCGCGTCATCGCCGGTGCCGAACAGAACGTCGCCCGCGATCGAAGCCTGCTGTGATAGCTCGACCCGGTCATTGCCTGCGCCCAGATATACATCACCCTGGGTCAGACCGGCATTGGCGCGATAGATATCGTTGCCAGAGCCCAGATAGACGTCGCCGCCGATAGAGCCAAAGGCTGAGCGTGACTGGGTCGACGAATTGAACGTGTCGGACACGGTGTTGAACACCGTAATGCCCGTGGTGTTGGCCGAGAAATCAAGCGCAATGCCGGACCCGGTCGGCGTCGGGACATCGGCGTCGGTGCTGTCGTCGCCATCCGACCAGTCGGTGACAAGCGCGGTCACGACACCTGAGTTGCGGAACGATGTGACGCTGCCGCTCTCATCTAGAATGCCGTAGGCGTTCTCGGTATCCGAAACCGTGACGCCTTCGATGCGGTTGGTGTTGACGATGCTGCCGACCGAAGCGCCGGCCTTGATCATCAGGCCTGCCGCCATACCGCCCTGCATCGCAGCGACATCACCAGCCTGGGCAGCGCCACCTGCTGTGCCGGCGCTGATCCGGCCACCATTGTAGAAGACCGGCGTCGTGGCGCCATCGCGCAGCAGGACAGCGCGTGCCGATGCGCCGCGCGCTTCGGTAATGATGGAGCCATCATTGCGAATACCGCCATCGATCGTGGCATTGGCAATGGACACACCAGTGGCCGTCACGGTCTGATAGGTCCCGTTGACCGTCATCGTGCCGCGGTTGATCAGGCCATATGTGCCATAGGACAGCCCAAGGCCGGTTTCGCCTTCTGCTACGTCTTCGACGACGTCCGATGTATCATACGCACCAATGGTGATGCCTGCGGTGCCGCCATCGATGGACACCGCACTCCCTGAACCCTGCACGACGATCTCGGCATTGCGGGACGCTTCGGTGTCAGAGGAAAAGACGGAGGGCAGCGCGCCATCGACAAGGATACCGCCGGTCACGTCATTGCGGATGGCTAGCGCGTGGCCCGTCTGGCGCGCGCGCTGCTGGTCATTGGTTTCGTTGCCATCACCCGACGCATAGGTCGTCGATGCGGAATCCGGTGTGGCATCGGTGTAAGCGGTAACGCCAACGGCGCCAATCACGCGGATCTGGCCGTCGACAACGCCATCAACGCGGATGGCATCGGCATTGGTGCCGTAGGCGGAAATCTGCGCGCTGGGTCCGACAAGCAGGTCACCGGTCAGGTCACCGCTGATCGAAATGGCGTCGGTTTCCATGCCGCGCGTCACCATCGCGCCGTTGAAGCCAATATTCCCGGTCAGGTCGCCTTCGACCCAGATACCGGCTGAATTGTCGCCGAACAGGTCGATGGTCGAGCCGCTGGAGAACACGATGTCGCCGGTGTAGGTGCCGGCCGCGACGCGCAGGCCATAGCGGTCATCTGCAAAATCGAGCGGGGTCTCTGTGGTATTTTCCCGCTCGTCGACCATCTCGATGTCGCCGGCCTGGGTGTAGGTGAAGTCAGCATTGTTCGTGATCAGGACGGCGGTGGCATCATCCACATTGCCCATCTCGATCACGCCATTGGTCGTGACTTCGTTGTCGGAATCGATCGTTACGCCAGTTCCGTTCGCGACAGTGACCGTCGCATTCGTACCGATCGTCGTGTCGCCGGTGGTGGAGGTCACGATGGGGGTGGACCGGTCCGTATCGACGGTCGTCTGTGCTGACGCGCCGGCGGCCAATACGCCGCAAACTGCGGCCCCCGTCAGCAGTGTGGATTTGAGCCGCTGAACGGTAAGCTTATCGGACATGGAACCCCTCCCGGAAGAGTACTCTGAAAAGTGTTGATACCAACGACCCGACATCTGCATCGGGCCGATATCTGTTAACGGTCTTCATTGCTGGACCCGGGGCCACTTGGCAAGACGATAAGCGCCCCGGACTAGCTTACGGTTTTGGAACGATCCGAAGAATTTCCCCGCCTTTTGGGTCATCCTGGTCCTCTGTGGCGACGTAAAGCCTGCCGTCCGGGCTCTGCGCCACGTCGCGGACGCGGGCCTTCCGCTCGCGCAGGATTTCGTACTGTTCCGCGCCCGGGTCGTTCGGATCTGCGATCCGCACATGGGTGTGGGCGAGGGCGCCGCTCAGCAGTTTGCCCTGCCAGTCGGGGAAGTCGTCGCCCGTGTAATAAAGCAGGCTCGATGGCGCGATGGATGGGTTCCAGTACCACAGGGGCTGCGCCATGCCGGGCAGTTCATCATAGGGGCTGATGACGGCGCCGGAATAATCGATACCATAGGTGATCGCTGGCCAGCCGTAATTGGTGCCGGGCTCGATGACGTTGACCTCGTCGCCGCCGCGCGGTCCGTGCTCATTGGCATAGACCGTACCGTCAGGGGCGATGTCGATGCCTTGCGGGTTGCGGTGACCGTAAGACCAGATTTCGGGCAGGGCACCCTTCTTGCTGATGAAGGGGTTGCCGGGCGCCGGCTCACCATCCGCGGTCAGGCGCAGGATCTTGCCAAAATGGGTGTCGAGTTTCTGGGCCTGTTCCTTGTAGGCGTAGCCCTCGCCCGAGGTCAGGAACAGCGTATCATCGTCAGCAAAGGCGATGCGCCCGCCATAATGCCCGCCGCTATTGCGCTTGGCATCGGCCGTGAACAGCACCTCCAGATCGGACAGGGCGCCGCCCGCATCGGTGGGGGTGTAGACGGCCCGTGCGAGGACCAGCGTGTTCGCCTTGTCCGGGCCGACCGCATAGGTGAGGTAGAGGAGGTTATTCTCGGCAAAATCCGGATGCGGCTCGGCCTCGAAGAAGCCCGACTGGCCCTTCACAATCACCTCTGGTGTGCCGGTGACCGGCGCGTCCATGAGGACCCCGTCGCGAATGACGCGCAGACGCCCCACTTTTTCGACGACCAGCATGTCGCCGGAGGGCAGGAAGCTGATATTCCACGGCTGGTCGAGGCCCGATGTCACCACTTCCACACCGTACTGGTCGGCGGGCACCGCCGTCCCGGTTTCTATAAGCGGTGCGGGCCCCGCGAGCAGCAGGGCGAGGGCGGTCATCAGCATCGGGCGTCTCCCATTCCTTGTCCGGATCGTGTTTGTGGCGGCAGACTTAACCCATGCGCTTGCGTTTTCCTACAGGCCCCGCAAAAGCGGCGGTGACGATCATCAAAACGGGAGTTGGGGCCCATGCGCCTGATTGGATCTATCGTGGCCTGGCTGTTCGCCGCCTTCTGCGCCTATGGTCTTGCCATTGGCGCGGGACAGACGCTCGACCTGAACAATCTGGCAGAAATGGGCGTGCCAATGCCGATGGGCGTCCGGCTGGAGGCGATCTGGGACAGCCTGTTCGGTGCGTATCTCTATGCCGTCGTGCTGGTGGTGGGGTTTGCGATTGCCTTTTACGTCGCCAGCCTGGTCAAGGCGGCGGTGCCCGTGCTGTCGCTGATCGCCTATCCGGTGGCCGGGGCGGCGGCAGTGTTCGTCGCGCTCAGCCTCATGAAGATGAAATACGACCTCTACCCCGTGCCCGGCGGCAGTGATCCGCTTGGCCTCTGGGTGCACCTGGCCTGCGGTCTCGTAGGCGGCATCGTCTTTGAACTTTTCCGGCCCAAGCGCCGCGACTGATCATCCGTCAGGGGACGAGATTTTCCAGAACCACCCGCGCGTCATAGGCCTCACCGGTATCGGGCTTGGTGCCGCGTCCCATCAGGACTTCAAGCCGCGCTGTCACCTCTTCGGCATTTCCGCCCCCCAAGGGCAGCGATATGCCCACGCCGACGCCGCTATTGCGGCCGCCGGTTGACCCGCCAATGCCGACACTGGGCCCCGACCGGCCGCGCCGTTCCGCATCGGTATCGCGGGACACTACTTCGAAATAGTCATAGCCCTGGGCAACCGTCAGCTCGGCCGCGCGGCGCAGGGCGCCGTCCATGGCCATGCCGCGATCCGGCGCGCGATAGACCACGCGATAGCGGTTGGTCTCGATCCGCTGTTCGCGATAGCCAAAATCATCCCGTTCCAATGACGGGCCATAGGCCGGTGTGACCGAGCAGGCCCCAAGGCCCAAGACGAGCGTACTCGCGAGGAGGAAATGTTTCATGGACCAGATGTACATCGTTCCTGTCGTGCGGCCAATCTCCGCTTGCGCGGCCGGGCGCCTTTGGCTACAGCGCCCGCTCTTTGATTGACCCCTCAGGGTTGGCGCGCATCACACGCACTGCCCTGAACCTCGCGGAGAGGTGCCGGAGTGGTCGAACGGGCCGGTCTCGAAAACCGGAGTGCGGGCAACCGTACCGAGGGTTCGAATCCCTCTCTCTCCGCCATTCCTTGAAATCATTGATATTATTGTCATTTTTAAGATTTCGCGTTAAGATTTGCTGTTAAGAACAGGTGGCATTACAGTGCGTCTGTGGCCAAGCTTCCTGTTCATGTCGTCCGGCGCAAAGGGTCCCCGAGTCTGTATTGGATGCGGGATATACCTCCGCATGCGCAGTTCCTGTTTCGGACCTCCAAAGGTTACCGCAAGCAGATCTGGCGGTCATTGAGGACAGCTGACCCCAAAGTCGCTGCCATCAGGGCGTCAGAGCACAATGCGTGGTATGAAGGTATACTGAGTAAAATCGGCCAAGGTCATGTCGCAATGCCATCGATTGAAGCCGTAAGGTCTTCAACGCTGGTAGTCGAGCTTGTGGGCGATGACATCAGAAAGATCGTAGGCGGACAGCTCGAGGAGCTGACTGAAGAAGACTGGCGTTTGTATCGCTTGGGTGATTTTCGGCATGCTCATTCCGGCAATGAGATTGTACGCGGACTGGCAGAGAATGACGCAGCCCTGATCTTCAAGTCCTCTGCGGTCAGGACAGCGCTCGAGTCGAGAAAGTTTCTGGTCGGTGATTATGATCAGGATGTGAAGACGCTCAACGACATCATTAATAAATGTCGCCGCACTATCCATCATTGTCGCGATGCTGAGGATCCAGCCAAGAAGATTGAATATCTGCAGGCGGAGCTTGATCTGGAAATCGCCCACCAGACGCTGACCACAATGCAAGGACGCCGTGAAACCCTCTTTCGGGAATATGCCGACGACGAGGTGGAGCGGGTTCTGGACAAGATCGTCGCGACACGAACCAAGGTGACAATTGGCGAGAAGTTTCAGGAATACCTGAATGATCAGCTGGCCAATCGCAGCAGTCGGCACCAGACCACTTCCCACGCTCGTATTGGCAGCTTTGTGGAGTTTGTAGGTCCAAAGAGTGGCCTTGAAAATATCACGAAGAATGACGTCACTCGATATCGATCAGACGTTCTCGATCGTTTGCCGAAACGTCCACCCAATATGGCACTGACCAACAAGCAAAAAATCGCTTCGGTCAGTCAGGATGGTCGTGAGCTGTTATCGGCCAAAACCAAGAACCTCTACCTTCATTCGATCAGCGCCTTTTTTGCGTGGTGCGTGAAGATGGACTACGTCCTTAAAAACCCCGTGCCAGCCCTTAGATACACCGTGGACAAGCCGAAGGGGAAGCGCCGCAGAAGCTATACTGGGGCAGAGCTGAACGCCCTGTTTGGCGCTCAATGGCGTTCTTTTCAGCGCAGTGAGCCTCATAAATTCTGGATCCCGCTTATTGCGCTCTACCATGGCTGCCGGTTGCGGGAAGTTTGCCAGCTGCGCGGAGCAGATGTCTTCCGTGAGGATGGCCTTCTTGGTCTACGCATTACGGAGGATGATGACCTTGGCACCAGTGTGAAGAACGCCGCCAGCGACCGGCGGATCCCCGTTCATGCAAAACTGATAGAGCTTGGCTTTGCCGACTACTGCAAGGGCGTTCAGCCAGACGTGAAGCTCTTCCCCAAACTGACAGAGCGCGAAGATGGTGCACCTGCCTTCAGTAAATGGTTCCGTCGGTATAAAGAGCAGTGCGGCGTACACGCCGCCGATGTGGACTTCCACAGCTTTCGTCACACCTTTCGTGAGGCCTGCCGTGAAGCTGATGTCGCCTATGATGTGGTCAACCGGATTGGCGGGTGGAAACTTGGCCAATCACCAGAAGCCGCCTACGGAACGGCAAAATTCAGCAGACTGGCCGATGAGCTGAACAAGATCGGGTATGATTTGGGCGGGTGATTGCGGTAGTTTTTATCTAGAGCGGATGCTCAAATCGTCAGTAAACTGCGATGAATTAATTGGCACTTTCAAAGCGTTAAGGGAGCGTCCGAAATGGGCGGCTTTGTGTGATCAATGAAAGGTTCAAGTTATTGATTGTACATGAAATGTTGTAAGTGCTAAAAATTTGGGCAGTCTGAACTGTCCGCGATAGGCTCTATGGAGCAGAAGATTTCCAACAATGATCGAGCGCACCTTTCAAGACGTCCCAACCAAAAAAATTAGCGAAGCCGATCAGCAATCGTTCTTGGTTAGTCTAGGTTGGGCAAGAGGATCTACGTGGGATGATTTACTGCAATCAAGGCGCGTACTGATAATCTCAGAGGCAGGCGCGGGGAAAACATATGAATGTCGCACTCAGGCGACGCATCTTTGGTCTGCGGGAGAACCGGCATTCTTCGTTGAATTGGCCGCGCTGGCGACTGACGAACTTCGTAGCCTGCTAGATGCCGATGAAGAAGCACGGCTGAACACTTGGCTTGCCTCACAGTCCGAGGTGGCAACATTTTTCCTGGACTCGATTGACGAGCTGAAATTGACGTTGGGCTCGTTTGAGCGGGCGCTTAAACGACTGAAGAAGTGCGTCGGAAATCAGCTTCACCGGGTGCGGGTCGTCATTACGACCCGACCAATACCCTTCGACGAACAGCTGGTTCGAAATGTACTGCCTATTCCTCCAGCGCCGCCCTCGGAATCAGATGAAGAGGCATTTGCGAAGGTCGCGATGGGTGAGCCTCAGGAGCAACACGACAACAAAAGCAAGAGCCAATCGGCCGATTGGCGGTCGGTAGCCTTGATGCCGCTGTCGGACGAGCAGATCGTCGATTTTTGTCGGCACCAGGGCGTGAGCGATCCCGATCTTCTTTTTGAAGATCTACGACGTCGCAATGCCCTGGAGTTTGCACGTAGGCCTCAGGACCTCATTGAGTTGTGCGCGGACTGGCGTGCGCACAAGCGCATCCGAACGCATCGCGATCAGGTTGCCACGAATGTTCGCGTGAAGCTGCTACCTCGCGATGACAGACCTGAACCGGCAGAATTGTCCGTCGACAAGGCGATCGAAGGAGCCAGTCGGCTCGCGCTCGCAGTTCAGATGACGCGTCGTCTAACAATCCGTCACAGTGCAGCGTCCGATGTTGTTAACGAGCAGGCGGCCCTCGATCCCGCGATCATCCTGTCCGATTGGCAAGCAAACGAACGAAAAGCACTTCTGGAGCGTCCGCTATTTGGCTTCGCTTCATACGGCCGGGTGCGGTTCCATCATCGCTCGGTGGCGGAGTATCTCGCTGCGGAGCGGCTGATAGCTCTTCGAAGGCAAGGGATGCCGTTTCGAGCCCTCAAGCGGCTTCTCTTCGCGGAAACCAAGGGCAAGACGATCGTTCGCCCGTCCAAGCGACCAGTGGCGGGTTGGCTAGCCTTGCAAGAAGACGGGATATTTGAGCTGTTGCGGGACAATGAGCCTGCCGTACTCTTGGACGAAGGCGACCCAGAGTCGCTAGCGCAAACGCAGCGGAATCAAGCTCTTCGCGCCTATGCTGAGCGTTACGGCCCTGGTGGCTGGCGAGGCCTTCAGGTGCCTCACATTCAGGTCCATCGATTTGCATCGAAAGAGTTGGCAGATGAAATCGACGGGATTTGGCGTAGCGGCGTAGAGAACCCGGATGTGCGAGAAGTCCTCATCAACCTTATCGAGGCAGGCCGCATAGAAGCTTGTGCCGACCTCGTAATCGATATTGCTCGAGATGTTGCAGCACCTGCTGTTGAGCGCATAATGGCTATTGATGCGTTAATAGCCCTTGATGACCAGAGGCTCGGGAATATCGCTTCCAGTATAGCAGATGGAGACGATCTCTGGCCTGACAAAGTGGCCCGAGATGCCGTAATACGCCTTTTCCCCAATTACATGTCGGTTGAGCAGCTTTGTCGGACTCTTCAATGGGTAAAGCGGGAGAAGCGGAGTGTAGGTGACGTTAGCTGGCAACTTCCACGCCTGATAGCAGGATCGTCACTTGATATCCTTGTATTGGAGCAGCTTCGTGATGGCCTCCTCGCGCTTGTCTCAGATGGGCTTAAATGGCGAAATGAGTGGCCACATATGTCGAGCGATCGACCACATCTCAGTGGAGCTCTTGCAGCAACGTGTGAACGCGGCCTCGATATCAGCCAAGATGAGGAATGGCTGCATGCTGGCGCACTTGCATTGCGATTACATCACCGGGACCACGGCGACGACGAGCCAATCAAATCGCTTCGCGAACGACTGAGCAATCTGAATGCAGAGGGCAATGCTCGTCTTTTCTGGGTTGAGGACGCTTTGCTTCAGTCGCTCTATGTAGTCAAAGACCCGTGGAGACGGCTCGCTGAGGTCACGATTCACGATGGGCCCGTCCAGCTTAGACCAGACCGAGATCTGACTTGGGTGAGAGAAGCGCTTGGTGACACGACCCGGGATACGGATGAACGCGCAACGCTCTTGGAGGCAGCTATCCACCTGTCGCCGGATCGTGATGCATGGAAAGAGCACGTTGAAGGACTTAGGCCTCTCATAGCGGATGAGCCTTCATTTGCACAAAGACTTGATGACTGGCTGAAGCCATCGAAGCACGTCAAAAGACATCGCCTTTGGGAAAAGAAGCAAGCCGAACAAGAGAAGCAGGAACGGCGACGAAAGGCCAAGAACCGCGCTAGCTGGATTCAGTTCTGGCGAGAAGTAGCTAATCAGCCTGAGAACGCATTCTCGACAGAGCAAAGCTGGAACACAGCTTGGAACTTATGGCGCGCCATGAGTCACGATGGTGATAACAGTCGATCGTCAGGTTGGAGCCGGCGCTTCATTGAAGAGCAATTTAATCAAGAAACGGCTGATAAGCTTCGTCGCGTATTGATGGAGATCTGGCGTGATGATCATCCACCCTTCCCCAGCGAAAGGCCCCAGGACGAGCGCAATACTTTTCTTGCACGTTGGCAACTTGGTCTGGCCGCGATTTACGCCGAAGCAGAAGATCCGAACTGGGCAGCTAAACTTAGCAATGCCGAAGCTGAGCTAGCGGCGCGGTACGCCGTGATTGAACTAAACGGCCTTCCCCAATGGATACAGTGTCTCGTAGATAGGCACCCAGACACTGTGGACCGGACGATCGGAAATGAACTGTCGTGGGAACTGAGTCGTCCGCCTGGGGAGCATGGACATGCAGGCCTGCTTCAAGGAATTAACTACGCGCCTGAGAGAGTTGTTAAGCTATTTCTTCCGCGGCTGGAATCTTGGCTGGATGCCGACGGAGACCGGATCAATAGCGCCGATGACGGAAACGGAATGGCAACGAGGGTTCGACGTGTAACGCATATAATCTTGAAGCATGGCGATAAAGCGGCAGTCGAGAGACTTCGAGAATGGGCACTCCAAAGATTGGAGCAGGACTTGCCGTTTGCGCTACTTTTAGTTTGGTTGTCGACCTTAATGCGGATTGATCCGCAGGCGGGTGTAGACGAGCTGGCTGATCAAATCGAATTGGTTGAACCATCTGAGCGATCAGACGCTGTGACATGGCTGGCCAGCCTCTTTGGTGATCGCCAAGACGGAATTGGGTTGGCTGAAGAACGCTTCTCGCCGCAATTGCTGCTACGGCTGCTTCGTCTGGCCTATCGGCACGTTCGCGTCGAAAACGACGTGTTCCATGTGGGAACGTTTTCGCCGGATGTGCGTGACGATGCACAGCTTGCGCGCAATAACATTGTAGCTGCCTTGTTTAACGCGAAGGGGGAGGAAGGCTTGGCTGCCAAACTTGAGATGGCGGCAGACCCGTTGTGCGCTCATTTCAAGGATCGAATTTTGGCTGTCGCAGAGGAGAACTGGGCACAAGAGATTGATGCCGACGCATTCGATGAAGCTCAAGCGGTAGCACTTGATCAAAGCGGGGAAGCTCCTGCCTCAACGAAAGAAACCATGTTTGCTATTATGAAGGATAGGCTGTCTGACCTTGATGACCTCCTCCTGTGCGATGTTTCGCCACGGGAGTCTTGGGCAGAGATTAAAGTCGAAAGGGTGATGCGTCGAGAAATAGCGAGAGAGCTGAAGTATGCCGCCAACGCAATCTACACTGTAGATCAGGAAGCTGCGACTGCAGACGAAAAGGAAACTGATATTAGATTGCGTTCTACCACTCCTCCCCATGAGGCGGTGATAGAACTTAAGCTCGGGGATAGACGCCCAGCTAAAGATTTGCGCGACACGATCGAAAATCAGCTGGTCAAGAAATACATGGCAGCGCAGCATTGCCGAGCTGGTGCATTGATGGTGACCCTTGCCAAAGATCGGAAGTGGGACCATCCGGACGGTGGGCCGCAGATTGGCGTTGATGAGCTTTTCCGCCTTCTGCGGGCAGAGGCGGAACGAATTGAACACGCAATGGCAGGAACTTTGTCGATAGCAGTTCACTTTCTTGATCTACGCCCTCGGTTACCTCGCGAAAAATCAGATAGAACTTGAAGACCGCGCTTTCCTGCTGCGGTGGGTAGGGATGGTATTGATATCAAATTTCCTTGCCGGTCATTTGAGCAGCTTCAGCGCATGGGTTTTGACATCATATATTGCGAAGTAGAGGATGTTCGGCCGCCTCTTTGTCGCATTGGGTATCGGCTTTTCGTCTAGCTATTGGGTTCAATACCCTTGCCGACTGAGTGTTGACTAAACCTCGCATGGTTCGCCCTTTTATTAACTGAAAGGCGGCCTGAATTATTCCGACCTCGACGATGGCTGCGCTCCCAACGGGGCTCGGCCCTCCTTCGGCCACGGCTTATGCGGAGGACAGCCAAATGGTAATTCACGAAAAATTGCCAACAGTCGTTCACTGGAAAGGCGGGTTTTTTCACAACCCCTCCAAGACAAAGGCTTCATCGGCTGAAGGGTGTCTCACAGCGCTTGAGAGCGCGCCAGAGTGTTGTTCGGTCCACGCGCAGCACGTTGGCCATTGAACTGACGGTGTGCTGTCCTGTGCCGATCATAACGCTTGCGTGGGCGACCTGTGCGCCAGTGAGTTTCGGTCGGCGTCCGACGTGAACGCCGCGCGCCTTTGCGGCCTGTTGTCCTGCTCGGGTCCGGTCGCTGATGAGGTCCCGTTCAAACTCTGCCATTGAGCCGAAGATGTGGAAGACCAGTCGGCCACCGGCAGAGGATGTATCGATGGCTTCGGAGAGGGACTTAAATTCGGCTCCCTTGTCGTTGATTAGCTGTACCACTTCAATCAGGTGGCGCAGAGATCGTCCTAGTCGGTCGAGTCGCCATGTCACGAGTTGGTCGCCTGACTGAATGTCATGAAGTGCTGCTGCTAACCCTTCACGATCTCGCATTGCACCTGAAACGCCTTCGTCGCGATAGACTGTCTGGCATCCTGCCCGATGGAGGGCGTCCAGCTGAAGGTCGAGGCTCTGGTCAAGGGTAGAAACGCGGGCATATCCAATATATCGCATACGGACTATATGCTACAGGCTTCTGCAACGGACAAGGCCATGATTTCACTCAGGTGCCAAGCCGTTGCAGAAGGGAGTGCTTTTGCAACAATTTTATGTCGTCATGGCTTCTGTCTAGGGGATCGGTGCCTCCGTAGCGCGCACTGGTGGCGCATACATTGTTGCTGTGAGGCAATTCTGAACAATGCGCCTGCAATCACCGTTGGCTTGTTCAATCATCCTGAGAATGTCATCGACGGGATACGAGATATTCTCACGCTGCAGGATATACTGTACGCGTTGCACCCACGCGTGCGGTGGAGCTGCGACAAGTTGAGCCGTTGTGCAGCGTGACAGTATGGCGTTATTCACCTTGCTGATGTTATTCGTCGTGAAAATGAATATCGCTGACCCTCTGGCCCTGTCCATTTCTGCTTTTAAGGCATTCTGAGCGTTCGACGTCATGCCATCAAATTCTTCGATGACGATGTAGTGCCGACCGAAAACTGGACTTAGCTTCACTGTCGTGGCTATCCGCTCGCGGACAACATCAATCCCACTTTCCATGCAGCCATTTATCTCGGTACGGTATACGTATTCTTGACATTCAAGGGCCTCAGGGATAAGTTTGGCGAGTGTGGACTTGCCAACGCCGGGTTCGCCGTAGAAAAGTAGGTTCGGCGGAGTGCCGCTCTGTACGATGCTTTTGATCAGCGTCTCAAGATTCTGGTCTTGCCAGACAAATTCACTGAGTGACTTGGGTTCGTAAAAAAGTGCATGGCTCATGCTGACACCTCGTCGCTTAGGCTTGAGGGTGCACCATCCGTTCTGACTCCTCTAGCACCAATTGACGCGAGATTCGCATTTTCCAATAAGTTCTTTCGCGTCGCATCGCTCTTGCATGTGAAGAGGGCGTCGATGTCGAAGTTCGCGCTGTCAACTGCTCGCAGCTTTGCTTTTTCGGGTCTGTACGGATCGAACGTGTCCTTTTTTCCATAACCCATGTAGGTGAAGCCGACGCGTCCTCCCGCTTTTATGTGCCCATACATCACAATGATATCGCCATCATTGCTGCCTTCAGGGGTGAACTCAGCCTCAAAAATTTCATCTGTGTCGATAATATTGAGCAGCGCTTTCCGCCTATCGGCAGCCGACTTCTTGGACTTATTGGAACGCCCTTTGTTTTCCCGGCTGTTGCCGCCATCCTCGTTGTCTCGGCCTTCGTCGTTCTGTGAGGCGCTGTCTGTGCTGCGAATGATCGCTTGAAGGCCGCCGCTCTCTTGTAGCCAATTCTTGACCTGATCGTTTGTCAGAGCGCTCCCCTCGGCCGAAAGGTTGAAGTACTGTTCTGCAGCTCTTAGGGCCTTTGCCATGTCAGAAGACCGGCGGCCTTTTTCATCGTTGTGACGTGTGATCAGTCTAGCGATCTTTTTGGGTAGGTCGGCCGGTTGGTTGACCTTGATGTCGTGCTCTTTCAACAGATCGTCAAGGCTATCTTGAAAATTTAAGTTTTCTTGTATTTCAGCCATGGCGTTGAGAGTGCTAGCGTAGAAGGCACTTAATGTATCAACATATTTGCCCTCCGCTTTGACGGCGTTCGTATCAAGAGTCTGCAGCTCCATGATCCGGTCTCTTAAAGTATTTTCGCCCTGTTTTAATTGATTTTCGCCATCTGTCATGGCAATCTCCTTTTTTGTTCTCGGCTTTCTGCCGTAGAAGGCAAATGGGTTCAGGGTTAAATTATGTCAACGACGGATATAAAGAAAAATCAAACCGAATTGACAAAAAACGTTAAATTATTGTTAGACCAATATGACAAGCAGATTGCCGAGGTCACGGAGGTGCTGGCGGCATTGAAGCATGCCCGTCATCAGCTGGCCGCGGCGCTCAGTGTGCCTGAGCCGCGCCGTGAAACGGTTGATGATGGCGTCCCTTCGACTTTGACCGATCGTATTGTTTGGGTCTTGAAGCAAACGGAGGCTGGGCTGTCGTCTAACGACTTGTATGAGCGTCTGCTGGAGCTGGTAGACGGGTGGTTCCCCATAAGTTCGATGCGCACGATCCTGTGGCAGAAGAAAAAGAAAGGAGAGGTGCGGCAGGTCAACAAGAGGTGGCAAGTCGTAGATAAGGGCGCATGAAGAGCGCCAATTTCGTATAACCCCGTAATACGGGGCTTTGCCAAATGAGCGATATCAGTGGGGGCGTTTGTGCCGCCCGGAACGCGACGCCCGTTGCTACCTAGGTAATTGCGTAAGCAAGCATACGAATGTACACGGAGGAATAGACCGCTTAAGCACAATGTGTGAGGGCGTGGGGTGTGCATGGTACCAGTTGTGCTGCTGGATCGGGAATCGGAAGAGCGAGAAGTCCTCGCCCTGATGCTGCGAAGGGCATCTCTCGATACTCGGCTCTATGAAAGAGCGAAGGACTATCTGTCAGCTGAGCTACTTTCAGAGCCACATATTGCAGTCTTGGCCGCAGACCTTGACGACCATCCAGGCACAGATCTCATTCATCATGCTGCCCACTATACGGGCGCCGTAGCCGTTATCGCCGTCACGTCACGCCCTGACATCCGTCATATAGTCGATCTTATGAACGCAGGCGCCAATGATGTCTGTTCGCGTCCAGTGCCATCCGAAAATATACTCCGCTGGTTAAGCGGTCAGCTGGTGCCTGGTGCAGAGCCAATCGATCAACAAAAAGATCTCTATCGCCATCTGACCCGCCGGGAAGTCGAAGTCATCAAAGCGCTTCTTGATGGCTCCCGAAATCAGGACATCGCAGATCGATTGGGGATCAGTGTGCGAACGGTAGAAGCGCATCGTTCCCGTATTTACGACAAATTGGGTGTGAATTCACACGTAGAACTCATCAAGAAGATGAATGGGGTGGCTGAATGAGTGGCACGGGAAAAAAGAAGATGGGATGCCTGCCGGTCATATTGATCGGCACCGTGTCGCTGTTCGGCGTGCTTCTGGTGATAAGTGCGATTGACGAGAGCCGCCTCTCTGCACTGAAGGAAGCTTCGGTAGACGACTATCTTGCCAAACTCAAGTCCCGTGGTGACGACAGGTATTGGGAAGAACTTCAGCTCATCTATCCTGAGAAATATGACATCGAATGGGCCGAAGAGCTGGAGCGCAGGAAGGCAGAAGAGCTTGCGCTAGCGCAAGAGCGGGACCGCCGTAACAAGGAATTGGCATGGGAGGGGGAACTTTATAGTTCGGACGTGCCCGACGGAATCTATTGCTCTGAAGTGTTCAACGGAAAAAGGGGTCTGGAGCCGTATCATTCAGCATATGTCGCAGCTACCGAGTATATCGAAGATGGGCTCAACGTATACGGATCGGGTAATTTTCCTGTGTCAGACTTTGTCGTTGGGTACATTAATCCGTGTGAGTATCGAATCTATAGCTGGTATGAGGGTAAGAACTATTTTGGCGTGACGCTTCGTAGCTACTACGTCGCATGGATTCGATTATCGGATGATGGTCGATCTCGTTATTTTGTGGAGTTCTTCAAGGAGGATGTCCGTTCACCTCTCTTGCGCAATTGAGCTTCACTCTTCATCGTCTCAAGATTAACCTTACTAATCATCTGCCAATGGATCATAGATAGTCTTCTGCGTGAACCAGCACGCCTGAGATTAGCGAAGGACAGTGGCTCCGTGTGGGCTTTCGCCGCCGTCAGCCTGTTCGTCCCGGTTTTGACATCCGCCAGAAATCCTGCAGGAAGACAATCTGATCGCAGTGATCGGCCTTCCAGCGTTCCTTGCTGATATAATTGCAGCCGCTGAGGCTGGTCTCACGCGCGTCGGCAACTTTGACATCGCCGCTTGCAACAAAGTGCTTCCACTTGTGCTCCAATAGCCAGCTGGCCTTGCTGTAGAAGTCTTCTGGGGTGCAGTCCGCCGGTGCGGGCGGCAATACGATACCGCCATGCCAATGAGCGTTGCTGTCAATCTTCTCTGCAAAGAATATTCCCCGTAGGCGTTGTTCTGATGGCTTCTTGTAAAAATGCTTTCCCAACAGGTCCCGCTCAACACCCTTCACATATTGGCGCAGCGTTGCCTTCATGATGTGAAGAGGCATTGCGCCTCGGTTGAAGGTGGCTGTCATGTACAGGGTAAAGCCGATAGACTGCAGGAAGGCGGGATAAGACTGGTATAACAGCTTTTCCAGCTGTTCCCTATTTCTGCGGATTTCCAGTTCGATGGGCGTAAAATTAGTCATGGTTCAACCTCACGGGCTTGGGCACATTCCTATTTATGCAATCAGCACCGGCGGCTTCTGGAATTCAGTCGACTACGGATCAAAAAGGCACAACAATGCGGCATGCCCTACAAAAGGAGTTGCCCATGTCCGTTATCGAAAAGCTGAAAATTGTTGCTGCTGAGCCAGCGTCAAAGATGACCGCTGAAGAGCGCCGTCGCGCTACGCTTCTAACGCGTCTTGAAGAGCAGCTTGCTGCCGCCCGTCATGAGGTCGAAACAGGTAGTCCCTATCAGAGGCTTGAGCGTGTAGCGCTCGCCGATGAGGAGACAGGTGAGATCAAGGAGGTCACGCGCAAAAAGCGTTTCTCATCATGGTGGTGGATAGGCGCTGACGGTAATATGTTCCTTGCCCTGAGATATGGTGGCCAGCCCTTATCGTTGAAGGCTGGCAAATCTGCCATCGAGGTCCGCGACATTAGTGAGGTCGTGTCTGTTCTGGAGCAGCTTAAGCAAGCGGCCTTGGCTGGAGAGCTGGACAAGCTATTAGCTGAAGCAGCCAAGGTGCGCGGCGTGCGTGGTGGGGCGAAGAGTCAGAAAACGTCAGTGAAGAGAGATGCCAACACTTAGATCGTGAGGGGCAAAAATAACCGAAGCGCCACTTGAAGGGGCTTCGGTCACCGCTTTGTCGTCAAAACACGTAAGAGAATGGCCGGAATATTTGATGCGATGTCAATCGGATCTGTTCTCTTCCTCTAGGCGCGCATTTCCGTATGCCATATTGAACTTCTGCGCGGCCTCTCGACGAGCTGCGATAATCGGTTCAAATTCGCTGTCATACACGTCGGCGGTTACTTCGCCGTACTCGCGCTCATAGTATTTTGTCATACAATACAGTGTGGCTTGTGTATCGTCAGCATAGGACAGAAATCCTGTCTTAAAGCGTTCTGCTTCTGCCATATCTTCAAAGGATATTGGAACCACAGGGGTCTCAGGCACCACGCAGTTGTGACCAGCCATGGCAATTGTTGCGGCTGCAACGAGCGACGTAATCATAAGTATTCGAACTTTCTGATTAAAATCAAAGACATATTTCCAACGGAAAATAAATCACCGTAGGGACTAAAATCATGTTGCAACGATATTGAAAGTTGTGCAACGCTGAATTTGGAGCGGGCGATGTTAAAACGATCCGCATAGGGAGGGGCGAGGCATGGGATTGATGCTTCGATACGCATTCTTGCGCGTTCCGCTGCTGGCCTCGGTGGTTGTGGGCGTTTGTTCGACAGCATTTGCGCAGCCAACGACAGTCTATGCGTATGACTCGCTGGGCAGGCTCATTTCGGTAGATTATCCGAGCGGCCAGGATCGTGTCTATTGCTATGATGCGGCTGGTAACAGGCTGGAGAAAAAGGCCACGGGCACATGTTCTGGCGGCGCTGGCTCTAATACACCGCCTGTGGCGAACAATGATGGTGGCGGCGGTGTCGCTGGGACGGCGGTAGACATTAATGTCACAGCAAATGACACCGATGCGGATGGCGATAGCCTATCGGTCGTGTCCGTGACGCAACCGTCGAGCGGCACGGTGGCGATTCTTTCAGCGTCTACCGTTCGAGTGTATCTCGGCTCAGTGGGTAACCGCTCGTTTCAGTATACGATCAGTGACGGAAATGGCGGCGTGGCGAGCGCGACAGTTTATGTGACGTCAGCTCCCGGCTGCACCGGACAATACTGCTGACGATCAGCCTTAATCGACAAATTCATCGTTATTCCTGAGCAGGGGGTTGTTGTGAGAAAATTTTCTCTAGCTGCTGTGTCGGCACTCGTATTCTGTATTGGCCCTTTCGCTCATGCCCAATATACAGCTATCAACAATGCGCCCGAGCGACCTTCGGTCACGGATGAAAACGGGATCAATCTGGCCTCCGGCAGCTTTTCTGCATCATTTACTCTGGCTACGATCGGCGATCCCGATGGTGATGGGGGGCTAGCCTTTACCAGATCGCTGACAGACCAAAGCTGGCGGACGAACTTTGATAGCGCAGTTTACTACCGGGATGGTTTTACGGTGGTCTCGATAGGTGGCGGTACGGTTGAGTTCAAAACGATTAATGGCGTTGGTTTTGTTCCGCGTTACGCAAGTCCCGCCAAGCTCGTTCTTCAGGGGACGGACTACGTATATACGTCGGCCGACGGCACAGTCGTGTTCTTCGAGCGGGACTACGGTATTCAAGGCCCGGGATCCGGTTCTTTGCTCGCAAAAGCTACGACCTTGACGAAGCCCGACGGCGAAGTTCTGACTTATACCTATAAGCAGGTGCAGTATGACGTGCCAATTTATACCGCCAATAATCCGAACTATACAATGGTTACCGCCAGCTATCATAAGCTGATGAATGTCGAGAGCAGTCTGGGGTGGCAGTATCGTGCATTTGACGGCAATGCTCTGATCGACACCACCGTCGAAACCTGTTCTGTGGCGGCTGAGAATTGCTCTGCTGCCACCGATGGTAGCTGGCCGCAGGCTGCGGTCACAGACACAACTGTCCGTGATGCTACCAACAAGCTGACCAATTTTGCGTTCACTCGTAGTGGCAACCGGTTGACCAAACTGGAGGTTACGTATCCTGCTGGCCACAAGACGACGATAAATTACGATTCTTCCGAGCGCGTGACTTCTGTTGTTCGTGGCGGCAGTACGTGGACCTACAGTTATTCAACAAGCGGTACGACGCAAACCACAACGGTTTACTCGCCTTCTGGTCGGACGCGGATCGTCAGCTATGATACGTCTAAAGCTCAGGTTATCGATGACGAGTTGCGCGAGAGTCCGACAATTCCAGGCTTAAAAAAGCAGTATCAATATTTTACTTCGGGTGCGAATGAAGGGATGCTGCAGCATATCATCTACCCAGACACTAAGCAGGTCACCTATGCGTATGACGATTTGGGTCGGGTGATTCAAACAAGGGTCAAGCCAAACGCTGGATCAAGCCTCAAGCATTTCCTGACCACGGCGGGATATCCCTCTTCTTCGACATGTACTTCAACCGGTAATAAGCGTTGTCTGCAGCCGGACTGGACAAAGGACAACCGCGAGCAGCAGACGGATTACACCTATTCCAATAGCACGGGCGCCCCACTAACGGTGACCATGCCGGCTGCTAATGGTGGAACGCGACCCCGCGCCGTATATAACTACGCTTCATACAGCACAAAGCCCGGAACCCAGATTTCTCGTCTGACTTCAGTTACTCAGTGCACGACTGCCCAGACCTGCGCAGGCAGTGTGAATGAGGCTGTCTCAGAAATCGTATACAGCACCGATCATCATCGGCGGGCTCTTGAGAAAAAGCAGCGGACGGGCAGCAACTCAGTCCTGTTAACTACTGTATTGACCTATAATCCCCACGGGCGAGTGAAGACCATCAATGGGCCGGGTAGCAACGACACTGTGACAGCAACTTATGACGATGCTGGCCGTCCACTCCTGCAATGGAGTGCGCTGTCCTCCACCAAATACGACTATGATTCAGCAGGGCGTCTAACCCATCTTCGGAAAGGGTATGGGAATTTCACCGAACTGTTGCATACACGGACGGTCTACAACGCCCAAGGACGTGCATATGCGCAAATTGTGTTTAATGGCGGGACGCCACAATCTAAAACCGTGGTTTCCTTTGATAGCGAGGGGAGGATTGTATGTACCGCAGTCCGCGCTAATCCCTCATCAAGCAATGGGGATGCTTGCTCCAATGATGGGTCTGACCGCATCACCAAGCAGTTTTACGATGGCTATGGTCGCGTGGATCAGGTCAATAGCGGCGTCGGAACATCTACGTCGATTTCCGAGTATACGTCATATACCACCAGCGGTCGTCGCAAGACGGTGCAAGACGCCAATGGCAATCTGACCACCTATGAATACGACCACCACGACCGGCTGATCAAAACCCGCTACCCGAACAAGACCTCATCAGGATCGTCCACGTCGGACTATGAACAATATACCTATGATGATGCTGGTACATGGGCTACGCAAGCGGTTAAGACGCACCGTCGTCGCGACGGTACGGTGCTCACGTACAACTATGACAATATCGGTCAGCTGACCGGCGTTGACGCGCCGGGAACGGCAGATGACCTGTCCTTTGGCTACGACCTCGTCGGGCGGAAGGTTTCATCCTCAAAATCTGGCCAAAGCCTCAGCTTCGGCTACAACGCCTTGGGCTGGCCCACCTCATCGACATCACCCTTGGGGACCGTTTCCTATCTCTACAATTCGAAAGGCCAGCGTGATCGCCTGACTTGGCCCGATGCCAGCTATGTCACCTACGCCTATGACGGCAATGATCGCCTGTACAAGATCAGGGAGAGCGGCTCTACGGATCTTGTGACCTACAGCTACGATGCCTTTGGGCGTCGCAGCCGGTCAACCTTTGGCAATGGTGTTTATACCGATTACCGCTTTGACGATGCCTCGCGGTTGGACGAGCTGGACCTGACCTTTCCTGCGGCGACCAGCTATAACCAGCAGGTGGATTTCAGTTTCAACGCCTTCAGTCAGATCACGTCAAAGTCCCAGACCAATAGCGGCTATTATGATGCACTAGGCGCGGTGTCAGAGACCTATACTGCTAACGGCCTGAACCAGCTGTTGAAGACCGGCGGTACCCAGATGACCTATGATGGTCGTGGGAACATGACTAACGATGGTGGGACGGCCTATACGTATGACGTCTACAATCATCTGAAGACCGCGAATAATGGCGCGGGGACCTACACCTACGATCCTGAGGGGCGTCTCTATCGGGAGCAGGGCGCGCCTATTGGCGGTGGTACTGCAATAGACAGCCGCTTCCTCTACGATGGTGCAGATATCATCGCTGAGTATAACAGCTCAGGTACAATCACTGCACGGTATGTCCACGGCCCGGGCGTTGATGAGCCGATTGTGTGGTACAATGGCGCGGGGATGAGCAGCTCTACGCGGCGCTATATGAGTGCGGATGAACGCGGCTCCATCATCATGGTCACCAACAATAGTGGCGGCTATGTGGCCCGGAACAAATACGATGACTATGGGGATCCGTCCTCCACCAACACAACACGCTTTCAGTATACGGGCCAAATCTATCTGAAGACGGCGGGCCTCTATCACTACAAAGCGCGAGCCTATCACCCTGGCATTGGCCGGTTCATGCAGACGGACCCCATCGGCTATGGCGACGGCCTGAACATGTACGCCTATGTCGGCGGCGATCCGGTAAATGGGAACGATCCTAGTGGGTTACTTGAAGAAGATGTTATCACTGTATACGGAAGTTGTGGGCGTGGGGGCTGCGGCTACAATGGCTTCTACGATGACGAGTTCGAAGCTTATAAGATTTTGACTGAAAGACAACTTTTCGCAAGCGTTGTACCTATTCATACGATGACTGGTGGGGAAATGGCAAAGTTGATGGGAGAAATATTGAAAGAAGCTCTCTCTCAGAAAGAATGCAGCGATACAGTCTCTGATGTCGCGAACTTCCTCAATGATTTGGGTAATGCCGCTGACTACGTAGGGTTGGGTGTTGCTGGCGGGGCTATGAACAAGGGTGTGCGTAAGCCGTTACTCAGGGTTTCGCCGATATTTGCCTTGGCATCCTTTGATTTGAAAGGTAGTGCAGCAATTCTCCATCACTGGAATGGTTCAAAGTCATTTGCTAGCGCGGATGCGGCAATTGCTGTACCCGGTCAAATCATGACATTTGGCGCGATGGCTATTGACACGAAAGTGCCTGGCGATTTTGACAAAGCTGCTTTTGGGTTTGTTACTTCCTTAAATTCACAAGCTGCTTCTGGGTTGGTGTCGATGGCTACTGATAATCATGAGGGTAGCTGTGAATAAAAGAGGGTCTCAATTGTCGCGGCTTTGTTTTAAAAAGTTTCTTGTTTTGTCAATTTATATTGGGGTATATATAATTTTTTTCTCGTACTTGCTATACTGTATTTTTCATATATTTTTTCTAGGAGGCGATGTTTTTTTGCATAAGATTATCGCGGTTTTGTGTATACCAGCTTTATGGTTGGTAAATTTAATTCTGAAGCCAGAGCGCTATATTAGTTCTTGGCCATTCGGGAGAAGGCGCGATAAGTAGAGACGTCTGACTCTCTTTCTTTAAATTGCCGCAGCGAGATCTACTCTGATCGTTGCGTCCGCTGGCGCTTTGTTTCTCAATTATACTGCGTTATGTTCAGCGTTTGGCGCGGCGGTGCGATAGCATCTAATGCCGTCAAGGCTCTCATGTTGTCTCAAGCGCCGTATTACCCGAGCCGCAACAGCCAGAATTAGAGGATCGCTGGTGCATTCCGAGGTTAGAATGGCGTGGCGAGAGTTTATTGTGACGCTCGTGATAGCGTCCTTCGCCATGACGCCCTTTGTACTGATTGGGGTGAATGGCAATGATCCGAACCGGGAGTGGTGGTACGGGCTTTACGGGGTGGCAGTGCTAGCGAGCCTGCTCGCGGCACTTCCAACAGTTTTCGGCAAATCTGACGAAACCGACGAGTACTGACGCCCCAAACGAAGTTCTGTTTGTGCCCTTCCTTGGCCAATGTGGCCTGTCTGTCTGACCACAATTGATGTTTGGGGTGCGGTGGGCGCGGAAGCCCAGCTTTGATGCGGGATGTGGCCTATGCGGGAACGACGATCGGGATGGTTCTTGCGTAGCGAGTGCTCTTTGAAGCCCAGTGGTTATGCGCTGTCCGTCGGGTAGGGTGTGGAGACATTTTGCGCCGGTTTTATAAGGCGCTGAACCTATGTATTTTTAAAACGTCGTTTGGAGGGGGCGGGCGCCTATGAGTCTGGGGACAAAATCTCTCGCGCGAGGCGCAGCGCCCGTAGAAGGTATTCTGTTAAGGTCGCTGTTAAGGCGGGTCCTCAATCAATGCGCGATGCTATATAAAAGGTACTGCAAATTCAACGCCTTGCGGCAGTCATGCCGAGGCGGTGCTTAGCGTCCCTCTCTCTCTCCGCCATTTCTTGTTTTTATTGCTATTTTTACTGCTGCTAAGGTCATGCGTTAAGATTCGCGATCCGATCGAGTGGGCGCACCGATAACGAACACAGTCGCAATGAGGTAATTTCGGGCGAGAAGACGGACGACATCCACGCTGGTGGTTTATTGGTCGCCGAAGTTGAAAATAGCACACCAACTTATGCTGTCTTAAATCATCTGGGGACGCCCGTAGCGCACCAAAGCGCGAGTGGGGCTGTGGTTCAGACGGAAGTTCAAACACCGTTCGATGAAATATATTCGTCCACGAACAATAGCGGCGGCTATGTGGCCCGGAACAAATATGATGATTACGGGGACCCGTCCTCCACCAACACAACGCGCTTTCAGTATACGGGCCAAATCTATCTGAAGACGGCGGGCCTCTATCACTACAAGGCGCGAGCCTATCACCCTGGCATCGGCCGGTTTCTGCAGACGGACCCCATCGGCTATGGCGATGGGCTGAACATGTACGCCTATGTCGGCGGAGATCCGGTAAATGGCAGGGACCCGAGTGGGTTGTATCAGTGTACTGGTAGCGAGCGTGTCGTATGCGCGCCGCCGACACCTTGTGGAATGAATTGTAATATACCTTCGATGTGGCCGGATCGGCCGTTCCAGCCGTTCGTACCTCCGGATACTCGATTTGAGTTCGACCTCCGGCGTACGACTGGTTTTCAAATGAGTAATGGAGTTACCGGACCCGAGGAGAAAGAGGGGCCAAAGTGTAGTCCGGCTGGTGTGGCTGTGGCTAACTGGCTTATTTCGGCTTCAGACATCTTGGGCGAATTCGCTTCGATCGCGGGCGGCGTGGGTACGGCTGCATTGCCTTTCTCCAGTACTCCGCAAGGAGTTGCGACTTCATCGACAGGCTTTGCTGTTTCTGGTGCAGCGGGTGTCGGAAGTGCTGGCGCAGCGAATGCTGGACGGCTATTTCATTGGTTAGGTGGCTTGCCATACAATACTCGAAACACAATGTCTGAATTGCCCGAGTATGCGATGTTAATTAGCGGAAGAGCTGGGATGGGGGCTGGGACGGAGATGAAACGGGGGTTCGAGGTTGCTCGCAATGCGAATACCGAGATCGTTTGTCGATTGGGCGATCAAGTTAAGGTTCCTGAAAACAAGCGTAGTTGCGAAGAGGTGTGGGGGAGCGATGGATGAAAAAAATGCGACAAGTTTTGGGTTATGTTGGATTTGGGATCTTCATGGTTGTATCAGTTTATTACATGGTCGAGATGATTAGAATAAATAAATGGGATGATATTCATTATTATAGTAATGTCAGGCTGAAAGTTCATGCGTCTTTGGTAATGGCAGTAATATGTGCAGTCATTGGAGATCCAAAGCGAATGATTTCAAACATTAAAACCGTTTTTGGTGTAAAGGGGCGGAAGAAGTAGTATTTAGAACAGGGTGGATTTTAGTCTCGGTGATAAAAATCACGTCGAAGTATCGGCCGAGTTTTCTCGTATTGGTTGTTGTGCTTTTTTCCTGCGTCCCGCCATCCGAGGTGGATCCCTTCTACAACGGCAAAGGCACTGTTGCTACGGCAGATATCGAGAGCTTTGTGCACGATTTGGAGATGTTCGCCGAGGGCGAAGGGTATCGAATTTCGTATACTGACTACGGCCGATCCGATAGGCGATCGATCGGCTTGGTCAATCGAAAATTGCAAATTGCAATTTTGATATTCGACGACTACGGAGAGTTGAACTCTAGGCTGGTCATCTCTGCTAGTAGGCCTATCGGCTCTAAGAACGACGCGGACAGAGCGCGGGTCATGATGATTGCTGAGATGGAAGAGTACATTAGGATACAACCCTATGTAGTCCAATATGATGGGAATTATTCTGTGTCGGTCGTTAATGGGAGCAAATAGATCGATTGCGGTATTAATATTTTCGGCGGGCTTTTCAATAAGGGCATTGTTTCGTAGCAGTGATTATAATGCGCTGGGCGCGGTGTCAAAGACATATACCGCCAACAGCCTGAATCAGCTGTTGAAACGGGCGGTACACAGATGACCACGGATGGCGGGACGGCCTAACCTATGACGTCTGCAATCCGCTGAAGACCGCCAACAATAATGGCGCGGGGACCTATACTTACGACCCTGAGGGGCGTTTATATCGGGAGCAGGGGGCATCGACTGCCCAAACATGCCATCTCGTTGAGGTAGCCCTGCAGCGGCATGGTTGTTAAGATCGCTGTTAAGGCAGGTGCTTTTTCCGTGCACAGCACTGTGTGGAAAATATAGCAATTTCAATGCTGTGCGGCAATTGTGCTGCATCGGTGCTTAGCGTCCCTCTCTCTCCGCCATTCCTTGAAATCATTGATATTATTGCAATTTTTAAGATTTCGCGTTAAGATTTGCTGTTAAGAACAGGTGGCATTACAGTGCGCCTGTGGCCAAGCTTCCTGTTCATGTCGTCCGGCGCAAGGGGTCCCCGAGTCTGTATTGGATGCGGGATATACCTCCGCATGCGCAGTTCCTGTTTCGGACCCCCAAAGGTTACCGCAAGCAGATCTGGCGGTCATTGAGGACGGCTGACCCCAAAGTCGCTGCCATCAGGGCGGCAGAGCATAACGCGTGGTATGAAGGCATACTGAGTAAAATCGGGCAAGGTCATGTCGCATTGCCATCGATTGAGGCCGTGAGGTCTTCAACGCTGGTAGTCGACCTTGTAGGCGATGACATCAAAAAGGTCGTAGACGGACAGCTTGAGGAGTTGACGGAAGAAGACTGGCGTCTGTATCGCTTGGGTGATTTTCAACACGCATATTCCGGCAATGAGATTGTACGCGGACTGGCAGAGAATGATGCAGCTCTCATCTTCAAGTCCTCTGCGGTCAGGACAGCGCTCGAGTCGAGAAAGTTTCTGGTCGGTGACTATGATCAGGATGTGAAGACACTCAATGGCATCATCAAAAATTGTCGCCGCATTATTCATCATTGTCGCGATGCTGATGATCCAGCCAAGAAGATTGAATATTTGCAGGCGGAGCTTGATCTGGAAATCGCTCACCAGACGCTGACCACAATGCAGGGACGTCGTGAAGCCCTCTTTCGGGAATATGCCGATGACGAGGTGGAGCGGGTTTTGGATAAGATCATCGCGACACGAACCAAGGTAACGATCGGCGAGAAATTTCAGGAATATCTGAATGATCAGCTGGCCAATCGCAGCAGTCGGCACCAGACCACTTCCCACGCCCGTATTGGCAGCTTTGTTGAGTTTATCGGCCCAAAGAGTGGCCTTGAGAATATTACGAAGAATGACGTCACTCGATATCGATCAGACGTTCTCGACCGTTTGCCAAAACGTCCACCCAATATGGCGCTGACTAACAAGCAAAAAATCGCTTCAGTTAGTCAGGATGGTCGTGAGCTGTTATCGGCCAAAACCAAGAACCTCTATCTTCACGCAATCAGCGCCTTCTTTGCGTGGTGCGTGAAGATGGATTACGTCCTTAAAAACCCCGTGCCCGCCCTTAGATACGCCGTAGACAAGCCAAAGGGGAAGCGCCGCAGAAGCTATACTGGGGTAGAGCTGAACGCCCTGTTTGGCGTTCAATGGCGTTCTTTTCAGCGCAGCGAGCCTCATAAATTCTGGATCCCGCTTATTGCGCTCTACCATGGCTGCCGGTTGCGGGAGATTTGCCAGCTGCGCGGGGCGGATGTCTTTCGTGAGGATCGCCTTCTGGGTCTGCGCATAACAGAGGATGACGACCTTGGCACCAGTGTGAAGAACGCTGCCAGCGACAGGCGAATTCCCGTCCATGCAAAACTGCTCGAGCTAGGCTTTGCTGATTATTGCAAGGGCGTACGCCCAGACGTGAAGCTCTTCCCCAAACTGACAGAGCGTGAAGATGGTGCACCTGCCTTCAGCAAATGGTTCCGTCGGTATAAAGAGCAGTGCAGTGTCGAAGATGCCGATGTCGACTTCCACAGCTTTCGTCATACCTTTCGTGAGGCCTGTCGCGAAGCTGATGTCGCCTATGATGTGGTCACCCGCATTGGCGGCTGGAAGCTTGGCCAGTCACCAGAAGCCGCCTACGGCACAGCACGGTTCACTAGACTGGCCGAAGAGCTGAATAAGATTGGGTATGATTTGGGTGTTTGAGAGGGGGGTCGGCTGATATCCAAAAGCGGACCTCGGTTCGTCTCGCGATACGGACTTTGTTAACCAAACATCTCTCAAGGTCGCCTTTTGGGGAATTTGAGGGTTGTGAGCGTCCAAAAGGTCCAGAAATTTCTTAACGAGCTCGACCGTCTTAAGAAGGTATCTGGCTCCTTAAATGAACAAACGATCCGTCCGGCCTTCCGCGACCTTCTGCGCGACTGGTGCCGGAGCGCGGACCTGCACCTCCTCGAAGAGGCGCCCTTCGAGACCAAGAAGGGTGCCAAGGTCTATCCCGACGGCACCATCGTGCATGACCTGCGCGTACCGCACGGCTACTGGGAGGCGAAGGACACCAAGGACGACCTCGACGCAGAGATCGCGGCGAAGCTGCGCAAAGGCTACCCCGACACCAACATCGTTTACGAGAATGCTGCAGTTGCCGTCCTTCGTCAGAACGGTACTGAGGTGATGCGGTCAGATATGACCGACCCCGAAAAGCTGTCCGAACTCCTCAGCCTGTTCTTCCGGTGGGAACGTCCGGAAATCCGAGACTGGCGCCAGGCGGTGCGGCAGTTCCATGCCGATCTGCCCGCCGTGGTCCAAGCCCTGCGAGAGAGGATCGCCGATGCCTACGAGGGTAACGAGGACTTTCGAGACAAGGCGTCAGAGTTCTTGCATCACGCCAAGGCCACCATCAACCCGACGATCGGCGAGGCCGACGTGCGGGAGATGCTGATCCAGCACGTCCTGACCGAGGAGATCTTCAACCACGTCTTCAATGATAGCGACTTCCATCGCGAGAATAACGTCGCGAAGACCCTCTACGAGTTGGAAAGGCTGTTTTTCCGAGGCAACGTAAAGCGCGACACTCTACGCGCGCTTGAACCCTACTACGCCGCCATCCGCGCCGCCGCCGCGTCGATCACGAGCCACGCGGAGAAGCAGAAGTTCCTCAAGGTCATCTATGAGGGCTTTTACAAGACTTACAACCCGAAAGCGGCGGACCGACTGGGCGTCGTCTATACGCATAACGAGATCGTCCGCTTCATGATTGACGGCGCCGACTGGCTCTGCCGCGAACACTTTGGTCGGGGTCTCATCGACGAGGACGTCCACATCCTTGATCCGTGCACGGGGACCGGCACTTATGTGTGCGAGCTTCTCGAATACTTCCGCGGCGACCGCGAAAAGATGCAGCGGAAGTACCAGCGAGAGATCCACGCCAACGAGGTTGCGATCCTCCCATACTACGTTGCGAACCTGAATATTGAGGCTACCTACGCCGAAATCACAGGCCAGTACGCGGAGTATGCGAACCTGTGCTTCGTCGACACGTTGGACAATGTTGCGGCGTTGGGTTTGCGCAAAGGGCATCAGCATGACATGTTCGCTGCCGTCTCGGACGAGAACATCAAGCGGGTGCGGGAGCAGAACCAGAAGACGATCAGCGTCGTAATCGGAAATCCGCCTTACAATGCGAACCAGCAGAACGAGAACGAGAACAACAAAAATCGGACTTACGGGCGAATTGACCAGACGATCAAGGACACCTACGTCAAGCAATCCACGGCGCAGAAGACCAAAGTCTACGACATGTACTCGCGCTTCTTCCGCTGGGCGACGGACCGGCTGGGCGACGGACCGGCTGGGCGACGATGGCGTAATCGCCTTCGTGACGAACCGCAGCTTCATCGATAGCCGAACCTTTGACGGATTCCGCCGCGCAGTGGCCGGCACATTCGACGAAATCGTGGTCGTGGACCTTGGCGGCGACGTGCGGGCAAACCCGCGTTTGTCAGGGACGAAGCACAATGTCTTCGGCATCCAAACCGGCGTGGCAATCAGCTTCATGGTCAAGCGGGCGCGGAAGAACCGCAAGGCCAAACCGCCCGCCCGCATCCGCTACGCCCGCCGCCCCGAGGAGGAGACAGCGGAAGAGAAGCTCGCCTTTCTCGCCGCGACGCCTGCCGACCGGATGCGCTATAGCACAATCACACCCTCCAAAAACGGTTACTGGATCAACCAAGTTATAAACGAATGGGACAGTCTTCTTCCCCTCGGCAGCAAAAATACTAAGAGAAAGTCCAATAGGAATCGGTATGACGCGATCTTCAAAACTTTCTCGCTTGGAATAGCAAGCAACAGAGATGATTGGGCATATTCGCGCAGCGTCGCAGACGCGCGCTTAAAGAGCCAGTATTTCGCTGACAACTATAATGCTGGATCCTTCTCCGAAGGAAATGACTATGCGCATATAAAGTGGTCTAGCGAATTGATCGAACGTTTCAATTCAGGAGAGACGTTCGACAACCCTCAGGCGCTCATTGCATCGATCAATTTTAGGCCGTTTGTCCAGAAGGTTGTGAACTATGACGATATCATCGTCCATCGGCACTACGCCCTGCGAGATGTCTTCCCCGTCCCCAACCAAACGGGAAATAGAGCAATTTGTACCTACGGTGTAAGTTCCAATCACCCTCTTTCAACACTCGCCAGCAATAGGCCAGTCGACTTAGGCTATCTCAAACAAGGTAATGGTGGTACCTTTGCGTTCGCCCGCTACCGCTACAATGACGAAGGCGACCGGATTGACAACATTACCGACTGGGCGCTGCGGAAGTTCCGCGAACGCTACGGCAAGGTCGCTACCAAGGACGGCATCTTCGCCTACTGCTACGCTGTGCTGCACGATCCGGACTATCGCGAGACCTACGCGATCAACCTCAAGCGAGAGCTCCCGCGTGTGCCGTTCTACGCGGACTTCGCGAGGTGGCGCGACTGGGGCCAGACGCTGCTGGACCTCCATGTCGGCTATGAGGAAGTCGCGCCCTACCCGCTGGAGCGCATCGACGCGCCCAACCCGAACCGGGCCGAGGGGACGAGCCCGCGCGTGATCCTGAACAGCGACCGGGACACGGGCACGATCACACTCGACGCGGACACACAGCTGACGGGCGTGCCGGATGCGGCCTGGGACTACATGCTCGGCAACCGGACTGCGATTGACTGGGTGCTCGATCAGCATAAAGAGAAAAAGATTCGCGACGAGACCGTGCGGCGGCTGTTCGACACTTACCGGTTCGCTAACCACAAAGAAGGCGTGATTGAGCTCCTTCGGCGAGTGACTTCGGTGAGCGTGCGAACAGTAGCAATCATCAAGGAAATGGACACGGTCGGCAAACGTTGACGACCACTCCTGATGTCCGCCCCTGCGCCACAGCGCCTTTTAGGCTTGCTTGGAAGCCATCAAGCCGTGGCGCAAATGTAAAAATGCCAATATTCCGGCCCACGAAAAATCGCCAACAGTCGTTCACTGGAAAGGCGGGTTTTTTCACAACCCCTCCAAGACAAAGGCCTCATCGGCTGAAGGGTACCTCACAGCGCTTGAGAGCGCGCCAGAGCGTTGTTCGGTCCACGCGCAGCACGTTGGCCATGGAGCTGACTGTCTGTTGTCCTGTGCCGATCATAACGCTTGCGTGGGCGACCTGTGCGCCAGTTAGTTTCGGTCGGCGTCCGACGTGAACGCCGCGCGCCTTTGCGGCCTGCTGTCCTGCTCGGGTCCGGTCGCTGATGAGGTCCCGTTCAAATTCCGCCATTGAGCCGAAGATGTGGAAGACCAGCCGGCCACCTGCAGAGGATGTGTCGATGGCTTCGGATAGGGACTTAAATTCGGCTCACTTGTCGTTGATCAGCTGTACCACTTCAATCAGGTGGCGCAGAGATCTTCCCAGACGGTCAAGTCGCCATGTCACGAGTTGGTCGCCGGACTGAATGTCGTGAAGGGCTGCTGCTAACCCTTCACGATCTCGCATTGCACCTGAAACGCCTTCGTCGCGATAGATTTTCTGGCATCCTGCCCGATGGAGGGCGTCCAGCTGGAGGTCAAGACTTTGGTCGAGGGTAGAAACGCGGGCATATCCAATATATCGCATACGGACTATATGCTACAGGCTTCTGCAACGGACAAGGCCATGATTTCGCTCAGGTGCCAAGCCGTTGCAGAAGGGAGTGCTTTTGCAGCGATATTAGGCGGCTGTTGCTCCTGTATGGGGGCCCACTGGACGCGCTGGTGGCGCGTACAGGCTTGCTGTGAGGCAATTGTCAACAATGCGCCTGCAATCACCGTTCGCTTGTTCAATCATCGTGAGGATGTCGTCGACGGAATACGAGATGTTCTCGCGCTGTAGGATATGCTGTGCGCGTGGCAGCCATGCATCCGGAGGTGCTGCTACAAGCTTACTGGTCTTGCAGCGTGACAGTATGGCTTCGTTGACGTCGCTGATGTTATTCGTCGTGAAAATGAACATCGCTGACCCTCTGGCCCTGTCCATCACCCCCTTCAGGGCCTTTTGAGCTTGGAGTGTCATGCCATCAAATTCTTCGATGACGATGTAGTGGCGACCGAGAGATGGACTTAGCCTCGTTATCGGTGCTATCCGGTTACGGATAACTTCAATACCACTATCCATGGAGCCGTTGACCTCGGTTCGGTATGTGTTCGTCTGATTTTCCAAGGCATCAGGGATAAGTTTGGCGAGTGTGGACTTGCCAACGCCTGGTCTGCCGTGGAAAAGCAGATTGGGCGGAGTGCGGCTCGCTACGATGCCGTTGATCAACGTCTTGAGATTCTGGTCTTGCCAGACAAATTCACTGAGTGACTTGGGTTCGTAAAAAAGTGCATGGCTCATGCTGACACCTCGTCGCTTAGGCTTGAGGGTGCACCATCCGTTCTGACTCCTCTAGCACCAATTGACGCGAGATTCGCATTTTCCAATAAGTTCTTTCGCGTCGCATCGCTCTTGCATGTGAAGAGGGCGTCGATGTCGAAGTTCGCGCTGTCAACTGCTCGCAGCTTTGCTTTTTCGGGTCTGTACGGATCGAACGTGTCCTTTTTTCCATAACCCATGTAGGTGAAGCCGACGCGTCCTCCCGCTTTTATGTGCCCATACATCACAATGATATCGCCATCATTGCTGCCTTCAGGGGTGAACTCAGCCTCAAAAATTTCATCTGTGTCGATAATATTGAGCAGCGCTTTCCGCCTATCGGCAGCCGACTTCTTGGACTTATTGGAACGCCCTTTGTTTTCCCGGCTGTTGCCGCCATCCTCGTTGTCTCGGCCTTCGTCGTTCTGTGAGGCGCTGTCTGTGCTGCGAATGATCGCTTGAAGGCCGCCGCTCTCTTGTAGCCAATTCTTGACCTGATCGTTTGTCAGAGCGCTCCCCTCGGCCGAAAGGTTGAAGTACTGTTCTGCAGCTCTTAGGGCCTTTGCCATGTCAGAAGACCGGCGGCCTTTTTCATCGTTGTGACGTGTGATCAGTCTAGCGATCTTTTTGGGTAGGTCGGCCGGTTGGTTGACCTTGATGTCGTGCTCTTTCAACAGATCGTCAAGGCTATCTTGAAAATTTAAGTTTTCTTGTATTTCAGCCATGGCGTTGAGAGTGCTAGCGTAGAAGGCACTTAATGTATCAACATATTTGCCCTCCGCTTTGACGGCGTTCGTATCAAGAGTCTGCAGCTCCATGATCCGGTCTCTTAAAGTATTTTCGCCCTGTTTTAATTGATTTTCGCCATCTGTCATGGCAATCTCCTTTTTTGTTCTCGGCTTTCTGCCGTAGAAGGCAAATGGGTTCAGGGTTAAATTATGTCAACGACGGATATAAAGAAAAATCAAACCGAATTGACAAAAAACGTTAAATTATTGTTAGACCAATATGACAAGCAGATTGCCGAGGTCACGGAGGTGCTGGCGGCATTGAAGCATGCCCGTCATCAGCTGGCCGCGGCGCTCAGTGTGCCTGAGCCGCGCCGTGAAACGGTTGATGATGGCGTCCCTTCGACTTTGACCGATCGTATTGTTTGGGTCTTGAAGCAAACGGAGGCTGGGCTGTCGTCTAACGACTTGTATGAGCGTCTGCTGGAGCTGGTAGACGGGTGGTTCCCCATAAGTTCGATGCGCACGATCCTGTGGCAGAAGAAAAAGAAAGGAGAGGTGCGGCAGGTCAACAAGAGGTGGCAAGTCGTAGATAAGGGCGCATGAAGAGCGCCAATTTCGTATAACCCCGTAATACGGGGCTTTGCCAAATGAGCGATATCAGTGGGGGCGTTTGTGCCGCCCGGAACGCGACGCCCGTTGCTACCTAGGTAATTGCGTAAGCAAGCATACGAATGTACACGGAGGAATAGACCGCTTAAGCACAATGTGTGAGGGCGTGGGGTGTGCATGGTACCAGTTGTGCTGCTGGATCGGGAATCGGAAGAGCGAGAAGTCCTCGCCCTGATGCTGCGAAGGGCATCTCTCGATACTCGGCTCTATGAAAGAGCGAAGGACTATCTGTCAGCTGAGCTACTTTCAGAGCCACATATTGCAGTCTTGGCCGCAGACCTTGACGACCATCCAGGCACAGATCTCATTCATCATGCTGCCCACTATACGGGCGCCGTAGCCGTTATCGCCGTCACGTCACGCCCTGACATCCGTCATATAGTCGATCTTATGAACGCAGGCGCCAATGATGTCTGTTCGCGTCCAGTGCCATCCGAAAATATACTCCGCTGGTTAAGCGGTCAGCTGGTGCCTGGTGCAGAGCCAATCGATCAACAAAAAGATCTCTATCGCCATCTGACCCGCCGGGAAGTCGAAGTCATCAAAGCGCTTCTTGATGGCTCCCGAAATCAGGACATCGCAGATCGATTGGGGATCAGTGTGCGAACGGTAGAAGCGCATCGTTCCCGTATTTACGACAAATTGGGTGTGAATTCACACGTAGAACTCATCAAGAAGATGAATGGGGTGGCTGAATGAGTGGCACGGGAAAAAAGAAGATGGGATGCCTGCCGGTCATATTGATCGGCACCGTGTCGCTGTTCGGCGTGCTTCTGGTGATAAGTGCGATTGACGAGAGCCGCCTCTCTGCACTGAAGGAAGCTTCGGTAGACGACTATCTTGCCAAACTCAAGTCCCGTGGTGACGACAGGTATTGGGAAGAACTTCAGCTCATCTATCCTGAGAAATATGACATCGAATGGGCCGAAGAGCTGGAGCGCAGGAAGGCAGAAGAGCTTGCGCTAGCGCAAGAGCGGGACCGCCGTAACAAGGAATTGGCATGGGAGGGGGAACTTTATAGTTCGGACGTGCCCGACGGAATCTATTGCTCTGAAGTGTTCAACGGAAAAAGGGGTCTGGAGCCGTATCATTCAGCATATGTCGCAGCTACCGAGTATATCGAAGATGGGCTCAACGTATACGGATCGGGTAATTTTCCTGTGTCAGACTTTGTCGTTGGGTACATTAATCCGTGTGAGTATCGAATCTATAGCTGGTATGAGGGTAAGAACTATTTTGGCGTGACGCTTCGTAGCTACTACGTCGCATGGATTCGATTATCGGATGATGGTCGATCTCGTTATTTTGTGGAGTTCTTCAAGGAGGATGTCCGTTCACCTCTCTTGCGCAATTGAGCTTCACTCTTCATCGTCTCAAGATTAACCTTACTAATCATCTGCCAATGGATCATAGATAGTCTTCTGCGTGAACCAGCACGCCTGAGATTAGCGAAGGACAGTGGCTCCGTGTGGGCTTTCGCCGCCGTCAGCCTGTTCGTCCCGGTTTTGACATCCGCCAGAAATCCTGCAGGAAGACAATCTGATCGCAGTGATCGGCCTTCCAGCGTTCCTTGCTGATATAATTGCAGCCGCTGAGGCTGGTCTCACGCGCGTCGGCAACTTTGACATCGCCGCTTGCAACAAAGTGCTTCCACTTGTGCTCCAATAGCCAGCTGGCCTTGCTGTAGAAGTCTTCTGGGGTGCAGTCCGCCGGTGCGGGCGGCAATACGATACCGCCATGCCAATGAGCGTTGCTGTCAATCTTCTCTGCAAAGAATATTCCCCGTAGGCGTTGTTCTGATGGCTTCTTGTAAAAATGCTTTCCCAACAGGTCCCGCTCAACACCCTTCACATATTGGCGCAGCGTTGCCTTCATGATGTGAAGAGGCATTGCGCCTCGGTTGAAGGTGGCTGTCATGTACAGGGTAAAGCCGATAGACTGCAGGAAGGCGGGATAAGACTGGTATAACAGCTTTTCCAGCTGTTCCCTATTTCTGCGGATTTCCAGTTCGATGGGCGTAAAATTAGTCATGGTTCAACCTCACGGGCTTGGGCACATTCCTATTTATGCAATCAGCACCGGCGGCTTCTGGAATTCAGTCGACTACGGATCAAAAAGGCACAACAATGCTGCATGCCGTACAAAAGGAGTTGCCCATGTCCGTTATCGAAAAGCTGAAAATTGTTGCCGCTGAGCCAGCGTCAATGATGACCGCCGAAGAGCGTCGTCGCGCTACGCTTTTGACGCGTCTTGAGGAGCAGCTTGCGGCCGCCCGTCATGAGGTCGAAACAGGTAGTCCCTATCAGAAGCTTGAGCGTGTAGCGCTCGCCGATGAGGAGACAGGTGCGATCAGGGAGGTCACGCGCAAAAAGCGTTTCTCATCATGGTGGTGGATAGGCGCTGACGGTAATATGTTCCTTGCCCTGAGATATGGTGGCCAGCCCTTATCGTTGAAGGCTGGCAAATCTGCCATCGAGGTCCGCGATCTTAGCGAGGTCGTGTCTGTTCTGGAGCAGTTGAAGCAAGCGGCTTTGGCTGGAGAGCTGGACAAGCTATTAGCTGAAGCAGCCAAGGCCCGCAGCGTGCGGGGTGGGGCGAAAAATCAAAAGTCTTCAGTATAAAGAAAAATATCGATGCAGACAGCGAGGACGAAAAAAACCGAAGCTCCGCTTGGAGGAGCTTCGTCCTAACCGAATTGATCAAAACATATAATATAAATCTAGTCCGGTAAGGCATTTAATATAATTTGGTCTAATGATGCGGTGCTTGTCGGCCTCGAAGTCGGTGCTGAACCCGTCAACTCCAGCAAAAGTTTGCTTATTCAGTTACGCCCGGTCTCTCCTCATGGTGCAACTAGCGCTTAGATGGCACCGGTGAGCAACTGACGTAGCACTACGCAACGTCCCTACCGCTTTAATCTAAGTTTTTCTTCTCACACTTTTTAGTGCGCCTGCCACAATTCTCGGTTGTCAGAGGGCAAATTCCATGCTGTTCTCGTGGTGCAAAGAGTATGTTGGTGGGGCAACGTTCGACTGCTGAGGGATTTAACGTACAAATCTTTCTGACTGGGTGCGGACACGCATCGAGATTCGGGCTGCAAATGCGGCCCGATAGAGGATTGGTGCTGCAAACTTTCGCATTTAATGAATCGGATTTGGGTTATGCTGTCGAGAATTCTGGCGCTTCTTTTTTATTTTGCTGTGTCGATATCGCCTGCACTCGCGCAGTCCGATGATGGCGTTGATAGCGGTAAGGCTCAGCTCAAAAAGACTGAGGAGATTGAGGAAGAAAGTGCGGCGCTCATGGCGCCACCGCCCGGCGGTGGTGGCGGTCCTGGCGGTGGTGGTTATGAAGTCGAAATCGATACAATGCCGCGGCAACGCGTTAACGATAGACTCTCAGCATACGATCCAAATTTGCTTGGCGATCGGATCGATCCGTTTACTGGAAGCCTGACATTTCAGACAACAGATGTATCCATTCCTGGCAATTCCCATCTCCCAGTATCAATTGGGCGACTGAACGAACCCGGATTGCCATCCCGTCCAGATATGCAAAAGCTGTTCGGCGACTGGATCTTGGACGTCCCCTTCTTGAATTTGCCAACTCCTAAAGAAGACACATACGGTGTTGGTGGGTGGCAAGACGATCGCTGTACCGGTAGCTTTGATCCGGGTGGTATCTCAAAAAATGGCGTGGATTGGGAGCCGTACGAGTATTTCCACGGCGTGACTGTGAATGCGCCAGGGCATGGGTCGCAGCAATTGCTCGAGGCGACAGCTGCCTCTCATTTCGGTGGGTTCGCTGCGAAGCATACGACGAAACAGCATTGGCGCTTCGACTGTATCGGAGACATCGGTGGTGGTGCAGGTGAAGGCTTCATCGGCTACGCTCCCAACGGCGATAAATTCTATTTCGATCACCTTGTTAATTTTGTGAACAATCCACTGACGGGTAAGGGTATCCTGCCCATGTGGAACACGTACATGTTTGCTACCCGCGTCGAAGATGTGCATGGGAACTGGGTTGAATATGATTGGGTGGGGCACCGGCTAAACAGCATTCGGGCGAATGACGGTCGTCGTATAGACCTTACCTATAAATCGGGAACAGACCTTATCGAAACGGTATCGGCCAACGGTCGGACGTGGACATATGCGTATGTTGATTATTCTACTCTCGCAACTGTAACCCGCCCTGATGGCCGTCAATGGGTCTTGGATGTGCCTAGTCGGTTAGGAAGCACATCTGCCTGTGGACTGGGAAGTGCCGGATATTCCATAACGCTGACGCACCCCGATGGCACTTCGGGCACGTTCTCGACAACAGGCGTTCGTTTAGGGCGCACCAATGTACCCATCGTCTTGAATTATATTGGTAGCCAGTATCAGGCAAATCCGCCTCCTGATGGTCCGTGTGGTGCGGAGCGTGGATTTTTTATTCCGCGTCATTTCTATTCCCAAGCTGTCACTCAGAAGGTGCTGACCGTACCGGGATATGGTACCGCTTCGTGGCAGTTCGGATACGAACAAGATGAGGGTAATTTTAATAACAACGGACAGTTGACGGGTTCAAACTGGTCACACCTTTACACGGCATTGGCAGACACGCGAACGAATTGGGTAATTGACCCGACAGGCGCCAAAACAACCACCCAATTCAGTCGCCGTTATGATTGGACAGAAGGCCTGCCGAAGCAGATCAAGCGATACGATACAAACGCCACGACACTTCTCGAAACCGAGACGCTGACGTATATACTAGGCCATCATCTCGGCACCAATAATATTGAGCTAAGCAATAATCAGCCATCAAATTATGCAAACTACCTGACCCAACGAGTAATCGTCCGCAACGGGGTCACCTACAACACGAAAAATACCTATTCAATTAATCAAAACAGTACAACGTTTAGCTATGGGAATCCGACGAAGGTTGAAGAGTGGTCGTCCAATAGCGGTGACACACGAGTTACCGACTACACTTACGTCCACGAAAAAGACAACTGGAACGTCGGACTCGTGGATACTGTCACTCGAAATGGCAAGTTATTCGATGATTTTGAATATGATGGAGTCGGACGTAAGCTGACACATGACCAGTTTGGTGTTCGGGTGGCGACTTATCAATATTATACTTCTGGTAGTGCAGCAGGCCTGCCAAGCATCGTCGATGATGCGCTCAACCGACGGACATCCTATTTCGACTACAAACGAGGCCAGCCTCAGCGCATAAAACGACCCGACAACGTCCAGGTCTACAGCGTGATTGATGATAATGGCTGGATGACGTCAGTGACGAATGCTCGAGGTAAGACCACGCTCTACGATTATAATGATATTGGCCGTCTTACGTTTATTAACCCGCCGCTGGGCGCTAGTACCAGTGTGTCGTATTTATACGGAGTAAATTCCTCCGGTGTTATCCACCAAAAGTTCCATACGGATAATTTCGACGAGACAATATCCTACGACGCGATGATGCGTCCAACTATGGTCAAGAGTGAAGCGCTGAGTGGGCCTGGTGACACGACCTACAGCCGTACAACTTACGACGGCTTGGGTAGAGTATCTTTCAGCTCACTTCCATCTTTCAATCCTAATCCGACGATCGGGCATGTGACCTCATACGATGGTCTCGGCAGGGTAACTGGAGTTTTAGAAAATGCTTCAGGTGGCGGAACAACGTCGTATGCTTACCTGACGGGCAATAAGGTGCGTGTGACTGACCCCGTCGGCCACCAAACAACAACAACGCGAAAAGGCTACGCGAGTCCCGACGATGGGCAACCCACGTTAATTGAGCAGCCACTCAATACAAAGACAGCCATGACATATGATGTTTATGGCAATCTCAAAACGGCGCGCCAATACGGGACCCAAAATGGCTATACCGTCGATTATACTCAAAGTTATTTCTACGACGCCAAGCTCAGGCTATGTCGTCACTCTGTCCCTGAGACAGGCGACACTGCCTATTTATATGACAGTGCAGGCCAGCTCACTTCGTACGCTGAGGGGCAGACGCCCGGAACCTCGTGTTTGACGACGTTGCCAGGCGCGTCCGCTGTCGTGCTTGGTTACGATGCGATGGGGCGTGTGACAGATATAAACTATCCGGGCTCTACGCCTGATATCGCCAAAACATACAGCAACACCGGTTATCCGTCGTCGATAAATCGAGGCGGCGCAAATTGGAGTTACATCCGCAATACAAACGATCAATTGACTCGAGAAACACTGACCATCGATGGCAGGACGTATGAAACCAGCTACGATTACAACGGCTTAAAACATCTAAAGTCGATGACCTATCCTACAGGTCAGGTGGTCGAGTTTGCGCCCGACGCATTCGGCCGTCCGACTAAGGCCCAAAAAGTGGCTAGCACTATCTATGCGAGTGCCCTGACATATCATCCAAACGCTGCCTTCAAAACAATGACGATGGGTAACGGCAAAGAGGTATGGTACCAACAAAATGGTCGCCAGCTTCTGATGCAGATTTACTATCAGAGCGCTATCAGGATGTATTATTATTACGACGCGAACGGTCGTGTGACATCAATTGATCATGACAATGCAACTGATCAGGATCGGACATTTACATATGATGGACACGGCCGGTTGCTAACCGCTGCCGGTCCTTGGGGGGCTGGAGGTTATAAATATGACGCCGTCGGCAATCTTCGCAGCAAGACCCTTGGGGGGCGTGTTGTCACTGCAAACTATCAGTCGACCACAAATCGCCTCTCACAAGTCCAAGACTCCGCAGCCGGGTCCGGATGGCGCACTTACGGCTACGATAACCGAGGCAACGTTACAAATGATGGTAATCTAGCGTTCACCTATGATTTTTCAAATCAGCCTGTTGCGATAAGCGGTGCAGTGAGTGGGGCTTACACCTACGACGGCAATCTGAAGCGAGTGAAGCAGATCGTTAATGGCAAAACAATATATTCTGTCTACGGCGAAAGCGGGCAGCTTATTCATCGTGACAATATAACTTTGGGCGAAAAGACGGACTACATCCACGCCGGTGGTTTGTTGGTCGCCGAAGTTGAAAATAGCACACCAACTTATGCTGTCTTAAATCATCTGGGCACGCCTGTCGCGCACCAAAGCGCGAGCGGGGCTGTTGTTCAGGCCGAAGTTCAAACGCCGTTCGGCGAAAGCTATTCGTCCACGAACAATAGCAGTAGCGATGTCGGTTTTACTGGCCACGTGCGCGATGCCGACACCGGCCTCACTTACATGCAGGCCCGCTATTACGACCCCGTGATCGGCCGCTTCCTGAGCAATGATCCGGTGGCGTTCACGCCAGACAAGCCGGGCCATTTCAATCGCTATGCTTATACGTTGAACGATCCAGTGAATGCGACAGACCCAACCGGCATGTGCATTGAGCTAAATTGTCCATGGGGCTACACGACGGCGCATATGACTGCTCAGAATACTTATCGTGATATACCGGTCAAGGCGGGCACTATGGCGATCGGCGGCACTTGGTCTCGGACGGTTACTGATGCACGGGGGAGGAAAAGTGTTGTTCAGACTACTTTGGGTGTCGCGATCGGCTCCACAGAAGGTGCCGAAGAATTGGGCATCGCAGTATTTTCGTCGGTCGAATATGGAATTGGCAGCGAACATGGATTCGGTAGTTTTCTTGCGGCTTATTCAGGCGATCCCGCCAATTTCGAAGGCGCTTATTCTACCACAGGAGGGCAAGGTTTATTTGGCCTCTTTGGTGCAGGCTACACAAAAGCTGATGGGCTAGAGGGGCTTCAATTTAACGTTGGTACTCCCGGTGCAAGTTCTATGGTAGGATACACGAAAGTCATCGGTGGTCTTGGCAAGGCGTTTGACAAACCGCCTAGTCAAGACTCTGACAGGACGAGGTTTTCGTTGGGCAATAAAGGTAGGACCGGCGGGTGTCTCCGAAGTGAAGCGCAGGGAGGATGCTCATCTGATAATTAATAGTAACTACCATCAAACCAACAAGGTGCGCTGTCGTGTTATGGTAAAAAGAGAAAACATTTTTGAAAAATTGGAAAGAAAACAGAAAGAAACACAAAAAGATCCCGTCTATAGAAGTTTGGTGCGAATTTGGCTCGCGGTAATTGTTGTGCTGGCTGTATTGGTACTTTCGCTTGACTTAGCCTTTAGCTAGGATTTTTATATAGACCGTTCCGCAAGAATGCCGGCGGATGGTTAGATTAAGGTAAGCGCCTTTTTTGTTGCAGCTCGACCCTACTGGAATGCTCGTGCGTTTGTTGCAATCTTTTAGCTGCAGCAATAAGGCGATGCGTTTCTTAGACTTTTTTCTGCGAGCACCACGAAACTTTTCGGCACAGCGGACAGTCAGCTCGTTGGGCAATCCAATGTTAGCGGGGGGTACGGGATGCTGGTGAGGGCAGTATTACTGTTACGTCGGCCGCAGCTCTACGGCGACATTTTTGTTAAGATCCCTGTTAAGATTGGCACCCTTCACTGGCGGATTGCGGCTTAAATAGTTGCTGAGTAATCAGTGGCTTGCGGTGGTTGAGCGGCGTCGATGCTTAGCGTCCCTCTCTCTCCGCCATTTCTTGTTTTTAATGCTATTTTTGCCGCTGCTTAGGTCATGCGTTAAGGGTCGCGATCGGATCGAGTGGGCGCACTGATAACGTACACAGTCGCAATGAGGTCATTTGGGGCGAGAAGACGGACGACATCCACGCTGGTGGTGTGTTGGTCGACGAAGGTGAAAATAGCACGGCAACCTATGCTGTCTTAAATCATCTGGGCACGCCCGTCGCGCACCAAAGCGCGAATGGGGCTGTGGTTCAGACCGAAATTCAAACGCCGTTCGGTGAAATATATTCGTCGACGAACAATAGCGGCGGCTATGTGGCCCGGAACAAATATGACGTTTATGGGGATCCGTCCTCCACCAACTCAACACGCTTTCAGTATACGGGCCAAATCTATCTGAAGGCGGCGGGCCTCTATCACTACAATGCGCGGGCCTATCACCCGTTCGCCGTCGCCTCGAACCGGTGGCGGCTCGGCTCACCCGCCGGTTCCTGCAGGCGGACCCCATCGGCTATGGCGATGGGCTGAACATGTACGCCTATGTCGGCGGTGACCCGGTGAATCGCAGGGACCCGAGTGGGTTGCAGCAAGAGTGTTGGGACGTCTACTACAGTTATAACAATAGCAATACCACCGGCTCGTGGTCCACGTCTGGTGGGTCGGGAAGTGGATCACGTAGAGATTGTGCGGATGTTCCGGATGAGGGTCCAAAGTTCCAGCATATGACGCCGGGGGTATTCTATACCCCAACTCCACAACACCGTTGGTCTCCGCGTGAAGAGTGTAAGTCGCCACCAATTTCTGACCAGGAACAAGTGGCAAGCGATAACGGCGATAGGCAGCCGTTCTACTCATCCAGATTTGATCGAAACGATCCTATGGCGCGTGTTGCAATGCAGATTGTCAATAACGAGGGGATTAGGGGGAAAGTGGCAAATTTTAGCCTTGCAAGCCACCTACTTCGGCGAGATATTTTACATCCGGCAATGAGCCGAAATATAAGCTATACGGATGAAATCGAACAAATAAGCGTCGAGTTAATGCGCGCTCACGTGGACGCTGTAAAGGAATTTGGCAATCCGTCTGCAGGGCAAATTGCGCGGTATCACTACAGGGTTTTCGATGCGCATGGGTTGCCGCATTTTGCTTTCGGAGGCTCACCCTACAGCGGGACATCGTTTGAGGCATTTCTTACGCAGAAAATATGGTTGGGATGCAAATGAAAGTTCGTCGCTTAATCTTCATGATTTTTTTGGTAATCGCCGCTTCTTTTCTAGGTCTTGATTTGTTGAAAAAAAGTCGAACCGTACGAATCGAAGGAAACTATTTTATTATTCCAAAAAGGCATCTGCTTCTTCCTGGAGGTTTATTGGGTGAGGTTTTTGGTGTGGAGACCTTTCATTTTTATCTTCCCACCTATCTTGATGGTTCAGAAAAGCATCTGGTTTCGGTATATATAGCGGATCGGACGTGTAAGCCTTCAACGCCACCCACCACTAACCAGCTTGAGACAGCCTGTGCGGCAACCTCCAGTTATGCCTCTGACATTCCAGGAAAATATCCTAATGGCCTTCAGGAAAGGCATCCGGAGAACGCTGCAACAAGATGGGTGTATGAGGACTCTGACGGTATTGTTGTGGCGTCTTGTTTTGCAATGGGGGATGCCAAAGCAGAAGGTATGTGTAGTTCAATATGGAGATATAAAAATCTCATTTACGAAGTTGGATTTAGAGACGGGCAGCAAAAAAAATTGTTCGAAATGCATGCCTTGACTCAGAAACTATTAGATGATTGGAGCTGTAATTCGTGCAAAGGCGGTTAAAAGCTTCGCCTCGTCCTTTTATGGATCGCTTGTCGTGGCCGAGATTTCGCTTTGGGCGCCTTCAGCCAGATCACGTCGAAGTCCCAGACCAATAGCGGCTATTACGATGCGTTGGGCGCGGTGTCAGAGACCTACACAGCCAACGGGCTGAACCAGCTGCTGAAGACCGGCGGTACCCAGATGACCTATGATGGTCGTGGGAACATGACCAATGACGGGGGGACGGCGTATACCTATGACGTCTACAATCATCTGAAGACCGCGAATAATGGCGCGGGGACATACACCTACGATCCTGAGGGGCGCTTATATCGGGAGCAGGGGACGCCTATTGGCGGTGGCACTGCAATTGACAGCCGCTTCCTCTATGATGGCGCAGATATCATCGCTGAGTATAACAGCTCAGGTACAATCATCGCGCGCTATGTCCATGGCCCGGGCGTGGATGAGCCGATTGTCTGGTACAATGGCGCGAGCATGAGCAGCTCTACGCGGCGCTATATGAGCGCGGATGAACGCGGCTCCATCATCATGGTCACGAACAATAGCGGCGGCTATGTGGCCCGGAACAAATATGACGATTATGGAGATCCGTCGTCCACCAACTCAACGCGCTTTCAGTATACAGGCCAAATCTATCTGAAGACGGCTGGCCTCTATCACTACAAGGCACGGGCCTATCACCCTGGCATTGGCCGGTTCATGCAGACCGATCCCATCGGCTATGGCGATGGCCTGCACATGTACGCCTATGTCGGCGGCGACCCGGTGAATGGCAGGGACCCGAGTGGGCTGTTCCAAAATTTCTTCCCAGAGGAAGAGATTGATGATGTGATGGTCGTCGATTGCGGCGGCAGTGGCTGTGGCCGTGGTGGATACAGCCGTTCGTCAGATGACCAATTTGATGCTTGGTGGGATGCACAAGAAGCCTTTAGGCCGGATGTGCCGGAGCCGACGCATCAAGAAGGGCAAAGCCAACGTCAGCAAAATGGTGAGAGAACGAGCCGAAAAGAAGCATGCGCTGGTAAAACTGGAGCAGCGATTAGAATTTGTAGCCGTGAGCATCCGCTCAGTCTCGAGGAGAAGTGCGAGGCGATGGCTGAAACGATGAGAATCTTTACTTACGTGGGTGGAGCGGCCTGGGGCATATCAACCGAGGAAGGCTGGAGGACGACTGTCGTTAGGGGGGCGTCAAAGTTGGCGTTGAGAGCTTCTTTGGTAGTGAGTGGAGCCGTCACTGTTGTTGGGGTGGCCACCCAGATGGAATACGACCAGTTAAATTGCGCTGAACGCTAAATGGAGACAATATGCGAAAATCGAAGATGATCGGATTTGGATTTTGCTGTACTTTCCTTTTCATATCGATCGCTACCTATTCGGTAGGTTTTGACAATAAAGCGTTGTCAATTTTTGCCATCGGTGCCGCTGGTATTTCGTCAGGCTTGACTTATCTTCGTTATTTGAAAGAGACTGGGAGATAGAAGCATTAAAATTCAGCGTGTGCTTTTGCGATGAGCTGGGCGCGGTGTCAGAGACCTACACCGCTAACGGCCCGAACCAGCTGTTGGAGACCGGCGGTACCCGAATGCGTATGATGGTCGTGGGAACATGACCAATGATTGCGGAATGGCCTATGCCAATGACGTCTCGAACTATTTGACGACGGCAATGGTCGCGCTGGGACGGACACCTAGGGTTCTGAAAGCCTTCCGTATCCGGAGCGGGGGAAGTTGACTGTCCAGAAAAGTCACCTCGTCGACACAGTTCTGCAGCGGCATTTTTGTTAAGATCTCTGTTAAGGTTCCCGCTCTCTCAATGCGCGCCGCAGTTTAAAAATATTAGCATATTCAATATCTTGGGGCTGATGTGCTGCGCCGGTGCTTAGCGTCCCTCTCTCTCCGCCATTCCTTGTTTTTATTACTATTTTTGCCGCTGCTAAGGTCATGCGTTAAGGGTCGCGATCGGATCGAGTGGGCGCACCGATGACGAACGCAGGCGCGGTCATGGGCGGGGAACGCCGACGTGTTCATCGTGCCTACTCACTCGCTGAGCCCATTCTTAAGTCGCGCGGGAACGATTGGTTCATTTTGGGTGTCGTGCGGCGCGACGCTTCAAGGTTTTGTCACTGAAATAATTATCCGAAATTCAATCATCTTTTGTTATACATTTTTTCGAATTGTCCTGAACAGTTTCGGCAGAATTTTCTGTAATCACGATCTTTAAAGAATTGCCGCGTATTAGGTTTCGATCTCCTTGGTAGGATCGTATCCAATGTCACTGACCCCTTCGTCACCTGCTCCTCGTCGCTTTTCTATTTCCAACTTCAATACGAGGCCGAAAGTGCTGTTCAGCGCGGCGGTACCACTCGTTCTTATGCTGATTATCGGCGCGGTTGCTGAAATCAATTTGGCGAAGATGCATCGCACGCAAGGTTGGGTAGACCACACACAGAAGGTTCTGAGTAAAGCGGATGCTATTGTCGCCTCAGCGGTGGACATGGAAACCGGTTTGCGTGGCTACCTGCTGGCGGGCGAAGAAAGCTTCCTCGACCCGTACAAGTCGGGTGCGAATAAAGCGTTTGGTGACCTTGCCGATTTACGTGCAACAGTTAGCGATAATCCGCCGCAGGTGGCTCGCCTGCAAGAAGTCGAAGCCACACTCCGTCAATGGCAAACGGAACTCGCCGAGCGGGAGATCGAGTTGCGCCGTCGTATCGGCGATCCGATGCCGAAGCAAGACATGTCGGCAACGCTTGAGACAAACGACAGTGCTGACCCGGTGATGGGACAGCTTCAAACGAGCAACAATGTTGCAACCATGGACGACATTGTGAAACTCGTCGCGGAGGGGCGTGGCAAGGTCTATTTCGACGAATTTCGTCGCCTGATGTCTGAGTTCAAGTCGATTGAACAGGAGCTGATGGTATCTCGCCAAGCGGCGAATAACGCCACGCGCGAGATGACGGTGGTTACGATCATTGCTGTACTGATTTTTGCTCTGGTCGCCAGTCTCGCAACGGCGTTTGTCGTGGGGTCGGATATCGGAAATTCGATCAAAACGCTGACAGGGCTGATGAACCGTCTTGCCGATGGTGACAACACTGTTGTCATTACTGGTCAGGACCGTCGGGACGAAGTGGGCGACATGGCGCGCGCGACTGAGGTGTTCAAACAAAACGCCATCCGCGTAGCGAAGCTGAACCATGAACAGGAAGAAGCGTCACGGAAAATGGCTGAGCTTGCTGCGGAGCGTGAAAAAGCCGCTCAACGCGAGGTCGAGCTGGCCAGGCAAAAAGAAGAAGATGACCGCAAAGCCGCCGAGGATCGTGAACAAATGATGCGCGAATTGGGTGAGGCTTTCGGTCAAGTCGTGGAAGCCGCGATTGATGGCGAGTTTTCGAACCGCGTCGATGCTAAGTTTACGGATCAAATCCTGAACGATCTGGCAGGCAACATCAATAATTTGATGGGTGCGGTCGACCGTGGGCTGACTGTTACCGGAAAAGTCTTGGAGAAAGTCGCCGATGGTGATCTGACCCAACGCATGGAGGGCGACTTCCGGGGGGCATTTGCGGTACTGCAGGACAACACCAACAGCATGATTGAATCGCTTAAATCGCTGGTTGGCGATATCACGACCAGTGGCGGTACATTGGCCGGGTCTTCTGCTGAATTGCGCGACACAGCAAATACACTTTCTCGTCAGGCAGAACAGAACGCGGCCTCTCTGGAAGAAACGGCGGCTGCGCTGGAGGAACTTTCAACCAGCATCAAACAAGTCAGCGGCAATGTCTCCAACGCCAGCCAAAATGCCAAAACGGCGCGCGACACCGCGCAATCAAGCGGTAAAATTGCTGCGGATGCTGCTGAGGCAATGACCCGCATCTCGGAAGCGTCGAAGGAGATCGCGCAAGTTGTCAGCGTGATCAACGAGATTGCTTTCCAGATCAATCTCCTGGCATTGAATGCCGGCGTCGAGGCGGCCCGCGCCGGTGAGGCTGGCAACGGCTTCTCGGTTGTTGCGGCCGAAGTGCGGCAACTGGCCCAACGCGCGAGTGAGGCGGCGAAAGAAATCGATGGCGTCATCAATCGCAGCGACGATGCTGTTTCTGAGGGTGTATCGAAGGTTTCCGACGCACAGGCCTCGCTCTTCGCGATCGCAGAAAGTGTAGTGAGTATTTCAAAGGGCGTGGACGAAATTTCGACTGCCATTTCGCAGCAGGTGATTGGTATCAACGAGATTACGACGGCCGTCTCGCAGGTCGACCAGAATACGCAAAAGCAAGCGGCTGCATTTGAAGAGGTCACCGCAGCAAGCGCTGTCTTGGCGAACGAAGCCGAAAGCCTTCAACAATCAACGAGACGGTTCAGTACCGGCGCACAAATCGCCGTCATGCCGTCGAGGAAGGCGCCCATGGCCTCCTTGGCTCACGCGCCTCGGAAAGCGGTCGCCGCTGGTGGTGGGCGCCCGGTGGCCGACAGTTCATGGGATGAGTTTTAAGCGCCGGCCTCCTCATCAGGGGTTGAGTGTCGCTGCGAGGCTTATTGCTGAGAGGAAGATGTCGGGCCGCGCCGCAAGCGCCCAACGGCTCGATTTTTCTTCCTCCTCCGTTTGTTAAAGATTGTGGTCAGATTTTATCTGTCGTCGCCAGCACCGAGGTGACAAAGGCTCCAGCAATATCAACGGAACACGGACAATCTGGCGCGACGGTGCCTGGCGTCCCGCTCTCGGCCATACGCTATTCCAGCACTTCCACGCCATCAGGCTCGAGATGCAGCGTGCCGTCCCAGGTCTTTCCGGACAGCAGGCCTTTTTTCCGGCCATCAATCATGACGTCTTTTGGTCCGTACGAAGCATTCACATAGAGCGTCCGTCCGTCGACCACGCGCGCATAAACGCCTTCAGGGGTTTTCGGGCCGGGCTTGATGCCGAGCTTTTCGTAGAGGCCCTGATAGACTGGTTGCATGACAGACGGATGGGCAGGGGTGGCTACATAAATGGCCCGGCCTTTGCCGAATGTGTTGACGGTCACCGCAGGTGGTTTGCCGTCGACATTTTCAATACGCCCAAGCACCTTTGCCGTTGATGGGACCAGCACCTCGTAAAAAGTAATTGGTGTGCTGAATTCAGCATCACCGACTTTCCCGTTCAGCGGTCCATAATGGCGATAGAACTCATTCGTCTTCAGGCCGAACACGTCCGACAGCCGACCGGGCAAGGGTGTGTTGAACCACTGGTTCGTCTCGTCCACCTTGGCGCTGAACGCGGTCATGATGACCGTGCCGCCATTTTCTACATAGGTGCGGATTGCGTCGGCAGAGGCCTGATCCATCAGATAGATGCCTGGCACCACGACGAACTTGTATGGGCTGAGATCCTCATGGCCGATATTGATGACCGCCACATCGATATTGTCGTTATAGACAGCAGCAAACGCGTTATGCGCCTGCTCCATATATGGCGTGGTGATGTATTGCGCGACCGTATTCGACCAGCTCTTCGGCGCAGATGCCACCTTGGCTTCAAAGGAATACGCGATGGCCACTTCCTGGTTCAGCTCGCGCGGGAAGCCCATTTTCGCCATCATCCTGAATTCTTCAGCAATAGCGCCCCATTCATCGAGCTTCCATGACGGGGTGTCATCGTGATCGATAAGACCGAACAGCGCCTGCTCTTCGCCGCCCAGATGACTGTTGAACGTCCAGGCGAGCATACCTTGCGCGCCATTGATCAGGCCGAAATAGCCCCACATGCGTGACCGTCCACGGGTGCCGTAATAGCCGCCGCCGCCGGCCTGGAACTCGACAAACCAGCTTGGCGTGGGCAACGCGCCGCGCATCATCATGGTTTCGAAACCGCCACCAATGGCATCACCGTTGTAATAGCCGTGGGCCCCGTGGGTCACATAGTCCCTGTGCGTCGAAAGATAATCAAAGCCCTTGCGGTCACTACTGTCCCACAAATTCGAGATAGCAGGCTTGTCAGGTGCGTATTTACGCCGGGCTCTCTCGAGAATCATCAGCACGTCAATCGTGGCTTCTGACCAGTACCGCCGCAGATCCAGATACCGTTCAAATGGTCCTGGCCCGTCACCATAGGGGATTTCAATCTGATCCCATGAGGTCAGGGTCCGTGCCCAGCGCTGGGTCGCCCATGCGCTATTGAGGTTATCGAGTGTGCCGTATTTTTCTTTCAGCCAACTGACAAAACGGACTTTATCGGCCTCTGAATAGGACATGAAACCGTTACCGATTTCGTTGTTATAGCCGATGGCGATAACCGCCGGGTGATTCCCGTAGCGTTTCAGCATGGCGTCCGCCAGATCGCTGACCAAACGCAGATAGTCCGGGTCCGAAATATTGTCCATGTAGCGTTCGGCGGCGTAGAGGCGCACGCCATCCTGCGTCACCAGATCGACGCCAGGATATTCATGATGCAGCCACATGGGGGCTGGCTGTCCCGGAATGTCGAGGATGACGCGGATTCCGGCGGCGTGCATCTGATCAATGACGCTGTCAAAAGCTTCAAAAGTGAACACCCCTTCGGCCGGCTGGAAATAATCCCACGACAGGTCGCCCATGCGCACGACGTTGAAACCCGCCTTTTTCATCAGACCGATGTCATACGTTATCTGCTCCTGCGTGCGATCCACCGGCTGATAGTTCGTACCAACATAGAGCTTGTCCTTGTCGTCCCACTGCACCTGCCCGGCTGGGGGAGCGCCTGTGTTCTGCGCATGGGAAACGGCCGAAAAAGCTGGGGCGGAGAGAAGCGCCAGCGCGCTGACCAAAACGGGTTTCAGGTTCATGGAAATCTCGCGCTTCAATTGCTGAAAGTGATTTCGAAGGCGCTCGCGAAGAGCGTCGGCAAGGTGGATGGCAGGTCGATTTCGAGGGCATTGTCGGTCTGCCTGAAGGTCAAAGACGCATCGCTGCCCAGCAGTCGCACCTTTTTGACAACACGGCTCTCATGGGGAGAGGTGCGCGCCAGTGAGGGGATCGAAACCCGGCCCTGCGGTTGCGCCAGCGTCAGAGCGTAGAGGGCGTCCTTTTTAGTGGTGAAGCGGATGTCCTGTGGCGTGTAGTCGCCACTTTCCTGAAACGCCCCATGCGTCGCCTGCGTTGGGCCTTCGCCGAAGATTTTCCACGGGCGAGTGCCGTGGATGGCCTCAGCGTTGACCCGCATCCAGGCGCTCAGCGCTGTCAGCAGCGCATCAGATTCGGGCGGAAGGTCTCCATCCGGATACTGAACGATATTCAAAAGCATATTGCCATTCTTGCTCACGATATCGATCAGCATGGCGATGACCTGCTGCGGCGTCTTGTAGGTATAATCGTCGCTGTAGAACCAGTCGCCATTGGACGTATCTGTCTGCCAGGGAAGAGGGTTGATGCCGGGCAGCACGCCGCGTTCAACATCCTGAATCCCGGCGTCTTTATAGAATTCGCCTGAGCCCAGATCCTTGCTGCAATAGACGGCTTCTGGATTGCCGTGACGGTTCAGGCTGCTGTTGTAGAGGTGCGCCACCAACGCGCGGCCTGTCGCGCCAAACGGAATGCCGCCATCCGTATAAAGCAGATCGGGCTGATAGGAATCGACCAGATCGCGAATTCGGTTGAACCAGATGCGGTGAAAAGCTGGATCCGTCGTGTACCACGACTGGCCGGTCCCGATGTAAGGTTCGTTGTGTGCCGGATGATAGAGATCAGCATATTGAGGATCGGCGCCGTCATAGGGCTTTCCAATCTCCGGCCAGAACTGGTCATAGCTGTGGCTGGGATACCACCAGTTATGGCTGGCGCCCAGATGCTCCGACACACCAAAGCGCAAGCCCCGCTTGCGCGCCGCCTTCTGCCAACTCCCGACAATGTCACGCTTCGGACCCATTGCCACGGCGTTCCAGCGATGGTGCTTTGAATTCCACAGATCGAAATTGTCATGGTGGACGCCCATACTGACGAAATATTTCGCGCCCGCCTCAGCGTATCGGGTCATCAGCCCTTCGGGGTCGAAGTTTTCCGCTTTCCAGAGCGGTAGAATGTCCTTGTAACCGAACCGGGTCGGATGGCCGTAGGTGTTGATGTGGTGATCATAGATCGGATGGCCCGGCACATACATCCAGCGGGCGTACCAGTCGCCCATGCGCGGCACAGCCTGCGGCCCCCAATGTGACCAGATGCCAAGTTTGGCGTCGCGAAACCAGTCCGGTGCCTCGAACCTGTTCAGCGATTCTGGAGTCGGCTGGAATGGTCCGTTCTGAATGGGAGGCGCGCTTGGCCTGTCATCGGCCTTGGCCCGCGTGCCCAAAGCCGCATAGCCCAAAGCGGCGGCCAGCGGCGCGCCCATAAGGCTGCGCCTGTCGAAATCTACCATGTGTGTCCTCCCATCGCATCGTAGGCGCCCTGAGCGCTCTGCCTCTTTGCAGGCGTATTTTTTATCTGCGACCACGCTGCCATAGGTAAAAGCGCGGCTCAATAAGGGAAGTAAGATATTGAGGCCAATAAGGGAAAAGCATGCGAATGGTCGGTGATGCGCTTCGTTGAGGTTATCGTTCTGCGACGGTGTCACGCCGGTCGAGGAAATCGTCGAGGCGCTCGCCAACCTCATTCGTGCAGGCAAGATCTGATGCTACGGTTTGTCCGACATGCTGGGCTGGGTGGCGATAACGGCGGCGACGATGGCTAAGTTGGCTTTGCGGGCATCTGCGGTCGTAGGTGGAGCGGTTGTTAATATTGCAGTCGCCGCCCAAATAGATTACGACAGATATAATTGTAACGAAATTAAGGTGTAAGTGAAAATGAATAATTCATGGGCAATCACTTTCGGATTTTGCGCAATATTATTTTTTACATCAGTCGCAACGTTTGCGATTGGTCTTGATAACCAGGCTTTATTGAGATTTGCCGTTGGAGCTATTGGTGTTTCAACAGCATTGACGTATCTGCGATATTTAAAAGAGACCGGGAGATAGGGGCATTACAATACAGCGTGTGCTTTTACGATGAGTTGGGCGCGGTGTCAGAGACCTATGCCGCTAACGGCACGAACCCGCTGCTGAGGACTGGCGGTACCCAAATGACCTGAGACGGTCGTGGGAGCATGACGAATGATGGTGGGACGGCCGTTTGTATTGGTAGGGGCCTACTGGCGGCACAGATGGTTCACCGGTCGAATGCAAACCATAGGGCTCTTTTGCCGTTAAGACGCACATTCTCCCGCGGCACATCCCTGTATGAAAAGACCAGGCAAAATCAGTGACGTATCGCCATTGCCCTAAAGCGGCGCCTAGCGTCCGTCTCGTCCGCCATTCTGTCGAAAAAATCCGATCAGAGTCAAGAAGTAGTCCGCCAGCGGAATAAACGCGGAGTGCCGCCTAGGCGATCGGCGTCAGAAGCCGTTCAGCCTCGGCCACGGCCCGGTCGGGGTCGACGGGCTTGGACAGAAAAGGCTTGGTCTTCAGCCATTCCTTGCTGGGTTTCAGCTCGCTATAGCCGGTGAGAAACGCGAAGGGGATGTCGGCACTGGCCAGCCATTCGGCGATGGGTTCACTCGTGTCGCCATAGCCCAGATTCATGTCGAGAAGGGCCGCGTCGGGCCGGCTGGCGGTTACCGCCTGCAAGGTTTCTTCGACCGAGGCAAACGGCCCCATGACGCCATACCCGCTGTCTTCGAATTTTTCAGCCAGAGCGAGCCCTACCAGAGCCTCATCTTCGACAATCAGGATGGTCGGTCGTTTCATATGGCAAGGCTACAGCACTATTGTGCCAAAGGAAAATGAATTTGGCATCGCAGGCCCTCAGGGCGGTATTCGACCTCTGTAGTGCCTTTCAGGTCCGATCCCAACACCCTGTTCAGGAGGAATGACCCAAAGCCGGACGCGCCGTCCTGAGGTGGCGTCACTGTCGGACCGCCCATCTCTTCCCAGGTCAGGTGCACCATCCGGTCCTCATCGGTGCGGACCGTGAACACAACCGTCCCTTCATCGGACGAAAGGGCGCCGTATTTGGCGGCATTGGTGGCAAGCTCATGAAGGCCAAGTGTCAGGGACAGCATCTGCTTGGCATCCAGATAGACGTCCTCGCCCTCATACCGTGCCCGGTGGTTGGGCCCGCCCGTATAGGCGCTGAGTTCGGTGTCAAAAACCGCCCGTAAGTAAGCGCCTTCCCAGTTTCCCTTCGTCAGAAGGTCATGGGTCCGGGAAATCGCGCTCAGGCGATTGCGCAAGGTCTTGCTGAAGGAGGCCACGTCTGTTGCCCGCTTGGCCGAAAACTGGACGATGGCCAGGGTGGTGGCCATAGTGTTTTTCACCCGGTGCTGAAGCTCATGCAGCAGGAGGGTCTGGTTCTCTTCGGCAAGCTTGCGCTCGGTGATGTCAACGACAGTGCCGAGGATACGAACTGGTCTGCCGCTCTCGTCCATCTGCGGTCGACCGTGGCCTTCGATCCAGCGGATCGCGCAGTCGGCACGCCGGATCTGGCACTGGAACTGCCAATCCACACCGTTTTCAATCGCGATGGCCAGACCCTGTTGTACCGCTTCGCGATCATCGGGCAGGACGTGTTCGACGAACTGGTCGGCGGTCCAGCGGTCCAGCGGGCTCTGATAGCCAAAGATGCTGTCATGACGGGCGGTCCGCTGCGCGGTCTTGGTCGTCAGGTCGAGCTCCCACACGCCGAGGCGGCTGGCCTCCAGCGCGAAATTGAGGCGCAGCTCGCTGGCCTCGATGGTCTTGCGCGCCAGCACCTGCTCGGTGACATCAAAGGAAAAGCTCATCACGCCTTCGGGCTTGCCATCGGGGCCAAACCACGGCTGCAGGGTGACGCTATACCAGCGGTCATCGCGGGTTTCGCCGTCATCGGGTCTGACCGTGATCCGCAGGTCCGGCAGCTGGACGGCCTCCCCAGTTGTCAGGACACTGTCAAAATGGGCGTGCTGCTGCACGTCCGAAACCAGCGGAAGAACGTCGCGCAGGGCTTTCCCCTCAATGTTCGGCTCACCAATCAATTCCTTTAGGGCGGAATTTGCGTAGAGATACCGGTGCTCAGACCCTTCGTGCAGGGCGATATAGACCGGCGCTTCGTCGAAAATGCGACGAAGTTTTTTCTCACTTTCAGCGAGGGCGGAGATGCCGCGCTCAACCGCCTGCTGCAGCCGCTTCTGTTCGGTCACGTCGGTGACGCAGCAGCCTACGGCGATCGCAACGCCGTCTTTCACGACAGGGTAATAGTCGACGAGCCAGTACCGCTTCTCATGAGGGTCAGCCGGTGTGGTGCCTTCAACTTCATTGCCGAGGCTCGCCGTGCCGGTGCGCAGAACCTCCAGCTGCGTGGCCCTGACCTTTTCGTCAATATCGGGGACAAGCTCATCCTGGCGCTTGCCGATATGATCTTTGACGGGGAACCCATTGATGGCGGCGAGGCGTTCATTGATCCTCAAATAGCGCAGGTCGCGATCAAGCAGGTTCAGGCCGACCGGCGTCATATCGTAAAGCGACTCAAGCTCTGCATACTGACGGGAAAGGGTGTCCGCGTTCTGCTGGAGCTGTTTCTCCACTTTTTTCAGTCCGGTGATATCAACGAATGTGATAATGCAGCCATCAAGCCGATCGTCCGTCCGCCTGTAAGGCCGAATGCGCATCAGGAACGTTTCTTCCGTGGCGTCTATTCGAGCTTCCCGTTCAATAGGCTGCAGCGTCTGGGTCACCTGTGCGGCATCAGCCTCCAGATCGTCATAGCTGACCTTCCATTTCAGGTCGTTGATGGGGCGGCCAATATCCCTGTCCTGAATGCCGAACAGCCGCCGCGAGGCAGGGGTGTACCGGCGAACGCACAGATTATTGTCCAGAAACACGGTCGCAATGTCAGTGCTTTCGAAGAGATTGCGCAGATCGGAGTTGGCTTCCACCAGCTGTCTGTTGTTCTCGGACAATTCAGCGTTGATCGTTTCCAGCTCCTCATTGATCGACTGGAGCTCTTCGCGGGATGTTTCGAGTTCTTCGTTGGAGCTCTGCAGCTCCTCATTCATCGAAAGAAGCTCTTCGTTGGAGCTTTTCAGCTCCTGCTCGGTGGCTTCATAGTCCGTCAGTGTGCGGCTCAGCTGCTGACGCATGACGGTGAGCTCCCGCTCAATCATGTCACGCTCGGCGCGGTCGCGGTCGTCGGAGGATGCAGAAAACTCTGTCAGGTCCTGCGACCGGACGGGCTGTAGTGTCACCATGACCGCCCCGTCGATGAACGGGACGGGTCTTGCTTCGACATCGACAAGGTCTGTTGTCGTGCCAGACTGAACCACAATATTGCGCTCAATCGTCAGTTCTCGGGTCGATCTGGCTTCTGCGACAGCTGACCTGACCGGCAACCGCAGGGCGCGGACGAGGAATTGATCGAGACTAGCGGATAATACGCCCATGGCGGGTTCGACGAATTTCCCCATCCGTTCGGAGAGGAAGGTCACTTCGTCGACGGAATTGACGACAGCAAACGGTGCGCCGCTCGTCCGGGCAAAGAAGGTCAGCACCTGCTGCTCGAAATCCGGCGTTCCTGACACAGCTCGACTAGGCAGAGTATAGGCACTTGGAACCCGACGCTCGCGTCGCTGGTGATCGCTCCGTGTACTCATCAGGCTGGAATAGCCGGGCTCTTCGCCGTCATTTCGCTGGAACAGGCGACTTTCCCGGTCAACGGTCGTGAAGTAGCGGTCCTGTTTGCCCAATGATTCAGACGATCCGAGGAACAGAAATCCCTTCTTGTTAAGGGCGTAGTGAAAGCGCGGAATGATGACGTTCTGAATGGAGCTTGAAAGATAGATCAGCAAATTCCGGCATGACACGAGATCAAGGCGCGAGAAGGGCGGATCTTGCAGCAGATTATGAGGCGCGAAGACGCAGCTTTCGCGCAAGACCGGTGCGATCTGAAACTGGTCCTGGTCGGCGATCAGATATCGCTCCCGGCGTGCCGCTGACAGGCCTGAGATCTGACTTTCCGTGTAGTGACCGCGCCGGGCGTGGCTGAGGGCAGCCATGTCGATGTCAGTACCAAAAATCTGGAACGGTCGAGGATCGTCGTTGGCCTCCAGGATCTCATGCACCATCATGCCGATGGAGTAGGCTTCTTCCCCTGTCGAACAGCCGGGCACCCATATCCGGAAGCGGGACTGGTCCCGGTTCAACAGGGGCAGAAGGGCATCCTGTTTCAGGGTCTCGAACGCATCTTCGTCGCGGAAGAACTGGGTGACGCCGATCAGGAAATCCTGCAGCAGAACGGTCCGTTCCTCCTCGCTGTCCCGCAACCGTTCGACAAACAGTTGGACACTGCGGTCGCGTACCAGTGTCAGGCGCCGCTCGATCCGACGGATCAGTGTGCCGGTTTTATATTGCGAGAAGTCATGGCCATTCGAGCGATCGATGAGGCCCAATATATCTGGTAGCGCAAGTTCGATATCCGCCCTGAAACGATCGGACCCGCCGCCATCTGTGGTGAGCTGCTCGCGATGCGCCACGATTTCCAAGATTCGCCCGGGGATCGCAGCCGGGGCGAGCGTGAAGTCGATTAGGCCCGTCGCCGCCGCGCTGTCCGGCATACCGGGAAATCGAGCAGTTTCACTTTTCTGGACAATGGCGAAGCCGCCGGCACTCTTGATCTGACGAATGCCCAGCGTGCCGTCGGTGCCGGTGCCCGACAAGATCACGCCGAAACAGGCCGGACCATTTCTGTTCGCCAGAGAGCTGAAAAACTCGTCAATCGGCGTCCGGAGGCCGCCATCGGTGACGCGGTCGTGCAGGACAAAACGGTTGCCCTCGATCGACAGGGAGGGGCCGCCGGGGATGACGAAGACAGTGTCCGGTTTGGCCTGCATCCCGTCCTCAATCTTCTGGACCGGAATACTGGAGTGCTTTCTGAGCAATTGGTCCATGATGGACGGATGCTCTGCGGACAAATGCTGGATGATGACGTAGCAGAGACCAGACCGTTCCGGGATCGCCTTGACGAGCTCATTGAGCGCTTCGAGGCCGCCGGCTGACGCACCGATCCCCACAATAGGAAAATCACCGACCTGTTTGTCCAACGTCCGTCCTGCTGCCTTCGTGGGCGTCAGACATAACCTTGTATGCCCGGATCGCCTGCGATTTTCATTTCGCTTAACATGCCCATGTTTTTACACAACCGGGAGGTTGTGTCGCGGTACAGCGAGGTGAGTGGTGGGATGTGGCAGGACCGGGCGCGAGGTGCCCGGTCCCTGGGAGCCCGATGTCAGGAAATCGGCTTGCCGCCCGTTACGCCAATGAATTCACCGGTCATGTAGCTCGACTCCTGAGACGCGAGGAACACGAACGCGCCGCCCAGTTCTGCCGGTTGGCCCGGACGCCCCATGGGTGTCGCTTCGCCGAAATGTTGCACCTTGTCCTGGGACTGGCCGGTCGACGGTTGCAATGGCGTCCAGAACGGCCCCGGCGCGATGCCATTGACCCGGATACCCTTCTCAATTGCCCCCTGTGCCAGCGCCTCAGTAAACCCGCGAATGGCAAACTTCGAGGTTGCGTAGTCGATCAGGACAGGTGCCGGGTTAAACCCCTGGGTCGAAGACACGTTGATGATGGTGCTGCCCGGCGGCATGATCTTCATCGCGGCGGTGGTCAGCCAGAAGAGGGCATAGACATTCGTCTTCATCGTACCGTCGAACTGCTCGTCGGAAATGTCGTCGATGGATTCCTGACGCACCTGCTTGGCGGCATTGTTGACCAGAATGTCGAGGCCGCCCATCTGGCCAGCCGCATCCTTGATCAATGCCCGGCAGAAAGCCTTGTCGGTGATATCGCCGGGGATCAGATGAACCTCGCCATCCTTCGCCAGCAGAGACTGCAGTGACCTGGCGTCCTCTTCTTCGTCGGGCAGGTAATTGAGTGTGACGACGGCCCCTTCGCGGACCATGGCGATGGCCGCAGCACGACCAATGCCGGAATCCCCACCGGTGATGAGCGCTTTCCGGCCAGCCAAGCGGCCATGACCGATATAGCTGTCTTCGCCATGATCGGGCCGTGGGTCCATTTTTTCCGTAAAGCCGGGCGCCGGCTGCGGTTGTTTTTCAAATGGTGGTTGCGGGTAAAGCGTGCGCGGGTCTTTCAGGTCGGTCAGTGTCATGATGATTAGATCCTTTTCTCATGCAGCTCGATCACGAGCCGTTGTGTTTCTTTGTTCCCCGCGTGTTGCGACCACCCCCGGTCCATAAAAGTCTGCCTAATGCAGGCTTTTGATTGCAGTCGAAATGTCAGTGGGACCTGACGCAATCTCGAAAATGCGGTTGCTGGCAGCGGGTTCGCCAAGGCTGGCAGCCAATGTCGAGGCGACGTCAGCGCGAGAAATCTCGCCGCTGTTCAAATGATCGGTCGAGAGGGTGATCTGGCCCGTCAGGCCTTCGTTTGTCAGTCGCACAGGACGGACGATCGTGTAGTTGAGACCGGACTGCTCAAGATGCTGGTCAGCCGCCTGCTTGGCTTCGAGATAATGCTGCAGGCCATCAGGACCGCTGGATGGCCGGTCCGCACCGACCGAGCTGAGCATGACGAACCGCTCGATGCCTGAATTCTTTGCAACGTCGATAAGGGCCTTGGCGCCGTCGCGGTCGATCCGGTCGGTCATCTCTTCGCCTGTGTCGCCGCCGGACCCGGCCGCAAACACAATCGCATCGACATTATCGGCAATGCCTTGCGGCAGATCCTGCAGGTCCCCCGTGCGGGTTTCGCACCCTGCAGGCAGAACGGAAACATCGGAACTTTCGCGGACCAGGGCGACGGGTGTATGGCCGCTGTCGGCCAATTGGTGGGTAAGCAAGCGGCCAGTTTGCCCGGTTGCTCCTGCAACGAGAATGCGCATGTCGTCTCCTGTGGTTAATGTATCTGACCAACCGGGAGCGGCGCCGATTGTTCCTGCTGTGTTTGGTCGCAGCTGCACACAAATTTTTTTTGATCACCAGATTGTCGGTGTGCGATGGAGCGATCGCGCCAGTCTAGGCGGCGTGCGGTCTGCATTCGCTAATATTCGTTAGGCTTTATACTTCTTCTCGGTTCGCGAAAAATGTTGAATAGAAATACCGCGACTGGTCATATTATTCGTTAGGGCGCGCATCATTAGGCTGAGCATGAAGGTCGGGGGGACTAGCTTGGTGATGATTGATCATGGCTCGACACACACGCAGAAGAAGGTCTGCATTTGGCGGTGAGGATGGCAGTATTGCTATCCTGTTCGCGCTGATCGTTCCCGTCGTTGTCGGATTTCTGGGTCTTGGCGGCGAAGTGGTTTACTGGCAATTTACTCAGCGCACGCTGCAAAGCGCTGCTGATGCGGCCGCGTTCTCCGGTGCCGCCCAACTCGCCCAAGGGCACGATGAAGATCATGTGCGCATCGCGGCCGGCAACGCTGCACGCTTGAGCGGCATCATGTCGGCTCGCGCCGATACGCCAATCGTGACGACGCCGCCGAGCCGTGGCCCCTTCAGCGGGGATACGAAGGCGGTCGAGGTCGTTCTGGTGGACCGGTTGCCCCGTCTTTTTACCGGCGCCTTTTTCTCGGATAGTACAAAGAGTATTTCCGTGCGTGCCGTCGCTCGTACGGCTGGTGCCCGTCCCGCCTGCGTTCTCGCTCTACATCGGTCCATGAATGGCGCCGTCAGTTTTGGTGGATCATCGACGCTGGAGCTTGAAGGTTGCGATGTTGCCTCGAATTCGCTGGCTTCCAATTCGATTGATTTTTATGGGGCAACCCATGTCACGACAGAATGCGTGTCGGCTGTTGGTGGGATCGAAGGGAATGATGGTCGTTTGACACTGACAGACTGCCGCGATCCATTCGAAGGAACGCGCGTTTTCGCTGACCCCTATGCCGATCTGCCCCTGCCATCTCCAGGCATCTGCGACAGCACGCTGAAAAGTGACCTGAATAACAGTCCGAGTACGACGGTCACCGTGGCACCTGGTACGGTCTGTGCCAGCGGTTCGGGGGGGAGTACGGTTTCCATCAAGGGTGATACGACATTTTCGCCCGGTATCTACATTTTCAATGGCGTGGATCTTAGCGTGAATTCCTCTGCGATCATTCGCGGTACGGGCGTCACTTTTGTGTTCACGGGAGGCTCTACCATTCACATGAACGGTGGTGCGGATATCCAGCTGACGGCGCCGACAGATTCAGCGAACCTCTATCACGGTGTGTTGTTCTTTGGCGACAAGATCGACAATGTCGATCACGTCCTGAATGGGAATAGTGCGACCTCATTCACCGGTGCGCTTTATTTTCCGGGTTCGAACGTCTCGTTCTCAGGAACGAATGCGGCGACCAGTGGGGCGTGCACCATTCTTGTTGCCGAAACCATTCTATTCACCGGTAACAGCTTCTTCGGCAGTGACTGCCTCGCCCTTGGCGTTGAACCGCTGGACACGGCGCAAGTCGTCCTCATTGTGGAGTAAAAGAAGATGATGCATTTCATAACCCGGCTGACGGCGTTGTTTGGTGCATTTGTGCGCAGCATACAGGGCACCGCCTCGATTGAGGCGACACTGCTTCTGCCCGTGTTCATCATGGGCGGCATGACGCTGGCTGATGTCGGCTTTGCCGGTCAGGGCCGCATGCAGCTTGATCAGGCGCTGCGGGCGGGCGCGCAGGTCTCCATGATCAACGTCAACGATGTGGATCAGATTGAGGAAGCGACGCTCGCCGCGCTCGGCATTACAGAGAGCGGTGTGCTTGGCCCGGATGGTCTATGCCAGGATGGCAAGATCTGCATTTCGGTGTCTTCCACCTGTCAGTGCACGGCCGGCGTTTCGGCGGTCTGTACCAGTCTGTGCCCGGGGACGGACGAAACCCCATCTGCGTTTGTCAATATTACGGCGCGTCGGCGCCATGCCGGCATTGTCCTAGGGGATCGTGAAGTCAGCTCGCAAATCACGGTGCAGACGCGATGAGAAAAAGACCGACCCTTATGCGCCGCTTTCTGCGGCAGACGGACGGGATCAGTGCCGTCGAATTTTCGATCGTGGCGCCGATCTTCATCATCTTCATGCTGTGGTTCTTTGACGTGTCCTATTCGCTCTACGTGAAGAACAGCTTCCATCACGCTGTCGGCACGGTGGCGCGCGGGGTCTATCTCGATCCGGCGACGGCTGAGGCCGAGATCAAAGAGGATATGGATGAGTGGATTGAAAAATTCGGCGAGGAGGTCATCACAACCATCACGACCGAAACAGTCGGTGAGATCGACTATCGTGTCATCGATGCAAAAATGACGTATACCTACAAGACGCCGCCATTCTCCGGCAAATCCATCACGCTTGAGGCGAAGGGGCGGGCGCCGATCCTGACCTACCAACTTTAATCATAATCCCGCCAGGCACCATCGCGGCCGCGAACCTTATGGCCGTCATCCACGGGGGCAATGTCGTTGAGGCTCGCCACCGCCTTGGACACCCCGCCCGGGATATCGATCACAAAGGTGGGCTGGCACAGCCCCGACAGCTCGTCTCGCAGACGCTGGACGAGGGCTTGGGCTTCGCGCAGCGGGACACGGAAATGCGACGTGCCCGGCGCATAGTCGAGCTGGTGCAAATAGTAGGGTTTGATGCCACTGGCGACGAGCGTGCGCATCAGATCGGCCATGGTGTCAAAATCATCGTTTACGCCGCGCAGCAGCACGCTCTGACTGACAAGGGTGATCCCTGCACGGTGCAGTCTGCGGCAGGAGGCCACGCTCTCTGCGGTCAGTTCCTTGGCGTGGTTCGTGTGAACGGCCACATAGACGGCCTTTTTGGCACTGCTGACAGCCGCCGCGTAGTCGTCGGTAATGCGACTGGGATCAGCCACCGGCATGCGCGTGTGCCACCGGATGATCTTGACATGCTCGATCGCCTCGAGCGCCTCTGTTATGGCCCGCGCCCGTGCCGGCGAGAGCATGAAAGGGTCGCCGCCCGTGAGGATGACCTCCCAGATACCTGAGTTTGAGCGGATGTAATCCAGCGCTGCAGTCAGGTCCGACGCGCTCATGGTCGTTTCCTTGCCAGGCCCCACCATTTCCCGCCGGAAACAGAACCGACAGTAGACAGGACAGACACTGACGATTTTCAGAAGCACGCGGTCCGGATAGCGGTGGATCAGGCCGGGGACCGGTTCATGGGCGTGATCTCCAATGGGGTCGGCCCTCTCTTCAGGGGTCGTGATCAGTTCGCCGGCCGAGGGTATGAATTGCCGGTGGATGGGATCGGCCCTGTCGGCGCCGTTCATCAGTTCTGTCAGGGCCGGTGTGACGCCGATGGCGTAACGGGCCGCAACCGCGCGCAGGGCGGCATCGTCTGCTTCACCCAGCAAATCGGCATCGGCAAGAGCGGTGAGTGTTTTCAGAGTGCGAGTCACTGGGCGGCACCCGGCTTTGGGAAGGGGGTCCACAGAACATCGTTGATCGACCGCGCACCTGTGGCCAGCATGACAAGGCGGTCAAAGCCAAGGGCGACGCCGCTGGCCTCCGGCATCGTCTGCAGGGCGGTCAGAAAATCGTCATCTAGGGGATATCGTTCATTATAGAGACGGTCCTTCAGGTCCATCTCGGCCTCGAACCGGCGCCGCTGTTCGGTCGCGTCGGTCAGTTCGCCAAAGCCATTGGCAAGCTCAACGCCGCAGGCATACATCTCGAACCGCTCGGCAAAGCGTGGATCGTCAGCGCGGGGTCGGGCGAGAGCCGCCTCTGCGATGGGGTAGTCACAGAGCATGGTCAGGCGACCGTCCCCAAGCTGCGGCTCGATGTGGCTGACCAGTATCTTGCTGAAAATATCAGACCACTGATCGCCACTACTGATCGAAATGCCGCTATCACGAGCCGCATGGGCGAGGCCGTCACGATCATCGAGATGGGATTCAAGGTTTATGCTGGCATATCGCCTGAAGGCATCGACCAGTGTCAGCCGTTCAAATGGCAGCCGCGGATTGCAGGAACGGCCTTTCCAGCGCAGGCTATCGCCGCCGGCCGTGTCGATGGCGGTGATACAGAGCTGCTGGCAATCAGTCATGATCTGGTCGTAGGGCGCGCCCGCGCGGTACCACTCAATCATCGTGAATTCGGGGCTGTGCAGCGGACCGATCTCGCCATTGCGGTACACGCGGGCGAAGTCGACGATCTGCGTCTCTCCTGCGGCCAGCAGTTTCTTGCAGGAGAATTCAGGGGAGGTGTGGAGGTAAAGCGGCATGGCGGTACCGTCTTCGGACCGGTAGTCGGCACGGAATGCGGCCAGGTGGGCCTCATTGCCCGGTGACACCTGCAGCGCGCCGCACTCCACTTCAACAAAGCCTTCCCCCGCAAACCAGGCCCGCAGACCCGCCTTGATGCGGTTACGCTGGAGAAGGAAGGGGCGGCGATCCTGGTGAATATCGCGTCGCCAGAAGGGCGTCGTCATACTAAAGTGTGCTTTCAGCGGGTGAACCCGATGCGCTTGCCCTTGGCGCGGGCGCGGACAATCGCTATGCGACGGGACAATTTACATCAAAGACGGCCCCTTAGCTCAGGCGTGCCGCATCGAAAAGGTTTCGCCCGTGGTTAAAGTCATCGCCAGTAACGTCCGCAAAGGTAACGTCCTCGAACAGGATGGCGGCCAGCTCTATGTCGTTCTCAAGGCCGAGACGTTCCGTCCGGGCAAAGGTACGCCGACAACGACGATCGAGATGCGCCGCATCTCCGACGGCGTGAAAACGGTCATCACCACCAAGACCGGTGAGGGGCTGGAGCGTGCATTCGTTGAGGATGTGGAGCACACGTACCTCTATGACGACGGCGACAATCACATCTTCATGCATCCTGAGACGTTCGACCAGGTGGCGGTGCCGCCGGACATGATCGGCGATCAGGTGGCTTTCCTCGAGCCTGAGATGAAGTGCTACCTGAAAATGTTCGACAATCGCCCGGTGGCGATCGAACTGCCCGCCCGCGTGACTTTCGAGATCACGGAAACTGAGCCTGTGGTGAAGGGGCAGACGGCCTCGTCGTCCTACAAGCCTGCGATGCTCTCCAACGGCGTGCGCATCATGGTCCCGCCGCATATCGATGCCGGTACCCGCGTGGTGATCAACACCGAAGACAATTCCTATGTGGAACGCGCCAAGGACTGAGGTCTTTGCGCATTGCGAGATGAGAAAAGCCGCCCCACGGGGCGGCTTTTTGTTGCGGAGACCTAATACGCACCGGAAACGACGTCATTTGATGAGCTTGGATTTTGCGCTAATCTCATCACTCGCCTGCGCCTCCTATGGTCTTAGGGCGGATTTTGAGTGTGGGTCGTGGGGAGCGTGATGCACCTCGCAGCCCACTTTCATATTCCCTTTGAAGAAGACGGCATGATCCGCTTTGACGCGGCATGCTGGATGATTGCGGCGCGCGCGTAATGTGCTTGACGGCGGCGTGCTTTTCCCATACTCCCCCGCGCTCGTGAACCTGGGCGGAAAAGACCCGGGACCATCAAAAAGGCTGCCGGCACGTGACCGGTCTAGCGAAAGGCATAAAAATGTACGCAGTCGTCAAAACAGGCGGCAAGCAATTCCGTGTTGCTGCCAATGATGTGATCAAGGTCGAAAAGCTCAGCGGTGACGCGGGCGATATCGTGACCTTGGGTGAAGTGCTGATGCTTGGTGGGGACAGCCCTGTTGTGGGTGCCCCGTTGGTTGATGGCGCTTCTGTATCGGCCGAAATTCTCGAGCAGGCGCGGGACAGCAAGATCACTGTCTTTAAGAAACGCCGCCGCCAGAACTATCGCCGGAAAAAAGGTCATCGCCAGATGATGACCGTGCTGCGGATCCAGGAAATCCTGACCGGCGGCGCGAAACCATCGGGCAAGGCAGCAGCGAAACCTGCTGCCAAAAAGGCCGCTCCTGCGGCTGACGTGAAGGATGATGTCTCCCTGATCGGTGGCGTTGGTCCCAAACTGAAAGAAAAACTCGCTGGCGTCGGCATTGAAAGCTTGAAGCCGATCGCTGAAATGTCTGACGACACCAAAGCGAAACTCGACGAAATCGGTCTCCTGAACCGCGCGACCACCGAAGAGTGGGCCGAGCAGGCGCAGGAGCTTCTGGCAGGTAAACCGCCACGGGCCAAAACGGACCAGGCAGCGGCGAAGAAGGACGACTAAACATGGCACACAAAAAAGCAGGCGGCTCTTCACGGAACGGTCGCGACTCAGCTGGTCGCCGTCTTGGCGTGAAAAAATATGGTGGCGAGCACGTCATCCCTGGCAACATCATCGTCCGTCAGCGCGGTACGAAGATCAATCCTGGCGACAATGTCGGTATGGGCAAGGACCACACGATCTTCGCAAAGGTTGAAGGCGTTGTGACGTTCCGCACCACCAAGGACGACAAGAAAATCGTGAGCGTTCAGCTGCCAGAGGCGGCTGAATAAGGGCTTTCGCAAGCACCGCTTCATGCGAAAAGGGCCCATTCGGGCCCTTTTTTGTTGGACAGAACCATGCCCCATTCGATCCGTACTGACCGACTGCTGCTGCGCCCCGCGACCTTGCGGGATGCGCCTGCGATCGCGCGCGCCTTCGGGGATCGAGAAATGGCCAAATCGACCAAGACCTGGCCCCACCCGGTAACGGTCGAGCATGCGCGTTTTCGCATTCGGCAGTGGATGGCGGCGAGCCCCAACGAGCAGTTTGGGTTCGCCCTTGTCTATCAGGGGCAGGCCATTGGCAGTCTTGGTTTCGCTCACCGCTATCATGAGGTCTGGTCCGTGGGCTACGGCATAGACCGCGCCCATTGGGGGCAGGGTCTTGTCACCGAAGCACTGAAGGCGGCCTGTCTGTTCACCTTTCGCACCAAACGCGCAAGAAAGATCGAGGCGGATGTTTTTCAGGACAATCCGGGCTCACAGGCGGTCGCGCTCAAGGCGGGGTTCCGCTGTATCGGTGATATCGGTCCGGGCTGGTCCACAGTGCTGCAGGGGGACTTTCCGCGCTTCGGCTATGAGCTGAAGCGGGAATGGCTGCGCCTCTGATGCCGCATTCGATCACCACGGCGCGGCTGTTGCTGCGGCCTGTCACCCTGCGTGACGCTCCTGGCTATTGGCGGACATTCCACCATCCGGATGTTGTGCGAATGACCGGCAGCTGGGTCTATCCGTTCTCAGTCGAAGAAGTGCGTCGCCGGTTCTCCGCCGCTGCCCGGTCGGCTGATGGCCATTGGTATATGGTGCTGGAGGGCGGCGAGGCCGCAGGCTCGGTCAAATTCTTCAACGCCACACCAGACGGGGCAGAGCTTGGCTATTCCATCTGCCCCAGCCGCACAGGCCGCGGGCTGGCGAGCGAAGCGGCCCGTGCCTTTTGCGCCATGGGCTTTCGCCAATTTCGCTACAAAACCATCCGCGCTGGCGCGTTCGCCGATAACCCGGCGTCGATCCATATACTTGAAAAGCTGGGCTTCCGACCAATCGCCGACGCTGAACCCGTCTGGAGCCGAGACCGGCGGGCATTTGCGATGCTGATGCCCTTTGCCATGACCCGAGAGGACTACCGACCATGAAATTTCTGGACCGTGCTAAAATCTACGTCCTTTCAGGCCGCGGCGGGGATGGGTGTACGTCCTTCCGGCGCGAGAAATATGTTGAATTCGGGGGGCCGAATGGTGGCGATGGCGGCAATGGCGGCAATGTCTATGCCGAAGCCGTCGAAAACCTCAATACACTGATTGATTTTCGCTATACCCAGCACTTCAAGGCCCAGAAGGGCGTGAACGGCATGGGCAGCGACATGACCGGTGCGGCGGGCGAAGACCTGGTCATCAAGGTCCCCACCGGCACACAGATCTTCGAAGAAGACGAGGAAACGCTGATTGCGGATCTCGATACCCCGGGCAAAAAGGTTCTGCTGGCCAAGGGCGGCAATGGCGGCTTCGGCAATGCGCGCTTCAAGACGTCAGTTAACCAGGCGCCGCGCCGAGCCAACAAGGGGCAACTGCCTGAAGAACGAACCATCTGGCTGCGTCTCAAGCTGATTGCGGACATTGGCCTTCTGGGCCTGCCCAATGCGGGCAAGTCCACTTTCCTCGCGGCTGTGTCGGCCGCCAAGCCGAAGATCGCCGATTATCCGTTCACGACGCTGCATCCGCAGCTGGGTGTCGTGCGCGTCGGCCCCGGGCGCAGTTTCACCCTCGCCGATATTCCCGGCATTATTGAAGGCGCCCATGAGGGAGCCGGTATTGGTGACCGGTTCTTAGGCCATGTGGAACGCTGCGCGGCGCTCCTGCATCTGGTGGACGGAACGCAGGACGATGTTGCCGAGGCCTATCGCATCATTCGCAACGAGGTATCGCAGTATGCTGAGGAGTTGGCGGACCGTACAGAAGTGCTGGCGCTGAACAAGATTGATGCCCTGACCGATGAGGTCATCCACGAGAAGCAGAAGGAGCTTGAGGACGCCTCAGGCAAGACGGTCCATCTGCTGTCAGGCGTAACGGGGCAGGGGCTTGAGCCGCTCCTGCACAAGCTGATGGATCTGACGACAGCGCGCCGCAAGGAAGAAATGACGCCGGAAGCAGATGATAGCGGCTGGGTGCCGTGAGGCGGTCGCCTTCTTGAATTGCGCCGTCGGCCCTTCCTGTTCTCGCCAGGTCAGCCTTTGACGAGACGTGCGGCAAAGAAGCCGTCCATGCCGCCCTGTTCGCTGAGGTAAGAGGGCAGGCAGCGGATATCGCCATCCTTGGTGATGACCGGCAGATCGCCCACTTCTTCGGGGGTGGCGGGCTCGCGCCGCAGGCCCTCGTGACGGGCCAGGGCGGCGTCAACCCGCTTTTCCCCCTCATCGGGGAATAGCGAACAGGTCGCAAAGATCAGTGTACCGCCGGGTTTCAGCCAGCCCAGCGCCTGGTCGATCATGCGGTCCTGGAGGGCGGCGAGGGTGCCGACTTCTTCTTCGCGTTTGGACCAGAGGAGATCCGGATTGCGGCGAACTGTGCCCGTAGCCGTACACGGTGCGTCCAGCAGAATCACATCGGCGCGCTCAGGCGGGTCCATAATCATGATATCGGCTACGACAATCTTCGCTTCGAGGCCGGTGCGTTTGAGATTTTCCTCAAGCCGTTCAGTCCTCATTGGCGAGATGTCCACGGCCATCACTTTACCGCCGGCGGCCGCAAGCTGCAGCGTCTTGCCGCCTGGCGCTGCACACAGATCGAATACGGTCTTGCCGGTGAGATCACCAGCGAGCCGCGCGGGCAATGATGCCGCGAGATCCTGAACCCACCACGTGCCTTCGTCGAACCCGGGCAGGTCCTCGATGCGCCCCGCGCCATGGCGGCGCAGGGTTCGTGGGCCCACCTTGTGCGCCTCCAGCCGTTCGGCCAGGACGTCCGGGTCAATGCCCGGCGCGATCGTCATGTCGAGCGGCGGCTCCTGGCGATAGGCAAGGGCGATGGCCCGTGCCTTTTGCGGGCCGTAGGAGCGCTCCAGACGGCGCCAGATCCAGCCGGGCATGTCCGCCCGGACATCAACTTTTTCCAGACGCTCCTTGCCGGTTTCCGACAGGCGGCGGGCGATGGCGTTGACGAGCTTTGCATAGCCGGCCGTCTCCGACCGCTCGCGCGCCAGGTCGACGGCCGTCGAGGCGGCCGCGTGGGGCGGGATATCGAGGAGGAGGACCTGCGCTGCCGTCAGGCGCAACAGGGCGCGCAGATCGTCCTGTTTGGGGCGAAGCGGCTGGTTCAGATAGGTGTCGAGAACAGCATCGAGACTGCCCTGACGGCGCAGGACCGTCGTGGCCATATTGCGGGCGAAAGCGCGGTCGGCGCCTTCCAGCTCGTTGAACGTTCGACCAAAGGTGAGAGCGTCATCGAGGCTGCGCCCGTTCCGGACCAGCCGCAGAAGATCTAGCGCCGCGCCGCGCGCCGGGACGCCCGGCCTTTTGCGCTTGGGCATCTCGCGCCGCTCGTCGCGCTGGTCCATGGGCTTGTTCTTGTCGTCGCGATCGCCGCGACGGCCGCGGTCTTCACGGTCGTTCCGGTCCTTGGGGCCCTTTGGGCGGTCGAATTGCTTCTTCTGGTCGTGTGGCGGGACAGACACTTTCAGGGCTCCAACTCTCGGATCAGTGGCACGCGGCCTACCGCAACAGTAACTTTTAGGTTAAGACAGATTGACGACATCGCTTCGGTGCGGTGGGATGCTGCTACCAACAAAGTGGGGACACGATGATCAAGACCATTCGCACATCGGTTGCAACGCTCGCCGCCGGGCTTGCTGCTCTAGGCGTCGCATCGGCGCAAAGCAATGCTTTGAGCAGTGGTTCTGCGCCAATCAGCCATCCGGAACAGATGCTGCCCAGCCTGCATGCTGAAGCCATCATTCCTCTGCTGGATGAAATGGGGATTCAGTATCAGGGCGCGACCCTGCCGGACGGGCAGAAGGTGCTGCTGGCCAAGGCGAAGAACGGCATCAAGTTCCAGCTGACACCGACCGCCTGCGACAAGGGGATGACCCGGTGCCGCGGTCTGAGCATGATGGCGCTGTTCCAGACGAATGCGCCCGCCACGACCGTGTCGGCCTTCAACTACCGCTATGCGTTTGTCTCGACAGGCATCGCTGATGGCGATGTGGCCTACATCATGCGCTATTCGGTTGCCGATTATGGCATTCCGCGGGGCAATCTGGCGGTGACGCTGATCAACTACCTCCACATGGCCTCGGTCTTTGATCGTCACCTCTACGAATCCACCAATGTGGTCCGTCAGGATGTGCGCGACACCGATCTTGCGGCCAATGGCCTGAACATGCAGTCAATCCTTGCCGACAGCTCGCTGGCCACCATGGTCGGGCTGAATGCGAATTCCCACCAGGTCAGCTTTGAGAAAATGACTGACATGGTCGGCACGTTCGTGAAGGCGGATGGCATGGCGCCCGGGCGCCTGATCAATCACGTGGATGGTGAGCGCTGAACGCTCGCACCTCCCCCTTCAGACAGAACGGAAAAACCGGCCCCCGGGGGCCGGTTTTTTCATGCCTGTCCGCTTGCGCTGGGTGCCAGCTTTTGCCGAATTCGGTGTGACTTCAGGCTTGGCATCTCCGTCCAAGACGTGCATAGGAGGTCGCCTCAGCACCCGTAGCTCAGCTGGATAGAGCGCTGCCCTCCGAAGGCAGAGGTCAGAGGTTCGAATCCTCTCGGGTGCGCCATTTTCTCAAAAAGCATGTTTTCACCTTTCGGATTCGAGTTAAGCCCTTGAACTATTTGGAAAGGAACGGCTGGGCAGGCCGTTCGAAAACCTTCGTTTCTTTTGTACGGAATTCGGTCCTGAAACCCCAATCTGAGCACCAGTCTGCGCTGTTCCAGATTGCCTGAACGCCAGAGTTTCTGCGGGCTTCCGAGGAACAACATAGCCGTTCGAAAACATTCGCCAAAGGGTCTGGCCGGCTTGCCGCTGTCGCGCAGTTTTTCGTTCAGAATGAGCTTTTCCTCTTCAAGCTGATGAATGCGTTTCTCATAGGCATTGACCACGGAGGGCGTGGACGCGCTCACGATCCGGTCCAGGAAACCGGCAATCTGGGCATCGACGCGCGCGATGCTCTGCTTGAAACTAGTCGCTGCAAACTTCGCCTGGCTGATCCGGTGGTCCCAGATGTCCTTGAAGAGGTGCCCGCATAGGTCGACGAGATCGCGGCTGGGCTGCATGTCACCGAGCAGTTCGTCGAACTCGGTTTCCATGTCATCGCGGCGAATAGATTTGCGGTAGCTGGGGCAACCTTTGCCGAAGCACATATAATAAGGATGCTTCACGCCCTTATATCCTGTCGACCAGCATGAGGTCATCGGCTTGCCGCAATCCCCGCACGTCACAAACCCGCGCAAGGGGAAGTCATCGCGCAGGTCCTTACGGTACGGCGCTTTCTTGCCGTCGATCAGTCGTTGCTGAATGCGCTTGAAGGTCTGGTAGTCGATCAGGCCTTCGTGGCGGCCTTCCCGAAGCCCAACATTCCAACTGGGGACCTCGACATAGCCTGCGTAAAGCGAGCGCGTGAGGATGTTGGTGACACGCTGGACGCAGACCTCGCCGGTCGGGCGGTCTTTGGGAAAGCATGGCTGTTCTTCCAAAAAGCGTTTCACTTCCGTCTGGGTTTCAAAGCGGCCAGAGGCAAAGCCTTCGAGAGCTTCCTGGACGACTGAGGCGAGCGGTTCATTGCGGACCAGGACTTTGCCCTCACCGGAGCGCCGCTCAAACTTGTAGCCATACGGAGGATGAAACACCCAATAACCATTCATGGCGCGGGCGCGCATCCGATTCTTGGTCTGCTCGGCGTTCTTTTGGCGCTGATGCTGTGACACGCTTGCCAGCAGGTTCTCGACCAGCTGGGAGTCACTGTCCTCGCCGAACTCGATGGACGGGCTTTGCAGCACCCCGCCCGCTGTCTGGATGGCGGCGCGGAGCTGCAGATGGGCCTCAAGCCCGCGCGCAAGGCGCGAGATGTCATCCACGATGACAGCATGTTGGAGATTTCTGTGAGAGCGCAGGAAGCCGAGCATGGCAACCATACCGGGGCGTGAGGTCTGGCCACCGGATACATCGTCGGTAAAGACCTTAACCACGTCGAGGCCGCGATACCGGGCATATTCCCGGCAGCGCGTCTCTTGCGACTTGAGGCCGGAGCCCTGCGTCGTCTGTTTGACGTTGGACACACGCGCATAGATGACGGCCTTGGTCAGCTTGGTCGCAAGTTCTTGTTTCTCCATCATATGCGTCGGTCTCCTTGTCATTGGTCGGGGCGAAATTGGCATTCCGCCTTCAGTCATGTTGATTTTGGTGATTGTCTATAGTTTACATCATCAGCACCCGGATGTGTTTGTTTTGTTGCCGCTTGTTCAGAGAAATGTTGCACAAGGCGGCTGGCATCAGGCCGAAAGCCCAGATCGACAAAGCCGACCATGAGATTCCAGATGATTGTCAGAAACTCATGTTTCTCATCCTCGCTGATGTCCCAGTCTTCCAGGTGATGCAGGTAGCGCTGCGCATCCATGCTCAGTGCACCGGGGCCGGTTTCGGAAGAGTCTGGGCTGTGAGAGTCAGGTGGTCCAGTCATAGTTTGAAGATCCTCCTGGCTCAGCGGCTCGGGCCGTCGTCGAGATTGTCACCAGCCTGTGCGCCCCTGGCTTCCTTCATCAGCTTGCGGCTGCGGGCATAGGCCCCGCGCGCCAGCTCGGCTGCCCGCAGCAGGTCCGTGCCGACCAGGCTGTTCGTCTCCTTGGGATTGCCAGCGGCATCACGATAGGTACGCGTGATAGTGGTGGCGAAGTACGGGCCGTTGTCCCCTTCATTGCGCCAGATAGTGGCCTTGATTGCGCCGTCCTGGATGGTGGCTTCAGGCAATTGTTTCTTGCTCATGGTCTTTCTTCTTTCGTTTTGGAGTTGAAAAACACGCAGAACCGTCCGGGCACTGTCGAAATGTCCGGCTGTAAATTGCATATGTTCTGTGTTTGTTCTACGGTACCATATTTACCGGACCGATTGGAAGAAATTATTTCCTGTACGGAGGATAAGTCGGCTCCTCCGGCTTCCAGAGCCAGGGGTGGCGGGTATGCGAACAGGAACACGGCGCGCCGTACCCGCCCTCGCAATCCGGGCAGAAGGGATTTGAGCTGATGACATTTGATGACATGGCGGGAGCCTCTCCTTTTAAGCTAAGAGCCAGGTGCGACGCTAAACGGAGAGAGAGCGATGTTCACGGCAATGAATGTCATCAGCAAGGACAGAAGCCAAGCAAGGGCTGTGAGCGAAAGCGTGGTGGCTGGACCGGAAGAGAGCTACTCGGCCTTCTATAAGCGCCAGCTCTATCTCGCCGTGCTGGATGATTTTGCTGCCTTTTCCGGAGGCGTCCACAAATACGCTGATGACATCATCCGGCAGCTGATCCGTGCTGAAAGCCACGGTCGTGTTACCGGGCTGGAGCGGTCATGGTTTGAGTCCCCTGACGATGCCTCGCACCCGTTCCATGGACGCAATTTGCGCAACTTCCTCGCGGGCAAGGACTCATCTTATGCGATCTGGGCGGTTCTCGATCTCTACGTGAAGACAAAGCATCCCATCATTGCCAGAGGTTTTCGCCTCGACGGTTATCTGGAGAGGCTGGGACATACGCTCTCTGAATTCATGGGCAGCCATGCAATCGACCGGGCTGCAGCCATCCCGGACGCGCTCTACCGCTTCGATGGATTGCCGGACTTCCCGGACGGTTTCTTGGCTTTCCTCTCCGTGCAGCCTTTGCCGCAAAGACGCTTTGGTATCTGCCACATGATCATCTGGGCGCGTGAAGCCAACCTTGGCGGCGACCTCACCGATAGGCGCTGCGCCGTGCGTCCCGGCGTAGTCATTCCGGGTAAATCATCTTTGGCTTTTTGCGCCCTTGATCCCCGCACGGACAATCCCGTTTTAGGGACGCTTCGATTGAGCGGGGATGCACCAGATGCTTCCATTGTTGTGGAAGGCTCCATTTACGCCGCCACGTTGCTGGAAATATCAAATAAAGACGAGATATCCACGCTTAGGCAGGCAACGGCGTTTTGCGCGGGAGATGCGCCATGAACAAACTCTTCGATGCCGCTCGGAATGGCGATCTGGAAGCCATTCGGAAGATCCACGCCAAAAATCCGAAAGCCATTAATGCGCAGTCAAAAAAGTGCGGCTCAACCGCCCTGCATGAGGCAGCGCGCTACGGCAATGCGCTGACAGCCTATGTGCTTCTGAGCGAGGCTGGGGCAAATCCCCACTTGCGCGACCACCACAACCACCGGCCACTCGATATTGCTCAGTGGTCAGATGCAGCCACGCAGCGGGTGCTCAGGGAAGCGACACATGCACGTCTCTATGCAGAAGCGTCAGTGAAGAGCGCTCCAGTATTTAAACCTGAGATCTTTTCAACCAAGGAAATAAGGCACTTAGCCAAATTCTACAAAAACCGAGATGCCTTTAAAAATATAGAATAGGTCAGGCGTGCTTATTTGCATTTGGATATAATACTTTACTTTCTTGCAACATTTCTTTACGAACATTATGAATGGGCATAAGGAATTTTTTCTCAAAAGAGAACGAGGCTCGAGAGCCAGTAATAGCTTTGTTTGCTTTAGCTTCGATATTTTATTCGGCAGTTGGTCTTGCGTACTTTGTAAAAACTGAACTTATGCTGCCGAATTCTGAGGCAGAAATCAGTGAAGACGGCTCTGAGAGCTGTGAGCGAATAGATCAAGCTTCGTCCGTCGATCATTCATCTTCACCTAAGCCATAGCAAACCGATTGGTTTAACTCTGTCCAAATTTTCTAAGTCTCAACAAATCTTCTCGGCCTTCCGCCCACGCGTCCCCGCGCTCTGGCGGCGGCCAGACCGGCCAGCGTTCTCTCCCTGATAATTTCCCGCTCAAACTCTGTCAGCGCTGACATGATGTGAAAAATCAACTTGCCCTGACTGGTGGTGAGATCGATTGGGTCCTGCAGTGCGCGAAACCCCACCTCGCGGGCTTCCAGATCGGTGACGATATCAGTCAGATGCCGCAGGGACCGCGCCAGCCGGTCCAGCTTCCAGACAACCAGCACATCGCCTGTACCAAGAGCCGCCAAAGCGCGCATGAGCTCAGGCCGTTTCTTGTCAGCCCCCGAACCCGTTTCCCGGAAAATGCGGGTGCAGCCCGCCGCCTTCAGCGCATCGATCTGAAGGTCAAGTGACTGGTCTGCGGTCGACTTGCGGGCATAGCCGACAAACATGGCGATCCTCCTGGTTGTCCGTTGAGCGGGGCTAAAGGCCGGAACGCCATTGCGGGAAAACGATCGTTTTCGTGATGGCCGTTTTCGCTGAGGCGTCTGGTCTCTCAAAGCCTTGAAACAACTTAATTCACGCCCGCTTTAAGTCAATCGAAATGATGATCCATTAAAACGATCGTTTTAGATTCGACAATATTTCGTGATTATTGTATAGTGCCGAGCATAATTGAGGTGTCCCATTATATGAGGGACGAGAGTATTATGCGTCATTCTGCTACTTCCCGCGCTGCCAAGAGCGCCGCTGTTGCCCTGTTCGCCGGATTGAGCGGCATGGGCACGCAGGCCAATGCTCAGGACAAACTGGCCGGTGATGCCGGCGCTGTCATGGCAGAGCTGACCGGCAATCGCGGACAGATCGTCCTCATGGCCGCTGACCGCGTTACACCCAAAGGCCGCCTCGCAACCTATTTCACCTGCAGCGCAGATGGCTCTGAGGGATATGTCGTGGAGACCAACGCCTCCTTGCGCCACCAGCCTACAAAGGCGGCTGTGCGCGACGTGGTCACCGACTGCAGCTTTCATGATGTGGAGTTTGAAGATGTCGATCCGCCGCGTCTCAGCTTCAACAAGGATGCAGCCTACAAAGACTGTGAACGCCTGATGGCAACCAAGCCGGATTTTAATGGTTGTGGATACGTCGACGACCAAATGATGCTGGCCAGACAAGATGGGTTCCGTATCGCCTATATGGGGCGCACGGAACAGAAAGAGGGCGGCAAGCTGTTGCTCTTTACCGTTCGCCCGGAGGATGGAGAAGCCGAGATGGAATACGTCACTCGCTCAGGCGCAACCTTTGATTTCGACTTTGCCGGATATGACCGCTTTGCCTATAATCCGGCCATTCAGGACAAGCTGGACGCGCGCCGCCGTCAGGCCTCACTTCAACTCGATTAGGCCGGTCCACCGAAGAACGCTGGCGTAGACGTGGCCAGCTCTTCGACCGGCTCATCCAGCTCCACAGCGGTCTCCACTGTCCCGTCGCGGCTCGGATCATCCTGATATTCTCTGCCTAATCCACGATTTCGATCGCTGTTTCGCTCAACCTCTTTCTGAGCAGCCTCGATCACATCAGGATTTTCCATCGCGATCTCTTCAAGGCGCGCCATGTCGGCCGCATCAGGTTCCTGTCCCTGATCACGCGCGCCTCTGACCCTCGCCATGATCTCGAAGGTTTCGATAAGGACGACTTCCGCGCGGTCGCGGTCCATGCCGGGGTTTCCGGCAACGACGTTATCCAGAAACGCCTTGCGCTTGGCGGGATCACTCAGAAACTCTTCGCCGACCTCGGCCCAGGCATCGACATCAAACTCGAACCCGCCGACATTCAGTATGCGGTCCAGCGTTTTCTTGGCCTCATCGGCCATCATATCGAGGCTTATCTCTTCGGCATCCTTCTTCTTCTCGCGATCTCTTTCAAAGAAGACGTCGCTGCCGCCCTGCGGGGCGATATAGCCCTTGGCTTCCAGCTCATCCTCGCGGTGCTCCTGCATCACGTTGGAGGCGGTAATCTCCTGATTGGCATAGACGTTATGCCCCGGCGATGTTTCTTCAGAGGTGACATCAGCCGATAGAGCCGAGCCCTCAAGCTTTGCTGACCTGTCGAGCAGCTTTCCGTTCTGGCCGCTGCACTCATTAAATGTCTCTACAAGGAAGCTCATGCCATGCACTCCTGCGCCATGGCTTCAGCTTCAGCCAAGCGGCGGTGAAGGATTTCAAGGCTGAGACGAATGTGCTCCCTCATCACGCGTTGCGCTGCAGCGCCGTGCGCGCCCGCGTCCCGAAAAGGCTCCAGATAATAGGATTGTAGATCGGGACAGCCCAGAATGAGGTTGTCGAAGATATGCCAGTGATGCTGGCTGAGACGCAGACGCACGAGGCTTTTGGTTTTTGGGCACAGCACGGCTCGCTCGCTGATCCGCAAATCTTCAGATGTGCCTGGCTTGCTTTCCAACAAGTCGACCATGCCCCGCATAATATCAATACGCTGAGGCAATGGCAGTTTGCCCAGGAATTCCGTGTCGCGCTGTGTCTCCGTTGTCATTTCACAACAGTATACACGCCGAAGCTTAAAGAATTATGAAAAGTACTGTGTGCGGACCATATGCACGCCTAAGCTGCTTGGGCGGGCAATGAGCTAAGCCTTTCAAATCTAAGCCAGGGTGGCGCTACCAGCCGATGGCGCGGCCACTCCTGACCATCACTTGAACCATGCCTGACCGAGGGCTGACCTTGCAACCCCGGCCCGCGCCAGCCTTTGCCTCTGGCAGGGAGGGCCTAGGCAAAGGCCCGTGTAGGGGTTTCCCGGCTGCGCCGGTGCAATCACGCCCATACCGGCCAGGCCTTTTCGGTTCAATGGTCGGAATGGACCGGCCACGAACTGAAAGGCATCACCATGCAAAACGAAGAAAGCCGCGCTTCAACCCACGCCCAGAAAGCTCAGGCGATTGCAACACTCAATGACCGGTTCCGGTCCCGGCTTCATATTCCCGTCTTCGGCAGACCCGATGTTCTGGGAACGTTTCTTCTGACCTCCGGTATCACACAACTCTCACCACTGGCTCAAGTCGAGATACTGGCCATGGTACGCGGCTTTGACAGCTTTACGGAAGACAATGACCTCTATGGCGAGCACGATTTTGGCTCTCTGGATCATGCGGAAGCAGGAAAGGTGTTCTGGAAGATCGACTACTATGCGGATGACAGCTGCATGTATGGCAGCGAGCATCCGGAAGACCCGAGCAGCTCCTACCGTGTCCTGACCGTCATGCTGGCAAGTGAGTATTGAAAGTACTTTTGGTTCGAGTTCAATCGATCGAAATACTTAAGCGGCGATGATCGGAAATCCTGCCCTAGAGACAATTATCCGCAAATCTTAAATGGGCCTAGGGCCGAACTTTCTGACGAACTCTGCGATCGGATCACATCCATACATCTCGTCTCTCAGTAGGCCGATAATATCCCGAAAATCTTGTTCCGTCGCCAAGTCAATGGCATATCGCTCATTATTGTCTAATATCCAAGGATCTGCATTACCGATCTCAAACAATGATTTTACAAAATCAATATGGCCATATGCACAAGCAATATGAAGCGGCGTATAGCCGGAGTGTTCGTGCTTTACGTTTACGCAATACCCAGAATCAATATAACCGTGCAAAAAACTGACATTTCCGGTTTTTGCGGCTGCAAAAATGAGATCAGCATAAAGGTTGTCTTGCAGGCTGTCTTCTTTGTCCGTCATTTCCAAATATTTAATCATATTCTATCGCCCCCAGTCAAATATTGGGTAAGCGCAATCGAAACTGGCGCTAAAGTAATCATCAATCAAAAAGAAAGAATGGCAGAAATCAGAAAGATTTTCTTCAAATTTTTGTGTGCCAAAATCGAACACAATGGGCGTCATATTGCGAATATATACTTCGCCATCTCGGGCGCACAATTGAGCCGACCTCTGTAAGCCGCCATTCTCAGAGATATCCGCTCGAGGTACCGTCTTCTTACAGTGCAGGTTCAAAAACGCTTGATCATTTCGACCATCAATGTGCTCAGAGCACAACAATCCATACCCTTCTGTAAAAAGTATGTCGTCAGAACGTTTGAATTGGTGCAAAATCTCGTCGTAGTCAGAGCGATTACCGAATAGCTTTATGACTGGGTGGTCCTCAAGTCGATATGCATTCAAATTCGTGAAATGCGCTAGCTTGATATCGAAAACTCCGTCTACGCATGTTCCAAACCTCAGCAAGTGCAATATTTGATCGCCAGCCCGATGCGAGCAAAAAATTTTACCTTCTAAGCTCACCACCTCTTTTTTCGCTTTTACCAAAAATTGTGCCGAACCATGCAGTTGCGCAAGAAACGATTTTTGGTGCTCAATAAAGCATTCCTTAATTCGCTTCCGGATTCCCGCTAATTCGCCTCTAGCGTTCAGTGTAGATATGAATCTCGCTATGTAGTAAAATTTCTGGTCACCGACTGGGTTTCCTCCGTTGTCCAGCCATTTTCTCAAATCATCGGGAGTCAGCAGCGTTTGCTCACTGGAGCCCGCTTCGCATTCCTCGGGCGCCATGATCATTTTAACTACTGCCGTCCAAGATACCCGATCGCGCGAAATTGGAGGGCACAGTTTATCTCTCAATTCCTCTCGGTATTCGAGCAAAAGCTCTCCAGCCAACACTTTGTAAGTTTGGCTGAAAGTTGGAATTCTACGCGAACTCACTTCAGACATCCTGTCCGCAGATATACGGCCCTCTCTCGGAAATTTTTTCCGTGAACGGGGCATGTCGGTCCGCAATGATGGGACAGCCAGCCTATTAGTCGGAACACATTCCCTTGGATTTTTTGAACCGATGCGCCGATCATTTTTCTAAGTATTTCCGATGTGCCTTCATCGAAACGACAGAAAATGTGTTCGGCCAATTCTGCAAGGATTTGCGGATGTCAGTGTTGATCAAGTGAAAACGTTTTGAAGCTCACGGGATACGCTGTTGAAGAAATTGTATTGGTTAAAAAAGCACTAACTGCAAATATCGGAGAAATGATATGAAAGTATTGCGGAATTTTGAAGCGTCTGTAGATGGCTTCGAGGTGGAGTTTTATCCCAAATTGCTAGACGCCGAATTTTCGGAAGCTCAGCGAAGAGCATTTTATGATTTAAAAGTCGGAAAAAATTCGGCAAATCGTCTTTTGCGTGGGGTAAGGTGGGGGGTATACGCCAGAGATACCTTCAGCTGGTTGCAGAGGAACAGTTACCGACTGGACTCCGACAAGAACCCTGAAGAGGAAGGGCGAACACGATACTTTTCTCTGATGGACGAGGACTTTCTATGTCATCCCATCCTTACGGATGTCTTGCGTTCATGCTTCAGCAAACACCGATTTGCTGAAAGTTCATACGCCCGTGCATACGAAATTCAATTGAGCTTCATCAGGTACCAACCTACGTTAGAACAGCCAGCACTTCCATCGCCGATAATTCCTCACCAAGATGCAGTGGATGGAACAATTATCGTTTTGAATAAGTTTGGCTCCCTTTCCGGCGGTCTATCTCGCATTTACAGTCTACAGAATGATCCTCTATTTGAAATAGACTTAAGAACTGGCGAGTCTCTGTTTGTAGTGGACTCGAAAATTAAACACCAAGTAACTCCTCTTCAAATGGAGCCTGACAGAGACTGGAGACCGGGTGACTTAGCTTTCCGTGACGTCATGATTGTTAGGTACCAGCCTGTGGGACGATAACATCTTCTGAAGCAAAAAACCGCTTTGTTGCTTGATGGTTTGTCAGGCGGCTGATCTTCGGTCAATTATAGGTGTGGATGGATTTCTAATCAAGCGGGCGATATTTATCGTAGGCAATGGCATCGATATCTTCGCCCGTTTCTTCCTGCGCTACGCGGAGCAGCTTCAAGACGATCTCGCTGAAGTAGAGGCGCAGCGCCTCTTCGAACTCAAAGCCATACGTATTCTCGCTGGCCAGTCTATGCGCCATTTCCAGCATTTCCTCTGTACTGCTCTGTTCGTTCTCGATCAGCCAGAAGACGACGCCCCACATATGACGGCTCAGCGTGAAGGTTCTCGTCAAGCCGTCCGGGCATTTAAGCAGGTACGTTTTGTCCTGAGACCAGTGACGGAGATTTGATAATTGTGGGTTAGCGGGCGTTTTCATCATCTCCTTTGAGTTTATTCATTGCCCTAGCGTGATTTCCAAAATTTTCTCTAAGCTTCTGATATCTTTTCGACTTTGGGGGTTCTGCGTCGGGGGGCGGAGCCGCGCGCTTTCGTGCGGCCACGTCCCGATCAACCGCGTTGGCAATGTCTGACAGTAGGCCAGACGGTCGGGGTGCCGGAGCCGGTCGCTCTTTCAGTTTGTTCTCGAGCGCTGCACTGATGTTGGTCGACTGCCATTTCGGTCCCTTCAGTTGTTCAGCGGTAAAAACCGCTGAGCGACTGACCGTTGAATTTTGGCCTGCAACAGACTGAAAATGCCCCGGCTCATCTTTGCCCAGAAGTCGCGGTCGACTTTCGCGCGCGAAATCATGAACGGCTTTGCCAGTCAGTGGCGCTTTGTAGTCATCGTATTTCCCTGACATCTTAGCTTCTCCTCTTTAGGCAAGGGGCGTGGCGCGAGAGCGAAAAGGCTCATCGGCAAAGTAGCGGAGTTTTTGAAGCCGCATTGGGCGCAGGCCTGCTGGTAGGCAGAGGGCGTAATCCGACTCCGGATGATTGCGCCGCCCAAAATACCGGGCAATTTCATCGGGCAGCATCAGGCGGCTGCGGACGAGTTCAGGAGAATAGGAATGCTGTGCACCGCCGCCGGTCTGGTGCGACTCTGCCCCGAACATAGGCATACCGCCGGACTTGTCAGCGCCAACGCTTGCCAGAAGCTTTGCCAGTCCGGCATGGGTATCGCCTGTCGTGATAGAGACATTGACGGACTCACGCACCCGCAAGACTTCGGTGTCATCCAGCTTCTCAGAGAGATATTTGAGCGTGGTAAGGTCCGTATTGGCAAACGCTGTCACCATCCCGGCATTGCCGATAAAGGTCTCCCAGCGTTTAGGATATATGTCCTTGAGTTGACCCAGATCCTGCAGGATTGACCAGAGCTTCACCTTGAACCCGGCGATGTAAGAGGCAGCCCGCTCGATCGCCTGGAGCTTTCCCAGCGTCGCAAACTCATCCATCAGAAACAGAACCGGCAGGCTTTCATCTGAAGCGGGCGTGCGCTGCAAGGTCTGCAGGCTGAGCGTTATCATCAGGCGCAGCCAGCGAGCGTGAGCAGCCAAGCGCCATTCAGGGAGGACGAGGTAGATCGTCATTCCTTGAGGTGAACGCAGGTCTTTCAGATCGAATGTGGAGTCTGAAAGACACGCAGCCATCGGGCCTGTCTGAAGGAACTCGACATTGCGGCGCGCAGTGGAAAGGACCGAGCCTCTCTCACGCTCTCCCATATCAATCATCATGGCCGCAATCGAGGAGACTGCACCGCCAAAGCCTTCTTCCGCCGCCATATAATCAAGCAGCAGGTCCAGAGACGGCTGTTGGCCTTCGCTCTCAGCTAGGCCCCTGAATGCCAGATCCTGCAGGTGGTAAGGCGTGCGGTATTGATCAGGCGCGCTGGAGGCGATCCACAAGATAAGTGCTTTCAGGTACGCCCGGGCCGTTTCGTGCCAATGGGCATCGCGCTCATCCGTGTTGACCATAAAGGCTTCGGCCAGCCCGCTGGCATCATCAACAACCTCAGGATCGTCGGGATCAATATAGCCAAAGAAGTTCAGCCTTCCGCGAAGCTCTTCAGGCACCTGCGCTACCCGGAAGGGATCGAGGACGACGACTTTTTGCCCTAAAACTTCCGCGCGAAAGCGCGCCGTGATGCTGGCATTTTCACCTTTGGGATCAATGACGACAGCCGATCCGCCGTAATGCAGCAGGTTGGGGATAATCTGCGAGACACCTTTGCCGGAGCGAGAACCCGCCAACGTCACCAAATGGCGATCATCGGTATAACCGATAATGCGGTTGCCGCTCCTGCCCAAAATGATGCGGTCGCGGGCATCATCCAGATTTGGGAAGCCGAATGCTTTCTGCGCCACGGACGAGGCCAGAAACCCCGCCGTGGCAAGAGCCTCCTGGCCATCACTCGGATCGTCAGGATCGACACGCGGCAGCAGCGGAAAACTCATGGCGTAGCATTGGCCATGATGTTCTCACTCGCACCGCACCGCAGGGCCGCTGCATCTGCATAACCATCGCCCTGTGAGTATAGAGCATTGAGCGAGCGCTGCCTGTTCTCCTGCGTCGCTTCGGCGGCGGATTGGAAGATGGGTAGCTTCTCGGTCAGCTCTTTCAGCTCTGCCTGCATTTGTGTGCAGTCCGAATAGGCTCTGCGGGGCTCAGCAATAATGGCATCGCGTTCCCGCTCCCATTCGCTTTGCTTCGCATTGCAGGCGTTCGTCGCTCGTGAAAGGCATTTTCCGTAGAGTTCATCGACCTCCCGGACGAACGCAACCCTGCCGATCACCAGACTCTGCAGCTTGGCCCTTGCGCCAGCCTCGAAGGCTTCTTCGTCTGTAATCTGATTGAGACCGCAGGCTTTCTTGTAATCCCCATTCTTGTGCCAGCGATCCCACATTTCGATTTCTTCGTAGCGGCCACGACGGGTGAAAACTTCGGAGCCTTCTGATTGGCTGAAGCGCGTGTAAATCTGGTCCACGCAGGCAGCCGTCGCCTGATACTCGACTTCCTCCGCACTCATCACATTCTTAGGCCTCGGAGGAATGGCTCTCTGCTCAGGCATTTTGCAGGAGCCGCCCATGTTGGCCTTGTTGAACTGCAGGCTGTAGCGCAGGTCACCAATCCGCTTTTCGACATTGTAAAGTCTGGATGCGATATCCTCATCGCGAGCGACAGCCTGCGCTGCGGTCAGGTAAGTGTTCGCATACGGATTTGCGAAACGATACGGATCGCTCGTATCGGTACGCACAGGGATAGGCTTGCCGGTATAGTCGTGCAGCACCAGACAAGAGCGTCCCTGAGCCAGCTCGGCAAAATCAGCCGTCGGGAACGTCACCACGTTGTTGATGAACTTGCCGCCAGCCAGATGCTCCGCCGCCTGGGGTGGCAGCCCGGGATCAGTGCTTGCCAGGATCACCGGGTTGACTTCATAGGCACGTTTCTGCTGGGTGCAGGCCTTATAGCTTCGTGTCAGTTCGTTCCGATAGGGCTGCAGATTGGCAACCTGTTGCTGGGGCGTGCCCGTGATCATTTCAAAGCCACGAACCTGACCAGCTAGACCATAAGCACCTCGCCAGTTGGTCTGGAGCTGGCGGATATGCGCATCAACGCGGTCTATCTCTGCTTTCAGGTCATCACATCGCACCGGCGTGCGGTCCGTGACCTTCGTTCGGTACACAACGATCTGATCGGGCGAGACCTGGGCCACGACTTCGCCGGCACGCGGCGCGACGTATTCAGGTTCAACGACGTGGAATTTTGGACCAGTCGCAGACGCAGCGCAGCCGCCAGCCAACAGGCAGGCTGCCAAAGCACGGGTTTTCATGATCAGCCTCCGGAATTTTGAATATCGGCGAACTCTTCACAGGGAGCAGATGCCGCCATCTTCGCCCGCACAGAGCACTCGGACCAACGGCCTGTTTGAGCCATGCAGCTGGCCTGTACATCCTGAACAATTTGGGTTCGCTGCACTTCGCAGGCCTGAGCAGCGGCAATCCGCGCACGCTGCGTCTCGGTCTGGCGGATGAATTCAGTTTCAGCAGGCGCAATGGTCAGTCTGGCCTGTGCCTGGCCTTCAGCTTCAATGGCGGCGGCATCGCTTTTGCCGTGCGCCTGCGTGATGATAGCATCGCGCTCCCCCTCGGCTTGAATGCGCCTCACATCAGCAAGACCTGGCGCAGCCACCAACTCTCTTTTTACAGTGGTCATCCCCACTTTTTCTGCCACAACCGTGGAGGCCTTCAACGGCTCCGGCAGCACGAATTCTCCCACGAACAGGTAGATAAGTGCCAGCGTGCCGCCGTAAGTGCTGACACGCTTCATCACTGCGTCCATCACCTGAATGATTTTTGGCGTACCACCTGAGCGATGGTCGGCAAGCTGATGATGTTGTGTCATTGTTGGTGAAGCCGAGCGCCTCGCGCGCACAACTGTTCCGTATACGTCTTCTTGAGACATATCCCCCGTAACCTCTGTCCATTCCCAGGAACAATTTTAATCCGAAAAATTTCGCGGCTGGCAACCCATAATTGTGGGAGCGCTACCGAGTTCGCCAGTCAACGAATGTCATCGCGAGTCTTTTTCGGGGTTGTTTCGGATGCGGAAATTGTTCGCACTGAGCGACAGGCGTTGGTCCTACAATTGAGGTCAGCGGATTTAGCGTTGTACGCAAGATGTGCGTGGTAGTACCACGCTATCTTGGCAAGGGGGCCCGCTGGCGCGCCCCCGTTGCATCCCCCCGGCTGTGGCGGCTGTCAGGCATTGAGCCTTCATCCGCCATGCCATCGTATCGTCGATGGATCGCTCGTCAGGGTAATGGCCCCCGACACCCGCCAATCAGGGGAGCGTTCCTGCTGCCCCCGATACCCCCATGACCAACGTTTTCGCGCGTTGGATCACCACCAAAGAGTCTACCCGTGCTCTTTGGAAACATGGCCAATCCTGCGCGGGTTGGTTGCCCGCAGGGTTGTTGCGGGCGGACCGCGCTAGTGGAAATCCAAGTGAAGTCCTTCGCATCGAGACGACTTCTAAATTTCTTGCGATCGTTAGTGATTTCGGCAGCCTGTTTTGATATAAGAATGTCATGAGTGTCTTGTCGCCGCCAAAATTGCTGCGTTTCTGGGCCATGGTTGTTATCGCGATCACGGTCGTAATCGCGCCTGCAGCAGCGGAATTGCATGTTGACCTTGGTAAAGAGGCCACATGCGAGAGCACTGCCGAGCATGCAAGTTCTGAGGCGCCGGGCGAGGACAAATCCGAGCACAAGCAGCATCATGCCCATCATTGCGGCGGCTGTCACTTTCACGTTTTGAGCCCGAATTTGAACGGGGGCGACACGTCGATTTATGCCGCCGCTCTCGCTCCGTTCATGAGCGATTTAGGCCCTGGCCTTCCTAAGCCTGAAGGCCCCTTCCGGCCTCCTCGTAGCTGATCCGTTTTCTTGAGCGGTGCGCCTTGGCGCGCCGGAAACGAAATCAGCACGAGGAATATTTGCATGAAATTTGCCACATCCGGGGCGCTATGCGTCCTATTAGCCCTTACCGGCCCTGCCATCGCAAGCACGGGTCCGTGCGGGGGGTACAGCTTTTCACCATCCCCCAAGATTGAAACTGGGGAACCGCTAACACTCAATGCCGCGCTTGAACGCGTTCGGACCCTTTCGCCGGAGGCGCGCGCCGCAGCTTTGGAAACACAGGCACGTGTCGCTGAAGCGGATCAAGCCGGACGATGGAACAATCCCACACTACTCGTTGAGGTCGAAAACTTCGGCGGCAGCGGCTCGTTGAGCGGCTTCGATCAGCGTGAAGCCACCTATGCCGTCGAACAAGTTTTCGAAATGGGCGGTCAGCGCTCAAAGCGTAAAGCGGCGGCCCGCGCCCTCGCAGCGCTAGCAAGCGCGGATTGCGCCGTCATTCTTCGTGAAGCCGAACTACAGACCGCCACGCTCTTTTATGATCTGGCAGCGGCAGCAGCACTCACCGAGTTAGCGGAAGATGCATCAGCGCTGTCAGAAGACCTTGCTGCGGTCGTCCGTCGAAGGGTGGAGGCGGGAGCGGCGGCCCCGCCGGAGTATTCACGTGCTGCGTCGGACGCCGCGGCGATGAAAGCTCGCGCAGAAAGCTTTCGCGCCAACGTCGATCGTCTGGCCTTCGCGCTTTCGGCGATGTGGGGCAGTGATGAACACACCTTTTCACCACCGATATTGAGTACCGAGCAGGACGCTGACCAAGTGGCTGCGATGTCGCCGCATCCGCTTGTTGCTAGAGCTGAGGCAGCGCAGGCTGCCTCACTGGCGACCGCCCGTGCTGAGCGCGCTGAAGTCTTTCCCGACGTCAGTATAACACTCGGTGTACGGCAGTTTGAGGGCACCGGCGAAGACGCCCTCATTGCCGGGATCGGTGTACCATTGCCGCTGTTTGACCGGAATCGTGACGCATCGCGTGCCGCCGACTACCGGGCCGGGGCAGCAGACATTGATCGCGATGCAGCTCTGAGGCGGATCGCTGGTGAGCAGTCGTCCGTCCTCCGTCAGGTGGAGGCTCTGCAAAGACAGGTCGAACTCCTTCAAGCGAATGCGCTTCCATCATCCGAAGAGGCTTATTCGGCCTCTCTCAGAGGGTATCAGGCCGGGCGCTTCAGCTTGACCGACACGCTCGATGCACGGCGGAGCCTCATTGAGACGCGTTCTGCGCTAATCGAAGCGAAGCGCGACCTGGCCGTTTCTCAAGTACGGCTCGCCAGCCTGCTCGGGACCGGTCCCTTCAGCAATGGAGGGCGCGATGCAGAATAAATTGAAGTTCCTGACCCTCATAATGACGGCGATGATCCTCGTGGCGTGCCAGGAAGAGAAGGGCGCGGTTTCACCTGCGCCCGCCCAAGATCAGCATGCCCATGAAGAGGAAAATCATGACCAGACGCGCGATGGTCATGGCGAAGATGAGCATGACGACCATGGGGAAGCCGAAGACATTGTCGCCCTTACATCGTCCGAAGCAGTCGCGCTTGGTATCGAAATCCGAACAGCAGCACTTCGCACGCCCGGCGCGCAGCTTCGGCTGCCTGCTGAAATCCGCTACGACGCTGACCGCGTAGCGAATATCGCCGCACCAATCAGCGGGATCGTGCGGCGGATCGATAAATCCGAAGGCGACACCGTAACGGAAGGTGAGGAACTCGCCGTCATTTCCAGCCGAGAGCTTGCCGACCTGAAAGCCGAATACTTATCGACCCGGTCGGCTGAGCAATTAGCAAGGTCTGAACTCGCCCGCGAGGAAGGTCTGTTTGCCGACAATATTACGGCGGAATCCGACTTGCTTACGGCACGTGCTTCCTTCGCCAGAGCCAGAACATCGCGCGAGGCTGCCGAAACCAAACTCCATGCGCTGGGGCTCGGTCATGATGTCATCGACACCCTCCAGAATGCAGAAGACGGCGCTTTGTCCATGTTTACGGTTACTTCCCCCATAGACGGTGAGATCGTTCGGCGCGACCTCACTTTAGGCGAGGCTGTTGACGAGGGTGCCGGACGACCGCTTTTCGTGGTGGCAGACACGAGCGTCGTCTGGGCTGACTTAGCTGTGTTCAAAGCAGACTTGTCTAACGTTGCACGCGGCACCAACGTCAGCTTTGTCCGAGATGACGGATACGAAGTCGCGGCTGGCGAAATCAGTTTTGTCTCCCCTCTGATCGATGAAGCATCTCGCACCGCGACGGCCCGAGTGGTCCTCGACAATCCGAGAGGCGAGCTGCGTCCCGGCCTGTTTCTCACAGCGATTGTGCAGGCAAGCGAGACGGGAATGGTTCTGATGGTTCCAGAAGATGCCGTGCAGACCGTCGAGGGCTCGCCGTCCGTCTTCGTGCCTCGAGAAAACGGGTTTGCCCCTATGGCGGTAACGCTGGGCCAGCGAAGTGATGGACAGATCGAAATCATACGTGGGCTGAGTGAAGGTGATCGGTACGTTGTAACAGGCGCTTTCACGCTCAAGGCTGAACTTGAAAAGTCCGCCTTTGGCGACGGTCACAACCATTAGGAGGCGATGATGACAAAATTTATGCATTCCATTGCCGGGACCAAATTGATTGCCGTTGTTGCGGCGCTGGCGATGACAGTCGGGGGTCTTTTCGCCTTACGCAGTCTGCCCGTCGATGCCTTCCCGGACGTCACACCGTCGCTCGTTCAGGTGTTCACCGAGACCGAAGGTCTCGCGCCCGAAGAGGTCGAGCGATACGTGACCTTTCCGGTCGAGACGGCCATGTCCGGACTGCCGAAACTCGACCACATTCGCTCCGTTTCGAATTTCGGACTCTCGGTCGTCAATATTTACTTCGACGACGGAACGGATGTCTATTTCGCACGTCAGGTGGTGGCTGAACGACTGGCAGAAGCACGAGAAGCCATTCCCGAAGGTTTCGGTGAGCCTGTCATGGGTCCCATTTCGAGCGGGCTCGGGATCGTGCTCTACTATAAGCTCGTCGACGAAACTGGCACCCGCGATCTTGTCGAATTGCGCGAAATCCAAGACTGGATCATCAAGTTTCAGCTGCAGACCGTTCCCGGTCTGACGGAAGTTCTCTCGCTCGGCGGGTTCGAAAAGCAGTATGAGGTTCGGATCGAACCATCGGCGTTGCTGCGTTACGATCTTGGCATTGCCGATATCATCGAAGCGTTGGAGCGCGGCAACAAGACTGAAGGCGCTCAGTTCCTGGAGATCGGATCGGAGCAATATACCGTGCGGGGCGTCGGGCTGGCCCGCACCATCGAAGACCTCGAACAGACAGTCATCGAAGCGTCCGATGGCCGTCCCGTCCGTGTCGGTGACATTGCTGAAGTAGCTGTCGGTGGCGGTGTCCGTCAGGGCCTCGCCACGTCGAACGGAGAAGGCGAAGTCGTTGCGGCGCTCATGCTGAAACTCTACGGCGCCAACACATCGGAGGTGATTGGTGGTGTTCGTACGCGGTTCGATGAAATAAACGCCAGCCTTCCAGATGGTGTGCGGGCCGTTCCATACTACGATCAGGCGACACTCGTGAACAAAGCGTCGGCAACTGTCACAAATGCGCTTTGGCAAGGCGCACTACTCGTAGCGCTCCTGATCTTCGGCTTCCTCGGCGGGTGGCGACCGAGCCTTGTCGTCGTAATGTCCATTCCGTTTTCCGTTGGCTTCGTTTTCATCGCCATGAAGATGTTCGGTATCTCCGCCAATCTCATGTCGTTGGGCGGCGTCGCCATCGCCATCGGCATGATGGTCGATGGCGCAATCGTCATTGCCGAGAATGTCGACAGACTACTGAAGGAAGACAAGGGTCGGACCATCCGGCAAGCCGTCGCCGTCGCTGCAAGCGAGGTGATCGTTCCCCTGGCCGCTGCGGTGCTGGTGGTCATCATTGTCTTTCTGCCGCTTTTCGCATTGCAGGGCGTCGAAGGGAAAACCTTCAGGCCCTTGGCGGCGTCCGCTGCGCTGGCGATGACCGGCTCGCTGATCTACGCGGTGTTCGTGGCCCCGGCGCTTTCCGCTCTAGTGATGCGCCCGAACGTCCGAGAAAAGCACAAATCGGCTTTGTTCGGACAATGGGTGCGGCGGTTGGCACAGCCATTTGTCCGGCGGCGCATGCTGGCTGTTGCGCTTGCGGCGGCGTTGTTACTGATGGGTGGGCTGTCGGCGTCACGCCTGGGCTCTGAGTTCACGCCCGCGCTTGAGGAAGGCGATATTCTCCTCAGGCTCACCATGGCCCCGTCGATTTCGCTGAGCGAAGCGAAGGCGACGGTGACACGAACCGAGGCCCGGCTCATGGAAGCTTTTCCCGAAATCGAGACAATCGTCTCGCGGATTGGCCGTGGTGAGGTTGGCGCTCATGCTGACCCGACCAATTCATCCGAAAGTTTTCTCGCCCTCAAACCGCGAAGCGATTGGCGAAAAGGGATGAGCCCGGAAGACTTTCGCGATGCGCTCTCCGAGTTTCTGGAGAACGAACCGGGTCTCAAGGGCAATGTCGGTCAGCCCATCGCCATGTCGGTCGACGAACTGCTGACCGGTACGCGAGCAGAACTCGCCGTGAAAATCTTCGGCCCCGACATGGATGTCCTGCGCCAGAAATCCGGCACCCTTCAACAGCTTCTCGGAGCGGTTGAGGGTGCTGCTGATATTCAGGCCGACCAGATCACGGGTGCGCCGCAACTGGTCGTCCGTGTGAACCGTGAAGCTATCGGACGCTATGGCCTATCTGTCGAAGACGCGCTCGACGCTATGCGGGCCGGGATCGGCGGCGCGGAAGCGGGCGTTCTCTTCGAAGGCGTTCGGCAATTCCCCATCGTGGTGCGATATCCCGAAAGCGAGCGGCAAACCGACGCCGATGTGGGGCGCGTGATACTCCGCGGCGCTGACGGAGCGCAAGTTCCACTCGAAGCCGTCGCCGAGATCGAGCGTGTCGTCGGGCCCCGTCAAATAACCCGGGAAGATGGCGAGCGGTTCATCACGGTACAGGCGAATGTCCGTGGACGCGATATCGGATCCTTCGTTTCCGAGGCTCAGGGGCTCGTGCGGGAGCAACTGGACTTGCCTCCCGGATACCGAATCGCCTGGGGAGGCCAGTTCGAATTGCAGGAGCAGGCCAACAAGCGCTTTGCTGTGGTCATTCCGATCACGCTGGGCATCGTGCTCTTCGTCCTACTGCTGGCGTTCGGGAGGCTCCAGTCAGCGCTTCTCATCCTCGTCAACATCCCGTTTGCGCTGACGGGCGGAGCGATGGCGCTATGGCTGACCGGCCTGCCTGTGTCGGTGCCTGCAACGGTCGGCTTCATCGCCTTGTTCGGCATTGCACTCGGCAACGGGATGGTGCTCGTCAGCTATATGGATGAGTTCGCGCGGGCAGGACGTACGCCGGATACTCTCGCGCTCGACGCTGCAGCGATGCGGGCACGGCCTGTGCTGATGACGGCGCTTACAACGGCGCTCGGCCTTGCGCCCTTGTTATTCGCCACCGGCGTTGGGGCTGAGGTGCAAAGACCGTTGGCGACTGTGGTCATGGGCGGGCTCGTGACCTCGACAATACTGACCTTGCTGGTGCTTCCCGCCTTCCACCGTTGGTTTGCACCGAAGGCGGATGAAGCCAGTCCTTCACCTGAGCAACGCACGCTCAGCCCAGAGACAGGAGGCGCTCATGGCGCATGATCACGATAGCCATAGTCACAGTCACACCGGTAACGAAAGGGCCGTGGGCATTGCTGCGGTCCTGACCGGTGGCTTCATGATGGCCGAAGTGGTGGGCGGGATTGTTTCCGGCTCGCTCGCGCTCTTGGCAGATGCGGGGCATATGCTGACGGATTTCGGGTCGCTCCTACTCGCGTGGTTTGCCTTCCGGCTGGCCCGCAGACCTGCCGATTGGAAACGTACATACGGCTTTGATCGCTTTTCCGTGCTGGCTGCTTTTGTGAACGGTATTACACTGTTTGCTATCGCAGCTTGGATCGTCATCGAAGCCGCGCGCCGCCTGATGAACCCGAGCGATGTGACCGGTGATCTGATGTTGGGCGTGGCCTTGGGAGGGCTCGTCGTCAATCTGCTCGCCTTCTGGATATTGACCCGTGACGAATCCGATAACCTCAATGTGCGCGCCGCGGCGCTTCACGTCATGGGCGACCTCTTGGGGTCGGTCGCCGCGATTGCCGCCTCGCTGATCATCATCTTCACAGGCTGGATGCCGATCGATCCGATATTGTCCGTCCTCGTCGCGCTTCTCATTCTGCGGTCTGCGTACAAAGTGGTCAAAGAAAGCGGCCATATCCTGCTAGAAGGAAGTCCACGTGATTTTGATTCGCGCGAAGTTGCACAAGCCCTACGCTATCAAGTTCCCGGCGTGGCGGGAGTTGCGCACATTCATGCGTGGTCGATCACACAGGAAAGGCCCATGGCGACCTTGGAAGCTGCGATTGAGCCGGGAGCGGACGAAGCTGAGGCCAAAGCCGCCATCAAGAAATGGCTGCACGACGAACACGGTATCGAGCATGTGACCGTGGAGATGATCAGTTCGAATGAGTTGAAACGGCGTGGGACCAGAGGCGAAAAGACAGGCGATTAGGGCGTTGCCCGCAGGCGCGCCCCCGTTGCATCCCCCCGGCTGTGGCGGCTGACAGGCACCCACGCCTTCATCCGTCATGTCATCGTATCGTCGATGGAGCACTCGTCAGGGTAATGGGCCGAGGGCGCCCGCCAATCAGGAGAGCGTTCCTGCTGCCCCCGATACCTCCATGACCAACGCTTTCGCGCGCTGGATTACGACAAACGAGTCTGACCGTGCTCTTTGGAAACCTGGGCCAACCCTGCGTGGGTTGGATGCGCAGTAGCGTGCCCTAGGTGCGAACTGGAACGTCGAGGATCGGACGAAGCGGTTCCAGCTGAGTCGAATATTTTCGAACGATTTGATCGTACAAATTTGCTACCGCTTTTGCTCGCACGCTAACAACGAGAGCGTACGGTAGCTTCGGCGCCGCAGCGAAGTTTCTACCTTCAAGTCGAGAGTTGTAGTGAATGTCGAACACAGGATTTCGCAACGATCGACCCTGCATCCGCTTCCTCGAGTGTAAGCAATTCTCCCATTTCCAAGCGTCTCGGCGAAGCTCGTCCTCAGTGGCCCCCATTACGGCGGAGCCGAAGAACGGTTTTGTATCCGGGTGGAGCTGAGTTTCTCGGGAAAATCGATCATCCCTAGGACGGAACGAAATTTCTAGCCCGGCCCTAGTATAATTTCCCGGATGATGGGGGTCAGTTTGAGACTTGTAACACAATGTGGCTTTTAAACTCACCATTCCCTGCATTTCGTCCTGCGGGACAGGAATCGCGGCGCGGATGTATTTCGCAGGGGATATTTCGCCCTGATACACAATCCGAACTTCATCGTCTCCACAAAGAACAATATCGTTTAAATCCTGCGCCGCTCGGCCCCACCCAACTTCGTTGAAGCTATGCTCGCTTTCCTCGGCGGTATGAACCAGCAAGGCGCGGATAGCCAAATGGTTCAGGTTCTCACCGAAATGAGCCCTGACTCCGCTTGCCATCCGAATGATGCTTGGTGTTGCAAACGATGTCCCGCCAATTGGAAGTAGTTTTGTATCTAAATCCGGGCTCAGAACTAGGAAAGGTCTCTGAACCGCACCCCCGAATCCAACCAGATCAGGCTTTATTAGGCCAGGGCTCCGACCAGGACCAACCGAACTGTAGGGGGCACGCTGCCATTTCGTGCCCGGTGAATCGCATGCTCCAACAGCAATGGCATTAACGCAATCGGAAGGAACTTGTACGCGATTCAATCCTGTTTCAGCATCGCTTTCGCCAGAATTGCCAACAGCAATCGCAGCTAGTGTGGAGCTTCGTGAGAGCCGGTCATCAAGCACGGCAGTCCATGCGTGAACATCATCATCCTCAATTGGTAGACAAGGTCCGATGCTAAGATTGATGAAATCGTATTGCTCCGTTCCAAGAACCCCTTCTATTCGTTCGAGCACCTCATATAGCTCGTGAGGATTCTGATTGGGGGCGTCATCTAGCACTCGATAATGGTCGATCGAGGCAAACGGGGTTGACAGCGGCGTTTTAGGATTGATGTGCCCAAACAAAGCCGCAGAAGTAACCGCAACGCCGTGTTCTAAGAGTTCATCGCTTGCCGGCTCCATGCCGTCGAGTTCATATGGAGTTACCCACGCGGTAATTGGATGATTTTCAGGAACGCCCCCGTCAAAAATTGCGACTTTCGTGTCCAGAGATACTGGCGATTCAGTAGGCAGCTCTACCGCAGCAGTCGGTAGCCCGGGAGAGCGGATGGTGGGGCGCAGCACCCGCAGCTCAGGCATTTTCCGAAGGGCCCGGACGCAAGAAAATTTCGCTATTTCCGATGCGAATTCTGCAGGCGCGTCGAGCTCAAGAAAGCACAGTCCCTGAGCGTAAAATTTTCGGCCAAAATCGCGAGAAAGCCTGCGTGCCTCTAGAAAATTCCCAAAAGCGTCCAAGATGTTGAGCTCTCCCTCAAGCTCACTTCCGTGCAAAACCACTTCAAGCGGCAGAATTCCATCTGATGGTAAGCTGCCTTTAATTTTAACCTCGGGCTGGGGCGCTGAAATTTCCTCAACAGAAACCAGCTCCCCTGCCGAGCGCCTTGTTGCTTGCCAAAGCGGGAGGCTTTTATGCCACGACCGTAGAGCGCTCCGTGTTCCTTGTGCGAATAGTTCTGTTGTAAACGTCTCTTGTGGTACCCTATCTCCCGAACGCTTCTGTGGGGTTATCTTTCTCGGACGACTCCCCACAACCTCAATGCCAACGTCTTTCAGCAAATCAGCAGGGAAGTATGATTTCGCAATATATTCAGGATTCAGAGTAAGTGACAGAATAGCTTGGTCTTGGGGGAAGGCATCATTTGGCAGAGTATCAATGTACTCCACCGCGCTACCGAGCATGGGTGTAAGCCGACTCTTGGCTTCGGCAAATGTATACGGCGGCTTCTTAGGGCCACCTCCCGATTTTATCACCACATCCGCGGTTAGGCGTTCTCCACGACCTAGTAAGAAATTCTGTTTTGCCATTTTTTTATTATCCTGAATTCTCGATACCCTTTAAACGTTCTCGGATTGTATCCCGCGCCACCCCAGTCAACTCGTGTGCCCGTCGTTGCGTAACAAGGCCCGATGAAACCAATTGTACAGCGACATCTATTTTGTCTTGTTTTGTTTTTTCATCGAGGCGCAGAAGTGAAGGGAAATGATCGTCAAGATTCTTTCCGTTAATAGCTGCCGCACGCCGCACGCCGTTTATTTTACGTTCAATGTCGCTATACGAACAATCTTCGAGGGCAATGGACAAGATGTCGGCCCAATCATCAATTTTCGAAGACGTGTTCTTGATAATGCTTTGTATAAATACTTTTGCAGCTTCGCGATGTGGCAGGTCAAATTCGACTATCTCGTCAAAGCGCCGCCAAACGGCCGGATCTAGCAATTCTGCGTGGTTTGTTGCCGCCACGAGCACCCCTGAAGACGGCCAGTCGTCGAGCTGCTGCAAGAGAACGGTTACCAACCTTTTTAACTCGCCAATTTCACCAGAGTCGTCTCGTCTTTTCGCAATTGCGTCCAGCTCATCCAATAAGAGAATACAATCAATCGACTTTGCATAATCCAAAACATGACGAAGATTCGCGCCTGTTCGCCCCAAGTAGCTACTCATGACAGCCGAAAGATCAAGAATAAGAAGTGGCCGTCCCATTTCGCGCGCCATCCAACGCGCGGCTAACGTTTTTCCGACCCCGGGCGGACCTGTGAATAAAATAGTCTTCGTAGGCTCAAGTTGGGCCTCCAACAAAGATGACAAATGTTTTCGCTCATCTACGATGCGGCCAAGCGTTTTACTTACAACCTCAGTATAAACTGGCTCGTGTGGTAGATCGGGATGCTCCTCAATGCGCAAAAGTTGAAATCTTGAGTCTGTGTCTACGGGCAGAGCGGCCTCTGCAGTCCGGCGAAGGGGCGATGAGCGAGTGGGCTGTTTTCTGAGCAGTTCGACCAGCGCCGACGAAAGCTCTGAATCAGCTGCGCGCTTTGCAATGCGCTGCAAAAAAAGCTGAACGTCTTGCTGGCGACCGGAGAGTGCTATCCGCGCCAGATGGACAAATTCTTTGTTATAATTCTTATCACCTGCCATTTTATCCCCAAATTGAATATTTATAAGGGTTATAGAAGAACACGGAGTGGACGAAAATGCAACATAAAAGTAATTTTTCTTCCAATTTCGAGCCGGTGTAACGCTGCACGATTGATCAGTGAAGGGAAAATGCTCGCTTTAGGGGGTACGCCCCTCGCGCGGGCAAGGCATCCAAACGTATCCTCGCCATGCGGCGCGGAGCCTCGTTCGGAGCCTCCTTGCCCTTGCTACCCCCATTCTTCGCCAGAAAGGCAGAGGGTTACAGAGCAACCCTGGCTAACGAGAAAGGGACGGACCACGCGGCCTATGTCTTGAAGGGCCATCCCGCTTGGGTTCGCGGCGGCGGGCGCGAAACTCTGCTTTTCTGTCTGTGCGTTCAGTGAAGGCATCCGTCTGTAAACGGACCTCTTGCTTCAGAACCTGTTCGCGGGACGGCGGATCGCGGCCTTCTTGGCGATAACGCGCCAACTCGCGGTGAATCTCCGTCTTTTCTTTGGTGTGCCGCTGGCGTTCCCATTTGATCGGCTCTTGCAGCATCCGCCGTTGCTGAAGCTGGTTCTTCATGAGGGCGTGGCGTTCTTGGCTATCGCGCTGCTTGGCGGCTTCCGCCTCGCGCAAATTCTCCGCGATGATCTTATCTCGCTTCCCGCTCACCCGCTGCCAGAGGCCGCGCCAGCCTTTTGATAGGCGCGCGGCTCTGACACGCGCATCCAATTCCGCCTGCGTGTTCAGCTTCTGATCGAGCGTCACGCGTTCCTTGCGGTGCCGATGAGTCATCTCAGCCTTTTTGCGGAGGTGCGGCTCCATCAGCCGCTGATGCTGTTCATCGGCCTGCCGCAGATAGCCGCGCATGACCGGGGTCATTTCCTGCGCCATCTGGCGCTTTGTCTCATCGACAGAGGGCAATTCTTTTGGAGAACCCAGACGGGACTCCATGTCCTTTTTTGTCACGCCGAGATACCGTGACAGCGAGAGCACTTCTCCGTCGTAGGGCACGGCAACAAATCCTCGCCGATCCCCACGCGCCAGTTTGAAGCCCCGTTCCTGTAGCGCCGCTTCAAACCCGGCACGGCTATCCGAGATGGCCCAAGCATCCTGCAGTGTGTCCTTGAGATCCCGCGCGTTGCGACCCATCCGCCTGGCCTGCTGCCATTCGGCCAGTGTAAAGTTGCGGGGGTCGGATTGGCCGTGCTGAGCAAGCCCCCGTGGCATCTTCCATCCATGCTCCAGATACAGCTCCCGTGAGACCTCCTGCATTTTGCTCTTCGAGAAGGAAAGCGGAATGGCTTTCATTGCCTGGGAATCGATCCGAGACCACACAGCGTGGCAATGTCGCCGGCCTTCCTTTTCATGAAAGACGATGGCGCGCGGCTGGCCTATCAGGCCGAGCTTTTCTTCAACCTTGCTAATAGCGCTATAAAACTCTTCCTCGCTGACCTCGGCATCTTCGGGCGGGTTCAGCGACAGGGAGAAGAGGAACTGCTGGCACCTTGTGCCGCGAGAGATCGCATAGGCTTCGTTGAAAGCACCCTGCAGCGTGTCCGACGCAAAGCCTGAAATCTCATGCACATAAACGTGCTCGTTTTCCGGGGACAGGAGATGCAGAGCGAGGTTTTGGGCCCCGCCGCGTTGATTACCAACCAGGATCATGGGGCTACCCCTTGGACGTGAGGCCGAGAGCAGCGATCAGCGCATTCCGCATATGCCGGATATCTGCGCAGGCCGCTTGGAGTTCTGACGTCAGATCGGCTGTCACCGGCAGGGTGCCAGTATTTGCCGCCTTGGCGATCTGATTAAGGTTCGAGGCGAGGTGCGATTGCCCGAGTACGGCAAGCGCCTGGGAAATGGCCGCATCGTCGGTTTGAGGCCTGCGATAGCTGCGCCGAGGCGAAGCCGCGTCACCGAAGACCTTTTGCCGGATATAGGCATTTACCGAGCGCCTTCCGGCCCGATCCTTGAGAAGGGCTCGCTCTTCTTCCGTCACTCGCAAGGAGATGGGCGCGGGACGTTTTTTCTTCGGTTTGGCGGCTTTGTTGAATTTGGCTACTTGCCCGCCGCTCATGGCTTCGGACCGTCGAAGTCGATGTCAGCCTTGCGGAGCTGAGCTTCCCAGTCTGCCAAAACCTCGAATAATTCATTCGAAATCTCTGGCCCGCTGTGCGCCATCTTCTCAAGTCATTGAAATGTCTCGCTAAATTTTTTTTGGGCTGCAATTGGAGAAAGCTGTAAATTCTTGATTTAAAGGAGTTTTGCGGTTCTAATCCTGCATGGCTTTCGCACCTTCGCCCGAATGTTTGATATTCAAATCATAAGGAGTGGATTAATTGTCAGATTTCAAACTTTCAAACATATCTGCGATGCTTTCGTTTTCATGGCGCTCTTCACGCCATTGTTCTTTGTATTGGTCGTAGGTCGCGTCGGCATATTGTTCTTGCTGTTCCTCAAATTTTTGACGTTCGTCTTCCACATCCCTAATCATACACGCTGTGTTGATGTCCAAAATTTTACCGATGCTGTTGAGATCAGAAATCAGGACATCAAAATCGTCACTCGTTTGGCAGTTAGTGCGTTCATCATAGAAATAGTCAGCGCGATATGCCTCGAAGCCGGATTTTAGCGATTGAATTTCAGCTTTAGCAGGCGTCTCCTCAAGCAAACGTGTGGCCTGATGCAGCTCATCGGAACAACAGCCATTCTTTACAATTTCAAAGACACGTGCGCGCAACTTTTCTCGTAATGGGAAGTGCTGTTCGGAGTCGCGAGGCTTAATTTTTACGATAACGTCCACAAGACCATTAATGTCCGAGCCTTCATCAAGCGGCTCAGACAAAACGGCCTCAACCATAGGTTCGACCAATCTTTCATACTCAGGAGTGCAGGTTTGTTGAGCAAGACTTATGATAATGGAAAGACGCTCTGGATAACTTGACTCCGCCCAGGTCGATGTTCCATTTGGGTAATCTACCCGCCTCGGAGCGCACATCAATTGATGAATGAGAGGCGCGGCTTCGCTCGCACTATCCTTTATAGCTTGCAAGACCCTGCCAGAAGAATCTTGCCGGGCAAAGTTCAACAGTCTGGCGATTTGCGAAAAGGAATAGGTGCTCAACAATATGTCGGAAGCATTATCCGGCGCTTCGGACAATACGGCACTTAAAAGGTCGAGTACGGACGGGTCAATTACGCCCACGGCAACCTTGCCCTGCGGGGTGATGAAACTGCCGCTCAATTCTTTTAGAGCGCGATTAAAATTGTGCGGTGAAGATCTATAGCCGTATTTCTTTACTCTATTGGCGTGAAACTTCATGAAAGCCCGCTCAAGAATTTGAATGGCGATCCGCCCTTCAGAGCTCCACAAAATTAACAACAAAGTCTGGGCGTGCTTGCTAAGCTCTTCTTCGTACGCATGGCGCCAGATTTCAATAGGGTCTTGGAGAAGCTGACTCACAAAGTTGCAGTACTCCTCTGCGGGCACATTGATAATCCTCTGGCGCGTAGCCATCCATTCAATGACACGCGGATTGAATTTGTCATGGTGGATGATGTTTCGATAGAAGCCATGGTCCAGTAGGGCCGACACATGCTCTTTAGGCAAATCACTAAAATAGATATGGTTGTAGAGGATTTGTGCGCGTTGGCGGATAGTATAATCATGCAGCCGCAAAACAATTCTATCTGCATCAAGGTTAGCGTGCCGAAGGCGCTCTGACCGCGTTTTTGCCTGTTCATATAGATGCTCACGTGTGGTTAGTATCAAGCGAGAACTTGGATTGACACGAACCATCGCAATAAACGATAGAAGCGCTTTATCGTTCGCGGTGATACCTTCGCCGATCAATGTTGCGCCGACAAAATCGTCGAAATAAAAAATCTGATTGACGTCTTTTTTGAAAAGCTTAGCGCCCTCATTGATGTCACGATCTATAACAATCGCTTGCCAGCCTTGGGAAAGATGTTCGTAAATCAGCATATTTGCGAGGGTGGTCTTGCCGATGCCCGGCGGCCCGGCAATCATTACAACGCTTTCGTCCGCCAATCGCTTTTCCGCTTCCCGCAACGCTTCGGTTTGCGCATAACGTCTGATTTGCTGGTGAATTTTCTGAACTTCAAATTCGCTGCGCGTAACTTCTGCGTTGTTAAGAACGCGCTCTAAAATTGCTTGGCTTGTGAGCCAAAGTTTAGGATGTGCTTTTTCTATATCAGGGTAGCGTCCAAGAAAATTGTTCAAATCTTCTTGGCCATAAATATCGCTGACCTCCAACGGCGCAGACGGGACAGCCGCTATTATTTTATTTTTGTCTTCTTGGGAGAGGGGAACGGAGGTTACAACTGCATATCTGGACGGCTTTAGTTTTCTGACCTTCACATCTTCTTTTTTGAGGTCGCGAATAAGGCCAGCAATGCCGGTGCGCAAATAGTGCTTAACTTGAACGACAAGCTTTTCAGGGCCGCTGGCATATCTGAGATCGATACCTTTATCGCGTCCGCTCTTAAAGCTTTCGAGGCGTACAGACCATTCTTGTTGCAGCAGGTCTCGTGCAAGTCGTTCTAAATCCAGCGGCGAAAGTTGATGAAAATCATAATTTGGCATATTTAACCAACTTTTCTACCCGCGAGCCTCATCTGCAAGCGTTTTGATCGAAGCCGCTTTGCCTTCAAGGCCGTCAAAGGCAAACGGATTTAGGAACTGCCGCCCCCAGAACAGATTGCGGTCGACTTCCGAGAATGTTGCTTCATCGCAGATTTCATTCCAATGCTTGGCAATGATCCTGATCTGATTTTCTATGGTTTCCATCGCCTGAGTTTCAGACAACAGGAAATTATGCGCTGCACTTAGACAGACACTAATCCGGCTTAAATTTATATCATCGTGTATAATCATGGCTTGACCGGCTTCCTGCCCGGCGCGGCCCTGCGGACAGATATCGTAAGCAGGGGTGAGCGTGAGCATTTCGCCGTTCCAGAAGGCTGCGTGATTTCGCGCATGATCATCTGTGTTGCCACACAGGATGTTGAACACCAGCCGCCCGAACAGCTCATGCAGCGTTGCCTGTGGATCGGTGAAGCGATGGCGAATGATTTCAGCGAGGTCCTGATAGCTCGCGTAGCGCGCCATCATTTCATCGAGTTCGAGCATGGTGAGCGCGGACACCATGGCCTTACGCTGCCAGCGATTATCGATAGGGATGCGATCAAAGCGCTCAACGAGCAGTACATCCTTTCCTGCAGCTAGTTCAAGCGAGACTGGCGCAACATTCAAGCCGGCCAGCGCCGCAATCCGCATCGCGATGAATTCGCCTTTCACAACGCTGTAGGTGTCGTTTGAGGCGGAAAATTTTGCGACATATTTTTTATCGTAATCTTCGATGAGCGCTTTTGGGCGCGCGCCACCGATAGAGCTACCATGCTGGATGGCCTGCGCAAGCTCCGGCGTTAGCGGCACCCCTTTTTCAATCAGCTCTGCTGCGCTCAACAGCTCTTCGAGGCTCGCGCTTTTTGGGCTACGCGGGACATATTTCGTCGACGAGCGCTGAAAATCGAGCGCACCGATCCGGTCTGATCCTGACTCTAATAAAAAGGCGATTTCGGGCATCCAATGATTTTCAAGCGCTGTTCCCTTAACGCCGAATTTGCGATTGAGAATAACGCGACGCCCCCAAGCGTCGGGAGCTGCATCGCGAAGGCTACTCGGCATGGTAAGGCCATCCGGCAAAGGCAATTCACCAGGTTGCAAAGGCAGTTCCGGCAAATAGATCGGAATCGCCTCCTCGCGCGCGAGGTACGATTTACCGTAATTGAAAACCAGCGATTGCGGGCTGCTACTATCCCCATACAGACGACCGGCAACAACGGGGTCGGTTTTGCCCGGCAGCCATATCCACACATATGCCTCATCGAAGCTCTCAGAAATCATCTTTCGCCGCCTTTGTGCGTTTACGTGTGTACGTTGGCAGAAGCGCGAGCTTGTCTTCTGTTTGCGCAAGGCGCTCGCTCAGCCGTCCCGGTTCGGTGTTAAAGAGCGACACGCCGACAATGGCGGCGCACTCGAACACCGTCCCGATTTCGACTTTGGGGTGGCCCTTTTCGATGCGCTGCAGCGTGCTGCGGGAGATACCGGCCCGCTCTGAAAGTTCTTCGGCAGTTAACCGACGCTCCTTTCGGGAGGTACGGATCAGCTTGCCAAGCAGCGCGAGCGCTTCACGGGTCTGGCGGGAATAGGTGCGTTGTTCGATACGGGCCATAGTCACGCTTTGGGTTATTGGTAAGTCATATCACCATAATATGGCTTATTTATGAGTCATTATAGGTCGTTATAATAAAATTTTCAAGAAATGATTTATCCATGAGACATATTGTAGTAATATGGCTCATATATAATCCAATATTTGTCCTAAAATAGGGTGATTTGACCTTCCTCGCGGTCGGCAATGCCATAAATATGCCTCGCCATTGTAAAGTTGCCTGCACCATTAGAAATCGGCTCATCCTGCACTTTATAAATCCCTCCCAACCGGTCCAGATTTTGAGGCCCGCACCATGATGTAAGCCCCCAGAGGCCTTTTTCTGGCGTCAGCTTCCAGCTGCTTCCTCTCGGTCAGGCAGAAAGGTCGGTTCTGTGGCTCCACTTCGCAGGCAGAGGCTCTCTGGTGACGGCGGCGTGGAAGAAAGGTATGATCGGATCGTGCTTGTTCGGGGTCGAGGAGCCGCTCATAGGGATGGCTCATCGAAAGCACTGCTTGAATGTTGAAGTTGACGGTTCCAGTCGGCTAATTCTTTTAAAAGCGCGTTCGAAGTTTCTCCCTCTAGGTGCGCTTCTCCTCCTTTCATTCATTATTTGATATGACTTGCTCAGCCGTCATATTCGCAGGATCTCTCTTGCGGGGCCACCTCTCGATCCGGCGCTGGCCTTTCTGCGAAGTATGGTCTGGCCACACGGGATGGCAAGCATTTGGCCAAAATGAAATAATGTCTCCAAGCGGACAAATTGGATATCACACACTGCGCTTTTCGACCCGTCACTTGTCTTCAACAGACTTGACCAATAGGGTGCTTTTTCCACAGCGTTCTCGGTGGAAGGGGATGCCATCGCGCTGAGAACGCCCTGTTAAATGAATGGAGCGTCAAGATCTGCTTGCGGATCAGATGCCATGGGGGGATCATCATGACCAAGAGTATATTGTCCCTGTCGGGGGCGTTCCTGCTGGCGTTTGCATCCGCTTCTGCCCAGCAACGAGAAGTTACCGACATTCGAAGCCTCTATGTCGGTGAAGGTGTCATCGTAGATTACGATTACGGAGGGATCTACACGGTCGAGGTGGTCGGGGGCGATGTCGCGGCTGCGGATATCCGCGATGCTGGAAATCGCCTGCTTCTGGACCAGAAGGAACCCGCCTCGACCGACAATCCCCCGCATTTTCGGATCACTGGACCGCGTGGTCCGAACATTGTGATGGTGCAGGGTGGGGCGAGATTGACCTTCAGAGATGTGCGGTATGAAGAAGATCAGAGTCCGACAGCGCAAGTCCTGAATGGATCGCAGCTTATTTATCAGCCCATCACCGCCCACAATATTGAAATCACCGGTCGGAACCGTGCCTATATCTATCTCAAAGGCGGGATCGGTGTATGCAATTTCAGGGCGCATGATGAGACAATAATTGAGGCGACGGAGCTGGCCTGCGAAGAGGCGGACTTCGTCTTGTCCAATCAATCATCCGTGCGCGTGCGCGTCCTCAATTTCTTTGAATCCTTTGTTGGCGCTGGTTCTTACTTGACTATTCTCGGCGCGCCGGAACATTACGAACATAAATTCGAAGAGGGCGGCGAGCTCAGATTCGAATAGTCGGACATCATCGGTGACGCGCAGGGGAAGTGGCGCAGGGCGTTTCCTTGTTGGTTTTGCGACGCCGGTGTGTGACGGCTTCGAGTGGCTAGTCGATCTCATTGCTGCGGCTCCTAGAGATTGACGTCTCTATCTCTGCGTGTGCCATCCTTTTGGCATCGCCGGGAGCGTACCTTGGCTGGTGGACCATTTCACTATCGCAAGTGTAGCGAGCGAATATTGTCTTTAATTTCGAAAATAAACTGATACCGTACTTGTGGATGACATTCATTGGGCGGTGATACTGTGACAAATCAATATCTTACACTCGGTGCGCTCGCGGCGCTATTAACAGCCTGCGGCGGCGGCGGTGGCACTGGTGGCGCAACGAGCCAGCCGAACAGGCCCCCAACGGCAGATGCCGGACCGGGTCGCACGGCCTCACTCCGCACATCGGGTGTTGCTCTGACGGCGGCGGGCAGTTTTGACCCCGATGGTGACAGCCTTTCCTATCGCTGGACCATTTCAACCCAACCATCCGGTGCGGCCGCAACAATCCGCGATGGGAATACACGCAGTGCCCTTCTGTTGACGTCGACGCCCGGTACGTATGTTATCGACCTGGCGGTGTCCGACGGGCGGGGCGGCACGAGTACGGATTCGGTGACGCTGGAGCTGACGAATGAAGCGCCCGAAGCCGGTGGGGCCCTTCAGACAGCTGGCCTTGCGCTGAACGATGAGTTTCTGCTCGACGCCACGGCGTCGACCGATGTCAACGAACAAGGCCTCACCTATTAGTGGACTGTCATTGAAAAGCCTTCGGCTTCAGCGCTCCCGTCAGTATTGGAGGGCGCACAGGTTCTCGCCCGGTTTGACGCTGTAGGTCGCTATGAATTTGAGCTTACGGTCTCCGACGGATTTGAGGCCGATACGATCGCTCCGGTCAGTGTCGATATCGACGAATATGACGTCATCCCGCTGGCAGCCCGCCCTGTTGATGTCGACTTCTCAGAAGAAAGTCAGGCGCTCGTCACTATTGATGGGAAGACGCTCCGTCGGCTGATGGATGGGATGAATATCGAAACTGTCACGCTGTCTTATACTGCGGCCGCTGTATCGCAATCTCCCAACGGGCGGCGTGCTGCTGTGGCACATGACGGCCATGTCAGTATTGTCGACCTTGAAAGCATGATGGTGGTCGCTGAGTATCCAATACCTGCGGACATGAAGGAAGTCGTCTTCGCAGAAGATGATCTGGCCTTTTTGACCGATGGAAACCAGTCCTACGCTCTCTCCGTGGACAACGGTGCCTATGAAACATTTTCAACCTCATACAGTGATTATGTTGTCAAACGATCAGTAAGCGGCAAAATTTACGGTGCGTCCCGCGGCTCATGGTCAGGAGATGTTCAACGTTTCACGCTAAACGGTTCGGGCGAGTATTACGCCTATGATTCGCTGTATCACGGGGATTTTGATCTGGGAGAAGATCTGTATTTCTCGCCGGGCGGCGGCGCGATCCTATCGCCATCGGGTGATGTTCTTCGCAGTGCTGAGTGGCGCCAGAATGACATGAAATATGCTATGTCCCTGTCCAACACTGTCAATTTTCTCCATGCTGATGCCAGCTTTGTCGGGCATCAATGGTATACGATTGAGGACCGGACTGGCGCGACTTTGCTCGCAGCTGATCGCGGCATGATTGTAAATTATGATCTGGAAACGGGTGACAGACTCCGTACTGTAGATCTTCCGTCCGTGAGCGCGACCACAGCCATTCAGTGGAACGCCCAATATGTCTTTGCTGCCGACAGTACACCGGGCTTGTTTGTGGTTGGCGTCGATACGTCGGCACCGACGGCACAATACGCGATCCTGACTCAGGGTCGTCGATTGGCGGCGTTCGAGAATGCCGCGCCGAAAATCAGCACCCGTCGCTATTATTCGTCGGCCCTTGGTTCATCAGTCGTTCTGGACGCTTCGGCCAGCGAGGACCCTGAAAATCAGTCCCTCACCTTCGACTGGTCACCAATAGCGGTTCCCAGTGGGGCGGGAACTGTGTCGCTACAGGGGGCACGGCCCTCCTTTGTGCCGACTCTGGCGGGGACCTACCAGTTCGAGGTGCGGGCTTATGACGGCTTGCGCTACAGCGAGCCAAGACGGGTTGAGGTCACCGTGATGCCGCGCTCAAATCCCGTTCGTGTGCAGCGGATCGAAGGCGATATTCTGGATGCCGAATATAGCGCAAGTCAGAACGTTTACATCGTGCTGACAGGCGACCGGCCCGTGGCCAAGCTTTTCGATGCCGCTGGGAATCTGAAGGAGATTGAGCTTCCTGCTCCTGGATTTGCCGTGGGCGTCTCGCCGGACGGCAGAAGAGCGGCGATATCTCATAACGGCGGTGTTACATTTATCGACGTGGCGAGGTCATCCGTTGTCACGACGGTCGAAATTGAGAATACCAGCACTGTTGATGGCGATCGTGTCTTCGGTGACATCGTGATCGACCATGCCGGTATAGCGCATGTTGCGCCGAGTGCGGATCAATGGGAAGAAATGATTTCCGTTAATCCGGCGTCGGGAGCCGTCACGAGGAGCGGCAGTCTTTATGCCGGACTTCGATTGGCCATGCATCCGCAAAACAATTGGATTTACGGTGCCGACACGGGCCTCAGCCCTGCTGACGATCACAAGTTTGACGTCTCAACAGGTTATGCTGTCAATTTGGGGGACAGCCGCTATCACGGCGAATATTCGCTCGGCACGGATTTGTGGCTCAGCCAAGATGGCGCGACGCTGCTGAACGCCAGAGGTCCAGTGTTGAGAACAACAGCTGACGCAAGTACGGATATGACATATATCGGTAAGCTGCAAGGCAGTGTTGTTGCCTTTTCAGCTGCGCATTCACGCGATCTTGATCGCTGGGCCGTCATGCCGGGCAAAGAGATTTATGGTAATGTGGGGGCTTATCAGACTATTGAAAGTTCTATTTTCCTGTACAGTTCGTCGTCATTGGCGCGTACAGGGACGATTGCGCTATCGACTGTTCCAACGTCTGCTGGTGCGCTCAATGCACGCGGGCGCTATGTTGCGTTCACGGAAAATGGTCGGTCATTGAACGCCATTGTCGCTGTCGACGGCAGGATTGATGGGTATGCTCTCCAGTTCGGTATCGCTGCTGATTGAGCTTAAGAGGACGAACCGGCAGGAGTAATCCTGCCGGTCAACTGGTCACCCGTCGTACGGTCAGACTCAGTCTTCCGTCAAAGCCCAGATCCGGTGAAAACAGGGCATCGGCCGGGAGCAGTTTGTCGATGCCGTGATAGGCGCGCCGTGACGTTCCGCCCATGATCAGGATGTCGCCACTGTCCAGTACAAATGACCGGGTGGGGCCGCCACGCTCCGGCCGGCCCAGGCGAAAGCGCGCCGGGGCACCGAGCGACAGGGTCATCAGCGGGACCGTCTGATCCTCTTCGTCAGCGTCACGATGCAAGCCCATTCGCGCTGAATCCGTATAATGATTGACGAGGCAGCATTGCGGCTCGGGTGCATCCGGCAGACAGGCGTTCCACAGATCAGTAATGGTATCAGGCATGGCGGGCCAAGGCTGGCCGGTCTCCGGATGGTCAGCCTGATACCTGTATCCCCGGCGATCAGATACCCAGCCCAACGGACCAAAATTCATCTGACGGACGGAGAAGGGCTTTCCCCCCGGGGTCACAGGGGCGAGCCATCCCGCCGCGTTGCAGGCCGCCATCGTCCATCCGGACAGGGATTTCTGGTCGTGATCGTTCAGTGCACGCCGGTAAATGATGGCGCCGTCGCCGACCGATTCAGGCTGGGGCAGGGGGGATGTTGTCATGTCACGGGGTGCGAAGGACCATCAGGCGGATTTCCGTCATGTCTTCGATCGAAAACCGCAATCCCTCCCGTCCGAGTCCGGAATCCTTCACGCCGCCATAGGGCATGTGATCAACCCGCCAGGAGGGAACGTCATTGATGATGACGCCGCCCACATGAAGGTCGTCCCATGCCTGATGCGCCTTGTAGATATCGCGGGTGAAGACGCCAGCCTGCAACCCATATCGGCTGTCATTGACCCGCGCGATGGCATCGTCAAACTGATCATACGGTTCGAGCAGGATCACTGGGCCGAATACTTCCTCCCGGTAAAGATCGATATCGACCGGCACGTTCTCAAGCACCGTCGCGGTGATCGTGTTGCCGGTGCGTTCGCCGCCACACAGGACGCTCGCACCCCTGTCCCGCCCCTCTTCGATCCAGTCCATGATCCGGTCCGCTTCCTTGTCAGAGATGATCGGTCCAATGAAGGTATTGTCGTCTTCGGGGTTGCCGGAGGTCAGCTCCTTCGCCGCGCTGACCAGTTTGTCGCGCATCGTGTCATAGTGGTCCTGGCGGATCAGCACGCGCTGAACGCTGATGCAGCTCTGTCCAGACTGGTAAAAGCCGCCGGTCATGATGCGGTCGACGGCATCGTCCATATCGCCGTCCTCAAACACCACGGCTGCATTGCCGCCCAGTTCGAGCACGACGGGTTTTTTGCCGGCATTGGCTTTCAGCTTCCAGCCGACCTCGGCGGAGCCTGTAAACGAGAGAAGCTTGAGCCGGTCGTCCTCGGAGAAAAGCCGTGCACCGTCCCGACGGGCAGGCAGGATCGAGAACGCGCCTTCTGGTAGATCGCATTCGGCCAGAACCTCGCCGATCATCAGCGCGCCGATGGGGGTCAGGCTGGCGGGTTTGAGGACGAAGGGGCAGCCTGCGGCAATCGCCGGTGCAATCTTGTGGGCCGTGAGATTGAGGGGGAAATTGAACGGGGAGATGAAGGAGCAGGGGCCGATTGGCACGCGCTTCCACTGGCCCTGATAATTGGCGGCGCGTTCCGCAACGGCGAGGGGCATGACTTCACCATAAAGGCGCTCGGCCTCGCCGGCGGCCATGCGGAACGTCTCGATGAGCCGGGTCACTTCGCCGCGGCTGTCCTTGACCGGTTTGCCCGCCTCTATCGTGAGAATTTCGGCCAGCTCATCGGCACGCTCGCGAAACCGGTCGGTGCAATGCTCTAGAACGTCCCGCCGCTGATAGGGTTTCAGGGCCGCCATGGGGGCCGCTGCGTCAGCGGCCATGCCGATGGCCCGGTCGATGGCGTCTACGTCAGCCAGGGCGACCCTCGTCACGACCTCGCCTGTATATTTGTCGGTGACCTCAAGGTCCTGATTGGCCTCGACGGGCTTGTTGCCGAGATAATAGGGATAGTGGGCTTTAAGGGGGCTGGTCATGATTGCGGGTCTCGCCTGTTAGACCCGGGAGCATAGGCCGCTCTTATCGGTCGGCCACTCAGATGCCCGCCGCCTTACTTGGCCTCAATAAGCTCGCGAACTTTTTCGTGCAGGTGATGGTTTGAGGCGAGAACCTGCCCGTCCAGATGCGGGCGTTCCTTGCTGCGCTCAATGGCGGTCACTTCGCCGCCAGCCTCGCGGCAGATGATGATCCCGGCGGTGATGTCCCAAGGATTCAGGCCCCGCTCCCAATAGGCATCAAGGCGGCCAGCTGCAGTCATGCAGAGGTCATAGGCGGCTGAGCCGAAGCGGCGGATCCCGGCGGTCTTGCCCAGAACCCGGTCGGTCTCCTGCAGGGCACGGTCGCGGCCGCCCTTGCCCTGGAACGGCAGGCCGGTACCCACCAGTGCCTCGCTCAGATCATTGCGGCCAGAGACGCGGATACGGCGGTCATTGCAGAACGCACCAAAGCCCTTCTCGGCGATGAACAGCTCATCGGTGATGGGGGCGAAGACCACTCCGGCATAGGGCTCACGATCGCGCTCCAGGCCGATGGAAATGCAGAACTGCGGCAGCCCGTGCAAGAAGTTGGTGGTGCCATCCAGCGGGTCGACGATAAAGCGGTTGGAATTGTCCGAGCCTTCGATTTCGCCGCGCTCTTCCATGATCAGGCCGTATTTCGGGCGGGATTTCTGGAGGGACTGAAAGATCGCTTCTTCGGCCTTCATGTCCGCCTGGCTGACAAAATCAGAAGCGCCTTTCTTGCGGACCTGCAGCGCTTCGACCTCATAGAAATCCCGGCGCAGGACTTTCGCGGCATCGCGGGCGGCATTGACCATCACGGTCAGAAGGGGTGTCAGGTGTGGCATCTTTATCCTCGGTCGACGCCGAAAAATCCCGTCCGGTCAGGGACGGCGATATGGCGCCATGGGTTCATCAGTTCGAAGCGGGTGACGGTCATGGTGACGGCGTTTCACGCTCTGGCGGCTGCAACTGGCCCAAGCGATACGGAAAAGCAAGGGATGGTGCGGTGTAGTGGGGGGTGCCTGCGGGCTCACATGGCGTTATGATCAACGAATAAACATAACGACAATAATCGAGGAAGCCCCTATCCCATGATGCCCGAACCATTGACCAACGAGGAAATTGCGACCGAGGCCGCCGCCATGATGGCTGAAGGGGGGCCATTTGCGACGGTCCCGATGACCATTCGCGGTGTCGACTATCCTCATGTCTTTGCCATGTCCCAGGCGAGCCTGCGTGACGTCCTCGCCCTGCGGGGGATGCAGTACAAGGACCGCGAATTCATCGTCTATGATGACGAGCGCTATACGGTCGGCGAGACCTGGGCCAAGGCCATGCGTTTCGCCAACTGGCTCAAGGAAGAAAAAGGCATCGGCCAGGGGGACCGGGTGGCGATTGCCATGCGGAATTACCCTGAGTGGCCGATGGCGTTTCTGGGCATCGTCGCCTCTGGCGCGACAGTCGTGCCGCTGAATGCCTGGTGGCAGGAGGGGGAGCTGCGCGACGGGATCGGTCGGGCCAAGGCCAAGGTCGTTGTCTGCGACGGCAAACGTTTTGGCTATCTCGAGCCGCGGCGCGAAGAGCTTGGCCTGACGCTTGTAACGGCGCGCGAAGATGTGCCGGGCGGCGATATCCGGTTTGACGACATCATCGCGGATGAAAAATGGCCACAGACCGCACCGTCAGTACAGATCGATCCTGAGTCCCATTTCTGCCTGCTCTATACGTCCGGCTCGACGGGGAAGCCCAAGGGGGCGCTGCTGACCCACCGCTCCTGCGTTAATGCGGTGCTCTCATGGTCATTCCTCTTGACCCTTGCGCAGCGGCGGCGTCCGGACGTTCCGTTCGTGCCTGAAAACCCTGCAGTGCTGCTCGCCCTGCCGCTGTTCCACGTGACTGCACTGCATTCGACGCTGATGCTGTCATGGCTGCTGGGGCGCAAGACGGTCTTCATGTATCGCTGGGACGCTGAAAAGGCGATCGACCTGATCAAGAAGGAAGACATCACGAATTTCGTCGGTGTGCCGACCATGGCCCATGAACTGGTGCAGGCTGCCAAGCCGGGCGATCTTGATGACCTGGCCGATATCATCACCGGCGGGGCCAAGCGCCCAGCTTCCCAGGTGCTGCAGCAGGTCGACAAGTTCCCGCAGATTGGGATTTCCTCAGGCTACGGTCTGACTGAAACAAACTCACTGGTCGCCCACATCACGATGGGGGATTTCATCAATCACCCCGGCTCGGCTGGTCGCGCGATTCCGCCGATCAACCAGATTGAGGTGCTGAACGAGAAGGGTGAGGTGCAGCCGCGCGGCACCGAAGGTGAAATCTGCGTGAAAAGCCCGGTCACGTTCCATCATTATCTTGAAGATGAGGCTGCCACGGAAAGGGCTTTCTATCCGGGGGGCTGGTTCCGGACCGGTGATATCGGGGTGCTGGACGAGGAAGGCTTCATCACCATCCTTGATCGGGCCAAAGACCTCATCATTCGCGGTGGCGAGAACATTTCCTGTCTGGAGGTCGAGAACGCCCTCGTTGATTTCGGCCCAGTCGACGAGGCTGCCGTGTTCTCCGTTCCCGACGAAATCTACGGCGAGATTGTCGGTGCGGCGGTTTACGGCAAGGAAGGTCCCGTGGACCTGCAGGCCCTGCGCGATCACGTGGCCAGCAAGCTGGCACCGTTCAAAGTGCCAGAGCGCCTGTGGCTGTCACCTGTCCCCCTGCCGCGCGGGACGACCGGCAAGGTCGACAAGCGCCAGATCAAGATGATTGCGACGCAGCACCCGGCGCATTGGAGTGCCGCCGACGCCTAAGCCTTTGCGGCTTTGCCTTTCAGCGCAGCGATGCTGACCCCGCCGGTCAGGATCGTTGCGATAAAGTACAGGAGCACGCCCGCCCCGACGAGCTCGAACAGCAGGATCCAGTCCTGATCAAAGGCCATCGGTGCCAACATCTCCTGATGGGCCATGGCAATGCGCAACAGCCATCCCAAGCCCCCAGCAACCAGAACCATACGGACGATCCGGCTGAGGACGGTCAGGCTGGGGCGAAGGTGACCCCGCGCATAGAGGCGCCAGCTCAGGCCCGTCACCTCGACCCAGGCCGCGACCACCGTGCCGATGGGCACCGCGATAAAGCCCATGGTAGGGAACAGCGTGATCGAGATCGTCGCGTTGATCGCAATGGCGACCAGCGCGAACGTCATGGGAGATTTGGTATCCTCGCGGGCAAAAAATGCTGCGGCGAACACTTTCTGCAGTACGAAGGCCGGCAGGCCGATGCCATAGACGGCTAGGGCCGCGCCGACCATCGCCACATCCGTGTCGTTGAAGGCGGATCGCCCTGCGCCAATCGCGCGTGTCAGGTCGCCTGCCATATCCTGGAAAAGCGCGCCGCACAGAAAAACGGGGATCGTCATCAGCGCGGCGGTGGCGGGCAGGGCAAAAAACAGCGCTACCTCGACCCCGCGATTGAGGGTGCGTTTCGCGCCGGTCTCATCCCCCGATTTCACAGATCGGCCGATGGCGGGCATCAGAACAACCCCAAGGGCAATGCCAATGATGGCGAGCGGCAGTTGGTAGAGCTGGTCGGCGTTCATCAGCCAGGACACAGCCCCCGCCTCACGCGAGGCGATGTTGGTGCCGACAATCCCGTTCACCTGCAGCGCGGCGGCGCCGATAAAGCCGGGTGTACCGAGCATCAGCATGCGTTTGGCAGCGCCGCTATGGCGCGGTAACCGCAGACGGAGAAGAAGTTTTGACCGGGTGGCGGCCAGTACCAGCGCCCCTAGCTGCAGAAGACCACCAATCATCACCGACCAGGCTGCAGCAAGGCCCGTTACTTCGGCGGGGGCGTCGGCAAAGGCCAGAACGCCGGTAATGAGAGCAATGTTCAGGAGAAGCGGCGCCGCTGAAGCCGCTGCGAATTTGTGCATCGCGCCCAGCATGCCGCCATAAATGCCGACCAGCGACATGCAGGCCAGATAGGGGAACATGATGCGCGTATAGAGGATCGTCAGATTAAATCGCTCCGGGTCGTCCCTGAACCCTGTCGTCAGAATGCTGACAAAGACAGGCGCGAAGATCATGATAATCGCCGACAGGCCGGTTAGGATAACGATCATCCACGCCAGAATATCCTCAGCAAACGCCTTTGCACCGTCCATGTCGCCCTTGACCGAATGGCGCTGGAACAGGGGGACGAAGGCGGCCTGAAAGGCGCCTTCAGCCAACAGGCGGCGGAACATGTTGGGCAGGCGGAAGGCCGCCCAGAAAGCATCGGCAACCGGGTTGCCGGACGCCCCGATGATCCCCGCAATCAGCATCTGGCGCGCAAAGCCGAGCACACGGCTGACCATGGTCAGGCCGGAAACGGTGGCCATAGATTTGAGGAGGGGACGTGCCATGAACCGGAATTCCTGTCGGTGAAACCAATGCGCTTAGAGCGCGATTGAGACCATCCCGTAAAGCGCCCTATCGCGCCCCCGTTGCCAATAGCACGCAGGGCACGGTGCGCAGCAGGATCTTCACGTCCAGCCAGAAATTCCAGTGCCGGACATAATGGGCATCCAAAGCAACCCTTGTATCGTAGTCGGTATGGTTGCGCCCGGAAATCTGCCAAAGGCCGGTAAGGCCCGGCCGGGCCGCGAAATAGGCATCGGCGTCCGTGCCGAAACGAGCCACTTCCTCTTCCACGATGGGGCGAGGACCGACCAGAGACATGTCGCCCATGATGACGTTGAGCAGCTGCGGCAGTTCATCGAGACTTGAGCGGCGCAGAAACCGGCCCAGACGCGTCACCCGCGGATCATGATGCAGTTTGCGATAGGCGAGCCAGTCGTGCCGGGCCTTCGCATCGGCCGCCAGGATGAAATCGAGCTGGTCATCGGCTGCAGGGGCCATGGTCCGAAATTTCAACAGGGTGAACCGCGAACCGTGCAGGCCGCAGCGCGTGTGCCGGTAAAAGACCGGTCCGCCATCCTGCAGCTTGATCAGGACCGCCAGAACGACCAGCAGCGGCAGCACAAAACCGAGTGTGGGAATTGCGATGAGCAGGTCGCACAGGCGCTTGGCCGGGCCGGTCAGGCCGGCAGGGTATTCATCGGTGCGTTGGGAGGTCATGCCTGATTGCCGCTCGATCCCGTCTGCTATCCTGTTCATACTGCCGCCGCCCATCACATTGTCGGCCCAAACCACGCAGGAAGCGCGCCAAAGCGGACAAATGATGGCAGAAATCGATACCTTGCAACGCTGGCGTCGGCTGTCACCAGATGTCCTTTAGTTTTTTCAAACCGGTTAACCGTAAAAGGCCGAATGGTGAGACCCTATCTCCTTCCTGCGATGACGCTTCTGGTCATTCTGGCGGCCTCGCTCGCCTATGGCGCAGACAGGGCAGGTCTTTCCCTTGTTTTCTCAGGTCTGCTGGCGATTCTGGCGGCGGTATCATCATTGCCGCAGCGGCAGATGGTGGTGCCCTTCCCGCTGATCGTTGGGAGTATCGCCTGGCTCATCCTTGCTGTAATGTCGGTGATGCAGGGGCGATGGGAGGCGGCATGGCCGGACCTCGCCACCCTTGCGGGGGCCGGAGCGATTTATTGGGTGATGTTTCAGGCGGCGTTGGCCTCCAATCAGGCCCGGCAACTGGTCTTGCTGCACCAGCTCGCCCTGCTGGCGCTCGCCATTTTTGCGTTCATGAGCTTTGTGACAACGCCTGATGCCATATGGGGGCAGGCAAAAGCATACCACCAAGGGCGGCTGACGGCCGCGTTCCTGTCGGCCAATACGGCGGCGACCCTGTTTGCCGTCGCTGCCGTTCTCGCCCTGAGCCAGATTCTCAACACTGTTCGGTCGGTCCGCTGGCGCGTTGGTCACCTGCTGCAGCCCGGCCGGGGCGCAGTCCTGCCGATCGTGCTCTTTCTCTTCACCGTGACCTGTCTCGTCCTGACCGCCTCCCGCGCCGGTATCATGACGGGCTGTGCCGCCATGATTGCGCTGGTCATCTGGTCACGGTCCGGCCGACAGGATCGTGCACTCGTGCCGGTCCTTCTGTTCATTGGGGCCATGGTCGTGTTGGGCGCGGTATCGGGGCAGGGCGCGCAGGACCGACTGACCGATCTTGGCGGCGATGATGTCGGGCGCTGGATTCTGTGGCGCGCCACTTTCGCCGCCTTTCTGGACGCGCCGTTGTTCGGACACGGACTGGGGCGATTTACCGAAGCGCTCGCGCCGCACATCACCGTCGACACCGCCCATGTGCTGGTGTTTCAGGGGGCAGCCCATAATCTGCCGCTGCAATGGCTGGTGCAGACCGGCATTGTCGGCACGATTCCCGGAGGCGCCGTCATCGTCACGATCTTCGTCTCGCTCATTAAGGGGCTGCGTCGTAGCCGACAATTGCGCAGCCTGCTGCGGGCGTCGGTCGTCATCCTTGCTCTCGTTCTGGTCCATGGCCTCGTGGACTATGCGCTGGAAATTCCGGCCATCCTCTGGTGGGTCAGCAGCCTCATGGGGCTCGGCACAGGCGTGGCACAGGGGCGAACCGTCAAGCGCGACCGTCGCCGGACCGCGCGCTGAAGGTCTCAGCCGGCCCTTCGATTATCAGCTCACGACCTGTCCCGCTTGCGACCAGATCAAAGGCTCGGCCGATGACCTGCGGGGTCAATGTCTCATCGGGCGTGCCGGATGCCAAAAGCCTGCCGTCTCGCAGAATGACGACGTGGCTGGCAAAACGGGCGGCCAGCTGAATATCATGCAGGACCGCCACGACGGCACGTCTTGACATCGCAACCCTCTTCAACGCTTCAAGAATTCGAAATTGCTGTGCGGGGTCGAGGGACAGGATCGGTTCATCGGCCAGCAGGATCGGCGCTTCGGCCGCCAGCGCGCGGGCCAGATGTACACGCGCCAGTTCGCCCCCTGAGAGAGTGTCGGCGCGCCGATCACGAAAACTCTGCATGCCGACCTGTTCAAGGGCGTGCTCTATCGCGGCGCGGCATCGTTCTGACGGCCTGCCGATTGAACCGCCAAAGGCATACCGGCCCAACCCGACAATATCCTGCACGGTCAGGGGCCAGCTTATCGGTCTGCTTTGTGGCAGATAGCTGATGGTTCGGGCACGTTCTATTGCGTCAAAGCTGTCCAGGGGACGCTTCGACACCGTTATTTGACCTGACGTGAGCGGTCGCAGGCCCGCCAGCGCTTGCAGGAACGTTGTCTTGCCGGCACCGTTTGGCCCCAGAATGGCGACGAACTCACCGGGCCGGGCAACGAAATCGATATCCCGAAACTGAGGGCCGCCATCTGGTGTCGATGAGGCGGCTTCTGCGCGCAGTTCACTCATCATTCACTCCGCGTCTGGCGGCAATCCAGATAAACAGGGGCGCGCCGATCAGGGCCGCAACCACACCCAGCTTCAGCTCTCCGGATGTGGGGATCAGACGTACACCGACATCTGCTGCGACGACGAGCAGGCCCGCAAGCAGGGCCGATGGCTGGACCGTTCGGCCCGGGTCGTGCCCCACATGGCAACGGACAAGGTGGGGGGCGATGATGCCGACAAATCCGATCGTGCCCGCCAGCGCGATGGAGCCGCCTGTGGCAAGGCCTGCTCCCAGCACAATCCTTAGCCGGGCCCGGCCAAGATCAAGCCCGATGGTCCGGGCGACCTCCTCTCCCAAAGTGAGCGCCGTCAGATCACGCCGGGTCGCTACGAGGATCGCAATGCCGAGGGCGATAAAGGGGCCTGCCAGGGCAATATCGTTCAGGCCCCGATTGCTGACCGATCCGAGGGTCCAGTTGATCATATCAGACAGCGTGTACGGATTGGGCGCGAAATTCAGGAGGAGGGCCATGACGGCCCCGGCGAAGCTGGTGATGCCCACGCCTATCAGGATGAGGGTTACTATCGAACGGACTTTTCGCGCGCAGAACAATAGAATCGCGGTGGCCACCATTGCACCGCTGACAGCGGCAAGGGGTAGTATCGGTGCAAAGGATGATGCCAAGCCATAATAGAGCGTCAGGGTCGCGGCCAGCGTCGACACGGCAGACACACCAAGAACACCGGGCTCAGCCAGGGGGTTGCGGAGGAGACCCTGTAGCGCCGCGCCGCTGGCGCCCAGGGCTGCGCCGGACAGAAACGCGGCAAGGGCGCGAGGAAGACGGATGTCCCAGACCACAATTCGGTCACCAGCCGGGCCCTGTCCGACCAGTGCCAGCAGCAGACGCCTCAGGCCCATGCCCGTCTCTCCCAGTCCGAGGCTGGCGACGATGGTCGCGAGACCAAGGGCGGCCAGAACGATCAGTAGGCGGCGATCTGTCATTGGCTTCGCCTTTCTGCCAGCACGGTCACGGCTTCGGCGGTGTACCACGCACTACATGACGTCAACGCACTGTCGATGGCAACGGCGTCCTGATTGGCCAATTGCCGGCGCGCAACGGGATGACGGCTGGCCGTCCATGGCGACAGGACCGTATAGGCCCCGTCGAAAAATGCCGTCGCAATCTGATCGGGCTGTTTATAGGCCAACCGCTCCAACGGCAGTGGCGACCAGCCCGGCCGTGTCTCGAAGTTGGAGTAACCGGCTTTGGTGATGATGTCGTCGATCATCGTGCCAGGGCCTGCCGTCACACCGCCCTGAGTCATGTAGAGGAGCGACCGGCGATCCGATGAAGCGGGTACACGGTCCAGATTATTCCTCATCTGATCGATCAGAATGGCAGCGCGGTTGCTGGCCGTCTCGTCCCCCATCGCCCCATCAAAATCCCCCGCTGCGGCCTGAACGACACTGGCAATATCCTCTAGCCGACCGGCATAGCCAATTTGCACGACGGGTATGCCGAGGCGAGCGTAGAGGGCGCCGGCATCGGGGCCGCCGCCATAGGTTCGTACGATGACCGTCGGACGGAGGGCGAGTACCGCCTCCGCCCGACCACTGGTCTGTGCAAGGCCGACAGCCTCGGCGCGCAGATAGGCGTAGTCCGCCTGAGAATCCCGCGATAGCGCGGCGATGTAATCTCGTTCGACAAGCCCCAGCACATATTGGTCGGCACAATAGTCGAGACTGACAACGCGCGGTTGCCCGTCGGTTTTGACGGGCGACGCATTGCATCCGACCAACGCAAACAGCGCAAGGAGGGCTGTCCGCGGGATCATGGCGTCAGTTTCACCCCCGCGAACAGGCGGGCACCCGCATTATGATATCCGTAGACGTCCATCACCTCTTCGTCGAACAAGTTTTCGGCTCTGATCGAGATTGCAATACGCTCTGCGACCGGAACATCGAGGGTCGCGCTGGTCAGGATGTAGCTGTCCAGCGTGACCCGTCGTGACGGAAAACTGCCGAAATCAAAATCGTCCTGTTCCCCCACATAGTCTAAGGCAACGCCAAGGCGCGTTCGTCCCAGCGCCTCGGGGGCATATCCCAAAGACAGGCTGGCGGTCTCATCAGGCACACGAATTTCGTCGGTGTCATCGTATGATTGCGAAGACGTGGTCGTCCATTGGCCGCTAATGGACAATGTTGGCACCGGTGACCATTGGGCGGCAAGTTCAATGCCGCTGCGCTCGCTGTCGCCGGCTCGATTATCCGGCGTCGCGTTGAAGCTGGAATCGTAGCGCGTGAATATCTCGTTCTTGAGATGCGCTTTGAACACGGTTGCAGACAGGCTCCAGCGTTCGGTAATCTTGTCCCAGCCGGCTTCCCACCCCGTCGACTGCTCAGGGACGAGATTTTCATTGCCCACAAAGCTGCCTGGATAATAGCCGAAAAGCTCCGTGAAGGTTGGATTTTTCACACCCGTCCCCACACTGGCACGGGCCCGACCAATGGGACCGAGGTCAATGCCGATCCCGGCGCGGCCTGTAGTGGTATCGTCAAACTGCCCATCATTCCGATCATGGCGCAGGCTGGCGTGCACATCGATAATACCGCGCGTGGCGAGGAGTTCGGCCCCAACGCCAAGCCGATCAAAACGCTGGTCTTGGTTGGTCAGGCCATCATAGGCGCTGTCGCGCGCGCGATAATCTTCGCGTTCCGCATCGACGAGGCCCGTCAGGCGCACCACGTCAAAGGGAGCGGTCGTGAATTGGACGGACGGGCTGTAGCTTAAACTCGTCCGTTCGCCGACAGCATCATTGGTCGTGATGCCGCCCGCTTCATAGGACCGCTCCACCCGGTTCCAGCTGACCGAGATGAGATGATCAACCGCGCCTTTCTGTATGCTCAAGTTGGCCCCGGCCGTCCATTGATCACTCAGCGTACGATCTTCGGTGTTGTTGAGCAGTCCATCAAAGTCGGAGTCTGAATCCGTTTCTGCCATGGCGTTGCTATAGCGGATAAGGGTACGCACTGTCGCTCCGCCACGAAGATCTGCACGACCTGTCAACATGCCGGTCCGACTGCGGCTGCCGTCCTTCTCCCCGTCCTCACCAGCCGTATCGACACCAGCGGTCTGCGTGCTGATGAAAGAGGCGGTGGCCGCGTGTTGTTCACTGCCGAATGTCTTTCCGCCTTCGACCCGAAGACTGTCGCCTGTCCCCAGTTCGACCTGTCCGTAGCCGCCTTCGTGACTGCCGGTGCGGATATTGATGACACCGCCGATGGCGTCCGAGCCGTAAAGACCCGACTGCTCACCGCGCAGCACTTCAATCGCAGCAGGGGAAAGGCTGCTGAAAAGGCCAAAATCACTCTCGCCGTTGATCGGGTCGGACACGTCGATGCCGTCAATCAGCAGGAGGGTGTGGTTCGCCTCTGCCCCGCGGATGCGCAGCTGGGTAAGACCGCCAACGGCACCCGATCGGGAGACCGCTACGCCGGGCACGGCCCTTAACGTGTCGGCCAGATAGGTCGAGCCCCGAATGGCCAGATCATCGGCATCAAGAACAGTGACTGCAGCGGTTGTTTGTGACGGCGCAACGGGCCTTAGGCCAGAGACGTAAATTTCGTCCGAGCGGTCCGGCTCGCTGGCCAGCGCCATGGCGGGCGCCGCGAGCAGGGTGGCGAGTGAGGTGGTAGTCAAAATAGTCAGTCTGGATTGGAACATCCGATTGTCTTTCGTGAACGGGCGCCATGCGACGCCGGGCAACAGATCATTTTCTGCCGAGGCAGAAAGGGGTGAAATGTCGCTTCACGGAGGAAACCGGTCTGCTCCCAAAGGCTATTCCCGGCCCCGGAACACGCGACGCGATGGCAGGTCTCCTGACTCTGCGGGTCGTCGCATCGGGGTGGCCTTCCCGGGTCTTGGCCCAGTGGCACGCGGGACCCCTCGGCTCGCCGCTGACAGTTGCGGGTACAGCCCCGGATTCGCACCGGGTTCCCTATTCACCGCCCTTTCGGGCGGACCATCTGTCGCGGCTCTTCTGCGTTCAGGCCGTGAAAGTCAATCAAGGAAAAGGTCTGCGCACCAGCCTGACGTTAATCATTCGGCAACCAAAAGTTGAGTACTACTCAACCCATGATTGCGATATTTGGCCTTATCTTCACCCTTTTCACTGTCTTCGGCGGCTATATGCTGGCCGGGGGCAAGATGGGGATTGTGCTCCATGCCTTGCCGTTTGAGGGCATGATGATTGGCGGTGCCGCCATCGGCGCGTTTCTCGCCAGCAATGATTTCCCGGTGATCAAGCATACGGGTGGCGATCTCGTCGCCCTGATCAAAGGGCCGAAATGGAAGAAGCAGGACTACAGGGACCTCCTGTGCCTGCTGCACTCACTTCTCAACGTCCTCAAGGAAAGCCCGGTCGATATAGAGAAGCATATCGAGGCACCGGAAGACTCCGACCTGTTCGGTAAATACCCCCGCATTCAGAAGGATCATGATGCGGTTGAAATGATCTGCGATACCATCCGTTCAATGATCATGAACTTCGATAATGCCTTTCAGGTAGAAGAAGTGCTCGAAAAGCAGCTGGCACAGCGCAAGGAAGATGCGCTCCACGGTTCTCACGCCCTGCAGAATATGGCCGATGCCCTGCCGGCGCTTGGCATCGTGGCGGCCGTGCTGGGGGTTATCAAGACCATGGCATCGATCGACAAGCCACCAGAAGTCCTGGGGCAGATGATCGGCGGCGCGCTGGTCGGGACCTTCCTGGGCGTTTTCCTGTCCTATGGCATGGTCGGACCGTTTGCGGCGCGGATTAAGTCCCTGCGAGAAGAAGAGCACGCCTTCTATGGCCTCATTCGGGAGGTCCTGGTGTCGTCGCTGCATGCGCATCCATCGGTCATGTGCGTCGAAGTTGGACGACGAAACGCCCCGCACAAGGTCCGCCCCACCTTCAATGAACTTGATGAAGCCATTCGTGAAACGAAATCGGCGGCATAAGGAGTATCCATGTCTGACGCTGCAATCGCTGCACTCTCCCGCCAAACCGGACTGATGAAAGAACTGAACGTTCTGGCCAACAATATCGCGAACGCCAGTACCGCTGGTTTCAAGCGCGAAGCATCAGTTTTCACGGAATATGTCACCCGGGACGTCACGGGGCCGTCCATGTCCATGGGAGCATTTCGTGGACACTACGCGGTGCTTGATGAAGGCGCCTATGTTCAGACGGGCGGCACGTTTGACTTTGCGATTGGTGGCGAGGGCTTCTTTGCCGTTGAGACCGACGAGGGGGTCTTCCTGACCCGCGGCGGTCAGTTCCAGCGTAATGCCGATGGCCAGCTGGTGACGTCCGAAGGTTTCGCCGTCCTCGATGATGGCGGCGGTACGATCGATATTCCTCCCGATGCGGTGGATATCAAGGTCAGCCCGGACGGCACCATGTCGGTCGATGGCCTCGCCATGGCACAGCTGGGGGTCTTTTCTTCTGATCCGGGCACGCTCGACCGCATGGGTGACAATTTATGGAAGCCCAGAGCGGCGTATGAATTCGTCGACAATCCAATCATCCGCCAAGGATTTGTAGAGCAGTCAAACGTGAATCCGGTCCTGGAAATGGCGCGCCTTGTTGAAGCGCAACGCCTGTTTGAGGCCGGACAGAATATTCTGGATGCCGATCATCAGCGGAAAGAGCGGATGATCCGCGCGCTCGGTGAGTCGCGCTAGTAATTTTAGGAAGATGAGACCATGAATGCACTACGCATTGCTTCGACGGGCATGGCCGCGCAACAGACGCGGGTGGATACCATTGCCAACAACATCGCCAATATGTCCACGACCGCCTATGCCCCCCGGCGAGCGGCCTTTGCCGACCTTATCTATCGTCAGGAAATGACTCCCGGTACGGTATCGTCCCGTACCGGCACTCTCGTTCCGGGGGGTATACAGATCGGTCTGGGCGTGCGGACAGCGGCCGTCACCGCGGACAGGGTGCAGGGGACACTGACCTCTACTGGCGGCGATCTGGACGTGGCTATTGAAGGGCGTGGTTTCTTCGATGTCGAGCTGCCGAGCGGTGAAGTTGCCTATACCCGGGATGGCCGATTTTCGATTGATCCCAATGGCGCCATGGTAAATGCCGAGGGGTTCCCGATCTCCGGCGGCATCGTCATTCCTGTTGATGCGCGGGGTGTGTCCATCAATCCTGATGGTGACGTCTTCGCACAATTCGCAGACGGCACACCGGATCAGCAGATCGGGACGATCAATCTGTTCACCTTCACAAATGACAAGGGCCTGGAGGCGCTCGGCGGCAACCTGTTCCGGGAGACCGAAGCCTCCGGAACGCCTGCCGGCGGCGTTGCGGGGCTGGAGGGTGCAGGCTTTCTGCGGCAGGGATTTCTTGAAGACAGTGGTGTCAACGTCGTCACAGAGATTGCCGATTTGATCGAGGCGCAGCGCGGCTATGAGTTGAACGCCAAGGTTCTGACGGCTGCTGATGAAATGTATGCCGCCGCGACGAGAATCCGGTGATGGGCGCGTCTGCTTCCAAGATTGTCGCCTTGGGGATCGGCATCGGGCTGTCATGCTTCTCCGGTGCCGGGGCCGAGGTGGTGGCGGTCCGCGCCCTGCCGAAGGGTACCGTCCTGTCGGCCGACATGGTGGAGACCTCCAAACACGGCGAGGCGACACCGCTGCTTGGCCAGCAGCTTCGTCGACCCATCTACAAGGGTAAACCCATCAATCTTTCCGATACGGAAGAACCGGATCTGGTCGAACGCCAGTCCCAGGTGCTGGTCCAGTTCCGTCGCGGGGGGCTGCTTCTGACCATCTCGGGCCGGGCCCTGCGCTCGGGCGGTCTCGGCGAGCAAATTCCGGTCCTCCTGGACAGTCGGCGCCAGCCTCTGAGCGCGCGGGTTGTGGGACATGGTACCGTGGAGGTGGGACGATGAAACGCCTTCTGCTCGGTATGGGGGTTCTTGTCGTACCGGCCTGTGCCCATCGCTCAGCGCCGGCCATCGAACAGCTTCCGCCGCCGGCCCCGATCAGCCAGCGGGATGGTATCGGCCTTCCTGCGACGGCCAGCCTTTGGCGTCAGGAGCCGGAGTCGCTTTTCGGCAATCGCCGTGCGCGGGTTGTCGGCGATATTCTGACGGTCATCGTCGAAATTGATGAAGAGGCGGAACTGAAGAATGAAGTCGACCGTGATCGGACGTCTTCGGACAGTTTTGACATGTCGGCGCTCTTCGGTCTGCCCGAATACGCAGCCAACACACTGCCGGGCGGCGCGACACTGACGCCTGGTGTCGATCTCAACCGTCAGCGACAGTTCTCCGGCAGCGGACAGATCCGGCGACAGGATAAGGTCACCCTGCGTCTGGCGGCCCGCGTAGTGGAGCAGCTGCCAAATGGCTACCTGGTCATCCGCGGCCAGCAGTCTGTCCGGGTCAACTATGAAGAGCGGATCCTTCGGGCTGAAGGCATCGTCCGTCCAGAGGATATTTCCCGCTCCAATACCATCCCCCATGACCGTATAGCCGATGCACGCATTGGCTATGTGGGGCGCGGCGCCATTGACCGATCCGTCAAGCCGGGCTGGGGCACGCGCCTTCTCGACACCGTCATTCCCTTCTAGGAGAAGACCATGCTGAAAATTCTTGTCCCTTCCATCGTCAATGCAGCTGCGATTGCCGGGGGAATTTTTGGCGGTCAGATGCTCCGGCCAGGTGACAATGTTCCTGCGCACGCGGCGCCATCAACGACGCTGCCCGGGGAGGGACACCCTGCCAATGACGATACTGGTCATGGTGAAGAAACTGATCATGCGACATCGGCGGACCAGTCCAAGACCGGTGCGTCGCATGGCGAGCCGCCCGAGGGTGATTATTATCCCATGCGCTTTGCGCGCCCGTTTGTGGTGCCGGTCAGTGATGGCTGGCAGACTCAGGCCCTCGTCGTCATTCAGCTCAATCTCGAGCTGAACCGGGAAGCTATGGACAATTCAGTTGGGCTTGAAGAAAAGCTCCGGGACCGGATCATGAGCGCGCTGATCGCCTATTCGCATAATGGCGGGTTTGCCGTGACGGTTACGGATCCTGAACTCCGTACGGCGGTCCATGACGTCGTCCTCTCGGCGGCCGACGAGCTCCTGCCTGATCAGGTGGGCGATGTTCTCATCCTGGAAATGCTGAAAAGAAAAGTCTAACAGCCGCCCCCCTCAACGAGAGGCGGCTTCTTTCAGCCGCGCACAGCAGCCAGAATGGCATCGAGGGTGCGGTTCGTCTGGACCTGCTGTTCCAGTGACGAGAACGTTGCAAGCTGTTGCACGAACGTTGTTGAATCAAGTGGTGTCAGGGGGTCCTGATTTTCTACCTGCGTGGTCAGCAGTGTGAGGAACTGGGTGAATTCCTCTGACATGACCGGTTTGGCCGTGCCGACAGGACTGGCGTTCGGGTCGGTAGAATTGGAGACGGGGGCGACTGTCATATAGGCTCCTTGTTATAGGCGGATATCGAGCAGTCCATCATGGACTGAATAGTGGTGATCGGCCGTCAGCGGTGAGCGTAGCGCGGGATAATCTTCATGATCGTCCGCCCACCTATCGGTAAAAGACACAAGGTCGTCGGGGGCGGCCCCGGGGTGCCGCTCGGAAAAGTCGATCCGACTTTCGCCAAAACCGGCATCGGCCAGCTCTCTGGTCAGATCTGCAACATTTCTCCGCAGCAGTTGAAGTGTATCCGGCTCGGCGGCGCTGACGACGGCTCGCAAAATGCCATCATGGCCAAAGTCGAACTCGATCCGGACGCGGCCAAGATGTGGCGGGTCAAGGCGAAGGTCGAGATTACGTTCCTGTGGATGAGCCGCGATCGCGGCAACGACCTGTTGATGGGGTGGCGCAGGTTGCGCGGAAATCGTGGTTGTCATTGGCGAGGTCGTGACGACACCACTGCTTTCTGTACCAACAAATGGCGTGATCATCAGTGCCGCGTCGAGCACTACGGCAGGCGTCGTAGGGGGGCTTGCCACGGGACCAGGAGGCACCGTTGGCGCAGTCAACACGCTGCCCGGACGAATATCAGTGATTTTCTCTTGGGTCACGATTGCCGACCGACCGACGAGCGGCGGCTCGATGTCCGCTCGCGTGCTGGGCTGAGGCGTAGAAGATGCCGGCAGTCCCGTCTGAACAAGCCCGGCTGAAATCTTAGGAATGGGCGCCAGTCCACCGCTCGTCAGTGGCTGAATGGCGGGCTCGAGGGACTGGTGCGGGACGGCGATCGCGATGCGGTCTGACGTGGGGTCTGCTACCGGCTCTCCGCTGACGATCAGGTCGACAGCCTGTTTGTCCTTGATCGCCAAGGCGGCCATGCCCAGCCCGGTCGCGGGCTTGGTGCGAGGGGCGTCGGCTCGCTCAGCAAGATCGGCGACAGGCTGGAAGGCCTGGAAGAACCGGTCGGCGACGGATCTATCCGACATCGGAGCAAATAGTTGACCCGCAGGTGCTGCCTCGACCGGCAGGCCGAGAGCAGGGCGGTGTTCTGTCCCTTTGGTCGGCAAGGGGCCGAGGGGATGGGGAGGCAGTTGCTGTTCAATCATGCACGCATAAATTGCACAAACATATTTACCAAACCTTTACGGGCGGTCTTTAGGTCATTCTTCACGAAATGAGGTCGACCATGTCTATTCAGCCCATCCACTATCTTCAGTCGCCGGACCGGCAGTCTGGCGCAGATCCCGTTGCGGCAGCTGCGGAGGATCTGGCCATCACATTCATGGGGGAAATGCTCAAAGCGTCGGGCCTGACCAAGGCGCTGGGCGCTGAGGGCGCGATGGCGAGCGCGTTCAGCTCCACCATCATTACGCAGATTGCGGAGAATGTTGTCACAGGGTCCCCAGACCTAGCGCACTCTCTTTATCGGCAATTGTCCGGACCCCAAGGGGAGGCCACGTCATGAGCATTGAGAGCTTAGGACCGCTGGTCTCTCTTCTTGCGGATCGATTGGTCGTCGAGAACCGTTATTTAAGAGAGGGCCGCCTGCAGGAGGCGCTTGAAATCAGCGAAAGCCGTGTCGAACTGGTCGATAAACTGGAAAGTGTGATCGCCGTTGCGCCCGCCAAGCTGCCTGCAGCCATCCGTCCCCAGGCTGAGCGTCTCATCGCGCTGAACCAGGAAAATGCTGCCTTGCTACAAGGTGCGATCGCCGGCCAGAATGTTGCTAAGATGGCCAAGGCCGGCAAGGACGGTGCCGCTGGTTATGGGCCGGACGGATCAAAAATTTTCGCCGTGTCGGAAAAAAATGCTGTGCGCTTCTGATTTCGGCCGTCCATTTACACGACCTTAAGGGTTGCAACCATAAATTGCATCCAGCGCAATCGGAAATTGCGGCAGGACGGCCGGCCTCAGGAAGAGGAGCGGGCCTGACGGACAAGAGGATCAACCATGTCCAGCATTAACTTCAACCAGTCAGCCATCGTCGCATTGGACACGCTTCGCGACATCAACATGAACCTGCAGAAGACGCAGAACCTCATCTCGACCGGTAAAAAGGTCGCGACAGCGCGCGACAACGCCGCCGTGTGGGCCATTTCGACGGTCATGACCACAGACGTCGCCTCGTTCAAGGCGATTACTGACAGCCTCAATCTGGGGGCGGCGACCGTGGGTGTTGCCCGCTCGGCGTCTGAGCAGGTCACCAAGCTGATCCAGGAGATGAAGAGCCTGATCGTCTCTGCACAAGAGGAAAACGTTGACCGCGACAAGATCCAGCGGGATGTCGATGCGCTGTACAGTCAGGTCACTGACATTGTCGACGCTGCGCAGTTCAACGGTCTGAACCTGCTGAAGGGCAGTGACGATGTTCAGCTCCTGTCCTCGCTCAATCGCGCTGACGGCGCGGTGTCACCAGACCGGATCACGATCAACCGTGTCGACCTGACCAGTGAGCTTGGCACCGCCGGTGCCACCATCTCTTCTGCGCCAGGTGAGGTCACGACCAACCCGACCGGCTCTATTGATGGTGCGGGTACGGCCAACCTCGACGTCACCTTCACGGCAGGCCAGCTGACAGTTGGTGATACGCTGGAAATCTCGCTGACATCTGGTGGTCAGACCTATACGTTCACCGAAGTCGCATCGGCAGGTGACACGACGGCTGATGTGGTTGCCCGCATTCAGACCCAGGTGGATGAGGCCACGATCTTCCCGGCCAACATCACCATCGCGACAACCACTGTGGGTGACGACTCAACAGATACCGTGGTCAACATCGCGGCCTCCGGCACGACAACGGCAACCTTTACTGCAACGGCTGACACCGGTGCTGTGGGCGTTGGTGGTCTTGCGGGCCTTGCCACGCTGGATGTCACCACGACTGCCGGTGCCCAGGCCGCTCTGGATGCCGTAGAGTTGGCGCTGGACACGGCCGTCGATGCCGCTGCCTCTTTCGGCTCCGCGCAGATGCGGATCGATATCCAGAACGACTTCGTCCAGTCGCTCATCGACTCGATGGAAGCCGGTATCAGTGCGCTGACGGATGCCAATCTGGAAGAAGCGTCCGCCCGCCTTCAATCCCTGCAGGTCCAGCAGCAGCTGAACATTCAGGCGCTGACCATCGCCAACCAGTCGCCGCAGGCAATCCTGGCCTTGTTTCGATAGTCAAAATGCATGACCGGATGCGGCCCACGGGCCGCATCCTCTTTCATAAAAGCAGGGGTTAAAGGATGCACAGAACGGGCTATGCGACGATGCAGCGCGAGACGATTTCCGGGCGCGCGCTCGAGCGGGAAGTTTTTACACGGATCACGCGACGGCTGGAGGCTGCTATCGGGGAAGACCCTGTCGATACATTGGCGCTCTATATCGCGCTCCAGGACAACAAGCAGCTCTGGATGACTCTGGCGGTTGATCTAGCCAATCCCAACAATCACTGCCCCGATCAGCTGAAGGCCAGCCTGCTCAGCCTTGCCGCCTTCGTCGAGCAGCACACAAGGGTTGTCACAGACCAAAATGGGTCCGCCGACATTCTCGTGGAAATCAACCAGAATATCATCAGAGGACTGACTGCCGCAGACATGGAGGCTGCGTAGGGCGATGTCTGGACTGGTGCTGAACCTCAAGCCCTATGAGAAAATTTTCGTCGGTGGCGTTATCCTTCAAAATGGCGGCCGGCGGGGTGAGATACGGGTTATTGATCAGGAAGTCGGCGTCCTTCGCCTCTCGGATGCCCTGCATCCAGATGATGTGAACACGCCGCTGACCCGCGTCTACTATGCCGCTCAACTGTTGCTCGTGGGCGACGTCGATGAAGCAGAAGGCATCCAGAGGTTGCAGAGGTTAATGGATGAGGCGGTCCACGGCTTTGCCGGATTTTCCATCCACAGGGACGTGGAGAAGGCCGCCATCGCCGCCGAAAAGTCGCAATTCTACAAGGTTCTACGAATATTGCGACCGCTGCTCGCGATCGAAGCGGCACTGCTCCTGTCACTGCCCGACAAGGTCGATTTTAAGCGAGCTGTTAACGATTAATCAACCAAAGATTGAGTACGTTCAAGGTCTCTTAACCATGGAGACCGCCTATGCTGACCGATCTGTCGGTGCTCAAACTGTCCTCGACCATGACCCGCCACGCTGCGGCCGCGCATGCCGTCGTCGCAGACAACATCTCCCGCATTGATATTCCGGGTGCGACCGGGAAAGCCGTTCCGCGCTTTTCCGACGCGTTAGCTGATTTGAACCGCGGTGAGACCGTCGATATCCGCGATACACGGACAGCCATCTCGCTTGATCAGGAAATGATCAGTATGGCTAGCAACGCGGGACGTCATCAGGCGGCCGTCACGATCTGGTCAAAGACCCTCGAACTTGTCCGGCTTGCTGGCGGGGCGCCGAGGTAATCATGCAGATCGATTCTCTTCTGGGCTCGCTCAACGCGGCCGCGTCCGGCATGGAGGCGCAGTCCTTGCGTCTTCGTCTGGCGACTGAAAACCTGTCCAATGCTGACACGCCCGGTTATCAGCGTAAGTTGATTACCTTCCGCGTGGGGGAGGCGGGCGTCGAGCCGGGTCGCGTCAGTCTGGACCGGACCGAAGGAACGCTGCTCTTCGATCCGGCCCACCCGCTGGCAGATGCTGACGGTACGGTTGAACTCTCAAACGTCAATATGCTGATCGAAATGGCCGATGCCCGTGAGGCAGGCCGCAGTTACGACGCCAATCTGCAAGTCTTCACACAGGCCCGTCGTCTTTATGATGGGCTTCTGAGTGTTCTCAAGCGCTAGGAAAAATTATGTCCATTACACCTCTCAACGCTTTCGCTGCTTATGACAGTCTGGCCAAGGTCAAGGATGTTGAACCCGGTCCCCTGCTGCAGTCGACGGAAAACTTCGCCCGCATGTTCGATCAGGCCGACGAGGCCGCGGCCGGATTCGCCATCGGGCAATTCGATGCGCAAAGCGTCGTGGAAGCCTTATCGCAGGCTGAAATGGCGCTTCAGACGGCGGTGACGATACGTGACCGCGTCGTCGGTGCCTATCAGGAACTCCTCCGTATGCCGCTCTGATATGTCAGAGGGTGATATTCTTTCCCTCCTCAGGGAGGCACTGGCAACGGCAAGCCTGATGGCTATGCCGTTGCTGATTGCCGCGCTGGTGACCGGATTGGTGATCGGTCTTCTGCAGGCGCTGACGTCGATACAGGAAATGACGCTCACCTTCGTCCCGAAGATCGCGGTGATCATGGTGGTCTTCTGGGCGTCGGCCAGCATGCTGGCGCGCCTCGTTATCGGGTTCTTCGATGCACAGGTCATTGGGCTCATCGCGAGCTGACAGGTTGAATTAAGGGCAGGAACTTATGGATGGCGTTCTCAAGACACTGAGGCTGTCACCGACCATCGGCCTGGCTGTCGGGCTGATGGGCATTCTGATCATGATGATCCTGCCGGTGCCGCCCATGCTGCTGGACATCGGCCTGATGCTGTCCTTTGCCTTCGCTATCCTCATTTTCACGGTGACGCTGTTTGTTCAGCGCCCGCTCGATTTTTCATCATTTCCCGCGATCCTGCTGGTCTCGCTTCTGCTGCGGCTATCGCTCAATATTTCGTCGACCAAGCTGATCATCGGTGAGGGGCATACCGGTGCCGACGCCGCAGGCGGTGTCATCGAAGGCTTTGCCATGTTCATCATGGGCGGCAATCTGGGCCTTGGCCTGATCGTCTTCACCGTGCTGATCATCGTGAACTTCCTTGTCATTACGAAGGGCGCCGGGCGGATGGCGGAGGTGGGCGCACGCTTCGCGCTCGACGCCATGCCGGGCAAGCAAATGGCCATCGATGCGGATGTGGCCGCGGGTGCCATCAGCCATGAAGAGGCCAAACGCCTGAGGCAGCGGGAGCAGGAAGAGACCGCATTTCTCGGCTCGCTGGACGGCGCGTCGAAATTCGTCAAAGGCGATGCCATTGCCGGCCTTCTCATCACGCTTCTGAACCTTGTCGCCGGCATTGGTATCGGAATGGTCGTGCACGGTATTTCGTTCCAGGAGGCGCTGGAGAACTACTCGATTCTGACGGTCGGAGACGGCCTCGTCAGCCAGATCCCCGCCGTCATCATCTCGGTGGCCGCGGCTCTTCTGCTCTCCAAAGGGCGGGGCGAAGGGGCGGTCGACCATGCGCTTCTGAAGGAACTGGGAACAAAGCCGGAGGCCTTGGGCACAGTGGCCGTCGCCATGGTCATATTCGGCAGCTTTCCGGGCCTCCCCGTGGTGCCATTCTATTTGGGCGCCATCGGGCTTGGCTATCTCGCGTGGCGGGCATATCGCTATCGGCCGGCTGAGGAATCGCTGATTGAGGAGCCACTGGCCCTGCCAGAGAGCGATGAGCCGAGTTTCGGCGATCTGCTGGATATTGATGATATCCATGTGGAGCTGAGCTCTGATCTGGTCCGTACCGTGATCGAAGGTGAGTCCGGGTTGAATGGACGTGTCGAGAAAATAAGACGCTATGTGATCCAGGAATATGGCTTCATCATGCCGCCGGTTCGTGTGACCGATCGCCAGCAACTCCATACGGGCAGCTATGAGATCAAAGTGCACGGCGTGACGGTGGCGAGGAATGGTCTGCAGCCTGGCCGCTTCCTCGCCCTGATCGCCGAAAATGCGTATCCGGAGCTGAAAGGGGACAGCGTCAAGGAACCCGTCTATGGAGCCGCCGCCCGCTGGGTCGATCAGCGCGGCAAGGACAAGCTTATCCTGAATGGCGTCACCGTGGTTGACCCGGTCGAGGTCCTGTCGACCCATCTGCTGGAGACGGTCCAGGTGCAGTTTCCAAAACTGATGACCCGCCGCGCCATGAGGGCGATGATCGACGCTTTCACCAAACCTTCAGACGCCAAGCGGGCCGAGGCAAACCGCCGCCTGGTCGATGATCTGGTGCCGGAAAAAGTGCCGCACGATCTGCTGCAGCAGGTCTTGCGGGAGCTGTTGGCCGAGCGTGTCTCGGTTCGCAATCTGGCCCTCATTCTCGAGGCGATCGCGGAGGCGCGAAGTGCTGAGCAGAAGTTCGAAGGGATTGTGGAGCATGTCCGACGGCGGCTCGCATTCCAGTTTGTCAGTAAACTGGCCAGCCCTGATGGAAAACTGGCTGTGATCCAGCTGGGCGACCAGTGGGAAAAAGCGCTGCAGGTGCAGGGGGAGAATGATGATGGGCGCGCCCAGCTCCCCGGCCAGACACTCAGTCGCCTGATTGCTGATCTGCGCAAAACGGTCGACCAGGCGGCATCAGGCGGTACCTATCCGGTCATCGCCATCAATGCAGCGCGCCGACGGTTCCTGCGGTCCATCATGGCGTCGCACGGCATGACCAATCCGGTCTTTTCCTTTGATGAAATCGCTACGCATGCCACCCCCCAGATTGTGGGGACGGTGTGAGCGAGTGGCTGGACATGATTGGCCGTCTGGCTGCGGTCGCACCGGTGGTGGTGGTGCCATTCATGCTCATCTTCTCGCGGCTGTCTCTGCTCATTTTCATGCTACCGGGGATCGGCACGCGGATTATTCCGGTGAATGTCCGCGTCGTGGTTGCGCTGGCCATCACGCTCCTCCTTTTTCCAGTCATCGCCCCCCGGCTTAGTGCAACCGATCTGCCTCTTGTCGCCTTGATCGTGGGGGAGGTCTTTGTCGGTTTCGCGCTGGGCTTTTTTATCAGGGTTTCCATATTCGTCCTGAGCATGGCCGGTGCTGCGATCGCCCAAAGCCTCTCCCTCTCGCAAATATTCGGTGCTGGCATTTCTGAGGAGTCGAACACGACCGTATCTACCCTGCTGACCATGGCGGGGGCGGTTCTGTTTCTGACAATTGGTGCCCATATCACGATGATCGAAATCTTTGTGCGGAGTTATGAAAATCTGCCGCCGGGATTTATTTTCGCAAATGATGCGGTAGGGCTTATTGCGCGGAAGGCGCTCGCTGTCTGTGGCGATGGGCTTGCCTTTGCGCTCATGCTGTCAGCGCCCTTTCTTCTGCTCAATCTGGCCTACAACGTTCTGCTCGGTGTCCTGAACCGGGCGATGCCCCAACTGATGGTCACCTTTGTTGGCATGCCCGCCATTACGCTTTCAGGTCTCGTTCTGCTGCTTGTCGCTGTGTCCGGACTGCTGATGCGCTGGCGGAGTGAGCTGGAAGCTACGTTGCTGAGAATCCTGCCATGAGTGAAGATAGCGGCCTCGACAAATCGTTTGAGGCGTCGCCGGAGAAGCAACGAAAGGCGCGCAAGAAGGGAAATATTCCGCTGTCGACCGATGCGGCGGTCCTCGCATCCTATTTGGGGTTCCTGCTCGGAATGCTGGGCGCTGGTGGAGCGGCGCTGGGTCTGGCAAAGGCACTGGTGCCCATTTTCTGGCATCCCGAAGAGTTGGGTCAGTCGGTGTTGTCAGGATCCGCCGGGGGAGAGCTCCTGTTCCGTGAACCCCTCATGGCCGTCATGATGGTCATTGGCCCCGCCGCCATTGCTGTTGTCCTGGTACTGGTGGCACAACAGGGAATTGTCCTTGCCCCAACAAAACTCAAACCTGACCTGCGGCGTATCAATCCGGTAGAAGGTTTCAAGAAGCGCTACGGTGCTCAAGGCATGAGCGAGTTCCTGAAGTCCGGCCTGAAGATCATTTTCGTCGCGATCGTCGGCGGCCTGTACCTGTGGTTGCGGCAGGATCACTTCCTGTCTGCCTTCCAGCAGGAAGCAGGCATGTTTCCTGAGCTTATGCGACGTGAGGTGACAAATATCATCGGGCTCGCCTGTATCGTTGCGGCGATCATCGCTGCGCTTGACTTGCCGGCCAAGCGAATGGCGCATTCGCGCAAATTGAAGATGACCCGTCAGGAGGTGTCGGACGAGCACAAGGAGATGGAAGGCGATCCGCAACAGAAGCAGATGCGCCGACGCCGCGCGCAGGAATTCTCACAGGCAACGATGTTGCGCGCGACGGCGAAGGCCGATGTGGTCATCGTGAACCCGACTCACTATGCGGTGGCGCTGCAATGGGACCGACAGCCGACAAGCGTGCCGGTCTGCGTCGCCAAAGGTGTTGATCATCTGGCCCTGTCGCTGATTGACAGGGCGCGCCTCAGCGGCGTCCCGGTCCGGGAGGACCCGCCCTGTGCCCGGGCGCTTCACGCGACCGTGAAGGTGGGCGACGCCATTCGTGAAGAGCATTTTGCGGCTGTTGCTGCGGCCATCCGCTTTGCCGATGCCATTCGCCGGCCGACAGATCAGCGAATTGCTGATTCGATCTGAGAGAGACGAATCGCCTGACTGCCGCCCGATCGTCCGTGCTCCCCATGTGCCAGGGTGGTGGAGCGACGCCCCTGATTGATGATAAGGCTGAGCGCCTCCATGCTGGCGCCGGGCAGCGGGAGGACCGTGCCTTTCTTGAATGCGGCGACTATCCCCGGAGAGACATTCCAGCTGTCCAGAACAGCCGAAATCTCGACGTTCGCCGACCGCGCCGCGGCCACCATGGCATCCTGACGTGGCGGTGCTATGTCCGGATGTTCTGCGAAGCGCGGCTCATTGTTGGGCAGGCAGAGATCCAGGCTGATTGTCTGGTCACCAACGATAAGTTTGGTGGAAACGACCAGAAATGATCTGATGTCGGCGCGCCGGATATGTGGCCATTCATCAAGAATAGGCAGCTCATCGTTGAGAGCGATCGAAATGTTGAATGCTGATGAATAGGCGTTGAGAAGAGGCCGATAAAGGGCTCTCAGCATCAGGCCATCGAGCATCGTCGGATCATGGCCGATGTCATTCTGGTCACAGGCCCGCAAGAGAAGACGGGCCATGTGCATTGTGTCGCCGCGCGCAATATGCGCCTGGTAGCCGAGGTGCTCGTCGACGAGGAGAGGCAGGATCAGGCCCGGCTCCGGGGTGTCCTTGGCATATTGCTCAGTGCTCGACGCACGGAGCGTCAGATCGTCAATCGAAACAGCAGCGCCGAGAATATCAGACAGGGCTGCGAGGCTGTCCTCCGCGGCTTTCAGCCAGACGGGCTGCATGGCCATGACGGGCGCAGACAGGCCGCGTGTCATCTGGGTCATGCGTCTTTTGACAGACAGTTCGGTCATGGAAGCATCCTGGGACAAAAGTAAAGCATCCGGACAAATCAACCCAAGCGAGTTAAATTATCTTTTACACGCGGAGGTTATATCGCTTCAGAGCACGTTAATCTTTGGGTGTAGCACCATGTCCACACAGCCGATCATCATCAAACGCAAGCGCGGCGGGGAAGCTGCCGGCCATCACGGTGGTGCCTGGAAGGTGGCGTATGCGGACTTTGTCACCGCAATGATGGCGTTCTTCCTTCTCATGTGGCTCTTGAACGCGACGACGGAGGAGCAGCGCAAAGGCATCGCGGACTATTTCGACCCTGCTATTCCTATCAGCCCCATTTCCGGTGGCGGGAATGACATGCTGAACGGTGACAGCACCTATGCGACGGACTCCATGGCCTATGACAATCATGGCGGGGAGGCGGAGTCTCTGAATGACGAGGCCGACCTTATCGAGCGTATCGAAGCGGCGCTGAATGAAGCGCTGGATGATCAGCAAGCCAGTGTGACCCTATCCGACGAAGGCATAGTGGTGAATTTGCTGGAGACTGACGGGGCACCGCTCTTCGCGCTTGGCAACGCAGAACCGTCTGATCTTCTGGCCGAAGTCATGAGGGACATTACGCCGGTGCTCATGTCCAGTGGACGGCCAATCAAACTTGTTGGCCATACGGATGATCTGCCCTTCCGCAACGGTGCTCAATATACAAACTGGGAGTTGTCAGCTGACCGAGCCAATGCCGCCAGACGGCTCGCGCTTCAATTTGGTTTGCAGCAGGAGCAAATTTCAGAAGTCGTCGGGAAAGCTGACCGGCAGCCGCTCGTCGACGATCGGTCGTCTCCTGAGAATCGACGAATTTCAGTCATTATGCAGAACAAGCCAAATTTCAGCGGGCCGTTAGAAGCTCATTAACTAACGAGGAATACAACCAAAGATAGAAAAAGCGGAGATACACAACCCATGTCCATTTCCTCGTCCCTCAATGCCGGCGTGATGGGGCTGAACGTAAATTCAGCCCGCCTGGCCACCATTTCGAACAACGTCGCCAATGCGTCGACCTATGGCTACAAACGTGCTGAGGCCAGCTTTTCGAGCATGGTGCTGCAGCAGCGGCGAAATGCCTATGCGGCGGGCGGGGTTCGCGTGGACACCCAGAAGCTGGTCGATGAGCGCGGTGCGCTGATCTCAACCGGCAGCTCGATGGATATCGCTGTGGCCGGGCAGGGGCTGATCCCCGTGACAGACACGGCTGGCGTCTCTCAAGGGGCGGATGAGCGGCCATTGATGTTTACGCCCACAGGGGCGTTCGCAACGGACCAGAACGGGTTTCTGAGGACCCCGGGGGGACTGTTCCTCTTGGGCTGGCCCGCCGATGCCAATGGCGACATTGGTGGCGTGTCTCGCCGGACGGGCACAGACCTGCAGGCGGTGAATGTGGGCGTGAATCAATTCTCTGCCGAAGCCACCACTGAGATTACCATGGGGGTCAATCTACCCGCTCTCGCCACCGAAGATACGGGCACTGGCGATCCATATATCCTGCCGATCGAGTATTACGACAATCTTGGCAAGATACAGAGCATCACCGCGACCTTCACCCCTGTCCCGGCTGCCCCCGGCGCTGCAGCCACCAATCAGTGGACGGTCGATATTGTCGATGATGGTGCCGTGCCCCCCGTCAGCATTGGCACGTTGAACCTGACCTTTGCCGACACCCCCACCGCCGGCGGGACGATCCTGACGGCAGCGGCGGGCGGCGGTGCGAGCTATGACGATACAACCGGCCTGTTGTCCCTGAACCTGTCCAGCGGCCCGGCGACAATCGACATTGGCCGCCCTGGCGAAAGCGATGGCATCACGCAACTGTCGGCGAATTTCGCGCCATTCAATATTTCCAAGAATGGCGCTCCGATCGGGGATTTGCAGGCGATCGAAATCGATCCGCAGGGCCTTCTGGAAGCGGTTTATGACACGGGCTTCAGGCGGGTGCTGTATCAGATTCCAGTCGCCATGGTGCCCAATCTCAACGGCCTCAGTCCCACGGACGATCAGGCCTACCGGATCAGCCAGGAGAGCGGTGACTTTTATCTGTGGGATGCCGGCGAAGGCCCCGTGGGTGAGACGGCCGGCTATGCGCTGATGGAATCAACGACGGATATCGGGACCGAAATGACGGACCTTATCCGTACACAGCGCGCCTATGCGTCGAATGCCAAGATCATTCAGACAGTCGATGAAATGCTGCAGGAGACCACAAATCTCATCCGCTAGCGGAGAGATAGGAGATTGCCATGACGTTCACCAACGCCCTTTCAAACGCCATTTCCGGTATGAACGCTGCGACGACTGCCGTTCAGGTCCGTTCGCACAACATCGCCAATGCGACCACCGAAGGATATGCGCGCCGCGATGTCGCTCTCGCATCCCGCAAATATGGCGGCGTACAGATCCAGTCGATCGAACGCGCGGGCGATACATTTGCGCTCGCCAGCCGTCTGACGGCCGACGCCCGCAGCGCCAATCTGGGCCTGCGCGCCGAAACGCTCAGCCAGTTGAATCTCGCCTTTGGTGAACCCGGCGATGCCGACGGCCTGTTTGCGGCGGTCAGTCGGTTTTCATCAGCGATTGATGACCTGGCCCTGATGCCGGAGGCAGCATCCTTCCAGCAGGGGGCTGTGACTTCTGCAAAAGACCTTGTGCGAACAATCAACCGCCTTGGTGATGTCGTCACCTCCGTGAGGACGGATGCTGATGCCAATATCGCGGGCAGCGTCGCCGAGGTGAACAGTGCGCTCAAATCCCTCGAAACCCTTAATCGGCTGTCGGGGGAAAAAGAGCTCAATGGGCTGTCCGATATTGCCGAGCAGCGACAACAGCATATCAACATCATTTCACAGGCTCTCGACATTAAAGTCAGCCCGGGACGCGGCGGTCAGGTCCGGATCACAACGGCGGAAGGCGTCGTGCTGCTGGGTGAACGTGCACAGCAAATTGAGTTCCGGTCCGGCGGCATTGTTGCCCCTGGGCATTCCATGGCAAGTGGTCACCTTTCCGGGCTCAGCGTCAACGGTATCGATCTGACGCCAGGCGGCGGGCCGCAGGGGATCAGAAATGGCTCAATCGCCGGGCAGTTCGCTGTGCGTGATGAAATTGCTGTCGACTTTGGTACACGGATCGACACGTTTGCCGATGATCTTGTCGCCCGTTTTGCTGACGGTGCCGTAGACCCAACGCTGGCCCCCGGGGCGCAGGGTCTCTTTGTGGACACCGGCTCTGGTGCGGGCAGCGCTTCGCGCCTCTCCGTAAACGCGGCCGTCGATCCCGATCAGGGCGGCGCCCTCTGGCGCATGCGCGATGGTATTGGCGCAACTGTCCCGGGACCTTCAGCTGGTACCGGTGTGACCCAGGGGCTTCGCCTTGCCATCAGCAGTGCAAGACCGCTTGCCGCGGTGACTGATTCCCCTTCCAGCCTGGGATTGATTGATACGGTCGGCAGTCTCGCTTCGGTCATCGGCGGGCGGACCGTTGGGGCCGGCGCCATTGCGGCGGCCGCAGCGTCGACTGCGAATGGGCTGCGCGATGCAGATCTCGCCGCCACTGGTGTGAACACGGATCAGGAGCTTCAGAGCCTTCTCCTGATCGAACAAGCCTATGCCGCCAATGCGCGCGTCATCCAGGCCGTGAGTGATATGATGGCTCGCCTTCTGGAGATTTAGTTATGATACGCGCCCTTCCAGATCTTCTGTCTACCTCCCTGTTTTCGCGGGTCACATCTGAGCTGCGAAATGATCTCGACCGAGCGGCACTGGAAGCCGTCACCGGGACGAGATCGGATATCACCGCCGCAACGAACGGCCGCAATGGTCAGGTTCACCGTGCGCAGATGGCCATTGATCAGAGCCAGGCCACCCAGACCCGTCTTGCCTTGATCACCGGCCGTTACAACCAGTCGGCCGTGTCATTGCAGACCGTTCGCGAAGCCGTGAACAATAAAGGCGTTGAAGCCATGCAGGCGGCGACGGCAAATGACCGCGCAGGGCTTGTCGCCAGTGCCAATACGGCCAATTCCACCCTGGGTGTCATCTTCTCGGCACTGAATAACCGGTTCGACGGACGGGCGCTGTTTGCCGGCGATGCCGCCGCGACGGATGCGCTAGGTGATCTCGACACCATGAAAGCCGACATATCGGCGATCGTGACCGGCGCCGGGACGCCAGCCGACAAACGTGCTGCAATCGATGCCTATTTCGGACCCGGCGGAACGTTTGAGACGACAATCTATAAGGGCGGCAGCAATGATGCAGCGAAAGTGACCCTGCCCAACGGATACGATGTCCCCGCTCTTCAGCGTGCCGACAGCACGACGTTGCGAGACATGATGAAGGGCCTGACCATGGTCGCAAATGCGATCAAGCTGCCACCCCAGGATATCGTCGATTGGGTCCGTCAGGGGGCGGACCTTATTCGCTCTTCACAGGACGAACTGGCGATTGCAGAGGCCGAGCTTGGCGATTCGCTCAATCGCATTGATGAAGCGGCGGAAAAGGAAAAAGCGGACTATCGCATCGCGAGTGAAACTCTTGATCGGATCATTGGCAGGGACGCATTCGAGGCAGCGACAGAGACGCAGAATCTCGAAATTCGTCTTGAGGCGGCCTATACGCTCACGAGCCGGTTGGGGCGCTTGTCCCTGACGAATTATCTCAGATAGTATGAGAAAGATACTATTGTCGATTGCCAGCGGACTGGCTCTGATGGCCAGTCCCGCCTGGGCGCAGACCCAGGTACGGTTGAAGGACCTTGTCGACGTGGAGGGCGTTCGCGGGAACGATCTGATCGGCTATGGCCTCGTCATCGGGCTGAATGGGACCGGCGATACACTGCGCAATTCACCCTATACGGAGGAAGCGCTGGCCAGTCTGCTAGAGCGCCTCGGCGTGAACGTGCAGGATGAGCAGTTCCGGCCCGACAATGTGGCTGCGGTCATTGTCACCGGTGTTCTGCCGCCTTTTGCCCGACCGGGCAGCCGACTGGACATTCAGGTCTCATCGATAGGCGACGCTTCCAGTCTGCAGGGCGGGATGCTTGTGATGACGCCTCTTCTGGGGGCGGACAATGAGGTCTATGCCGTGGCGCAGGGACCTGTCGTGGTGAGCGGCTTTGGCGCTGGCGGGCAGGCTGCTGGCATACAGCAAGGCACTCCGACCTTGGCCACCGTGCCGGGCGGCGCCCGAATTGAGCGCTCCGTTCCCTTTGAATTCAGTGATATGAGTGTGATCCGGCTCGCTCTCCGCGATCCGGACTTCACGACCGCTCAGCGGATCGAGCAGGAACTGAACGGCCGGTTTCTGGATGCTCCTGCGCGGATGCTGGATTCCGGAACAGTAGAGCTTGATGCGCGAGCAACGGGAATGGCGCCGGCCTCCCTGATGGCGTCAATCGAGCGCATGCTGTTGACGCCCGATCAGAAGGCTCGGGTCGTGATTGATCAGCGGTCGGGCACCATTGTGCTGGGACAGGATGTCCGGATCGAACCCGTTGCCGTTGCCCAGGGGGCGTTGACGATCAAGGTGACCGAGCGGCCGATCGCCGTCCCAGCCGCCCCCTTTACCAATGCGGACACGGTTGTTGTTCCGCGAACGGAAATTGAGGTTGTCCAAGGGGGCGCGAATATCATCGGCATTGGTGGCGGTGCGACCTTGCGCGATCTGGTTGAGGGCCTGAATGCGCTGAACGTTGCGCCCCGGGACATGGTTGAGATACTCGAGGCGCTGAAAGCTGCGGGCGCCCTCCATGCTGAACTGATCCTGCAATAGGCAAGGCTCAGGCGGTCGACGGTCGTTTGATATTTGAGTTGCCCAGACAAAAGCCGAGCCCGCGGGGTCGGCTTTTTGGATGCTGAATTGATGATGAAGCCACTGTTCTCATCATTGCATCGTGAAGCGTCCCTCCTCAGCCCAGGACAGCAAGGTGGCAATCACCTCGGCTTGCGCGGCCTCACCCTCCGCCTCACTCGGCATGGGAAGAGCATTGATCCGCTCTCGGATCTGTTCGGCAAGGCGCTGCGAAATGTTGCCGTAGAGAAATTCTACCGTCTCCTTGGCATTCTCCGTTCCGAACCGCACAGCAATATGAAGCGTCGCTTCCTCCATCTCCCTGAACAGGATGGGGGCTGCATTGCGCGGCAGGCGTTCATGCAACGTACCAAATCGCAAAAGTCCCTGTTCAATAGCTTCGGCATGTTCCGCCGCCTGAGCCCGGAGCGGATCTAGTACGGTCTGCTGGCGGGATGCAGGGCAGCGGTTGAGAATCGCCGTCAGGCGGGGCAGGGGATCATATTGATCCGTGCTCACGTCGCCCTCTTCGGCGGTGCTGGCGTGCCTCCGTAGGGATTCCGTGATCGCGTCCATGACTGATTTTGCGACCGGTGCGCCCTGGGCAATCTGTGCTGTGACGGCAATGGCCTTTTCATTGCTCAGGGCACTCATGAGTTTGCCGCCCAAGTCTTCAGACAGCCGCCCGATGATAGCCGCGACAACCGATGCGCGTTCGTGCGACAAAAGCCGCGCCAGTATCGCCGGATCCATACTCTCCAGATAGTGGAAAACCTGCTCGGCCGTTGCACCCTCCGACAGGGAGCCGCCCTCTTCGCGACCATCCAAGCCGGTTCCGGCGGCCATCTCGCTGCTTTCAGCATCTGCCCGCGCAATAGCCTCTGCCAGACGGGCCGCCTCGCTCGCACCACCGTAGACTTTCGGGCTCTTGCTACGCACCTCGGTGATGAAGCTGGCAATCGTCTGCAGAAGGACGGGTTTTGGCACGTTCCGCATGCGTTCATAGGATGCGATGATCCGATCGATGGTGGCCGATGAATAGTGTTCGGTCAGCGACTTGGCCTGTTCGGGCTCCAGTAGCGACAGGATGACGGCGACGCGCTCTGTCGGCGACAATGTAACCGTTGAGGCGGGGGCGGCATCGCGCCGGCCCAGGCGGGCGGGAACCGATGAGCTCACTGCAGATATCCTCTCAAAAGGGCTTCGGTGAGTTTGACCCACCCGTCAGCCAGAACAAAGAATGCGAGTTTGAAGGGGAGGGACACGACTGCTGGTGGAACCATCATCATGCCCATGGCCATCAGGACTGACGCAACGACGAGGTCGATCACCAGAAAGGGCAGGAAGATCGCAAAGCCGATCTGAAAAGCCCGAGTGATCTCCGTGAGCATGAAGGAGGGGATGAGAAGGCGCATGGGGGCAGTCGCGCTGCTGTCGATGGTCATGTTGGCGGCGTCGGCCAGGCGCATCACCGTGTCCGGTTCCGTCCGTGTCAGCATGAAGGCGCGCAGCGGCTCGGACACAGCGACGAAACCTTCGACTTCGGTCATTCTGCCATCCAGATAAGGTTCGATACCGGCCTGCCACGCATCGGCGAAGACGGGCTGCATCACGAAAACGGTCAGGAACAGCGCAAGGCTGGTCAGCATCATGGCCGGCGGTGCATGCTGCAGACCGATCGCCTGTCGCAGGAATGAGAAGACGATGGCCATGAAGGGAAAGCAGGTGACCATCATCGCCAGTCCTGGCGCGAGACTGAGGACCGTTACCGACAGAAAGAGCGGGATGAGGGCACCGCGAAGTGATGTCGAGCCCTCAAGAAAGGCCGCCAGCTCCTCCGTACCCGTCCCGGTCTGGGCGTGCGCCATCCCGATCAGTGATCCGACAATCGCGAGGGGTAGCAGTGCGTATCGCCGAAACTGGGTCATGACGCCTCGGGCTGGCTCATTTCTGTCAGGCGCACGGCAAGGCCGTTGCCATCTTCTGCTTCGATCAGATCGCCTCGTGCGATTACCCGGTCCTCGATGCAGATCTCAACAGGATCATCGATGCGGGCATCCAGCACGATCAGGCTCCCTTCCTGGAGGGCCATCAGATCACTGACCGTTCGCCTGGCCGTCCCGACGCGAATGACAAGCGTCAGGGGCAGCCCCTGAAGTGCGGGGGGCAGGGCGTCATCTCCCTTGATTGTAGGTTGGCTCATGCGGCTTCATCCTCCTCTAGCCAAGCATTCAACAGTGCGGCCGCGGCGTCGGGTTCCTCGTCGGAGGTGACGCGCAGCATGGTAATCGGATCATCAATCATCAGTGTGCCGCCCGCTGCACTGGCGGCCGCACCGGATGAGCCCTGAGTGAGGATGGGCTTGACGACGAACAGCCCCAAAACAAGTGCAACGATACCCAGAAAGGCCAACTGGCCGACCTGCCAGAGCTTCGATTCCATGCCGGCAATCGGGTTGGTCGCGCTGTCGGCTTCCACAAGATCGGTCGTGGCGGGCTGGTCGAAATTCAGCGACTGGACGGTGACGCGGTCGCCCCGTGCCGGATCGACGCCGGCGGCAACCTCTACCAGCTCCTGCAATGCGGCGAGTTCCTCGGCCGTCCGGGGCTCAGGATCGGCCCCGTCCTCGGCGGCTGGTACACCATCGATGAGCACAGCGATGGTCAATCTCTCGATCTGGCCCGGCAGGCGCTCGACCGTGCGATCGCGCGTTGTCATGGCATAGGAGACTTCTTCGCGGCTCTCGGTCCGCTCTGCGTTGGACTCGCCTGCCGCAACGTCCCCGTCGGGAAGTTCGCTGGCCACGGTCACATTCTTATCGGTGCCCGATTCCGTTTCTCGGCTTTCGCTGGTTGTCCGGTTGGTAACGACAGCGGTATCCGGATCAATGATCTGTTCACTGATGGCCTCACGTTCACGGCTCAGCCTCATGGCGACGGAGACGCGCGCCCGGCCTCGGCCCACTCGGGCTTCAAGAAGGCGGGTGAGTTCCTGTTCAAGGGACCGCGCCCGCTTGTCCTCGTCCATGCTGGCGGCCGCGGCTGCATCACCGCCACTGTCGGACAGAAGACCCATCTGCGTTTCGACGACGGCAACGCTGTCGGGCCGCAGGTTGGATACGGACAGCGCTACCAGATGCTGAATGGCTTTGACCTGCGACGAGGACAGGCCCCCCGGCGCCGTGACGGTGACCGACGCTGTGCGCGGTGTTCGGTTGTGCGAAAATGCGGTTCGTTCGTCCGCACCGATGTGAACTCTTGCGGCGCGCACCCCCGGAATAGTCAGAATGGTGCGGGTCAGTTCCCCTTCCTTGGCGCGCCAGTAGGCGGCGGTGAACATGTCAGACGTGGTTGAGAAGCCGCTGAGTTCATCGAGCAGTTCGTATCCAGCGACTGACTGCTTGGGCAGCCCCTCCCGTGCCAGGGTCAGACGGAGGCGATCCCGCTCTGGCGCCTCGACATAGATCCGTTCACCGTCAATTTCATAAATGACGTTTTCTGCATCAAGTGTGGTGACGATCTCTGCGGCGGCCCCTGCATCCACACCTGCATAGAGAAGCGCCATGGGCGGCTTGGACGCGGTTTGAACCAGCGCACTCATCGCCAGCAGAACGGCCCCGATCGCGCCGGCCGCCATCAGCTTCTTCGTGAGGGAGAGGGATTTGAGGGTATCAAGAAACGCCATGGACTGCCCCGGAAAGAATTAACGCGCCATCAGCATTAATGGCCGAACCGTTAACAGAGCCTTTACCTGTGGTTGTAAAAAGAAGAATATACGATCAGGGATTGTGGATATTCTGTCTGGAATCGGGAGCGTTCAAGGAGGGTTATGAATGGCAGAAGAAGCAGAGGCTGATGCCCAGCCCGCAAAAAAGGGGGGCGGCCTGTTGGCCATGATCCTGCCGGCGGTCATCGCTGGCGGCGTGGCCTTCGGCATTTCCTATGTTGATCCTTTCGGCGATGCCGCCTCGGGCGGCGCTGCGGCTGAGTTGCATGACGGTGGCGGGGCATCAACGGAAAAGGACGGCCACGGTAAAAAGAAAAAGGGAGATGCCCATGGCGGTGATTCAGTTCTCCTGACGCTTGAGCCGATTGTGGTGTCGCTGACCCAGACGGGGGGCAGTGCTCGCCGCCCGCCCAGATTGCGCGCAGCGATCGCGGTGGAAGGGCACATGGAAGACACAGAGGAAGTGGCGCTGCGCCTGCGTGATGCCTTCACATCGGCAATTCGAGACGTACCACCCCAGACACTTGGTGGGCCGGGTGGACTTGAGGCCCTGCGCCAACGACTGATGGACGAAGCGACGGCCCTGTTCGGTGAAGGGGTCGTGTCCTCTGTTCTGATTACTGACTTTCTGATGACCTGACGCAAGACAAGGGGGGCATACCCATGACGCCAATCGATGTGACACTCGACCTGTTGCTGGTAATGATTTCAGGGGCGGCGATGCTTTATTGCTGGCAGCTCAATCGACGATTGAGATCATTGCAGGATTTGAAGGGCGGCCTTGGCGCCGCTATTGTCAACCTCAGTGACGCAATCAACGCCTCCAAACAGGCGGCGAGTGAGATTGCCAGTTCCGCTCGGACCGCGGTCGACGACCTGAATGAAACGCTGGAGAGCGTGGCCACCTATCGGCAGCAGGCAGAGGATATTCTGGGTACGCTTGACGGGCAGGTGCACCAGGCCAAGGAAAAGATTTCACAGTCAATCAAATCGTCAGAAGACGTTGCGGATCGGCTTGCGAGCCTGACGGATAAATCCCAGATCCAGCTTCGCGCGCTTTCCAAGGGTGTGGAGATCGCCAACAAGGTGAATTCCCTGACCAGGATGACGACCCTGAACCGCGTCCGCAATTCAGCCACACCGCGCACGCTGAATGGCGATGATGTGGCCGATGCCAATAATCCGTTCCTGCGGGCGGTTGGGAGCGAATAGAATGCAGAAAGCTCGGATACTCCCTGTTCTGATGGTCCTCTTTTCCATCAGTGTGGCTGCAAGAGCGGGGGAGAAGGTTGTGCAACTGGACGACCTGCTGTCTCAGACGCCGCCGCCCCCGCCTGTGAAACTGGACGTCAATCAGACATTTGACGAGCTCGATGAATGGGAGCGGGGGCTCTATGAGCGCGAGAAGGAAATGGAAGCGCAAAGATTGGCGGCGGAGCGCGCAGCCGCTGAGACCGCCCGAAAGGCGGAAGAACTCGCAGAGAGGGAGCGGCAGCTTGAGCACCAGAAGGTCAGTATCCGGAAGCTCTCCCAGCTTTACAGCGCGATGGAAACGGATCGGGCCGCCGCAACACTTGCCCGTCTGCCGCAGGAGCGGTCAGCGGCGATCCTGCTGGCGATGGCGCCGGACCGTGCGGGACCCATCCTTGGCGCCATGCCTATCGATCTTGCACAGAAGATTGCGGACGAGATGGTGAAGTTCGATCCATAAAAAAATGCGCCCAATTGCCCGGGCGCACTTTTTATATGGCAGGGGTCAGACGATGGCTCAGGCGAGCGCTGCTTCGCTGTCGAGCGCCACGGAGGCGGCGCGGACCACGGCGGCGATACGCACTGCAGTCTGAACCATCTCACTGGTCATGCCGCCTTTTCTGACGACGCCTTCATGGCTGTCGACGCACATGCCGCAACCATTGATCGCTGAGACGGCGAGACACCACAGCTCGAAATCGAGCTTGTCGACGCCGGGATTAGCAATCACCTGCATCCGCAGCTTGGCGGGCATCGTTGCGTAATTCTTGTCGCTGACCATGTGGGTGAAACGATAATAGACATTGTTCATGCCCATGATGGTCGCTGCCGCTTTGGCGGCTTGGATGCCTTCTGGAGACAGCTTTCCGGCCACTTCATCAGCGATCGGTTTGATGATCGCCGGATTGTGGGTCGCAATGGCACAGGACAGGAACGTGCCCCATTTCTGCTGGTCATTCAGGACTGTTTCGCCAGCGAGGCTGCCAAGGTTCAAACGGATATCCTTGGCATAGTCGGGAAGGTGTTCGCGCAAAGCGTCGATCGACATGATGTTCTCCTAAGAAAAGCCACAGGCCGTAGATCCGATGCCATTGGACATCAGGGGATGAGGCCAGAATAAAAATGAGGGAAGGTGGAAACGCTGGGAGTTGCACTTTGAAGGGCAATGGGAGGGGTGCAACCCCCAGCGTTTCTAGTCGGATCTGCCGGAATGGGATGGCAGCAGATCGTCAGGCGTTACAGCCGCTTTAGAGGGTGTCCCCGCCAACGGGGCGGTTGCAGGGGCACAGCTCGTCAGTCTGTAATGCATCTACAACTCGCAGCGTGTCCTGTGGGTTCCGGCCCACCGACAAATTATTTACATAAACGTGCTGGATGACATTGTGCGGGTCGACGACGAATGTCGCACGCAGCGCAACGCCTTCTGGCGAGCGGATTCCAAGGCCATCGACGAGCGAACCGGTGCTGTCAGCGAACTGCCAGGCTGGGTGTTTGTCGAGATCCGGATGGTCGCGGCGCCATGCGAGTTTACAGAATTCGTTGTCCGTTGAACCGCCCATGACGATCGTGTCACGGTCTTCGAATTCTTTGGCGAGACGGCCGAACTCGGCAATCTCAGTTGGGCAGACAAATGTGAAGTCTTTCGGGTAGAAATAGATGACCTTCCATTTGCCCTCGAAGCTGTCCTGGGTCAGGTCCTCGAACGCGCTCTCGCCGCCTTCTTCGATCTGGTTGAAGCCGGGCTTCACGCCGACGACTTTGAAGTCAGGCAGTTTATCGCCAATACCGAGCATAGGAATCTCCATCAAAAATCAGTTGTAAGGGGACGGGGGCGTTCCCTCGTCAGTAGCGATATGGTCCCTTGCCTTTGTACAAGCAAATAGATTATTCGGCATATTAGTATCGAGAAAGTCGATAAGCATGATCCTGCCTACGCTTCGCCAACTGCAATTTTTTGACAGCCTCGTCCGCAATGAATCGTTCAGCCGGGCGGCTGAAGAATGCTGTGTGTCCCAGTCCACCCTGTCTGCGGGGATCAAGGAACTGGAAGGCGTCGTTGATCGCGCGCTGGTCGACCGGACCTCACGACAGTTCCGTCTGACCCCCTTGGGGGAACAGATGGCCCGGCGGGCGGAAGAAATCCTCGGGCTGGCGCAGGACATGGTCCGAGCCGCCGAAGCCCGGCCGCCCCTGACCGGTGATCTGCGCATGGGGCTGATCCCGACCATCGGTCCGTTCCTGTTGCCGCATCTCATGCCCAAGCTCGACCAGCACTATCCGGACCTGCGCCTGTTCCTGCGGGAGGAGCTGACCGACCAGCTGGTCGACGGGCTCAAGGCGGGGCGTATCGATATTGCCGTTCTCGCCATGCCCGTGGAAACAACGGGCCTTGATACGCTCATCTTTGGCGAAGATCCGTTCCTGTTTGCGTGCGCGCCGGATCATCCGATGGCCAGGAAATCGGTTATCTCGTCGGACATTCTGGTCGATCAGAACCTGCTTCTGCTGGAAGACGGGCACTGTCTGCGCGATCATGCGCTCGACGCCTGCAGTCTGCAGCAGCGGGACGCGGCGGATGCCTTCGGCGCAACGAGCCTGTTTACGCTGGCGCAGATGGTGCGGTCGGGACTGGGGACAACGCTGTTGCCAAAAATGGCGGTCGATCAGGGGCTGGCGGAGGCTGTCGGGCTCGTCACGATCCCTGTACGGAACGCCGCTGGGGGAGAGCCGTCGCGTGACCTGGGCCTTGCTTGGCGCCGGGGCTCTGGCCGTGAAGCAGAGGCCCGCGCGCTCGCGGAGTTGCTTGCCGCCTAGATCACAGGCGCAACGGGCGCCCGCTCATCCGCATCGGTGTGTCCCCGTTCGAGCGGGCCGATCTTGCCGTTGTCCGACAGCATGATCGCAATGGGCCGCGTTGCTTCGAACTGCGACAGGATGATCAGCGCGGCCACGGTCATCGGCACACAGAGGAGCATGCCGGGGAAACCCCACAGCGTGCCCCACGTCGCCAGCGACAGCAGGATGATCAGCGGCGACAGGTTGAGAGACCGGCCCAGCAGGCGCGGCTCGATGAACGAGCTGACCGTCTGTTCCGCCCCCGTCAGGAGGATCAGGGTGATCAACGCACTGACGAAGCCGCCATGGTCCGGCTGCACGAGGGTCAGAATGGTTGGCAGGGCGATCGCCAGAATGGCGCCGACAATCGGCACAAAGCCGAAGGCAAAGATCAGCAGCGCCCAGAACCCGGCAAAATCCGTCTGGCGCCAGGTCATGATGACAAAGGAAATGCTCGCCACGATCAGGGCGATGAACGTCTTGATGGAGATGTACTTGCCGACCAGTCGGCCAATGTCGTTCAGCACATGCTCGGCCTGATGGTGCTGAGCCTTGTTATCGCTCAGCCAGATGAGGTTCAGCTTCTTGATGAACCGGCCCTGCTCTATCAGCAGAAAGGCCGTGTAGAGAAAAGTTGTCACCAGGGCGCCGATGAGGCTGCCGACGGAGCCTGTGATGCTGGCCACGGCCCCGCGCGCGAAGGAGAACGCGGCCCGCCGCAGCTCGTCCGCGGCATTGGCCGCCTCGGGGGCGAGGGCGGTTTCATCCGCCATGATGCCGCTGCCGAACCCTTCAATAATGCTGGCGGCGGCTTCCAGCGCATCTTCGGGAATCAGCGGGAGGCCTTCCGCCCGCTCCACCATAGTCGCGGCCAGATCCTTGAACCGCTGCTGATATTCAGGGGCCTTGTCCAGCACCGCGCCAATATTGTCCCGGACAATCAGGGCAAGGACGACGACGGTGAGCGCGATCACGCCGAAGGACAGAATATAGCGAAGCGGATTGGGCAGGCGGCGGCCGATCACCGGGATGCGCTCGATCGCGCCTTTCACGGACATGATGAGAAAGGCGAGGAAGATGGCGGTGACGAGGGGGACCAGAACACCCTGCGCCACCCAGAGGATATAAAACACGAGGACAGCGAGCGCTGCGGCGAAGAACGCTTCCTGCAGCGTGTTTCGGACGGGCGGCACAGCTGCCATATCGGCCTCCTCAGGCGTGAACATCGCAAAGGCCGTGTTTGGCCCTAATTCTCTGCCTGTGTCGATGGGGCCGGTTCGGACATATCCAGCGTTTTTGCCATGGTTTCAGCGATGTCGAACAGATGACCCTGCAGGTCGTCGGTCATCTCATTCGCCGTAAAGGCCATGACCGTGTCGCGTTCGGGAAACAGGATCAGCAACGCATACCACATGGTGTTGGAGCCGTTGTGCCAGATGACTGGCCCCGCGCCGATGTCGTGACCATCCGCCTCGACAACCCAGCCATAGGCGTAGTGCACGGGCTTCTGCCCGGTATCGGGAACGGCTTGGTGCAGCTGGTCGAGCGTCTCCCTGCTGAGTATTCCAGGCTGTTCGCTCAGGTGGAACTGGCCATAGGCCACAAGGTCCGGCAGCGGCATATGGACAGTGCCCGCGGGCCCCAGAAACGGGGGATTGTCCGACCCCGGTGTGGTTGGATTGATCGCACGGCGCATGAACAGTGTGCGGCGGTGGCCGCGGGGCGCGTCGTCGCCCATCGGTGCCCCAAAGCCGCCCTGCAGGCCCAGCGGACGGAACACTCGGCTTTCCATCTCATCTTCCCAGGGGTGCCCTGCAATTTTCTCAGTTACGGCGCCGGCGATGATGACGCCCATATTCGAATAGGTGAATGTGCCGCGCTGACCGGGTGCGGGCTTGTTCAGCACGCTGCGAACAATGTCCTGACGCTGGGCTGATACATCCTCCCGCGAGGTTGGGCGGGGCGCCAGCATCATCCCGACGGGGATTGAACCCCCGGCGCCGCTGCGATGGGTGAGGAGGTCGGTCATCGTCACGGCGTGCCAGGAGGGATCAATATCGGTGCCATAAATGTCGGCCAGCGTCGTGTCCCATGTGAGAAGGCCGTCCTCGACCATGGTGGCGATCATCACGGCCGTCATGGATTTGGTGAGGGAGCCGACATGCCATGGGCCTTCGGCCGAAACCGGCTCGCCCGAGCCAAGCGCCCGCTCACCGCTTGCGGCCATCGCCACCAGCCGCCCGTCCTGCATCACCGCACCGGCGAGGCCCACCACACCGCTCCCCGTCTGAACGGCTGTAATCTCGTGGGCCAGAACGTCCTGTGGGTTCTGCGGCGCGGCAGGCGCCAGAACGCCCATCAGTGCTGCGCCCAGTGTCGCCAGAATCTCGTGCATTACTCCCGCCTTTCCCCTGTCTCAGCCGCCCAAACCGGACGGCATCAGAAAAACATGAGGATCTGGGCAGTTTCATTCAAGTTCTGTTTGACAGGCACGCGCAGGCGGATTATTCCCCCGCTCTCTTGGCGTGCCTTCGGGCTGATCGCTAAGCCCAGATGGCGGAATTGGTAGACGCGCCAGCTTCAGGTGCTGGTACTCGTAAGGGTGTGGAGGTTCGAGTCCTCTTCTGGGCACCACTCATATACAAATCTCAGTATTTTAGACGTATCCATCGTACGGCCCCCTTGGCGCGCGATGCCATCATGGCTTGAAGACTGGCTGTCGACCTCTGTCGCGGCCAAGTTCGCCGTATGCCAACTGCGCCTCTGAAATTGATCATCAAGCGACGTCCTTCTAATCGATCCAAGACTTCTGTCTAAGGCAGATGCAACGCACGCGTGTGTTCTTGGAAGAACAGATTGCTAATTTTTCGTATTCGTGAAAATCTGCTCTTGGTGCCGAAATGTTGTGTTGGGCGCCGAACTTTTTCAGGGGGGCAGAAATGTTCAGAAAACGACTAATTGCAGGCCTGGCTATGCTGACTGGCCTTATATCAAACGCCCATGCGGCGTTGAATATAGTGATGGTCGAGAATGCGTCGGGAGTGACGATCTCCTACTCAGGCTCGATTGATCTGACTGACGCAAATATGATTGGGCTCGCCTCCTTCGCCGGCAACTTTTCAGGCTTGAACCCTTCCAGCGCGTCACTCGCCCTAACAGTGGTCACGTCAGGTACATCCATTGATAGCGTGGCCTATACGATAACCGGACCTGCGAGTTTCGGATCTGGTACCAACACCTTCCAGTTCAATCAGTTGGCGGTGACCGGCACCGAGGGCTTCAGCCTTGCCGGTGCTGCTGGCGTTTTCTTCCTTGCCGAAGGCTATGCGTCAGGTTCCATGATGACCGGCGTCACCACCTTCATGGGGGCCACGTTCGCGAGCCTTGGCCTGACCCCTGGCACCTACACGTGGCTGTTGCCGAGTGACCAGATCAACATGACGATCGGCTCGGTCCCGTTACCGGGCGCCGCGCTTCTTTTTGCGCAGGTCTTCGCTGCAGGCTGGTTGGTCCAGCGTCGTAAGAAGCGCATCGGCGCCATTCACCACGGTGCCTAGAAAAAGCGGCGGATAATCGCCTGTCTTGTATGCGAAAGGGCGGCTCTCGGAGCCGCCCTTTTTTATTTGGCTTTTTTCTTGATGCGTTTGAATTTTTGCGAGCTGCCGCTGTCGGCCTGCGGTTTACGATCGGGCCGATCGGCGGGCTTCCGTCCTGGGGCGGATGAACCGCCTTTCGGCACGTATTTTCCCTTGGGCTTCTTGCGATAGGAGGGGGCTTCGCCCTCCGGTGTCCACTGCTCGTTGCGCTCGGCCCGTTCAGGGCGAGCACTGTCGTCATCGCGCTTACGGAATTTTGCCTTGTCCCGCGTGCCGGTCTTCGGGTGCGGCTTTGCCGGGCGTTCCTGGCGCGGTGGACGCTGGCCGTAGCTTTCGGCGTTGGGTGGGCCATCGGCCAGGCGTACATTGATACCGTCCTCGAGGCGGCCAGCAATACCGATGCGTTCCAGAAACTCTGTGGCCGCATCAGCATCCAGCTGCACGTAGGTCTCTTCCTCCTGCACGCGGATGGCGCCAATGGCGCTTTTCTTCATCGGTCCAGCCTTGCACAGCATGGGCAGAAGCCAGCGGGGCTCGGCGCGTTTTGAACGGCCAACAGAAAGAACGACCCAGGCGGAATTTGAAATTTCATCGCGCGGCGCGCGTTCCCGCGGGGCATCGGTAATCTGGACATCCGACAGCTCTTCAGGGGCGGAGCGGCCTTCGCGGCGCATACGGACGAGTGCCGCGGCGAGATGTTCAGCCGAATATTCCTGCGCAATCTGACGAGCCAGATCTGTGATCTCGGCGGCTTCCGTCAACAGCGGATCAGCCAGCAGGCGTTCATCGTCTTTCGCGCGCACATCATCGGCACTCGGCGGAGAAGACCATTCGGCTTTGACCTTGGCTTCGGCCAAGAGGCGCTCAATCCGGCGCTGGGCGCGCGGCGGCACGATCAGGACACTGGTACCCTTTTGCCCGGCACGACCGGTCCGACCCGACCGGTGAAGCAGGCCTTCGCGGTTTTTGGGCAGGTCCGCATGAATGACGAGTTCGAGGCCGGGAAGGTCGATACCGCGAGCCGCGACATCGGTCGCCACGCAGACGCGGGCGCGGCCGTCGCGCATGGCCTGCAGGGCGTTGCTGCGTTCATTCTGGTTCAACTCACCGGAAATGGCGACGACAGAAAAGCCGCGATTGGCCAGGCGGCTGGTCAGGCGCGATACCGCAGCACGGGTCGAACAGAACACGATCGCATTGTCGGCTTCGAAGAAGCGCAGCGTATTGATGATCGCGCGTTCCGAATCGTGCTGGGCCGTGATCATCCCCCGGTAGGTGATGTCGTCATGCTGGCGTGTCGGACCGCTGGCCGAGATGCGCAGCGCATCGTTCTGGTATCGCGCGGCCAGCTTGCCGATGCCGCCTGCCACGGTTGCCGAGAACATCAGGGTGCGGCGATCGTCCGGGCACGCTTCCAGAATGGCTTCGAGCTCCTCACGGAAGCCTAGATTCAGCATCTCATCCGCTTCATCGAGGACGACAGCGCGCAGATCGTCTGTCTTCAGCGAGTTGCGGGTGATGTGATCAACGAGCCGCCCAGGCGTGCCCACAACGATATGGGCACCACGACCCAGCGCCTGACGCTCGGTCCGCATATCCATGCCGCCGACACAGGTCGCGACGAGGGCGCCGGCCTCGGCGTACAGCCATTCAAGTTCCCGGGCGACCTGCAGCGCCAATTCCCGGGTCGGGGCCACGACGAGCGCCAGGGGCGCGCCGGCGCGGGGAAGGCGTTCTTCAGACTGGAGAAGGTCATTGCCAATGGCGAGGCCAAAGGCGACGGTCTTGCCAGAGCCCGTCTGGGCCGACACGAGAAGGTCGCGACCCTCCAGTTCGGAGGCCAGCATGGCGTCCTGAACTTCGGTGAGGTTGTCATAGCCTTTTGCGGCCAGCGTGCGGGCGAGGGCGGGCGACAGGCCCGTAGCTGTAGACGTTGTGGTCATTCGGGGCTTTCCAGAAGCGAATGGGCCTGCGCGAACGGTCGCTGCGGGCCGGTGTCCTGAGGACACGGGGGAATTCAATCGGCCGCCCCTAGCGGAAAAAGCGGCCCTTGGCGAGGGGGTACGCTGTTCAAGGTTTATGCGGCGGTGGGGCGGGCCTTACGGGCCGCAATCGTGGGCTGCACTCGGGCCCGAAGCCCGCTATGACCACGCCAACGCAGATGTTGGGGGGCGCCATGACCGTTGAAAATCTGAAACCTCGTCTGGCCCTTCGCGTAGGGGTGACCGGCCATCGTCAGGGACGACTGGATGAGGCCGATACTGGTGCGATCCGCTCCCAGATCCAGAATGTCCTGTCGCGGACCGCGGCGGTCTGTGAAAATCTGGCCCGGACAAACACCTGTTACGACGATCAGCCGCCCCTTTTATACTTTGTCAGTCCCGTGGCCGATGGGACCGACGCCATGGCCGCTGAGGTCGCGCTGGAGCTTGGCTACAAGCTCTTGGTGCCGCTACCCTTTTCGGCGGCAAAAGTGGCCCAGAGCTTCCCCGACGCAACCCGTCCGAGATTTGATCGTCTGATCGCGCGGGCTGATTCGGTTCTTGAACTGGTCCCCCATGCCAGTGACGGTCAGGCAGAGGATGAAGCCTATCTGGAGGCGGGGCTGGCCACCTTGCGTCATGCCGATGTGATGATTTCGGTCTGGGATGGAGAGGCGGCACGCGGTCTTGGCGGCACAGAAATGATTGTCGAGGCTGCACGGGATGATGGCGTACCGGTCGTCTGGATTCCGCTGAAGACACCTGATGACGTGGTCATTCTCGATGGTGCGGACCGAACGCCCTATTCGGACGATGGCTATGAAGCGCTTCTGGACGCGCTCCTCGTTCTGCAGACAGACGGCCAGGCTTCACCAGACGCTGCCGACCGGTTCTCGAGTTTTCTGCAGGAGGAAAAAGGCGGCGGCTGGACCCCCTCGTTCCACAGCTTTGTCGACAAGGTCCTCGTCGGAAAATGGGGCAAATCAAGGCAACACAAACCAAGCGCTGCTGACAATTCACTGCCGCACAAAGACACGGAGAAAACCGGCGCTGCGGCCATGGTGGATCATCGGTATCAACATGCAGACGAAGCAGCTGTCCGTTACGGCAACGTGTACCGCTCTTCCTACTACAGTAACTATTTCCTCAGCGCTGCTGCTGTTTTCCTCGCCCTGCTTGAAGTCGGTCTGGGCATGGGCAAGACCCTGTGGATCAGCCTTGAGCTGGCCGTCATTGTCGTTATCCTGATGACAACCGTCAGGGGACGGAAGGGGCGCTGGCACGAAAAATGGCTCGATTACCGCCAGCTTACGGAATCGCTTCGCCGATACGTTTCCGTCTTTGCTGCTGGTGGCGCCCTGCCTTTCGCGCATGATGAAGGACATGACCGGCAACGGTCTGGGGAAACCGATTGGACCCGGTGGTACTTCCGTGCGACCGTGAGAGAGCTTGGCATGACCGGGGCATCATTGACGCCGGCGTTCAAGCGAGACCTTATCCAGGAGGTCATCGACAAAGAAATCCGTCCACAGATTGACTATCACACCCGCAATGAGTCGAACAAACATCATCTGGGACATCGCCTGCACAAGCTGGGCGAGTATGCGTTCTATGGCACTTTGGCCGTGTGCGTCGGCTATCTTCTCCTCGTCGTGCTGTCGAAGCAGGAATGGGCGCATTGGGCCTATGAGCTGAAGAAGGCGGTCAAAGGATGGGTGACGGTCCTTACGGGCTTCCTGCCCGCCTTTGGTGCTGCACTCTTCGGTATCCGCGTGCAGGGCGAGCTTGGCGCTATTGCAAAGCGGTCTGCCTCAATGGCGTCAGAACTGCGTCAGACCGAGGCCGCTCTGCAGAGACTGCTTGAGCAGGACGATCCTGACGTCGGCGACATGCGCCGACTGATCGTCCGTGCCACAAGCATTGCCCTGTCAGAGAACGCCGGCTGGCGCAGTGTCTATCAGTACAAGCCGCTGGACCTGCCAGGTTAAGCGGCGCGCTTGGCCGACAGGCGACGCGCTACGCCAAAGCCGCCAAGGCCCGTCAGCATGAGGAGAGCGCCGGCAGGGAGTGGAACCGCATCGGGGGGACCGACATCCAGCGGCGTAAACGTAATTTCAGGAGGCGCGATCATCGCACTGGCCACCGCAAAGCTGCGCAGTGAATAGCGACCGACCGGCGTGCTCATGCCGCTGCCGATGGGATCTCCGAAACCGGAAAGGGCGGCAAGACACGTCGTCTCATAGCTGCACTCCGGGTCGCTGGAGAACGCCGTCTCGACAACGAAATCAAGGATGACGTTGTCGCCACTGCCCAGCGTGCCGATGTCCAGAGAGAAGTCTGTCTCATCCCACGCATAGAACACCGACATGTTGACATCTTCTTCGCCAAGGCGGCCGAAATTGTTCAGCACACTGCCGTCTTCTACGTCCGTTGACAGGCTGGACAGACCGCCACCCTGTGGACTGAGATTGACGGAAATATCAAAGTCGAAAACGACGACGCCGTCTGCCATCACCTTGATGGTCAGGCCGGCATAGGCCGGGCTGCCGACATTGTAGAGCGTGGTGGGGTCGCTCGCGCCGGGGGGCGGATCAGTCTCTTCACAATACTGCACCTGACCGATAAAGCAGGTGTTGCTGTTGACCAGCCACATGCCGATCGCGCCTGCCAGGATCTGCGAACTGAAGCCGATTTGCTGGTCAACACCCGTGTCGTTGGTGACCACCTGGCGAATGGATGTCTGTGCGGTTCCGCTGGAGGATATTCCGCCGCCCGCGACAAAATTGGAGAAATTGATGGTGCCGTCAGGCAGCAGATCGAGATTAGACGTGATGTTCGCGCCCGAAACCCCCTGACCATCTCTTTTCACCACACTCGCATTGGTGGTCGTAGAGGTGAGGGTCTGGGTCTGGCTTTCGCCGCCCGTGTCAGACGCTGTACCTGTACCTGAGAAAGAGGTCGTTGTAATGACCCCAGCCGATGCCGCGCCGTTCGCCATCAGCGCCATGGCCGCGCAGGCGAGGCTCGCCCGCAAAAAGTATTTCGATGCCAACATGTTAGATTCCCCACCCAAAAATTGATCGTAGCACACGAAATCAGTTTGGTGAAATCGGTAAATCCAGCGCCGCCTGCGGCGGAAGCGCGCCGATCGCAACGCATTGTTCACGCAGGGCAAGAGTGGGCGGGGATTCGGGCCCTAAGGTCTCGTTCAGGATCCCCATGCCCTCCTGACAAGCCTGCGCCGCATCCTCGTCCCGCTCAGCTCGGGCGAGGATGACCGCGCGATTGACCTCCAGATCGCCGTGATTGGCATGTAACCCGCCATAACCCGCGTCATACTCCGTCCATGCCCTGTCCATCAGTGCCAGCGCCTCATCGGTCTGCCCCTGCTGAGACAGCACAAGCGCAAGGTGGACACAGGCAAAGCCCGTCTCATAATGCCCCTGTGGATAGGCGGCCTCATACGCGCTGAGGGCCGCGCGAAAGGCGCCGGCGGCACCCGCCAGGTCGCCCTCCGCTTCCAGTATCTGGCCGCGCATGAGCCGGATCGTCGCGAGATCCGGATGGCTGTCATCAAGAACGCGCTCATAGACCGCAATGACATTTGCGCTGCGTTCATCAGCGGTGGCGAGGTCGCCGGACATCATGGACAGATAGGCAAGATTGTTCAGCACACGGGCGGCATCTATGTGATTGGCGCCAAACTTCTCAGCATAATAATCATATGCCGCGGTAAGCCGCTCATCAGCCTCGTCATATCGCTCGAGAAGCGTCAGCATACCGCCCAATGTTACATTGACGCGCGCAATTTCTGATAACTGGTCATCGTCCGCCTGCGCATAAAGAGCCATGGCTGTCTCATACTGGGCGATCGCATCGTCAAATTTCAGTTGCAGCTTGAAGATACTGCCGCGCAGTTCATGGGCATAGGCCATGAGGGGGACGGCAGGGTTCTCTTCAGATTTCAGTTGCTGCAATGCCTCGCCAGTGAGCGACAAGGCCGCGTCAAAATCAGACGTCAGAAATTTGGTGGCTGCCAGATCGAGACGATTGGAGACGGCGCTTTCCGAAATCCCGTCCAGCCGCGCATAGCCGGCTTCCAGCATATTCTGCGACTGATCGAAGAGTCCTAGATTACGATAGATCCGACCGATGGCGCCGTAGAGGCGTGCCTGAATCTGTGGCTCGTCTGCCAGCTCTGTTTCGATCCCCGCCGCGCCGCGTTCGAGAATGGTCCGGGCGGTGATCGTATTCGGATTCTCGGTGGCTGGGTTCGCGATCGCAAATGTGTCGACGAGATAGTCCACGGTGGCGTCGGCCATTCTCTCGTTGCGAACGGCGAGGGCGCGCTGGTCGACAGCGATCCGCCGCTGATTCTCAGCATACAGCGCAAGGCTGAGGGCTCCGACCATGCCGGTAAGCGACGCACCGGTAATAGCTCGCAGGCGCCGTTGCCGTCGCACCACATCTCGCTGCACCAGCCGATCAAGGCCGACGTCGAGCAGGCCCGCGACAAGCTTCAGCAGGGCGTGCCGCTTGCCGTCGCCTTGCGGGCGGCCATCAGCGGCCAGCGGTTCGAGCGATGGTCCGCCTGCCTCTACGGGTTCGAGAAGTGCGGCGGGAAAGCACTCGGTGTCATCGCCAGCATAAGGTTCGCCCTCAACAATAAACGCGAACAGGCGGGTTGGACCGTGGATCTTGCGGAAATACCGGATCTCTTCGTTGACCCAATGGGATTTTGCCGAGGCGGGCGAACAGATGATGATTAGTGCGTCTGACTGTCGCAGGGCGGATTGCAGGACATCACCCAGCTGTGTCGAGGCCGACAGCTCTTCGCGATCTCGAAAGATCGGACGCAAGGGATGCGGGGCCTGCCCGGCATCGTCGACGGCGCCCCCCTGATTATACACCCCTTTGGGAATGCGATAGGTCTCAAGGCGGTGGTGCAGCCATTCGGCCCACCGGCTGTCATGATGGGCATAACTGATAAAGGCGCTGTATCGGCGTTGATCGACCACGCAGGCTCTCCCTCCCAGCTCGTCTGGAGGGAAGGGTGCCGGAATTTCGCGTCGGACGCCAGCGGCTCCGACTGCCATGCGCCGATACGCGCCAGGGCAGCGTCGTTAAACGATGGCTGCCCTAAAGGCCGAGCAGTGTGCGGACGCGATTGCACTCCGCATCCTTCAGGCCCATGGCGCGTAGGCCGCGGAAGACGACGTCATCCGGATCAAAGGGCTTCTGAATGTAGTCCATCGCCCCCCGCTTGATCCAGTCGGATACCTCACCCTTCTCGTTGCGGGCGCTCAGCATCACGACGGGAATACTCGACCAGACCGGGTTGTTCTTCAGGTTCTGAAGGATCGCACTTCCCTCCATGCCGGGCAGTGACCGATCGAGAATGATCAGGTTCGGACGATCTTCCATGATGGCACTGAGGGCGGACAAGCCGTCCGGAACGCAGGTCGTTGCCATGCCGATGCGATCGAACCAGCACGAGAGCAGATCCGTCACTGTCGCATCATCATCGACAATCAGCACGCGGCGGTCCGACCGCTCGATCAGCGATTTCATCTTCTCAGCGAAGCGATGCGTATCAAATGGCTTTGTCGTATAGTCGAGTACGGCGGCGTTGACGGCGCGCAGCATCGCATCAGGGGTGTCGTTGCTGGTCAGCAGGACAACGCGCGTCTGGCTGATATCCGGCCGGGACCGAATTTCCTCGAGAACATCCAGTCCGCGAACCGAGGGCAGATCGTCGTCGAGAATGACAAGCGACGGGCGCTCCTGCTCGATTGTCTTGATGACGTCCACACCATCGTTATGGATGGTCAGGATGGCTTGGGTCCCGATCGTATTTTCGAGAATGTGACAGATCAGCGGATCATCATCCACAACCAGGACCTTGGGCGGCAGATTGGCCACAACGGGAGGCAATTCCGGAGCGGTTCGCGCAGGGCTGACATTGGGATGATGACGTGTTGTCAGCCGGTGCTCCTGGTACAGACGAGCACGCGCATCACTGACGCTATCGAGGAGCAGGGTCAGTTTCTGCCGCAGCTCACTCTTCTGTTCGTCGCTTTCAATCGACCCGCTGACAGCGATCTCCACCGCACGAGCCATTTCGCTTATTTTTGGAAAGCCATAGGTGCCGCCAGAGCCAGCCATCCGATGGGCGAGGCGCTGGAGCTTTTCGAAAACAGCGCTGTCGTGACGGCTTTTTTCCAAGAACTGCTCACACCGCTCAAGAAACGGAATCGTCTTTTCAATCTGGGCGATATACCGCTCACGGAGCGCCAGAAATTCATCCTGATGTTGAGTAGCAGCAGTAGACGACATCGTTTCCTCCGGGGCGCGACTAAACGTGGTCCACGCCAGACATTCAGATTTTCGCCAATCACGGGTTGGTAGTGATTGAATATTCAATCGCCAATATATGCCTGAAATCTATTTCGCCGGGTTTTAGGCGAACATTAAAAACCGAGATATTCCGTTGAGAAATTGATCAATGGATTTTCGCCAAAGTCTTCTCAACAGGGGACCAATTGCGGGCCGTGTCGACTAACGATCTGGTTGCGCAATAATTTGCCAGACCCCGAAAATTTGAGAGGAACTTCCGGCTGCGCCTGGGGTTTCTAGGGGGCAAGAGAAGGAATACACGCCATGGACATCGAACATCTGACAGGAGCGGCCAAGAGCGTTCTGGGCCAGACGAAGGTTGCCATCGGACAGATGCTGACGCGCGATGACATGATTAAACAGGGTCGGCGCGATATTGCTGAAGCCCGTGTTCGTCAGGCTGTGGGGGATGCCCGTGTCGCCATCCGCCGCCGCGCCATCAAGCGCCAGAGCTGATCGGTTAGAATACTCACTACGGATAATTAGATAGGGACGATAATTCTGTTTCAGGCCGCTTCCATGGAGGCGGCCTTTTTCGTCGTCGGATATCTTATTGGCTGAGCCGAAGAGCCACCGCGATAACGGCCGAGTAAAAAATACCGAGTGTCGCCACGCTGATGACCGCCCACACAACGAACGGACGCAGGTCGCGCCAGCTTGTGTCCCGGGCGACGTCGGAGACGGCGGTGGCGACCTGTCGGCTGAACCCGTCCTGGGTCTCGCCGGCCAGATGCAGACCGAATGTCTGCATCGTGCTTAATTTCTGGTTGGACGCTTCGTGCAATACGCGATCGAAAACCTGTGCCGCGACCATTTCGCTGACGATTGTTTTGGCGCTCAGCCCGTGTTTTCGAATTTCGGCGATGCCGAGTTTCATTGTCGGCCAGCCTTTGATGAGATCACGGGCGAGCAGAAAAGCGAGCACGGCGGACGTAATGATGATGAAGGGCGTGTCGCCGATGAATGCGTAAAGATGCAGCATGGCGAGCGTGAAGACGATGGCAATCTTGATCAGAAGGCCAATCGCGTAACGCCGACAACTGATCATGATGTAGTGATGGGCTTCACGCTGTATCTCGAGGCGGGTCAGTGCAGCCACCTCGTCGACAACTTCGGTTTTCTTTTTTGCCACCTTCTGCGCCGCAATTTTGCGGCTGGCTGTCACACCAGTGATGACGGCAGAGGCTGCTAAAAGAAATAGTCTCAACATAACCTCACGGGGCGATTGCAAGATCCAGCCAGGCGGTGCGCAGATGCCTATGCCTTATAAAAATGAAAATAAGGCATGATGATCGTGACGTCGACCTGTTGGCCCCAATTAGAGGAATCGCTGGACCAGCCGGTGAAGCGTGTTGGTGGTTTCTTTGGAATCATGCAGCAGCGCATAGCCGACGACAGCTGCAAGGCCTGCTGAGGCGATGGGATGACGCGTAACGAAATATTTGAGCGTATCAATCGGGAGATCGGCAAGCGCTTCAGCGCCCGCATGTTCCAGCTGGTCGAGCTCCGCTTCTGTCGACTTGTTGGGCAGCAGAAACAGATAGAAGCACAGACATGCGATCGCGAGGAAAACAACTGCAATGATGGTGACCGCCAAGGCAAGTCCGACGGCAGAAGAAAGCACGATCGTCAGGGAAACGCCCAGCGAGGCCAAGCCGGCGAACCCGAAAAGGGTACCGCCGGCGCCAGCAAACAGGCGCATTTTTGCTTTGTCCATTATCCCGCTCCCACAGGTTCAGTCGTTATTTCTGGCGCAGAGTTGCGAAGAGAGCGCCCACCGCAAATGCGATGCCCACTGAAGAGAGGGGATATTCACGAACCTTTTCTTCGGCGGCCGTCCGCGCTTTGGTCACTTCATCAGTGGCCATGGACGCGTATTCCTTGCCTTTATCCACGCCGTGCGCAGAGGTCGACTTAGCCAGCTTGCCAATATCTTCGGCGATGGCCCGTAGATCCTCACGCAGCGAAGCCACGTCCGTCTTCAGCGTATCGTATTCAGTTCCAGGTGCCGCGGGGTCGATGTCTGACGCATTCATAGTCGTTCCATTCGAGCTCATCTGAGCCTCCTCGATTAATTCTCCAGTCAGGAACGTGGTGTCGCAGGCAAAGTTCCATCCCCGTGCCCGATTGTGCTGTTCAGCGAATGGGAACCTTGGGGAACTTTCACATTCACCGCGGGTTTTGGATTCTATGCAGATGCTTAGAAACCGCTTGTCACAATATGTTTCGCTCCCCGATGACGAATGGAAGCATTTGTTTGATCTGTCGGGGAAGCCTGTCACGTACGAGGCCCATCAGGATATTATCCGCGCCGGTGAAAACGCTGAAACGGTGTTCTACCTTCAGAGTGGATGGGCCCTCCGTTACCGCATGCTCGATGATGGCCGACGCCAGATTATCAACTTCATGCTGCCGGGGGACGTCTTCGATCTGCAGTCTCTGGGAAATCTCGCCGCGGACCACTCGGTCACGACGGTAGTGAAGACAGAAGTGGTGCAGGTCCCCTCCCGTTCTTTCCTACGTATGCTTCGCCGCTCGGCCGATCTGGCGGCGGCGTTCTGGTGGGCGTCAGTTCAGGAAGAAAGTATTCTGCGTGAACAGATCGTCCGGATTGGTCGTCGTTCTGCGCGAGAGCGGATCGGACACCTGCTGCTGGAACTGCAGCGCCGGTTGAACGGCGCAAATGGTGAAGAGATGGATGATGTCGAACTGCCCATCACACGGGTCGACCTTGCCGATGCCCTTGGGCTGACGCCGGTCCACGTGTCACGAACACTGTCTGCCATGCGCCGCGCGGGATTGATCGATATTGTCCGTAGCAGGATCGCCATCACGGATGGTGACCGGCTGGCCCGCCTTGCTCATTTTGATACGGACTATCTGCATTTGCGGTCGCTGGACCTGTCGCAGAAGATGCTGAACGGCTCTTCGCCCAACGGCAATGGGGTGGATGACGCAAGGAGCTCGGCGTCTTGATTCCATCAGTAGACTGAATGCCTGAAGGCCACCGGAAACCTTATTGCTTGCTGGGCATCACGAAATGGCGCCCTGTAGCGGCTGCCGCTCAAAAGTGCCAAGGTCCCGTTTTGCCAGACCCTCCGGCGTGATCATCATGCAGGTGATGCGGATCTGGTGCGCATCGATATCAATGACATTGAAGCTGGGCGGCTGGTCCTTGCGAAGCCGCGTTGACAAAGTGCCTGCCGTGATCGCCAGAAAAGCACCATTTCCAGCTTCGCGAACTTCCGCTGTCGGCACATGGACATGCCCGGTCAGCACCATTTCCGTGCGACTGTTGGCGACGAGCGCTGAAGCACGAGCGCCACGCCGGGTCGCGATGTGAAGCGGCGCACCTGGTGGGGAGACGAAAGGGTGGTGGCAGACAAGTGCCGTCGCTGTGGTCTCGTCCTCGGGCAGTTTTTCAATCAGCTCACTGACTTCATCCAGACGAACGCTGCCCTCAGCCCAATTGCGACGCGCCTGCCAGCCCCGCGAGGTGTTGAAACCGAGCGCCATGACGCGATCAATGGTGAGGCTATCGGAGAATTTACCGGCGTATTTCCGGTATCTCTTGAAGGGCGCTGTCACCCGTTTGTGAATGTCCAGCAGGGGCGTATCGTGATTGCCAGGAACCGACATTTTCGGCACGGTGAGGGCCTCGATCCATTCGGCTGCGGCTTCAAACTCTGCCTTGCTGCCGCGCTGGGTGAGGTCGCCGCAGATGATGACGGCGCTGACGGTACCGCTTTCGATATAAGTCTTGGCCGCGGCCAGAGCGTGCTCATCCTCCGTGCCAAAATGGAGGTCGGCGAGTTGAACAATGCGCGTCATCTTCTGGCGGATATCACACTGACGACGTCACGCTCAAATGTAATATCGATCGTGGCAGACAAATCCATTCTCTCACCATCAAGGGTGCAGGGAATGACTTCCCGATCTGTCGCAGAAATTTGAAAACCCTCGGCCCGTTCATAATTGATACTCGGTGCATCACGCCAACCCATCAGTGCGGCTTCAGCAGCTGCCTGCATGATACCAAGCGGTGTTTCAGGAATGATTGTGCCGATCTCAAACCCTTCGCCCCGATCATGGCGCGGGACGAAGCTGCCAATGGCGACGACATCCTTGACCTGTTCAGTGCCGTTGATCTTCATGCGGAACTGCTGCGAGGTGTCGAAGGCATGACTATCCGTAAACTGAGTGGCAGCTTCTATGAGATTGCCATGCCTTAAGGACTCTCGAGGGTCTGCCATACGCGCAAGATTGCCGATCAGCGCAGCAACAAAAAACCGATTGCCATCCACAACGCCTGCTGAAAGGGGGTCTTTATGGCCGTGGAGAAGAGCTTGCGCGAGAATATCCTGCCATCCGGCTTCACTGAGGTGAACGGAATGGTGCAGCATGTTCATCGTCCCGCCGGGCAGGGGAAGAATGGCGGTGTCAGTCCCGATGGCCTGGTTGAGGGCGCAAGCAATGGTGCCGTCGCCACCCCAGATGATCATCGTCTCCGGCCGTTGGGAAATGGCGTCGGCAATCTGCGCTTTGAGATTCTCACCGTCGCAAACCAGAATGTCTGCAGGCTGCTCAAGATCGTTGAGCAGACGCACGATGGCGGTCTCCGCGTCAGGAGGCACAGAGCCTGAATGTTTGTTGATGATGCAAATCACCCGAGGAAAACGCGCAACACCGTCATCGGTTCCCGCCCATCCTGATGACGAAGAGACGGTAGAGCCCCACCTGTTCAGACGCGGACCACGGTAAAAAAGATGATGTCAAGGGAACTTGGTCCGTCATCGGCCGTTTAATTTGCATCGGAACACTCCGAATATTCAAAAGGAGATACGTTATGCTCGGTTGGGCTATTGCATTCTTTGTACTCGCTATCATTGCTGCTGCACTTGGCTTTGGTGGTATTGCCGGCGCTTCTGCTGGTATCGCTCAGATCCTGTTCTTCATCTTCCTCGCTCTGCTCGTGATTACATTCGTTGCACGTGCTGTGAGAGGTCGGAGCGTCTAACGACCTGATCGCAGGATTTACGAAAAAGCGCCCCTCAGAGGGCGCTTTTTTGTTGCGCGGGTTTCGGCGAAACGAGACGGCAGAAGCTGCAAATAAATTCGCGCTTTACACGGAACGTTGGTGGAGCCGAGGCGTATATTGTGTAAGGCACACGCGAGGTGTTGAGTGATCCGCTCCCACACCTGTCCTGCTCTTCGTCTCGCGTGTGTCCACCCATCCCCCTTCCATTCATATCCTGATCAGAGCGCAGGGTCGCGGCTGATGCGCCTTGGCGCACTGCATCGCAACGCGGATGCGGACTCTTGGACAAGGCAAAAGTGATTGGATCCTGCAGAAATCTATTGAGTGCAGGTTGCAGCAAAAAACCGGTCGCTGGAAAGCAACCGGTTTTTTTGAGGGGGCGTAGAGAGAGGCTTAGGCGGAACGGGCGTGCGACACGTTGCGTGCGAAGGCGTTCAGCTCGCGGCCTTCAAGGCGTCCATTCGCGTTGCGATCGGCCTGTTCGAATTGGCGCTGCTGGCTCATTTGCCAGGCGGCTTTCGAAAGAGGCTGACCCTGATGGGAAATTTCGTAGAACGTACGGCGTGCCTGGGCATCGATGGAGGTGCGTTCCTGAGGTGACAGTCTGTCTGAAATGCCGTCGGGAAGGTCAATGCGGTGAACCATGTTGCCGTCAATCGTGACTGTCCGCTGGTTCCGGGCCATTTCTGCGTACACAATGGCTTGGGCCGCGAACTCGTCAATGTCGATTGACCCGCTTCTGTCGACGTCAATTTTATCGAAGGCGCGATGGGCGTGAAGAGTAGCGTCTTCTTTGCTGACAAACTGTGATGTGCTGCCAAATGCAGATCCGAAATCGACGAGCGCTGAAGCGCTGGCGATCGAAGCAACGGCGACGGCGGTAGAAATAACTACAGTTCTCATCTTGAGCCTCCACCCAATAAACGGTCTCGGTGTCAAGCTGTTCCTATATAATATTGACTTTTCGGCGTTCTTTTTATGTGTTGCGTGTTAGCCACAACAAAAAAGGCCGCTGCTTTCACAACGGCCTCGAGTTTGGTCAGTTGGTCGTCTTACGCGGCCACTGATTCCTTGGACGGATGGAAGAAGAGCGCTTGCGCGATCGCCGCTTTCACCGTGTTGTCCTGGAATGGCTTGGAAATCAGGAAAGTGGGTTCCGGACGCTCGCCTGTCAGCAGGCGTTCCGGGAAGGCCGTAATGAAAATGATAGGAACGTCGAACGCCGAAAGAATTTCGTGCGCCGCGTCGATCCCCGAGGAATCATCGGCCAGCTGGATGTCACAGAGGACCAGCCCTGGCGGATTGGCGTGCGCCATCTTGACCGCTTCATCACGGGTCACAGCATTTCCGGTAACATCATGACCCATTTCCTTGACGATATGCTCAAGGTCAGCCGCAATGATCGCTTCGTCTTCAATGATGAGCACTTTGGTGCGCAGTTCATCTTCGATTTCGCGCTGGGCGAGGTCGATCAGCTTGTCGAGTTCCTTCTCGGTCTGGCCAAGAATGGTTGCCGCTTCGCTGCGTTTGAACCCTTCAAGGGATGTCAGCAGGAAGGCCTGGCGCTGTAGCGGGGCCAGCGACTGTAGTCGGGCCGTCGCGCTGTCGGACAGGTCTGCACTCATGTCGATGATGGTTGCGCCCGTCGAATTCCAGATGGTGTGGAAGAATTTGTAAAGCGCCACGCGCGCCCCCAAATCCATGGTGACCTGCGATGGGTCGGCAACCAGCGCTTCCAAAGAAGCGCGGATATACGCATCGCCGCTTTGCTGACTGCCAGTCAGCGCACGCGCATAGCGCCTCAGCAGAGGCAAGTGTGGCGCAAACTGTTTGGCGAATTCCATGTATCCCTCGGTTTCGTAACTGTCCTGATGGCCTTTAACCCTTGCCCAACGAGTTGGTTGCACGGCCGGTGAAAAAAAATGCAGGTTTGCTACAATAAGTGGGAACTTTGACGATTTCGCGGCGTTTCCTTTCCGAATTTACAGCATCAACTTGGATTCAGATGGCATTGAGATCGGTAGACATGGGTACAAAAACGCCGGGCAACGATCCGGACGATGTGCGCCAGCGACGCTCGCGCACCAAGCGCATTGGTAAGCACTTGCGGGAAATGTATGATGAAGTGGCCAAGGAAGATGTGCCCGATGATTTCATGCGTTTGCTGGAGGAAGCCGATAGCAAGTCGTCATCTGGAGGCGACCGCTAATGAGCGAAGCCATTGAAGCCTCAGAATTCAAGCAGGACCTGACGGAACTCATTCCGCATTTGCGCGCGTTTGCGCGCAGTCTCTGCAATAACCGCGCTGCCGCCGATGATTTGGCGCAGGAAGCGCTTCTGAAGGCGTGGCGGGCCCGTGCAAGCTATGAGCACGGCACGAATCTGAAGGCCTGGACCTTCACCATTCTCCGGAATCTTTTCTATTCTCAACAGCGCCGGGCTTGGCGTTCGCAGCCGCTGGATCAGGAAGTGGCTGAAGCCACGCTGGTCGCGCAGGACAATCCATCTGCATCTCTGGAGCTTCTGGAGCTGCGCATGGCGCTGCCGCAACTGCCTGTTGAGCAGCGCGAAGCCCTGATCCTGGTGGGCGCTGGCGGCGTTTCATACGAAGAGGCAGCGGCAATTTGCGGCTGTGCTGTCGGCACGATCAAGAGCCGGGTCAGCAGGGCGCGCAAGGCGTTGGCGGACATTCTTGAAAATGGCTCTGTGACGTCGCAGAACGATGGCAAGGGTGACGCGTCTTCCGCTATGGGAGACATCATGGATGAGGCGGATCGTCTCGTTGCGCGTGTCTGATCGCTAACGTCGAAGGTTGGGTCGTATGTTCGTCAGGTCGCTTCGCGAGAGGCTCCTCGTTACTATTGCGGCGGCCCTTAGCCCAATCCTCGTTTTCGCTGGTTTCTCGGCGATTCAGGATGCCCGCAACGGCGTCAATGATCGGCGGAATGACCTCGTCCTGCTTGCTTCTGATGCCATTGGGCGAATGGAGCAGTCCCTTGCCACAACCGAAATCCTGCAGGAAGCCTTCGCGCCGGAGTTTACGCCGGAAAACTGTGCAGAGGTCGCCGCGCGGGTAAATCCGTTGCTGCCCTATGTCGGCAATGTCGGCCGTTTCGATGTGAACGGTGACTATCTTTGCACGTCGCTCAGTAATCCTGAGGGCCTGTCGACCCGCAACACATGGCTTCAGCAGCTCAAAGATGGCGCTGAAGTTGTGCGCACTGAGGCGTTCTTTGGAAAGCTGAGTGAAACATGGGTTTTCGCCGTCATTCGGCGGTTGACGGACGAGCAGGGCGAGTTCGACGGTGGTATCCTATTCTCGGTCCGCGTGCGGGATCTTCTCAATACCGCCGCGTTCGTCGAGCCGGCAGCCGGTGTCGAGGTGGCGCTGGCCGACGATACCGGCAAACTTTTCGGCAGCTCCCGCTTCGCGGGCATCGACCCCGGCCTTGTGTCTCAAGCCAGGCAGAAGCCAGCTTTCATGGTGGTCGAATCGCGCGATGGTGTGCGCTACGATGTGGTGGTCAGCCTGCTGGGGGCTGACGGTGTCTATGCCGTCCTCTCTCGCGTTTCTCCCGGGCCCTTGAGTGAGTTCACACTGAGGCCAGTGTCGGCAGTTGGCCTGCCGCTCCTTATTTTTGTGTCAGCGCTTGTCGTTGCGTGGCTCGCTGTCGACCGCTTCGTCCTGCAATGGCTGCGTCCATTGCGTCAGCTGGCCATGGTATATGGCGAAGGGCACTACGAGCATGACGTGGATGCGTCCTTTCAGCGGGCGCCGCAGGAAATCGCCAGCTTTGCCCGGACCTTCGGTCGGATGGCCGCCCGGATCAGGGAGCGTGATACGGCGCTGATCGACGCGATTGAAAAGCGGGATGCGGCGGTGAAGGAAATTCACCATCGCATCAAGAATAACCTGCAGATCGTGACCAGCTTTGTCAGCCTGCAGTCTCGCGCGGTTAAAGACACTGAGGCGCGCGAGGTGCTGGCCGCGGTCCGCCACCGTATCGATGCGCTCTCCATCGTGCACCAGACCCTGTATCACTACGAAAGCCTCGAAACCGTTCAGATGGGGGCGTTCTTCGATGCCCTTCTTGAACATCTCGGCGAAGCTCTGGGCATGGATGAGCTGGGTGTTGAGCTCGACTGGGATATCGAAGACATCGAAATCAACGCCGATGATGCCATTCCCATGGCCCTGTTCGTGCTCGAAGCGGTCACCAATTCCATCAAATATGCGTTCGATGAAGACGGCGGCGAGCTGCGTGTCGAGCTTCGGCGACAGGACGGTAACGTTGAACTGGCCGTTATTGATGATGGTTGTGGTGAAGGCGGATCGAATAACAGCCAGGTGTCTGGCTCCGGCCTTGGTACGAAACTGATGAACGCCTTCGCGAAACAGGTGCGCGGGACGGTGGCCGTGACAGCCCCTGAAGAGGGCGGTTATCGCGTGGTCCTGACGCTGCCCTATCGCCTCCGCAGCGACGAGTAGGCAGCAGAGCACAAAAAAACCGGCCACGCGGGCCGGTTTTTCCGTACCATGAAGACGCTTAGTTCTTCACTTCGTTCGCTGTTTCTTCGATTTCATCGCCGGCTTCTTCGACATCGCGACCGAAACCTTCGACTGTGTTGCAAGCAGTGGCGCTTACTGCAACGAGACCGAGCATCAGCATTTTCCAGTATTTCATCATGTCCTCGAACTCCTTTTATAGTGTGCAAGGAAAACCCGAGGGTCTGATGGAAGTTCCATCACTCTCGATATATTTCTGCAGGCGTTCGTCCGTTGTGACGTCAGACCTTGTCACGACAGGCAAGCCATGCTTCTGCCCCTTTTTGCCTTACGCCAGCGGGCGTCAGAAAAGGATCGGCCTGTGACTATCCACCTTCATCGCGGAGACCTGCCAGACGGGCTCGACCTTGGAACCGTTGTGGCTGTCGACAGCGAAACGCTGGGTCTGAACCCATTGCGCGATCGTCTGTGCGTGGTGCAACTGTCCGCTGGCGATGGTGACGCTCATCTGGTCCAGTTTTCAGGCGATGATTACGACAAGGCCAAGAACCTCAAAGCGCTCCTCGCCGATGAGAATGTGCTCAAGATTTTCCATTTCGCGCGATTTGACGTGGCAGTGTTCCGGCATTGGCTTGGCGTCGTGACGACACCGATCTACTGCACGAAAATCGCCTCCAAGGTCGCCCGCACCTACACTGACCGGCATGGCCTGAAGGACGTGGTGCGCGAAATGTGCGGTGTGGAACTGTCAAAGCAGCAGCAATCGTCTGACTGGGCGGCCGATCCGCTCAGCGACGCGCAGCAGGCCTATGCGGCATCTGACGTCCTCCACCTGCATGAGGCGCGCGAAAAGCTCGATAGCATGTTGAAACGCGAAAATCGGGACGCCCTTGTGCAGGCCTGTTTTGACTTTTTGCCAGTTCGGGCCGCGCTTGATCTGGCCGGCTGGGGCCAGGTCGACATTTTCGCGCACAGTTGACCGCCGCGTGCGCTAGGGCGAATTGTCTGGACGAAAGTAATACAATTGCAGAATACGGTCCCGTAACATGGTGCACTGCATCTTTTCATGGGCCCGCCGGGGTGCCATATCTGGTGCGCTGACGACAATGGGTAGTCATGGATTTCGCAGGATCACCAGCGCCCTCCACGCGTGACGTGGATGATGGCCCAGGCGAGACGCAGTCGCGCTCCGTTCTGATGGTGCCTGATGTCGAACGCCTGAAGCCCGCTGAGGCCCAGCGTCATACCCGGATTGTGCGCCATTTGCGCCTTGCGGTCCCGGCCGCCGCCGCCGGCCTTCTGGCGACGTATGTGTTCAGCGCCACACCCCCACAGATCGACCGGGAGTTCGCGCTGCAGTTCACGCAAATCGACACCGAGAGCGATGACATGCGTCTCGAACGACCTCGTTATATGGGCGAGGACCTGAGCGGTCTGCCCTTTGAGGTGTCTGCCGCCGCGGCCCAGCGCAATCCAAACAGCCCGGACCGGATCCTGCTTGAAAATCCTGAGGCGATGCGCGCCAGAGCGCGGGGTGACACGAGCGAAAGCATGCGTGTGAAAGCGCGAGACGGCCTCTACGATACGGCCCGGGATCAGATTGACCTGACGAACGACGTGCAGATGCAGCACTCGATCGGCGGCAGCGACTTCACGATCAACACGGACGCGGCGGCTGTCGATCTCAAGAGCAATACCATCACGTCCACGACGGGTATTAGTGGCCAGGGGGAGCGGGGCACCGTTGCCGCCGACAGCGCGACGGCCTATCAGGGGGAAGGGCGTCTGGTGCTGGAAGGCAATGTGCGGGTGCGGCTCAATCCGAAATCGGAGACCGCCGAGCAGAAATCCGACCTTCGATAGTCGTCCTGGTGGATTAGTGGGCTGGGGCATGTGGTTCTCAGCGAGACGGAAAAGTGACGACACCCATGCTTCTGACGCTCTCCTTCGCCGGACTGGCCCTGTTCGCCGCCCAGGATGCCGAGCCCTATTTCGGCCAGGGCGGTAATCTGCCGATTGATATTTCCGCCGATGGCAGCTGCGAATTTCTCGACCAACAGGATCGGATAAAATGCGTCGGTGACGTGCGTGTGACCCAGGGCATCTCAATCCTGTCGGCTGATGAAATGACCGTCGATGGTGTCTCCAGCGATGGCGGGTTCAATCGGATCGAGAGCCGCGGCAATGTCCGTTACGCCGATGGCGAGAATGCGGTGTCTGGCGAGTTGGCGATTTACGACGCGAGCACATCCATCATCACGGTGACCGGCAATGTCATCGTCATCCAGGGCGAACAGATCATGGTTGGCGGCGAACTGATCTATAACACCTCTACCGGCGCCATGAGTTTCACCCCCGGGGCGGACGGCCGTGTACGGGGCCTCTTCTACACAGCGCCAAGCGGACAATAATGGACGGATCTCCACTGGATAAGGATATGAACGCTGCCGCTCCGGTCACTGAGACCGACGGGCTGGTTGCCGAGAACCTGCAGAAGACGTTTCGGCGTCGGCAGGTGGTCAATCATGTCAGCTTTCATGTCCGGCGTGGTGAAGCTGTCGGCCTGCTCGGTCCAAACGGGGCGGGGAAGACGACCTGCTTTTACATGGTGACAGGACTGGTCCCGGCCGATGGCGGGCGGATCCTTCTTGATGGCTATGACGTCACCCGCCTGCCCATGTACCAGCGCGCCAAGCTCGGCATCGGTTACCTGCCGCAGGAAGCGTCGATCTTCCGTGGGCTGACGGTTGAAGAGAACGTCCAGGCGGTGGTGGAACTGGTGCATAGTGGTGCTGCGACCCAGGCATCCGTGGTCACGGCGCTGCTTGAAGAATTTGGCATCGCCCATGTGCGCAAATCCATGGCCACGGCGCTCTCTGGTGGTGAACGTCGACGCCTTGAAATCGCTCGTGCGGTGGCCACCGGCCCTGACTATATGCTGCTCGACGAGCCCTTTGCCGGCATTGATCCGTTGGCGATTGCCGATATCCGGGAACTGGTCGCGCATCTCAAAGACCGCGGCCTCGGCGTTCTGATCACCGATCACAATGTCCGCGAGACGCTGGACATCATCGACCGCGCCTACATCATCCATAAGGGTGAATTGCTGAGTGAGGGGACGCCGTCAGAGATAATTGCAAACAAAGACGTGCGCCGTGTTTATCTGGGTGAAACCTTCCAGCTGTAAAGGATAACTCTAAAGCATGCGCCGAAAAGAACTTTGTTTCATTTCGGTACAGTTCGGAGAGTGTCCTTGAGTATTTCGCAGAAACTAGAGGTCCGGCAGGGGCAGCAGCTGGTGATGACACCCCAGCTGCAACAGGCCATCAAACTGCTGCAGCTGACCAACCTGGAACTTGCGGAATTCGTTGAATCCCAGCTTGAGGAAAACCCGTTTCTCGAACGCGATGAGAGTGGCTCTGACCCTCAGCGTGGCGACGAAGCACGGGGCGAGGAGCGCGCGGACGCGGATGCGTCGGCGGACCATTCCACCCTCGATACGGACTACAGCAATATCGACAATGAGGCCGCACCCGGTGACGCCGGGGCAGGGGACTGGTCCTCCGTTTCCTCCCGCGGGCCGTCGCTGTCCGATGACTATGATGCGGCTGAAAATACGGGCGGGGTCAAAAGTCTGCATGACCACCTGACCGACCAGCTCCACGTCACCAGCCGTGACGACACCATCCTGTTCATTGGCTCCTATCTGATCGATCTGATCGATGATGGGGGCTATCTCCGTGATTCAACGAACGAAATTGCCGAGCGTCTGGGGGCTGATCTCAGTCTTGTCGAAAAGGCCCTGCGACTGATCCAGAACTTCGAGCCTTCCGGGGTCGGGGCGCGTTCGCTGCAGGAATGCCTGAAGCTGCAATTGCGCGATCTCGGTGAACTGACCCCCGGGATGGAGCTTTTTCTCGAGAATATCCATTTCCTCGGTACCCATAACATGCCGGCCCTGCGCCGGGCCTGTCGCCTGAATGATGCAGAGCTGAAAGCCGCCATCGCGACGATACGCCGGCTCAATCCCAAGCCGGGCCTGCAATATGGCCGCGACCATGTGCAGGTCGTCGTGCCAGACGTCTATGTGACCGAGGACGCCGATGGCGGGTGGAAGGTCGAGCTGAACTCAGAAACGCTCCCGCGGGTCATTGCCGACGAGCGCTATTTCACGCGCCTGGCGGCTTCGACCAAGGGCGGGGAGGCACGGACCTTCCTTAATGAGCAGATGGCCAATGCCAACTGGCTTGTTCGCAGTCTTGACCAGCGCGCCCGGACAATCCTGCGGGTGGCAACGGAGCTGGTGAAATATCAGGACGAATTCTTCGTCAACGGTATTCGCTATCTGCGGCCCCTTAACCTCAAGACCATTGCGGATTCGATCGAGATGCACGAATCGACGGTCAGCCGCGTAACGTCGAACAAGTTCATCGCGACCCCGCGCGGGACGTTTGAGATGAAATATTTCTTCACGGCGGCGATCTCGTCGCGGACGGGTGATGCGGAATATTCGGCTGAGAGCGTCCGGCACCGGATCCGCCAGCTGATCGACGAGGAAGAGCCCGAAAACCCGCTGTCCGATGATCGGCTGGTGTCGATCCTGGCCGGTGAAAACATCGATATTGCGCGCCGTACGGTCGCAAAATATCGTGAAGCGTTGGGGTTGCCTTCCTCGGTCCAGCGCAGGCGCATGGCCAAACGTTCACTGGCCTAGGTCCGTCAACCTCTTCGAAACACGATTGGCGTCACCATCTCGCTGCGCGACTAATTTTGCACTGCACGATGGGAAGCGCATAGTCACACCCTATATTTCCTTCCGAAGAGATGGAGTTAAAAATGGACGTTCAAATTACCGGCAAAGCGATCGACCTCGGTGCCGCCCTGCAGACTTACGTCAAAGACAATCTTGCGGCCGGCGTGCACAAATATTTCGATCGATCGGCAGAGGCGCAGGTAACGTTCGACAAGGAGGGGCCGCAAATTGAGGTGGAGATCACGCTCCACCTGGCCTCAGGGGTGTTTCTGGCAGCACAGGACAGGGCGCATGACGCCTATGGCGCTTTTGACGGGGCCATGACCAAGCTTGAGAAGCGCGTCCGCCGCTACAAGCGTCGCCTCAAGGACCACCACGCCAATAATCGCGAGGAACTCCCTGCCGAGACTGCATCGTCCTATGTCATCGCCGCGTCGTCGGAGATGGATGAGGACGAGGCCGCAGATGCACCATTGGTCATCGCAGAAAAGAGCACCATCTTACGTCGCATGTCCGTCAGTGACGCAGTTTTGCAGCTGGACGTGATCGATGAGCGTGTGGTTATTTTCAGAAATGCAAAACATGGCGATCTCAACGTGGTCTACCGCCGCGATGACGGCAATATTGGATGGATCGATGGTGCTCGGACAGCCGATTAAGGCACGGTTCGTGAAAGATAGCTAAAAGCATCTCGAAATGAGGTGACGCGAGCGAGGAGTGTGGTATGTGGCCGCGCTCGCGGTCCTCGAATTTAGAATTGGACGGCCGCATCGCAACGAATGTGTGTCGACGAATGAAGTATATGTCGAGCGAAATCAGGTCTTTCTTGAGTTCCGAGAACGTTATCGTGTCCATGGAAGCAAGCTGTAAGCGCAGCGTGCTCAAGCAGCTTGCTGCCCATGCGCAGAAAACGATGGGCCTTGATGAAACGTCTCTTTTGGACAGTCTGCTGGAGCGCGAACAGCTCGGCTCCACTGGCATCGGCAGAGGGGTCGCAGTGCCGCATGCGCGGGCTGAGATTTCCCAGATGCGCGGCATTTTTGCCCGGCTGGCACAGCCGGTCGATTTCGACTCGATCGATGACCGGCCCGTGGACCTCGTCTTTCTGCTTCTGGCACCGGAGCGTGCCGATGCGGACCATCTGAAGGCCCTGTCGCGGGTTGCCCGTCTGCTGCGCTCTGATGAGGTTCAGGATGCCATGCGCGGTGCCGCGGATGCAGAGGCCCTGTATGCCATCGCCGTTGGCGACGCGGATGCTCAGGCCGCCTGACGCTCGTTTTTTCCAATTGCCATGAAAAAAGGCCCCTCATGGGGCCTTTTTCAGTTCAACATGATCACACTGCGCGTCAGTGGACGCTGACAGGCGTCATTTCATGCTGTTTCGCTGCGGCGAATGCGATCTCGCGATCGCTCATCAGCGCGATGCGTGATCCATCATCAGCGTGCAGCGCGTAAAGAACGCTGTGATCGTCGAATGCGTCGGAAATGTCCGACGATTCCCGTTCGATCTCTTCCCTGACTTCCCACGCAAAAACCTGCCGAACATAGCAGAGCTTCTTGTTTGCCAAGGGTCGGTTTGTGTTGTCCATCATACCCATACCCATCCCAGTTAGACGATCGTCGTCCAAGAGGCCTGCAAGAACGCTGCCGGCGGTGTTCTTGGCTTTGTCGTGCCCCGAACTGTCACGACGAAGATCGTACTACCAAAAGGTGATTGCCCAACCGTGAACCTGGTCATCGCAAATCGATGGACCGGGTCAGACACGACACCTGATGAATAATGTAACACCTATATGTCGGTCCGCAAGTGCAGCTCAGGTGAACAAAATGAAGAGGAATATGCCCAAGGCGATCCGGTAGATGACGAAAGGGGTCATCGAAACTGTCCGCGTCATCTTCATGAACAGGATAATGGCTAGCCATGCGGACAGGAAACTGAACACCGCGACGATCAATGCCGCGGTCCATTCTCCCTGATGTCCGTCTTTGAACAGCTTGTAGGTCGCGAACGCGCCGGAGGCTGCGATTGCAGGAACGGCAAGCAGCATTGAGAAGCGCGCTGACTGCTCACGACTATACCCGAACCAGCGCGCCGCCGTGATGGTGATGCCGGAGCGTGACGTGCCGGGGATCACCGCAATGGCTTGGGCAACCGCGATCGCCGCCACGACGCGCCAGCGGCTCGGCATTTCATCGTGGACTGTCGGCCGACGGTCAGCGATCCATAGAAGGATACCGAACACGATGGAGGTCGTCGCCAGAACCCGAGGGTCGCGCAGACCATCGGCAAGGCCCGTCAACTCTAGCACAGCGCCGAAGAGGACGAGGGGGATGGTCGCGAGAGCAATAGTGAGGAAGAGGTGCCGGTCACCGGTGTCCCGCATCCGGACAGTATCAAGCCCGCCGGTGAACAGGCGCCCTGTTTCTGAGCGGAAGTAGATCAGGACAGCGAACAGGCTTCCCACATGGGCGGCGACGTCAATCGCCCGTCCCTGATCCTGAAATCCTTCGATCAGGGCCGGTAGCAGGATGAGATGCGCCGATGAACTGACCGGAATGAATTCGGTCAGACCCTGGACAATAGCGAGAAGCAGCAACTGGAGAAGGGACATGGATGATCGTCAATACCACTGATTTGCTGCGCCCATACCGCCGAATTGTGACAGGTGGTATAGCGCCTGCATGGAAAAGCCGTGAAAGGGTGTCGCGATGACCGTCAGAATACTTGTCTCCGTCCTACTCACCCTGTGGTTAACGGGATGTGCAACGGCGCCCGCACCGACGAGCACCGAGGGTGTCGCGCCTGAAGCGTTCAGCGCCGAAGACTACCGGCTCGGCCCCGGCGACAAGGTCAAACTGACCGTCTACGGCGAAGAGGACCTTTCCGGCGAATATTCGGTGGACGGCGCAGGGCAGGTGTCACTGCCGCTGATCGGTGAATTCCAGGCCCGCGGCCTGACGGTGCGGGAGCTGCAGGGCTCGGTCGATGCGGCCCTGCGCGATGGTTATCTCAAGGATCCCAGTGTCAGCGCCGAGGTCGTTGCCTATCGCCCCTTCTATATTCTGGGGGAGGTCAAGCGCCCGGGCACCTATGCCTATCAGAGCGGCCTGACGGTCCTCAATGCCGTGGCGACGGCGGAAGGCTTCACCTATCGGGCCAATGAGCGGTTTGTTTATATCCGCCGGGCGGGTGATCAGGAGGAAAGTAAATTTCCCCTGACATCGACCACCACGGTCCGGCCCGGTGACACGATCCGTATCGGCGAGCGGTTTTTCTGATCGCTCTGACGGCAGCGACTCCTCGCAGGCGCTGACAGGCATCGCCAAGTCATTGACGTGACACTATTTTGTGTTGAACTGGCGTGACTTGTGCATCCCAGATCGATGTGCCTGAAGAACCCGCGTCAGGGGAGTATTGTGATCAAGACACGGCTGATGGGATCGAGCGCGCTTGGCGCTGCTGGCCTGCTCCTTCTGGGGCAGGGCGCCGTCTCCACGGCCGCGGCACAGGATTCACTGTTCGAGCGGGACCGAAATATTTCCGTGCTGGAACGCTATCGGCCTGAATACGCAGCGCCCGGCGTCAGGGCGGGACAATTCATCGTCAAACCGCGACTCGATCTGGGCGTTGGCTGGACGTCCAACGCCTTCGCGCTCTCCGATGTGCCGAGCGATCGGGGGCTTGAGCGGTTCGAGGATGAGGCAGACAGCTTTGTTTTCCTACGGCCCAGTATTCGGGGCGAAACCGTATGGTCACGACATGCCATCGGGTTCAGCGCCTATGCCGAAGCGATCAAGAACAACCGCTTCCAGAATGAGACAATCACCAATCTGGGCGCTGCCATCAACGGACAGCTGGACCTGACACGGACAGCGGCCCTGTTCGGCGGCGCCAGCATCGACCGGCGCCACGAAGATCGTCAGACACAGACCGCCGGCTTCCTGTTTGAGGAGCCGGTAGAGTACACGCGCACGCGGGCCTATCTGGGTCTGCAGCACGAGATGGGACGTGTCCGGTACAAGACCCGCATCGACTTTGCGGATTACGATTTCTCGGATGCGCTCCTGCTGCCGGAAGCTGTTGCTGTGCCGCGTGCGCGGGTCGACCAGGACTATCGCGATCATCAGCGGTACAGCCTGCTCGGCCAGGTCAGCCTCGCCATCACGCGGGATTTCTCGATCTTCCTCGAGGGTGAAATCAATGCCCGCGAGTATGATCAGGAGACCCCCTATGACCGCGATTCCGAAGGGTGGCGGGTTGCTGCAGGGACGGAATTTGATGTCACACGCCTTTCCCGCGGACGTGTGTCCTTGGGCTATTTTGAACAGGACTATGAGGACATCCGTCTGCAGACGGCCAATGGTCTCAGCCTTGATGCGCAGCTTGAATGGTTCCCGACCGAGCTGACGACCATCACGCTGACCGGTCGCCGGGGGATCGATGAAACCGCGGTGATCAATGCCGGGGGCTATGTGACGACCGAGGCGCGGCTTCGGGTTGATCACGAACTGCGCCGCAATGTGCTTCTCTATGCGTATGGTGCTGTCGGTACGGTGGACTATCCCGATGCCTTCCCGTTGGACGAAGAGGAGGGTGAACGGTTGACCGATCAGTCAATTGATCGGCGCGGCCTAGGTGTCGGCGGCACCTATCTGTTCAATCCGAATGTGTCCGCTTCCCTCGACTATCGATACCGCGAGCAGGACGTCGCGGTTGATCTCTTCAATGGCGGATTTAACGCCGACTACAACAGCCATGACCTGTTGCTGACCCTGACGCTGCAGCGCTGATAGCGTCCACCCGTTAAGGTGGCACAGACTTCGCAATATTCCTGGAGAGGATCGCTACAGCCTTGCCGGGCATTAACGCCAGTTTGGCGTGTTTGCCGGGCTAGACTTGGCACACTTTGCGATTTTCGGGACGGAATGCGACCGCGATCCCCACCTATGGGGCGCTTGGGTGAAAAAGATTAGCGATATGACACTGCCAGCCAGCGAGCCTTCTTTGATCCCTGCCAACGGGCTGCTCGACCTGCCCGGTCTCTGGGCCATGTTCCGGCGGCGGTTCAGGCTGTTCTGCGCGACGGCCATTACCGTTCTGGCCCTCGTCACGATCATCACGTTTCAGCAGACGCCTCGCTACACGGCGGAGGCGCGGGTTGTCCTGAACAAATCCGAGACCCGCGCGCTCGATGTTTCAGCGATCATTTCCGGCGTGTCACCGGATGCCGCGGTGGTGGATACGGAAGTTCAGCTGATCATGAGCCAGAGCATGGCGGCGCAGGTTGCCGAAAAGCTCAATCTTTACGCCGTGCCAGAATTCAATCCCTATATTCGGGAGCGCCGTGGCCTGGCGGCTCTCTTCGCGCCTGCCCAGCTGGACCGCGATGAGGACGTCAACGAACGGATCATCCGTGAACAGACCCACGCCCTTGTCGCCCAGGCCGTCGAAGCGGAACGCGCCGGCATCACTTACGCTATCGCAATTCGCGCAACGAGCCGTGATCCTGAACTCGCCGCGCAGATCGCAAATGCCTATGCAGATCAGTACATTCTCGATCAGCTGAACCAGAAATTCGAGACCTATACGCTGGTGCAGGATTCGCTTTTCGACGCTGTCGAAAACACGCGCAAAAACTTGCGCGTCGCAGAGGACGCGGTTGAACGCTACAAGGTGGAGAACGGCCTTTTGTCAGCAGAAGGCAGCCTGCTGTCAGAGCAGCAGATCGCCGACTTGCAGGCTGAAATGATCATTCAGGACGCTGATCTTGCCGAGAAGCAGGCGAAGCTGACCACCGTCAATCGGCGGCTGTCGCTCGGTGCCGGGGCCGATGCCATCTCCGATGTGCTGGCGTCCCCCGTCATTTCCACGCTGCGCTCCAAACAGGCGGACCTTGCGCGGCGGCGTGCGGACCTTGAGACCCGCTACGGGCCCAAGCACCCGCTGATGGACAATCTGCAGTCGGAAGAGGCAGATATCGAACGCCAGATTCAGGAAGAAATGGACCGGATCGTCAGCCGTCTGCAGAATGATGTGGATGTGGCGCGCCAGCGCGTGCGGTCATTGCGCACCAGCATCAATGAACTGCGCGAAGGACTGTCGACAGACAATCAGGCGCTGGTCCGCTTGCGTGAGCTTGAGCGCGAGGTCGAGGTCAGTCGGCGCGGCTATGAGCAGTTGCTGGAGCGCTCCCAACAGGTACGACTGTTCGAGAATCTGGCCGAAGCCGATGCCCGGGTCGCGGACCAGGCAACGCTGCCGCGCGCGCCATCATTTCCCAACAAGAAGTTGAATATCCTGCTGGGTCTCGTTCTCGGCTCAGCCCTCGGCGGGCTCGTCATTGTTATTGCAGAAGTTTTTGATACGGGTCTCCGGACTGCAGATGATGTCGAGCGTGCCCTGAATACCCAGATGATTGCACTCGTACCGCAACTGGAGCCAGCCAAGCTCACTGGTTCCATTCGTTCGCCTCAGGATTATCTGGTGGAGAAGCCGCTCTCCGCCTATGCGGAAAGCTATCGGACGCTGCGCAGTGCGTTGACGCTGCAGTCCGACGATGCGGCGAAGTCTGTCATCGTGGCGGTGACATCCGCGGTGTCCGGGGAAGGCAAGACGGTCTCTGCGCTCTGTCTGGGGCGGATTGCGGCTCTCTCCGGGGATCGTGTCATCGTGATCGACTGCGACCTTCGCCGGCGGGCCCTGTCGGCCATGCTGCCATGGAGCGATGAGCAGGCGCCGCGTGGGCTGGCTGAGGTCCTCTCCGGTACGGTACCGATCAGCGCCGCTGTTCGAAAAGATGACAGGACCGATCTTGATATTCTGCCGGTTTCCGAGGATCGTTCCGGTACGGGTGACCTGTTTGGTGGCGGGCGATTCGCCGCGCTGCTGGACCGGCTGCGTGAACAATATGATGCGATCATTCTGGATACGGCGCCGCTGACCGCGGTGGCGGACAGCCGCATGGTTGTGGATGCAGCTGACCGGGCAGTCTTCTGTGTGCGGTGGAAATCAACGCCTGTCACTTTGGCGAAATCCGCCCGGAAGATTCTGGGCAGCCTGAAAACCCCGCTGGCGGGCACGGTCCTGACCCAGGTGGATATGCGGGCGCAGGGCGGCTATGGATACGAAGGCAGCTACAAGTACTACGCGCAGCATGGGAAATATTATTTCGATTAGGCCGTTGATCGTCATCGCCTTTAGCGCGGTCCTGTCTGCCTGCGCGTCTTCGCCGAAAATGCCGACCGGTCCTGTCGGTCCCTTCATCTCGCCGCTCGACGACATGGTGATCACATCCAATTTCGGCCAGCGCGGCCGGCGTCCCCATTATGGCATCGACCTGCGCGCCGACCACGGTACGCCCGTTGCTGCGGTACAGGTCGCTACCGTGCAGTTTGCCGGTCGACAGCGCGGTTTTGGCCGATTGGTGATTCTCAATCACGGCCAGGGCGTGACCACCTATTACGCCCACCTCTCCCGAATTCGCGTGAAGGAAGGCCAGGTCATCCGGCAGGGCGAAACCATTGGCTTTGTCGGGTCCAGTGGAAACGCTAAGTCTGCGCATCTTCATTTTGAAGTGCGCGATCAGGGGCAACCGCTTGATCCCTTAGGTATGCTGGCGACATTCAAGGTTAAATGAAACCGGTACCGAAACAGATATAATTGAGTTCAATTCAATCTAGTATTCACTGTTAATTATCATGCATATTGACTGAACCTGTACAAACGCGTGTAACTCTATAGAGCCAATTTTATCAGCAATAGTTTGTCCATGGATGATGACTGAAGCCATTTCGCAAGACGCACCGCGTGATGCTCGCTCGAGAATTTTGCAGGCCGCTATCAGTGCGATTATTGAGGGCGACGGCTCCATCGAGATGGCCGACGTGGCTGACCGCGCCAGCGTTTCCATGGGCCTGGCCTATCATTATTTCGGATCGAAGGCCGGGCTGATCTCAGCGATCGTGACAGATTTCTACGACCGCTACATGAAAATTGCCGAGATGCGGTTTGACGAATGCGACTGGTACGAGCAGGGCCGCCGCCGCGTGCATCTGCTGATGGAATATCTGTACGGCGAACCGCTTGCGCCGATCATGCTCTCCAAACTGTCGGGGAATGGCGAGGTCCTCAATATCGACCGCCAGCGGGGAGAGACCCTGATGGCGCTCGTCGCCGAGTTGATTCGCGAGGGGCAGGAGTCAAAGCATCTTTCTGCCGATCTCGATACCAATCTCGCCGCCGCGCTGATGGTCGGCGCCTTTCGTCAGGTCATCGCCGTCACGCTGAACACCGAACCCCGTCCCCCTGTCGACGAGTTTGCCGACATTGTTTGGGAAAAGGTGGCAGCCATTGTCGGCAGTCATCCCGCGATGGCCAACCAGCACGTTTGACGGCTAGCCCCCGGCACGATCTGGCGCTATTGGGGCGCCCATGACCAAGACACATGCACAGCGCGTCTTTTCAGGCGTGCAGCCCACGGGCAACCTCCACCTCGGCAATTATCTCGGCGCCATCCGCAAATTCGTGGACATGCAGCATGAGATGGAGTCGATTTACTGTATCGTCGACATGCACGCGATCACGGTGTGGCAGGACCCCAAGCAATTGCGGGACCAGACCCTGGAAATCGCCGCTGCTTATGTGGCGGCAGGGATCGATCCGGATAAGGCCATCATTTTCCAGCAGTCAGCCGTCAGCGGCCATGCTGAGCTGGCGTGGGTCTTCAACTGTGTCGCACGCATGGGCTGGCTGAACCGGATGACCCAGTTCAAGGACAAGGCCGGCAAGGACAAGGAACGCGCCTCGGTCGGTCTGTTCGTCTATCCGAACCTGATGGCCGCCGACATTCTCCTTTACCGCGCGACCCATGTGCCGGTGGGCGAGGACCAGAAACAGCATCTGGAGCTGGCGCGCGACATCGCGACCAAGTTCAATAACGAGTTTGGGGATGAGGATTTCTTCCCGCTGCCCGAGCCGCTCATCAAGGGGCCGGGTGCGCGCATCATGTCCCTGAGGGACGGAACATCGAAAATGTCCAAATCCGATCCATCGGATCTGTCGCGCATCGTGTTGACCGATGATGCCGACACGATTGCGAAGAAGATCAAGAAAGCGAAGACGGACCCCGAACCGCTGCCGACCGAAATGGACGGCCTTGAGGATCGGCCCGAGGCCAAAAATCTCGTCGGGATTTATGCGGCGCTTGCCGGCATGACCGACGAAGCTGTTCTCGCGGAATTCGGCGGCGAGGGGTTTGGCAAGTTCAAGCCTGCACTGGCGGATCTGGCGGTCGCGAAGCTTGCACCGTTGACCGAGGAAATGCGTCGCCTGCGGGGGGACGAGGCCTATCTCGAGGGCATTCTGCGAACGGGCGCCGAAAAGGCCCGTGTTATCGCCGAACCGATCATGCGAGAGGTCAAGGAACGGGTCGGGTTCATCGTCTGAGGACGGATGAGAAATAAAAAAGGCCGGAAGCGGATATCGCTTCCGGCCTTTTTTGTATTCGGCGCGGTGCGCTAAAGTGCAGCCGCATCCTTGGCAATGGCGGTGATCCCCGCCCAGTCGCCCGCCTTCATCTTGTCGGCAGGCGTCAGCCAGGATCCACCGGCGCAGAAGACGTTGGAGAGCGACAGGTACTTCCCTGCGTTCTCAGGCGTCAGCCCGCCTGTCGGACAGAACTTTGGCGCGAGCAGTGGACCGCCCAAGGACTTCAGCATCGGCACGCCGCCGGCGGCCTCTGCGGGGAAGAATTTCAGCCGTTCAAATCCATATTCGAGCGCCCGCATGACATCTGACGCCGTGGCGGTGCCGGGCAGCAGCGGACAGTCATCGAAGTGCAGTGCAGCCGCCTTGGCCAGCATGTCGGTCAGGCCGGGGCTGACGCCAAACACGGCGCCGGCATCCATCGACCGGGCCAGATCATCGGGAGAGATGATTGTCCCGGTACCGATGGTCATTTCGGGCCGGTCCTTGGCAATCCGCGCTACCGCATCAATGGCAGCGTCGGTTCGCAGGGTGACCTCCATGGCCTTGATCCCGCCTTCCAGCAGGGCATCGGCCAAGGGGAGGGCATGATCGGCGTCGTGAATCACGACGACCGGCATGACGCGGACGCCTGCCAGCACCCGATCAATGGCGGTGGCCTGGCGGTTCGTCATGAGGCATCTCCGACGCGGATGATTTTCAGCGTGTTGGTGCCGCCCGTGCGACCGGTCGGAATACCAGCCAGCAGAACGATGTGATCATCTGCTTCCAGATTCATCCGTTCACGGCAGGTCTGAACGGCCGTGCGGCTCATGCTTTCGAAGTCGTCCTGGTGATCAATCAGGATCGGCTCCACGCCCCATGCAAGGCCGAGCTGACGCGCGGTTTTGTCATTCGGGGTCACCGCCACGATCGGCATGATCGGACGGTGCTGCGAGATCGTGTAGGCAGTGCTGCCTGAATTGGTCGAGGCCACGATGGCGGACGCCTTCGTGACGTCGGCGGCAAAGCTGGCGGCGGTCGCCAAAGCCTGCGGCACGGAATGATCGTCGCCGTCGAGGTCGAGGAGATCCATGTCTTCAAAATAGGACGGATCGCTACTGGCCGCCCGAATGATCCGTGCCATGATCGCCACGGCAGCCTCCGGGTGACGGCCGACGGCGCTTTCGGCGCTCAGCATGACGGCATCGGCGCCATAATAGACGGCGGTGGCCGTATCAGACGCTTCGGCGCGTGTGGGCGTCGGGCTGTCGATCATGGACTGCAACATCTGGGTGGCCACAATGCACAGCTTGCCCTGCGCGCGGGCGGTGCGGATGATCCGGCGCTGGGCAGGCGGCACCATCTCAAGCGGCAGTTCCACACCCAGATCGCCGCGGGCGACCATGACACCGTCCGACGCGGCAACAATCGCGTCCAGTTCGTCGAGCGCGCTTGGCTTTTCGATCTTGGAGATGATCCGCGCGCGGTCGCCGATCAGCTTGCGGGCGTTATGAACGTCCTCAGCGGTCTGCACGAAGCTCAGGGCGATGTAGTCGGTATTTTGTTCAAGCGCGAACGCCAGATCGGCTTTGTCCTTCTCGGTCAGCGCGTCGATGCGCAGTTTGCGACCGGGAATGTTGATGCCTTTGCGATCGGTCAGCTTGCCGGGGACTTCGACCTTGAACTCGATCCGCTTCTCGCCCGCCTCAATGACGGAAAGGCGCAAGAAACCATCATCGAGCATCACGACGTCGTCAGCCTTCAGTGCCTCGAACAGCTCTTCGTGCGGGATCGGGATCACGCCCTCGGGGGCGGTTTCACCAAGGATGGCTTCCACGCGATCGCCGAAATTCAGCTGCATCGAGCCGCCAGCGATCCTGCCGCAGCGGAGCTTGGGCCCCTGCATGTCGGCAATGATGGGGACATGGCGGCCAAGGTCCTTGGCGACTTCGCGTACCGTATTGAACCGGACGGCATGCTCTTCGTGGCTGCCGTGACTGAAGTTCATGCGGAAGGCGGATACACCAGCCTGGACCAGCGCGCGGGCGCGGTGAACCGACTCGCTGGCTGGGCCCATGGTGGCGAGAATTTTGGTAGTGACATGGCGAGACGCTGACATCGTTCGGCCTTTCTGGGTTTGCGATGCTTGAGAGACCCTTTAAGCGTGATTGCTCGTTTGGCAAACGGGGAACGCCGGTCTCTGGCGGTTTTCTTTGACGAAAGGGATGTGCCTTGGCGACGCCGAAACAGCAACAGGGGGATGCACCGCCGGTCGAACGGAGCCGCGTCGGCGATTTTGCCTTTTGCGCGGCCGTCGGTCTGATGTCTATCATCAGTGGGCTGATGTTGTCAGGCGCCGGCCCTGCGCCGATCAGTATCATCTGTATCTTGTTTCTCGGCGCGCTAGGCGTGCGCTATTTCGCCCTTCGCGATGCCCAGACGGTGCGGCCCGGCCTCGATTTCAGCGAGGAAGAGGTCGCAGCGCTGAAACGCTTGCGTGTGCTCATCGACACGTTTCCGCAGCCAGTGCTTCTGCTGACCCATGAGGGGCAGGTGGAAACAGCAAACGCGGCGGCCCACCGCCATTTTACCGAGGACGTGACCGGATATCACATCTCTGGCCTCATCCGTTCCCCGCGCGCCCATGACTGCCTGCGGGACGCCCACCACACCGGCAAGCCCTGTGAAGTCGAGTTCACGACCAACACCGTGCCGGAACGCACACTCCTATTTTATGCCGCGCCGATCGCTGGCTCGCGGCATTCGAGCGGCCGCGGGACAATCATCATGTTGCGGGACCGGACCGCCCAGAAAAAGCTCGAGCGGATGCGGACGGACTTCGTTGCCAATGCCAGCCATGAATTGCGCACGCCCCTCGCGTCGATGTCCGGTTTCATTGAGACGCTGCAGGGGCACGCCAAGGACGACCCCGAGGCGCGTGAGCGGTTCCTCAAGGTCATGGCGAGCCAGGTCGAGCGCATGCTGCGGCTGGTCGAGGATCTGATCGGGCTGTCCGCGATCGAAATAAACGAGGCAAAACCGCCCTCTGACCAGGTCAATCTCGTAACGATCGTTGAGTCAGTGCAGGAGAACCTCCTGCCGCTCGCCGCCAAGGAAGGCGTTGAGATCAAGGTGCTACCGCCAGCCGAGGCATCGGATGCCATCATCATTGGCGATGCCAGCGAGCTTTTCCGGCTGATCCTCAATCTGTGCGACAACGCGCTGAAATATGGCATCCAGCCCGACCGCGATCACAATAGCGTGGTGCTCGCTCTGGGGCGCGGCATTCCGCCTGAGATGCCTGAGGCCTATCGGGCAGGGGAAACGAGCTCCCATGTGGCGGCCCGAGCCGGCATAGGCGAGCAGGAGATTGTCTGGGTTCAGATCCGCGATACCGGGCCAGGCATCTCTCGGGGAGATCTGCCGCGCCTGACTGAGCGCTTCTATCGGGTCAACCCGGAGTTGAGTAAGGCCAAGGGCGGAACGGGACTTGGGCTTGCGATCGTCAAGCACATCCTCCAGCGGCACCGTGCATCCCTCCAGATCGAGACGCGAGAGGGAGAAGGCACTGTGTTCACTTGTCTTTTCCTCGGGCCTGCCGCCTGGACGAGACGAACCCGCTCTACCCCGCAACTGGACGAGCGCACCTAGCGCGCCTAAGGTGACTTCCCTGTTGTCTTGCCGACTGCTTCCGCTGCCAAAACGATATTTTTGGCAAGAGGACGGCTGCCGACAAGAATCTGTCACACAAATCATTCAGGTGACAGATCGGAGGAGACGTTATGCCGTTCGGTTTGATCAGATCTGTGACCGGCCGCCTTGAAAAGGTGGACATCGCGCTTGCAACTATGGGTGGCGTGGTCGAGCAGCAATTGGCCGATTCGATCGAGGCCTTCGAGCGGCGCGACTCCGCGCTTGCGGCGGAAGTGGTGGCGCGTGATCGCGCCGTCGACGAGCATGAGCGCGATATCGAACGCCAGGTCCTGGCCATATTTGAAGATCGCCATCCCACCGGTGCAGCCCTGCGGCGCTCCCTGACCGCCCTGCGCATCGCCGCAGAGATGGAAAGGGTTGGCGACTTGGCCAAGAATATCGCCCGGCGTACACTGGTGCTGAATGATGTCGGCCGCGTGGGCGACACGGTGAAGGTGGTCCCCGTCGTTGCGCGGATGGGTCGCCGCGCCCTGACCCAGTTCAGCGAGTCCCTCGACGCCCTGTTCAAGGGTAATGCAAAGGCTGCGCTGGCTGTTCGGGATGCGGATGGGCAGATCGACGAGCTGTATAATTCTATCTTCCGTGAGCTTCTGGAGACGATGGGGGCGCAGCAGGCGGGCGTCCTTCTTGGTACCCACCTCGTCTTTATCGCCAAGAACTTTGAACGCATTGGCGATCACGCTACCAATATTGCGGAACGCGTCCATTTCTCGCTAACAGGTGAGGAAATGACAGGTGACCGGATCAAGACCGACGTGACGAGTTTCTCGGCGGTTTCGTCCCTTTGAACGATTGACCGACAATAATGAGCTCTACCCGTATTCTGATCGTCGAGGACGAAGAGGCCCTGTCCACCATCCTCGAATACAATCTGAAGAAGGAAGGGTATGAGACCGTCCTTGCCGTCAACGGGGACGACGCGCTTCTGAAGGTCGAGGAGGAAATGCCCGATCTCGTCCTTCTGGACTGGATGCTTCCCAATGTCTCCGGCATCGAAGTGTGCCGTCGCCTGCGGACCCGCAACGAGACAAAGAATATCCCCATCATCATGATGACGGCCCGCGCCGAAGAGGCCGACAAGGTCCGCGGGCTTGATACGGGCGCTGACGATTATCTGGTCAAGCCGGTCTCCCATGTGGAACTGGTGGCGCGCATCAAGGCAGTGCTGCGGCGGATCCGGCCGGGCCTCGCCGAGGAAGCGGTGGTGTTCGGCGATATTGAAATGGACCGCAGTGCCCATCGGGTAAAACGCGGTCAGGTCGAAATTCATCTGGGGCCGACAGAGTTTCGCCTGCTCGACCACCTGATGCAGAACCCCGGGCGCGTATTCTCCCGCGAGCAGCTGCTCAACGCGGTCTGGGGCTCTGATGTCTTTGTCGAGGCACGCACTGTCGATGTGCATATTGGTCGACTGCGCAAGGCACTGACCAAGAATGGCGAGGTCAATCCGATCCGCACGGTCCGGTCTGCAGGCTACGCGCTTGAACTGACGGACAAGGACTGATCAACGCCGCCAGAACCCTGGCAGCATCAGGACCAGCACCGTGAACAGTTCAAGCCTGCCGAGTAGCATCGTCATGCTCAAGACCCATTTTGCGGCGTCGGGAAGCGCTTTGTAGTTCCCGGCGGGTCCGACAATATCGCCGAGGCCCGGCCCGACATTCGCGATGGCGGAGCCCGCTGCGGACATCGCGGTGACGGTATCAAGCCCGAGACAGGCGAGAATGACAGCGCAGGTCGCGAACAGCGCAAAGTAGACAAAGAAAAAGCTGAGCACGGACAGAAAGACTTCGTCCGAAATCGGCCGCCCATTGTAGCGGGCGATGGTCACGCGGTGCGGGTGCGCCAGACGCCGACCGTGCAGGGCGAGGGCGGCAAATGCCACCTGCAGGCGAAAGATCTTCAGGCCGCATGACGTCGATCCGGCGCAGCCCCCCACAAACATGATGCAGAAAAAGAAGCCGACGGCGAACGGCCCCCATTGGCCGTAATCCGTGGTGGCATAACCGGTGCCCGTGACGATCGAGACCACATTGAAGACGGCCAGCCGGAAGGCGGTGAACAGATCAAACTCGAAGAGTGAAACGATCCGGAGGGTGATGATCGCCGTAAAAATCGAGACAGCGACAAAGAAAAAGCGGACCTGGCTGTCGCTGACGCTGGCATTGAAACTGCCGCGCAGGGCGAGGAGATACATGCCGAAGGGCAGTGCGCCGACACACATGAAAGCAGTTGCCACAAGGTCGATCGGGCCGCGCACATTGGGGTCGTTCAGAAAGTGACCAAAGGAGGCGTCCTTGGTCGAATAGCCCCCTGTCGCAATTGTGGTCATGGCGTGGTTGATGGCGTCGAACGCCGTCATGCCCATGCTCCAATAAATGATGAAGCACAGAAACGTGAATGTCACATAGAGCCAGAAAATGGCCGCGGCGATCTGCGATGCGCCGGGCAGGATCTTTTCGGACTGGTCCGAGCTCTCCAGCCGGAACAACTGCATCCCGCCGACCGACAGGAAGGGCAGGATGGCAATCGCCATGATGACCACGCCGACGCCGCCAATCCACTGCAGGATAGAGCGCCAGAGCAGGAACCCGGGGGGGCTGTCATCTAGTCCGACGACGACGGTCGCCCCCGTCGTCGTCAGGCCGGACATCGCTTCAAAGAAGGCGTCCGTATAGCCGATAGTCTTGGTGCTGAGAAACAGCGGCAGGGAGGCAGCGACGACCAGCGCCAGCCAGCTCAACGTCGTGATGAGAAAGCCCTGCCGCGTGGTGAAGGATTTGATCCGGCCCCAGGATGCCGCCGTGAGTCCGCCCCCGGTTGCACCGACGATCATCGCCGACATGCCGAATGCCTTCCAGTCCGGGTGTCCCGCAACAAGGTCAGCGGTCATCGGGATCAGCATCAGCAGGCTGAAGGCTGACAGGAAGACACCGATGACGAGAAGGACGGGACGGGCGTCAAGCATGCACGTCTCTAGCCCTGTTTGCGGACGGCGGTATCCGGCGAACCCACCTTAATTGGGTCGGTGCCAGTCATGGGGACTGTCGAGAGAAAAGGCGGGAATTTCGGCATCGAAGGTCTCCCCCTGTTCGGTTTCCATCCCATAGGTGCCGAACATCATACCGGATGGCGTCGTCAGGGGGCAGCCCGAAGTGTATTCGTAGATCTCTCCGGGGCGCAGAACCGGCTGCTCGCCAATCACGCCGTCGCCGGTCACGATGACGGTCCGGCCCGACGCATCGGTGATGTGCCAGCGCCGGTTCAGCAGCTGGACGACCTGTTCTGAATCATTGTCGATGCGGACAGTATAGGCCCAGACATAATGGTCGTCGGACGGATCCGATTCCTCTTCGAGGTAATCGGGTTCAACCGTGATGCGGATACCCCGCGTCACGGTTTCGTAGACCATATCGTCACGCCCCACTGCCATGAACAGACTCATACGCACTTCATCGGACCGACGCCAATGCCCCGTTAAGATCGGTCATGAGATCAGCCGTGTCCTCAAGCCCGATGGAGACGCGCACCATGCCGGGCGTGATGCCCTGTTCACGGCGAGCTTCTTCGGTCAGGCGGTGATGCGTCGTTGTCCGGTTGTGGGTCGCGAGTGATTTTGCGTCGCCCAGATTGTTGGAGACGTCGATCAGCTCAAGTGCCCGCAGGAACTGGAATGCCCGGTCTTGTGCGGTTTCGTCATCGCCAGCAAAATCAAGCGTGACGACGGTGCCGCCGCCCTCCATCTGGCGCTTGGCAATGTCCACCTGTTTGTGGTCATGCCGAAACGGATACAGCACCCGGGCCAGCGGATGACCGATATGGGGGCTCAGCGCTTCGGCGACCTCGAGCGCGTTCTGCGCCATGGCGCGGACACGCAGGTCCAGCGTTTCAAGAGACTTCAGCAGTACCCAGGCGTTGAACGGGCTGAGAGAGGGCCCGGTGTTGCGCATGAAGGGACGCAGGAATTCATCGCGCCACTCGACATCATTGCCAAGAATGGCCCCGCCCATGACGCGGCCCTGGCCGTCCATGTGCTTGGTGGCGGAATAGACGACGAGATCGGCGCCGAGCTCGAAAGGATGCTGAAGGATTGGCGTCGCAAAGACATTGTCGACCAGCAGTTTGGCGCCGCAATTATGGGCAATGTCGGCGATCGCCTGAACGTCCATCACCTCAAGGCCCGGATTAGAGGGCGTCTCAAGGAAAAACAGCTTCGTTTCCGGCCGGACGGCGCGCTTCCACGCGTCCAGGTCGGTGCCGTCGATGAAGTCCGCTTCAATATTGAAGCGGGAGCACAGATCGTCCGCCACATAACGGCAGGAACCGAACAGCGCCCGGCTCGACACAATATGATCACCCGGTTTCAGGTGGCACATAAAGACTGAACTAACGGCCGCCATGCCCGTGGCTGCGGCCATGCACCATTCGGCGCCTTCGATGGCGGCAAGACGGTTCTCGAACATCTCCACGGTCGGGTTGGAAAAGCGGGAGTAAATATATCCCTTGTCCTCACCGGCGAAACGCGCGGCTGCCTGATCGGGGCTGTCATAGGCATAGCCTGATGTCAGGAAGAGCCCTTCGGAGGTTTCCTGGAAGGCGCGATTGGTGCCGGCACGCACGGCATTGGTGCGCGGACCCCATTTTTTGGTATCGGATCGTTCTGTCATGACCTGTGTTCTCTACGTGGTCAGCGCACGCCAGGGACATATCGCCTTGACGGGCAGCGCTCCGGCCTTTTAGCGGATGGTCTTTCACTGTCCGGGGGTCCGCCGCAAGCCGGCCGGCCCAAACCCGGGCCCCGGGACAGTGCGCCGTAAGACCCAAAGGAGGGGCATGTCAACGCGAAGCTTTGCTGACGGTGTGTTCACCGCCGCCGACCTGCGATCCGCCATGAACGCCGGATTGTTGCACCTTGGCGCCAGCCCGACCGCCTCTCAGGTCCAGCCTGCCAGTCTTGATCTGACGCTGGGCGACGCGGCGTGGCGCGTGCGCGCCGCCTTCCTGCCCGGTGCGAAACGCACGGTGGAAGAGCGGCTGGCCGATGGCCTCGCGCTGCACCGGCTCGACCTGCGTGATGGGGCGGTGCTGGAAAAGGGCTGCGTCTACCTAGTGCGCCTGCGCGAAAGCCTCGCCTTGTCGCCGGACCTTCTTGCACGGGCCAATCCGAAAAGCTCGACCGGGCGGATCGATGTGTTCGTGCGCCTCGTCACCGATCGCGGCGTCGCCTATGATAGCGTACCAGCAGGTTATAAAGGCCCGCTCTACGCGGAAATCAGCCCACGGACATTCTCCATCCTTGTGTGCGAGGGGTCATCCCTGAACCAGCTGCGCCTGCGCAAGGGCCATGCTGTCCTTAGCGATGATGATTTGCGCGCGCGCCAGTCACGCGGGGAGTTGGTCTCCGGCAAGGGATGGTCCATCGGCGGTGGTCTCTGCCTGTCTGTGGATCTGGGCGACAGTTTCGGCCCCGTCGTTGGGTATCGGGCCCGTCGTCATTCGGCGCTGATCGATGTGGACAGGATCGCCGGCCTCAACCCGGATGACTATTGGGAGCCCATTCCGCGCCCCGCATCGGGTTTCATGATTCTGGACCCGGATGAATTCTATATTCTCGCCAGTCAGGAAGAGCTGAAGATCCCCAGCGATCTGGCAGCCGAGATGCTGCCCATCGATACCGATCTGGGGGCCTTCCGTGTGCACTATGCCGGCTTCTTCGATCCCGGTTTCGGGGTGGAACAGGGCAGCCGCGCGGTTCTTGAGATCCGGGGCTATGATGCGCCCTTTGTGCTGGAACACGGACAGACCGTCGCGCGGCTCGTCTATGAACAGCTCACCGGCCCGCCCGATGTCGGCTATGGTGCCGGGCTCGCCTCGAACTATCAGGGGCAGGGGTTGCGGTTGAGCAAGCATTTCAGGATGTGACGGTTCTTCAGCCTTGCGACATCTTCTTCTCATTCCTACATTCAAATTAAAAGGGAGGAGGGAGACGATGTCTCTTGGTAATATTGCCCTTGGCGGCGTGATCATCGTGACGTTGGTCTATGTCGGCATTCTGGTCGGGGGCATGATCGCGTTGTTTCCCTATGGCCTGATCGGCCTGGCAGCCCTTCTGTTTGTCGGTTTCCTCCTGTGGGGCGTTCTCCGGCAAAAGCTGAGCGACCCTGAAAACCGTCATTACGAAGACAATATCTCGAAGTAAGCCATGATCGTCACGACCACAGAAACTGTTGGGGGCCGGACCATTTCAGAGTCACTCGGCGTGTGCCGGGGCAATGTCATCCGCGCCCGTCACGTGGGCAACGATATCGTTGCAGGCTTGCGAAACATCGTCGGCGGCGAGGTGAATGAGTACACCAAGCTGATGGCCGAGGCGCGCCAGCAGGCCTATGATCGGATGCTCGCCCACGCCGAACAGATGGGCGCGGATGCGGTGGTCGGCATGCGGTTCACGACCTCCACGATCACGCAGGGCGCGGCGGAGATTCTCGCGTTCGGGACTGCCGTCAAACTGGCCGCCCCAGCGGCTGCGGACGATGTCAGTTACATGAAGCGCGGCTGATCGCAGCGCGCTGCGGTACTGGCGCGACATTGCGCCGTGTGCAAAAGACACGTCTTCCTATTTTGTTCTCATCGCGTTAGGGAGGGGCATGTCCGCTTCCGCCCGTCAATCTGTGCCCCTTGCGCCCACCCACCTGGCCGGACAGCCCGTGGTCATGGATGCCGCCGGGGCGCTGTGGTTGCCCCAGCATGAGATGCTGATCGTCTCTGATCTGCATTTCGAGAAGGGCTCCCACTACGCCAAGCGGGGCCTTTTTCTTCCGCCTTACGATACCCGCGCCACGCTGACGGCGCTTGAGCAATTGTGCCGCATCTACCGTCCTCGGACGATCCTGTCGCTGGGCGACGCGTTTCATGATCCTGAGGCAGAAGAGCGGATGGACGATGCCGACGCTGCGCGTCTTGATGCCCTGTGCCGGTCCGTCGACTGGATCTGGGTGTTGGGCAATCACGACCCGTATCCGCCCAAACGGTTCTGCGGCGCCGTGCATTCGACCGTGGAGATCCACGGTCTGACCTTTGCGCATGAGCCATGGGAGGTGCCCGAGTGGAATCTGGCGGGGCACCTTCACCCCTGCGCCATCGCCGTGCGGGACGGGCATGGGGTGCGCCGGGCCTGTTTCGTCTCCGACGACACGCGGATGATCCTACCGTCATTCGGCGCCTATACCGGCGGCCTCAATGTGATGGACACGGCCTTTCGCGCGGTGTTCTCGCGTGCCTTTCAGGTGCATCTGCTGGGCAAGGACCGTGTCTACAGGGTGCCGCACGAGGCGCTGCGTCCGGACGGTCGTGGCCGTTATGTCGGCCGACTGCCGCGCAAGGGCTGACCGCCTCAGTAGTTCAGGCCCAGCATGATCAGGATGATCAGGCCCGCCACCATCATGGTCAGGCGAAACCGCAGGCCGGAATACCAATGATCCCAGTCCCGCGCCGATACCTCATGCACGAACAGGCCGATAAAGGATGCCAGCAGGATCAGGTATCGCACCGAATAGGTCGGGTCATAGCCGGGAATGACATCGCGGGGCAGCACGGCCAGCCATGCAATCAGGGCCGCGACGATAGCAGGGGTCAGCTTGTCGGAATCACCCGTCGCGATACCGGCGCCCCACCGGGCGCCCGCCATGAAACTCAGGATGATCGCCCCATAGATCAGCGTGGCGTAAACGAAACCGTTGACGAGCCAAGAGAGCGATGGCGGCTGGAGCCAGATCAACAGACCTGCTGCCGCAAACGGAATCAGCCCGGCATAGCCAAGGGCGGTGGCGCGTGATTCAAGGTCCGGCTTGCGCCGGGTTTCGCCAACTTCAATCATGATCGGTTTCTCCGCTCCTGCGCCTGTTCATATAGCACGGTTAACAGCCGGAGGCGACGGGTCAGAAGCGGTCCTTGCGACCGCGGATCTCTGCAAAAACCGATGCCGGGTCCGCGTCGGCAACGCCCAGGTTGGCGGCGAGGACCGCGTCATCAGCGCGCAGGAAGGGGTTCTCCCGACATTCATCGGCGAGGATCATCGGAACAGTGGGCTGGCCGTCTGAGCGCAATTCTGCAATCCGCTCGCCGCGCGCCTGCAGGGCGGCATTGTTGGGGTCGATCGAGGCGGCAAACTGATAATTGGCGGCCGTGTATTCATGGGCGCAGTAGATCGTGGTCTGCGGCGCCCAGTTGCGGATTTTCTGCAGCGAGGCCCACATCTGTGCGGCTGTGCCCTCGAACAGTCGACCGCATCCCAGACTGAACAGCGTATCGCCGACAAAGGCGACGTCTTCATCACCGAACAGATAGACGATGTGTCCCAGCGTGTGACCGGGGGTTTCAACGACACGCGCCTTGCGCTCTCCCAGGGTCACGATATCGCCTTCCGACACCAGTCGGTCGGCGCCGGGGATTTTGTCGGCTTCGCCTTCGGGACCGATGATGGTCGCCCCATAGCGCGCCTTGAGGGTCTCGTTGCCGCCCACATGGTCGGGGTGCCAGTGGGTATTGAGGATGTAATCCAGCCCCCATCCCAGCTCGTCCAGGGCCGCGACAAGCGGGCCCACCTCCGGCGTATCAATGGCGGCAACCGTCCCGGTTGCTTCATCCCGCAGCAGATAACCGTAATTATCGTGCAGACAGGGCACTTGTTTCACCGAAAGGTGTCCATGTCGGTAGATCATGTCCTATATGTTGGCGGAGCCCCCCTGAAAATTCAACGGGATGAAAGGTGCGACCCCGACTTGCGACAAGCCGCTTCAGATCTGGAAGAGTTCTACGCCAGCCCGCTGGGTGCGCTGGTGGCGGGGGTCGTGACCGACAAGCTGGTGCAGGCATGGGGTACGGCGGACCGGCTGCGCGTTGCCGGTTATGGCTATGCCCAGCCGTTTCTGGGCGGCTTTACGGGCACGGAGCGAAAGTTTGCGCTGGTCCCGGAAGGTACGGGAGTGCGGGCTGGGGGCGACATCCCCGCCTGTCTGGTGCATGAACATTGCTGGCCATTACCCGACGCCTCGCTCGACCGCTTGTTTATCATCCACGGCCTTGAAGAGGGGCCGGACCCCCGCCGACTGCTGCGGGAGGCTTGGCGTGTGCTGAGCAATGATGGTCTTCTCATCATGGCCGCCACCAACCGACGCGGCCTTTGGTCAATGACTGAAAGCACGCCTTTTGCGGCGGGTCGGCCCTTCTCCCGCCGGCAGCTGGATACGCTTCTGACCGAAGGGATGTTCGCCCCGACGGCGCACGCCACATCGCTTCATTTCCCGCCCTTCAAGCAGGTCTCGCTTCTACCCCTGGCTCGGACATGGGAACGGCTGGGTGAGCATATTGAAGGCTGGCGACTGCCCATGCTGCTGCCGAACCTAGCCGGGCTCAATCTGGTCGAGGCGCGCAAGTCGACGGCCGTGCCGATTTCCGGCACCAAGGCAGAGGCGTTCCGTCCTGGCATGCTGGTACCGTCGGGCCTCAGGCCCGCCTCACCGATTCAGGGGCGTGACAGCACGAAAAGGGCGGCCTCAGCGCGCCAGTTGGGCCAGAACGGTGCAGACGGATCAAAGCGCTTGGGCGACGCGCCCTGATTGAGGCGATAGGCTTCTCGCACCTGCATCTCGAAATTGTCGGTGAGATACAGAAAATCCTTGATCGTACACAGATGGATATTCTCCGTCGCATACCACGGTGTGGGCAGTTCCCGCGACATCGGCATGGTACCGTGCAGCGCAAGGTGGGCGCGAACCCGCCAGTGTCCAAAATTGGGGAAGCTGACAATCACGTTTCGACCGACCCTGACGGCGCCGGAAATGGCTCGCTCAGGGTGACGCAGTGTCTGCACCGAATTGGACAGGATGACTGTGTCGAATGCCTCATCGGGATAGTCGCGAAGGTCCGTGTCCGCATCGCCCTGCACGACGGACAGCCCGTCTGCGACGGCGCGGCTGACATCTGCAGGGTCGATTTCAAGACCATAGCCGCGGACGCCTCGCCGTTCGCGCAGAATTTTCAAAAGGGATCCGTCGCCGCAACCAATGTCGAGGGCGGTCGACCGTTCAGGAACCAGCGACGCAATGAGGGAGAGATCCTGACGAATATTCACAGGCCGGCCTCCGCCACCGTTGAGTGGACGAAGCCGCGCAGCACGCGCTCGAAAGCGGGCTCATCCAGCAAAAAGGCGTCGTGGCCCTTGTCACTCTCAATTTCCACATAGGATACGGCCGCACTCGCACCGTGCAGGGCACGGACAATACGCCGGCTTTCACTCTTGGGGTACAGCCAGTCGGACGAGAAGGAGGTCAGCAGGAACCGTGTCTGCGTGCCCTTGAACCGTTGGGCCAGTTCGGCATCGGTGCCCAGATCGAAATAGTCCGTCGCCCGCGTAATATAAAGATAGGCATTGGCGTCAAAGCGATCGACAAACGCGGCGCCCTGATGACGCAGGTAGCTCTCAACCTGAAAATCTGCATCGAAACCGAATGTCGGAGCGGCGCGGTCCTGCAGGCTGCGGCCGAATTTTTGGTCCAGCGCCAGCTCTGAGAGATAAGTGACATGGGCGGCCATGCGCGCCACGGCGAGGCCTTTGCGCGGCAATTGCCCGGTGCCGTGATAGGCGCCGCCCTGCCAGGCAGGATCTGCCATGACCGCCTGACGGCCCACCTCATGAAAGGCGATGTTCTGTGGCGTGTGGCGTGCTGCCGATGCGATGATCGCTGCGGCGCCAACGCGCTCGGGATAGGCGGCGGTCCATTGCAGCGCCTGCATCCCGCCCATGGATCCTCCGATGACTGCCAGCAATTTGTCGATGCCGAGGGCATCCAGCAGCCCGGCTTGCGAGCGGACGATATCGCCGATGGTGATGACCGGAAAATGCAGGCCGTAAGGCGCACCGGTCTGAGGGTTGGGGCTGAGTGGTCCGGTCGAGCCCATGCAGCCGCCAAGGACATTTGGGCAGATGACAAACAATTTGTCCGTATCAATGGTCAGACCGGAGCCGATCATGTTTCCCCACCACCCCGGTTTGCCGGTGACAGGATGCTCACGGGCAGCAAACTGGTCGGCGGTCAGGGGATGGCAGACGAGCACCGCATTGCTGCGATCAGCGTTCAATGTGCCATAGGTATCATAGGCGACTGTCACAGAGGCCAGATGACCGCCGCCATCAAGATGCATACCGTCGGGCAGGGTCATGAGCTGACCCTCGCCGGGTGGAAGCAAACCCTGACTGGACGCTGCCGGACGGTTCATGCCGATGCCTTTTTTCTGCGGGCGGGGAGGTGTAACGAGCCCGCGCGGATACGTGAAATTGACACTCTTGGCAAATAACGATGGAGTGTCGTTAATCGCCCCGCAGAGGATCGTTTCGCTTCCTTCACTGGTCAGGGCCAGTCATCCCGCGTGACAAAACGCAAACGACACACATCGTCGAAAAGCCCAGCTGATATGGGGTTCAGCCTGCGCCTTGCAGGTTACCCCATGCGGGTGCGGACACTGTATGAAATCATGACCGGCGCAATGCTGGTCCATCTCGTCATCCATCTGTTTCTTTTTGCGGCCGAGGTTTCAGCCTTCGTGACGACGCGCGGCCAGTTGGGACCGATCCAGGCGTTCCCGGTCGCCGCTGACATGTATGTCGCCAGCTATTTCATCTTCGGCGTCGCGGCGCTTATCGGCAGTGTCACCTGGTTCCACTGGCTCGATCGCTCTGTCAAAAATCTGTACGCTGACCGGATTGAAAATTTTGGCCGGACCCCGCTGCAGATTGTCATGGCCTATATGACCCCCGGCCCGAACCTTTATCGCCCGCTCAAGGACCTGAAGAGGTTGTACGGTGCCTTCGCGGCGGGGGAGGCCTTCGATGAGGTCAGAGCGCCATCCGTCCTGACAATCTGGTGGCTTGTATCGCTCGTCCAGTTGGGCTTGATGGGGGCCGAACTTCGTTTTGGGTTTTCGGTTGTCACTCTTCTGTCGGGCGCGTTCAGCATCGCAACGGCGGCACTGGGGTTGGTGGTCCTGCGCAAGATGGCGCTGGTCCAGCCCTATTGGCGGAAAGGGGGGCGGCGCGGGACCCGCATGGTTGAGAGGCCGCGTCATGACGACACCCACACCGAAACCGGGACTGCTTGAAATCAAGCCCTACACACCGGGCAAGGCCACGACGACCGCGCATCGCATCATCAAGCTGTCGTCGAATGAAAGCGCTCTGGGCGCCAGCCCCAAGGCAACGGCCGCCTATGCAGATGCTGCGGCCAAGATCGCGCGATATCCCGATGGGACATCGGCGGACTTGCGTGTCGCCATCGGCGAAATCCACGATCTGGATCCAGCGCGGCTGATTGTCGGGGCCGGGTCGGATGACATCATCAATCTGGTCATTCGAGCTTATGCGGCGGAGGGCGATCATATCCTCCAGACCGACTATGGCTTTTCCTATTACGCGCTGGCGGCGCAGGCCGCCTGCGTGGATACAAAATTTGTCCCGGAGACGAACTTCACCGCTGACGTGGATGCGATCCTGGACGCGGTGGAGGAGCGCACCCGTATCGTCTTCCTCGCCAATCCCAATAACCCGACCGGCACGATGCTGGGCCGTGATGAGCTGGTGCGATTGCGGGCCGGTCTGCGTGACGACATCATCCTCATCCTTGATGGGGCCTATGCTGAATATGTCGAAGATGATGACTACACGGACGGGCGTGACCTTGTTGACCAGTCCATCGACAAGGGCACTGACAATGTCATCATGATGCGGACGTTTTCAAAAATATACGGGCTTGGGGGCCTGCGGGTCGGCTGGGCCTATGCGCCGGACCGCCTGATCGATATTCTGCATCGACTGCGCAGTCCGTTCAATGTCAACGGCCCCGCCCTGAAGGCAGCTGAAGCGGCAATCAGGGATCAGGCGTTTGTTGCTCGAAATCGGGCGCATAACCGGGAAGAGCGGGCGCGGGTGGCCGGATCGCTGAGCCAGCTCGGCTTTGACGTGATCAATGGCTACGGCAATTTTCTTCTGTTTGGTCCGCGTGCGGGGCATGGTGACGATGCGCAGCAGCTGCTGTCGTTCATGGAAGCCGAGGGCATCCTGATCCGCAGCACGGCATCGAGCCATCTGCCTGATCACTTGCGGGTGTCGATCGGATCGACCGATGAAAACTCAGCCTTCCTAGAGGCGCTGCACCGTTACGCCGAGCAGGCCTAGCGGCTTCAGAACGATATTGGATCAAGCGTCCCAAGAACGATCGGTCCCATCCGCAATTGGCCGTCCCGCATGGTCAGGGGCAGCGGGATCTCGCTGTCTGCTCCACTGCCTCCTGAAAAGGCATTGATCGCCTGTTGCGCCTGTTCGGCGTCCATCAGCTCATAGGTTTTGAGAAGATCAAACAGCGCGGGCAATTCACGCGCGGTGATCGTGATGTTGCCCTCCGGCCGCTGGAGGCCGTCAAGACCGATCTGGCCCTTTGCCTTCAGGAGGGTTGGTTTGGGAATTGTCTGTGTAGAGACGGCACCTTCGACCGAATCGATGGTGATCCGACCCATCGCATCGGCCCCCTGTGTCAGCGCAAGGTTCATATAGGGCAGATCAATCATGCCCTCGGCGGTGTCGACAAATCGCGCCTGACGAACGCCAGCGACCAGCACCCAGCCCCCTTCATCATTCAGGTCCCAGTTTGCCCGAAACTCGTTGAACGTAATCACGCCTTCTTCGCCGGTTGCGGTGAAGTCGTTGGCTTCGGCGGCATAGGCCATATCAGACAGGCTGACATTGATCGCGCGAGCGTCAATGTCGTAGGACTTGCCGTCCACGACCAATTTCTGTGCTTTGCGCGGAGCGAAAATCAGCCGGGACGGGTCATAGGGCAGGGTGATGATGTTCAGGCGTTCACCGGACCATGTCCACTGTCCGGGATCTTCCCATACAAAATCATCAAGCACCGCACGCAGATTGTAGGGGTAGCCGGCAATCTTCATGCTCTCATAGGTGATCTTGCGACCCATCGATTCTTCATTGGCGATGTACGCGGCAATCTCGTCTTTCATGATACCCCGCCCGTAGACCCACAGGGCGCTATAGGCGGCGAAGAAGATGCCGAAGAGCGCGAACGGGATAATCAGATAACGGCGCTTTGCACGTCTTGGCGCATCGGTCATGAGGGAGCGTCTTCCTGATCTTGAGCGGTCATTTGCGAAGCGCGCTGGGCGATGCCGCGGGCCTCCAGCTGACGGGTACGGGTTTCGATGGCGTCGCGCGTGGCCGCCATCAGCGCGGCGCGGGGCTGGTCGGGGGATAGCGCCGGCAGGTATTCCATGGTGATGGTGCCGGGCACCTTGCGGCCGCTTGGATGCTGCCAGAACACACCGGAATTATGGGCGACAGGTACAATTGGCACACTGATGGCCTTGGCCAGGGCCGCGAGGCCAGGCTGGAAGGGCGCCGTGGTGCCGACCGGGGTGCGTGTGCCTTCGGGAAAGATGATGATGTGGCTGACGCCACGATCAATCGCCACGCGGGCATCCCGCACCATTTTTTTCAGGGCGGCGGCGCCCGCGCTACGGTCGACGAAAATAAAACCGGACCGGCGGCACCACCAGCCAAAGATCGGAATATCGCCAAGTTCCTTCTTCAGCACAAAGCAGGGCCGCGGCAGCTGCGCGCAAAGCGCCACGGTTTCCCACATCGACTGGTGATTGGCGGCGATGATGGCGGGGCCGTCAGGCAGGCGGTCGCGACCAATCGTTTCTGAATCGATGCCGCAGATAAATCTGAGGCCCTGATAGACCATGCCGTTCCAGAGCCGGGACGAGGCAAGTGTCCAGTCTCGGCGGAACAGTGTCCACCATCCAAAGAGGGCGATCAGAATCGCGCAAAGGGCCATGTACAGGTTGAAGATGATTGAGCGGACCTTGATCATGGATCAAATCAGTGTGCGTACAAAAGAAAGGAGGAACTTGATATATTCCTTGCCCAATAGCGACAGCGCGCGCGGGTTGGTCAGCCAGCCTTTTTCCGGGACAAGATCATTTTCCACCGGGACGCCAACGATCATCAGCTCGGGTGCGACGGCGCGCAGTTCCTGGGTGGCGCGGCGCAGGTGGAAATCCGACGTGACGATATAGAGCGCGGCATAGCCGTTTTTCTTGGCCCAATCGCGGGCGTCGATACCGTTGCCCACCGTGCTGCGGGCCCACGGACTGAGATCGACACAGCAGTCGAGCGTCTCAGCACTGCCCGCCATCTTGAGGTCCGATTTCGTGACCTTGGGGTGGGTGCCGGAAACTAGGACGCGGTCTCCCTTGCCCTCTTCGAACAGGGACACGGCGCGTGTGATGCGGGCCCCGCCGCCCCCGGTCAGTGCGACGATGCCGATCTGATCGGTCGTCAGGTCACCGAATGCGGCGGCCTTGCCCTCAATATTGAAATGGGACGCACGGGGCAGCGTTCCGGCAAAAACCAGAAACCCCGCGATGAATGTCGCGACACTTGCAATGGTGATCCGTGCCAGAATGTGCATGCCGGGTCCCGAAAAGCCTGATCAGACCCTAATGTGCTCGTGGTCGGAAAGCAAAAGCTTTGCGGCTCGAGGGGACTAGCTGCTTTCTTTCAGAAAGCTGAGCTGCTCGATCTGGGCCTGATGGTCCTGCATGGTCTTGTCGACAAGTGCGGTTGGGTATTCGCCGGTGAAGCAGTGGTCGGTAAAGGCCGGATACTCAGTGTGCCGGGGGCCCTTGTCCAAGGCTTCATACAGGCCCTCCAGCGAGAGGAAGCCCAAGCTGTCGGCGCCGATGAACTGACGAATCTCCTCGACCGAATGGGTCGCCGCCATCAGCTCTTCACGGGTCGGTGTATTGATCCCGTAATAGTCGGGGTAACGAATAGGTGGGCAGGCAATGCGGAAGTGAACTTCCTTGGCGCCGGCTTTGCGCAGCATCGAGGTAATGGCGGTTGAGGTTGTGCCGCGGACCAGACTGTCATCGATCAGGACAATGCGTTTGCCCTTCACGACACCGGCATTGGCGGACAATTTTCGCTCCACGCCCAGCTTGCGCATGCGCTGGGACGGCTGAATGAAGGTGCGCCCCGAATAGTGGCCCCGGATCAGCGCCATCTCGTAGGGCAGGCCCGACGCATTGGAATAGCCGATAGCCGCTGCCACACCGGAGTCCGGGATTGGCGCAACGAGGTCTGCGTCAATCGGCGTTTCAATAGCCAGACGCTCGCCCAGTTGTTTGCGGAGCTGGTAGATCGATTTGCCATCCACAAAGCTGTTGGGACGCGCAAAATAGATCAGCTCGAAAATGCAGGGGCGGGCATTGGGTGGCTTGGGGAAACAGCGGCGCGATTCCATCGTGCCATCACGACGGCAAATGACCATTTCTCCTGGCTCGACATCCCGCATGAATTCAGCGCCGATCTGGTCGAAGGCGCATGATTCCGACGCCAGAACATAGGCATTGCCCAACCGGCCGAGCACGAGGGGGCGGATGCCCACAGGATCTCGCACGCCGATCAGCGCATCGGCGGTCAGGACGAGCAGGGCATAGGCGCCTTCGACACCACCAAGACTGTCCATCACGCGATCTGCAAGGGAGAGCTTGCGCGACTGTGCCGTCAACTTCAGGAAGAGTTCGGTGTCAGAGGTCGTGTGGAAAATGCGGCCTTCGCGGATCAGCTGTGACCGCAACGTCACCGTGTTGGTCAGATTGCCATTGTGGGCGATGGCCAGGCCGCCGCGATCAAGGTCGGCGTAGAATGGCTGGATGTTTTTGACGTTCGTGCCACCGGTCGTCGAATATCGTGTGTGACCGATACCGGCACTGCCCTTCAGCGCATCCAGAACGTCTTCGGAAATAAAATGGCCGCTGACGAGGCCAGCGGCTCTATCGGAGTGAAATTTCTGGGTGGCGTGATCGAAGGTGACAATCCCGGCCGCTTCCTGCCCGCGGTGTTGAAGCGCATGGAGGCCCAGCGCAATCGTCGAAGAACTTTCCTCACTGTGGCCGATGATGCCAAATACTCCGCACTCCTCATGAAGGGCGCGGGGGAGAGGAGGCGTGTCGATCAGACGCCGTTGTTCCCGTTGAAGAAATCGCGCGCGAGCGCTCTGACGTTTGTTTTCGGTCTGACGGGAAAACTCAACCATGACTGCCTCCGACGCTGTCGCGCGCCCTTTATCAGATTGAAGCCCAAATCAAAGGCCTAATACGCACTAATTTCGTTCAGCTGTAGCGGCAGTGTCAGGCGATTCGATGACAACAGGGTCAACATCTTCGAGCCCCCAGCGTTCGAGAAGGTTGGTGGCCGGTTTGATGAGGCCGATCAGCAGCGCATTGCCGAACGGCGGCGGCAGGTCTTTTTCGCCGGCGTGGAACTGGATGACAGCGAAAAGGGCAAGGCCCATCAGGAACCAGCCGCGGACGAGACCGAACACCGCGCCAGCGATGCGATCTGGCCGGCTGGGATCCCGTCCCCAGATGCGGGCGACGACCAGCTCAAGACCGATGGATGCCACGGCAAAGCCAAGGAGAAAAAGTAGGGCGAGGGCGATCAGGGGCCCGGCCACCCCTGTGCCGAACAGGCTGCTGAAGCCGGTGCCAAACAACTGTACGGTGAAGATGCCAGCACCGATCGCGAGAAGCGTAACCGTCTCACGGGACAGGCCGCGCACCCAGGCAAACAAGACGGACAGGCCCATGGTCACAATGATGAACAGATCAAAACTGGTCATGGGACCACGGCTTCCCTTCGCGCAAATACGTTCCGACCGGTCTTAGGGAGAAGACGCGCCCATGTACAACTGAAAGGCCGCGTTCGGGCGGGTGGTGAGTAGTCTCAATCCAATCTCGCTATTGACGGATTTTAGATAATTAGCTAAATACAATTCATGAGCAAGATCTTCAAAGCCCTTTCCGACCCCACCCGCCGCCGAGTCCTTGAGCTTTTACGCGATGGGCCGCGCACTGCGGGTGAGTTGGCGGAGCACTTCAACTTCTCGAAGCCAACCATGTCCGCTCATTTCACGGTGCTCAAGGAAGCGGGCCTGATTGAAGGGGAAAAGCGTGGCAATCAGGTCGTGTACGACCTGAAACTGTCGGTGCTGGAAGATGGTCTTCTGGGGTTTGCCAAGATCTTCGGTCTGGGAAACGAAGATGCGGAAGCGGGCACGAAAGAAGCGGTTGAGCGGCCGTCGTGACCTACCGCCGCTTCATCTTCGCCTTTGACGGCCTGTTTCTGTTGAATGTGGGCCTCGCCTGCATCCTGCATATCGTCCGGTTTCCCGACGGGACAGCTTTCGACGCGTGGCGACTCTATGCGGCTGTCTTGATGATGATGGGCGCGCGCCTGTTCGTGGCCCGACTTCAGCGCCGACGACCGCTTTCGAACTATGACAAGGGGGAACGCACCCTATTTGTTGCGAGCCTGCTGGGCGCGCTCTTCGTCATGACGCTGGCGCTGTCGTTTCAGGTCGCCGGGTTAAGGGCGGACGTCAATGCTCTCGCGGCTGATCGTGTGGTTGGTGTCGTTTGTGGCCTGTTCCTGATGGTGATCGGCAATTTTACGCCCAAGGTCGCCACCCCCAAAGTCGGCAAGGGCGAGGCGATGTGCCTGGCCTCAGACACTCGTCGCACACGGCGCCGCATCGGGACGACCTTCTTTCTGGCAGGTTTGACGGTTATCGCGCTGTGGCTTTTTGCGCCCGGTGAGCGGTCTTCTTCCCTGACCTTCGCCATCACGCTGGGGGCCACGATCCTTGGCGCCATTTTCTCTCTGAACGCCGGTGTGCGCAGCCGTATTGGCAACGCTCCCCGAAAATAGTTCGTCAACGGCTGAAAGGAAAAGACCATGAGCCAGAACATCCGCCCGTCCGGTGCACTCCAGATTATCGTTGCCCTCTTCTGTGCCGCAGGGATGCTTGCCGGGGCCAAATTCCTGCCAGACAGTGCGTTCAAGGAGCAATTGGTCATCTGGGGCGTTGCCGCCTATTTCGTGATCAATGGCCTCGTGACCGCCGCTGCCTGTCGCCGCTAAAGACCTTTGATGTAATTAACGAGGTCAGCGACCTCGCCGATCAGGCTGGAACGAAGACCTTTCGGTTTGTCTTCGCCCAGCGCGGGGCAGAGAACCTGCTCAAACCCCAATTTCTCTGCCTCGCCCATCCGTGCCGGCATTTGCGGCACAGGGCGCACCGCGCCTGACAGACCGATTTCTCCGAACACGACCATTTTGGGCGGAACAGGTGTGTCGAGGCGCGCGGATAAAAGGGCCGCTGCGGCCGCCATGTCGGCGGCGGGTTCTGAAATCTTCAGACCCCCGGCGACATTCAGGAAAACGTCATGGCGACCGAAATCGAGCCCGCAGCGCGTGTCCAGAACAGCGAGCAGCATGGACAGGCGTGCGCTGTCCCACCCCACCACAGCGCGGCGAGGCGCGCCCAGGGATGACTGGCTGACCAGCGCCTGTATCTCGCACAGGAGAGGCCGCGTGCCTTCAATGCCTGCAAACACGACCGAGCCGGAGACAACGCCGTCGCCTTCGGACAGGAAGAGGGCGGAGGGATTAGACACTTCTCTGAGCCCACCGCCAGTCATCTCAAAGACGCCGATCTCATGGGCCGCGCCAAAGCGGTTCTTCACGGCACGGAGGATGCGGAACGACCGACCGCTCTCGGATTCAAAATACAGCACAGCATCGACGAGGTGCTCGACCACCCGCGGCCCGGCCAGCTGTCCGTCTTTGGTCACATGACCGACAAGGATGATCGCGCAGGTGTTCTGCTTGGCAAAGCGGACCAGCTCCTGCGCACAGGCCCTCACTTGTGTCACGGTGCCGGGGGCGGCGGGCAGGGTGTCTGTCCACAGGGTCTGAATTGAATCGATGATGACCACGTCGGGCTTTTCGGTGCGCAGGGTCGCCAGAATGTCCCGAAGATTGGTGCCGGAGGCGAGGCCAACCGGCGCCTTGGACAGGCCGAGACGTTTGGCCCGCATGCGGATCTGGGCAATCGCTTCTTCGCCCGAAATATAGGCGACCTTGGATTTCTCCTGCGCCAACCCGGCCGCGATCTGCAACAGGAGCGTCGATTTGCCGACGCCCGGGTCACCGCCGACCAGCAGCGCGCCGCCGGGGACAAGGCCCCCGCCCACCGCCCGATCAAATTCGGCATTGCCGGATGGCAGGCGGCGTTCGGACTGAATGTCGCCTTCCAAACTGTCGAGCCTTATGGCGTTGCCTTTGCCGTCCTTGACGGCCACGGCGCCTGGCGGGGCGGACTGGGTTTCCAGTTCAATCGAATTCCATTCGCCGCACGCATCGCAGCGGCCTGCCCATTTCGCGTACACCGCGCCGCAGGACTGACAGACATAGGTATCGGAAGATCGCGCCATTTTTGTTCTATACTTGTTCTTTTTGGTCGTGGGAAGGGGGCATGTGGGGACCCGGCGCATCGGCACGATGATTGGCAGGATCGTACGCGCGGATGACCTCCGTGATTTCCTGTTCGTTGTCTGTGAGGGAGATCAGGTCTGGAAAACCCTCTTTCGCTTTCCGTGCTGCAAGTTTCTGAAGCAGCGGCCAGGCGGGATAGGTTTTTGTCCAGTAATCCGTACCCAGCAAAATCATCGGACTGCGATGACCTGACGTGCCATAATAGTTCTGGGCCGCGTCCTGAAAAATTTCCTGTACGGTCCCGGCATTGCCCGGGGCAAAGATGATGCCGTGATTGGCGACCATCAACAGGCCGTCCTCCCGCACGCTGTTGGCGAAATATTTGGCGATCCGCGTGGCAAAGACTGATGGCGGCTCATGGCCATAGAACCAGGTGGGGATGCCGATCGACCTGTACCGCTCTGCATCCTCCGCCGATTGGGGGTAGGCGGACCGAATGCACCAGGCGCGATAGAGCCAGTCCTGGTCATCATATTCCTTGCCCGGCGGCGCGCCCTCAGGACGCACGGCCATCTGGGCCAAGGCGTCTGTCATGTCTCCGTCGGGGCGGCCGGCGAACCAGGCGCCGAAATGGGCGGCCTCCATCGCCCCCGGACCGCCACCGGTGATGACCAGATACCCTTCGCGCGCCAGCCGACGGGCCACCTGCGCGACTTTCAGGTAATCCGGCTCCCGCCGTTCCATGTCATGGCCACCCATGATGGCGACGACTTTGTGACCTCTCAGCTCTTCCTCCAGCGCATCAGTGATGGAGTGATCGTGCAGGCGCCGGTGAAGGCTGATGTCGATTGGGACGGCTTCACGACCCTGTTTCACATATTCGTAGTAGATCTTGTAATCGTAGGTACAGTGATAACCGGTCTTGGGCGAGCCGTGGTATCCGGCAAAAAGTTCCTCCACCGTGTACAGACGGCTGCGATGCGGCGCAAATTTGAACCGCTTGCGATCCGGTATGACAATGCCGCCGCTCTCAATGATATGGGCGGTGGCGGCCGGCTCAAGATTGCAGCTCAGGAACAGGCAATGGGCGAGGGGCAGGGACAGAAGCCGGCCCGTTTCGCCGCGCAGGTCGATCACCTGAAACGCGGCGGGCTGCCGGGTCGGGTCGTCGGCCCAGCGGAGGAAATCATCGGAGGATTTGATCTTCTGCACGGCAACTCCGTTCTCAGGCCGCCAATCCGCGAAAGGCCCGTTGACCCGTGAGGCGGCCCCACTACGATTGGTCCATGCGGTGCCTTCTCCTGTGTTTGTTCCTTTTTGTCACGGCCTGTGCCACGCCGGTCTATCGCGCGCCCGCGATTGATCCGGCGCGCGCCGATGCGGAACGAAGCCAGCTGATCATCGCGGCGATGCAGACGGCGCTCGATCGGCGGGCCCGGGTCTACGATCTCAACTGGCCCCTCCTGACCGCCAATACGGATCTTTGTCCCGCCACCCGTCCCACCATTGGCATCGTCTTTGGTGACCGGCCCCTCTGGGCGCGCATGGCCGGCGGCCTGCGGGAGGCCGAGCTCGAGCGAATCGGCGTGCCCGAAGGCATCCGCATTGTGCACGTCAGCAAGGGAAGCCCCGCGGCCCGGTCCGGCCTCGCCGCAGGGATGGCCCTGCAGGCCGTGAACGGCGAACCGATGTCGGATCTGGACAGCATGTCAAAGAGGATCCGGCAGGCGCTGGACGATGACGGCACCGTGTCGCTGGGAACCGATCAGGGTGATTTTACAGTGGAGGCGGTCACCGCCTGCGACATCGCCGTGAAAATTTCAACGAGCCAGGCGATCAACGCCAACGCGATTGAAGGGGATATTGTCATCTATACCGGCCTCGTCCGCGCCCTCGATGATCCGGCCCTGCAATATGTCATCGCCCATGAAGCCGCTCATGTGATACTGCGCCATCCGCGCAAATACTGGCGCAACCTGACCGTCAGCGGCGCCGTGGTAGCCGCGCCCTTTGTCTATGGTGGCGCAATGGTGCTCGACGGCGCCCTATCGGTAGCTGGAAAACGGCCAGATATCTCCATGCAGCGCCGTTCACTGCGCCTTCTTGCCCCTTGGGCGGAAGATTTTGAGGCGGAGGCGGATTATGTGGGGCTATACCTCTTCGCGCGTGCCGAGGGCGATTTGACCGCTGCGCGCCAGACGTTCGATGTGTTCTCTACAGAGAGCCCGGATTCAATCTATGCCCCCGGGACGCACCCTTTGACGCCTGATCGTATTGCGGCGCTGGAAGCGGCGATCGCGGAAATCAATATCAAGCGGCAGCGGGGCTTGTCCCTCTTGCCGGAGCGTGTCGATGACTGACAGAACGTGGCGCCAGCGCCTTTTCTCTCTGCAGGGAACAATCACGGTCACCGCGCTTTTCGGCCTCATCAACGCCATCGCGCGGCTGATGAAGGGCACGGCGCTTGCCATGGATGATGCGAAGACGAATGTCTTCACCCAGGTCTGGCAGTGGGGATACCAGCCCGACAATCCTCCGCTTTTTGAATGGCTGATCCGCTTGTTGCACTTCGTGACGGGCGGCGGCCTCATCAGTTTCCTGATCGTCAAATATGTCGCGCTGATGATCGCGGCGGCCTTTGTCCATGGTACGGTCCGTCAGTACGCGTCGGCGCGGGCCGCGTTTGCGGTCGCCACCGGCATGGTGCTCCTCTATCAGATCGGCTGGAACTATCACGAGGCCTTTACCCACTCGGCCTTGCTTATTGCCGGTGTCGCCGGGGTCATGTGGGCCGGACTGCGGCTCGTACGCCAGCCTGGGGTTCGGGCAGCAGCACTTTTTGGTCTGATGGCCGGCATTGCCATGATGACCAAGTACAATGCCGCTCTGTTCATCGTACCGTTTCTTGTCGCGCTGGTCTGGGCGCGCGACACGCGGGGCGCCCTGCTGCGTCCATCAGCAGTTCTGATCCCGGCAGTCGCGGCAATGGTCGTCCTGCCGCATGTTCTGTGGTTCCTGAACCAGACGGACGCCTACAACGCCTCGCTGGCGCAGACGATGGGGCGGGAGGGAGCCTATCTGTCCCGGGTCGGCGAGGGGCTCGGCTCACTCATCGTCTCGGCGCTGACCTTTTTCCTGCCCTTTGGGCTCGTAGCCCTTTGGCTCGGGCGTCAGGGCGGCACGGTGTTCGGCACATTGGAGCGGCTTCTTCTGCGCACCGCATGGATCAGCCTTGGGCTGCTGGCGGTCGCGGTGATCGCCGCCGGGATGGGCAATGTGTCAGAGCGCTATCTGATCCCCGTTCTGTTGCCCGCTTACGTCGCGATCGCTTCGGCGCTGCTGCGGCGGGCCGACGAGGCTTTTCGGCCATGGTTTGTGGCCTGCGGCGGCACCGCCCTTCTTGTGCTGGTCCTGCGATTTGCGGGCGCGATTTTCCCCGGGCCGCCGTTCTGTGACAGGTGTCTGGAATTCGTGCCCTATGATCCGCTCGCGATAGCGATCGAGGCGGCGGTGCCTGATGATGCGGTTCTGATTGTTAGGGAAGAAAACACCGGCGGTAACCTTGTTTCGCGTTTTCCACAGATGCCTGTGCGGGTGTTCACGTCCCTCACACTGACCAATCCGATAAAAAATGACGAGCATCCGTGCTTTTTTATATGGTCAGAAGACATGGTCTGGGGCGTCCCGCTAGAGCCTGCGGTGGCGTTTGCCTATGACGACCCGGCCACCATCATGGTTCAGGCAGACTGGTCACGATCCATTGGAGGCAAGGAAAAATCTACGCTCTGGGGAATCACGCCGCTGACGGGTGCTGCGTACACGGCGTTTTGCACTGCCGAGCGTTAAGGCTTCCGTTACCATCCCTAATTTCAAGTCAACCTGAAGTAAAGAACAGATAAAATTGCTCTTTACCGGATGTTCATGGCCAAATGGTCATCTTCTACCAAGGTTAATCACCTGACAAAGAGAATAAACGGGACAGTAATAGGAGTAAACAATGTCTGTAGAACTCGACCACGTCACGCTGAACGGTGCGGAGAAGATTTTCTCGGCCGATGATTTGTATCGCCTCGGGCTTGAGGCCTCGACCCCTGGTGTGGGTGAGGAGACTGACCTCATCACGGCCCACAAATGGTTCAATCTGGCCGCCCTTGAAGGCAGTGAGATGGCCAAGGAATATCGCCAGCAACTGACCCTGGAAATGACAAGTCGCGAAGTGGCGGAGGCCCAGCGTCAGGCTCGCGAGTGGCTGAAAAAGCGCCGCCCGGTCCTGGCCGTCGTCAAATAACACGACCTGTTACTGTCCCCTCAGCGTCGGGTTGAAGGGGCGTGCGATGATGCCGCCCCGCCAACCGCCTGAAACAGGGACCTGAATAAGGGCTGCCGCCCCCTCTATTGCGGCGACTGGCCAAGCACGAGCTGGCCACTTATGGTCTGTCCAGAACGCGCAGTGCGAGGGACAGGACCAATGCATAAAATTCTTCTTCTGCTGACCGCAAGCCTTGCCGCCTGCGCGACGGCCGATCCGACCTCGACGCCTGCGGCCGACGGCCAGGCGCAACCGTCCTTGCGGGCGCCAAACCCGTCTACGCGTGCCTTTGAAGATGTCATGGCGCGCCAATGGCAGGCGCGGCTGGAGGCCAACCCGGTCTTCGCCACAACGACCGGCGTGCGGGATTACGATGATCAGCTGCCGGATATGAGCTTGGCTGCCTATGAGCGGCGGGTGGACGTGTCGCGCGCGCTTCTGGCTGATCTGAACCGTATTGATAGCACCAAGCTGTCGGCGGATGACGCGCTGAACTATGAGCTTCTCAAGGGACAGCTTGAGGACGACGTCGCGGCCGCGGCGTTTGGCGGCAAATATCTCCTGATGACGACCTATTATAGCCCGCTGCAAACGTTGACGGGCATGCCGGATCAGCTGCCATTCCGCACGTTGGCGGATTACCGCTCCTATGTGGCGCGTCTGGGCAAAATGCCGGCCTTCCTTGCACAGACGACCGATGTCCTGCGCGCCGGTATCGATGCGGGCTGGGTTCAGCCCTGCGCGCCCATGCAGGGATATGAGGATACGATCAACGCCAATGTCGTGATTGATCCCCAGGACAGCGTTTTTTTTGACCCCTTCGACCGCAAGCCTGCCGCGATCAGCGATGCCGAATTTGCGGCGCTGAAGGTCGAGGCCGCCCGCGCCATCCGTGAAGAGGTTGTGCCGGCCATCCGCCAGTTCGAGACCTTCTATAACCTTGAATATCAACCGGCCTGCCGCGAAGAGGTTGGGGTCAGCACCATGCCGGGCGGCATAGACTATTATGAAAACCGTGTCCGTCATTTTACGACAACGGATATGAGTGCGGACGAAATCCACCAGATCGGACTGTCCGAAGTTGCGCGCATCCGTGCCGAGATGGAAGAAATTGCGACGGGCGAGGGGTATCGCAACCTTGCGTCGTTCCAGAACTATCTGCGGACCACGCCGAATTTCTATCCGGTGTCGCCGAAGGACCGCATGAAGGAGGCCGCGCTGATCGCCAAGAAGATGGATGGCCAGCTCGTCAATCTGTTCACGCGCCTGCCAGCCATGCCCTATGATGTGCGTGAGATCCCGCCCGATATTGCGCCGAAAACGACCACGGCCTATTACTCCCAGCCGTCAGGTGATGGCAGTCGGTCCGGCACCTACTGGATCAACACGACCAATCTGGAAAACCGTCCGAATTATGAACTCGAGTCCCTGACCTTCCATGAGGCTGTGCCGGGGCACCATCTGCAGATCGCGCTACAGCACGAACTCGACCTGCCCGAGTTCCGCAAATACTTGGAGCTGACCGCCTTTGTCGAAGGTTGGGCACTCTATTCCGAGCGCCTCGGGCTCGAGGTTGGCTTCTATGATACGCCGTATACCAATTTTGGTCGGCTATCCTATGAAATGTGGCGCGCCTGTCGTCTTGTTGTGGATACCGGCATGCACTCCAAGGGCTGGACGCGGCAACAGGCCATCGATTTCATGACGGAGAATACGGGGCTTTCCGCCACGAATATTCGCAATGAGGTCGACCGCTATATCACTTGGCCGGGGCAGGCGCTCGGCTACAAGATTGGTGAGCTGAAGATCCGTGAGCTTCGCGCCCGGGCTGAGGCGGCGCTTGGTCCCGATTTTGACGTGCGGCTGTTCCACGATGCCGTGCTGGAAGCGGGCGCCCTGCCGCTTTCCGTTCTGGAAGACCGCATTGACGACTGGATCGCTGAGCAGAAAGGCGTGGGGCTGTAATCAGCCCAGCGCCTCGACCGTCTTTTTGGCTTCTGCGGCGGCGCTGATCAGGTGATACAGCGTGCTGGTCGGCATGACGGTCGAGATCATTTTGCCGTCCGCGCCGAACTGGTCGATATAACCGCCCTGAACCTCCGTGTTCAGATAGGTCGCGAACAGCATATCGATCAGTTCAGCCGCTTTCGTCGCCAGCTCTGGACGACCGCGCCGGGCCATGACCAGTGATGATTTGATATATTCTGTCTGCACCCACGTCCGCCGTGTCGCCGGGATTGCCTTGCCGGGGGTCATGGAAATCGCATCGACAAGAAAGCCGCTCTTGGCGTCGGTACCCAAGCGAATGGCATTATCGTAAAGCGGGGTCATGTATGCGGAAACATCCGTGCCCGTCAGTTCCTGGTACTGGTCCAGTAGCCAGACCCACTCGACCATATGGCCGGGCTCGATAATATCGCCTTTGTCCGCGTTCAGCGACCAGTCCTGATTGAAGAATTCGAGCAGAACGCCGTTCCGGGCGTCAAAGAAATGCGTCTCAAAGAGAGCGAAGATCCTGCGCGCCCGGCCCGTATAGGCCGCATCGCCAGTGGCACGCGCCAGCGCCATGAACGCTTCGAACAGGTGCATGTGCGGGTTCTGGCGGCGCGGCAGGCTGGCAGGATCACCTTCCAGAAAGCTCCCATCGGGCTGGCCCATGGTCTGATCAAGATAGCGAAGACAGGCGGCGGCAGTCTTGCGCGCCTCCGTATCGCCAAAGGCGTCAAACCTCCAGGCGCAGGCCAGAAGGACGAATGCGTGGTCATAGGTATCGCGTTTGGGATCGGAGACCGAGCCGTCGGCATGCAGACGGTGTGCGATGCCGGCAAATGACCCGTCGGTCGCAGACGTACCCGTGGCCTTTTCCATCATGTAGTCAAAGCCGTGATCGGAGGCGGCTTGCCCGCACTCGGCCCAGCCGAGCATGTGGGCGTGGGCGTAGACATAGGCCTGGCGCGGCTGAACCCGAACGCGGCGGATTTCATCCTTACGCGGTACGCCATCCATGGTGAGATCTTCAAAGAAGCCGCCGGTTGCGTCACCGGCCGTCTGATACCAGAGCGGTAGGGCGTCCTGTTGGGCCCAATTCGCAAACCGTGCTGCGGCCGTTTTCAGCGTGGTGGTCATGGATACCCTCTCAAAGGAGTTCTGATCGGCCCTTGGCCTTCAGCTGATCGACGATCTTCTTCACGTCCTGTGTCCGGTCGGCCCGCGTGACGAGCACGGCGTCACCGGTGGCGACGATGATCAGGTCCTCAACGCCAATGGCAGCGACGGTCACCCCGTCGGCCAGCACGAAGCTGTTCTTGACCCCTTCGAGCACCACGTCGCCCTTCACCACATTGGCCCCATCGCGGGGGGACAGGGCGCTGACGGCCTGCCAGCTGCCCACATCGTTCCATCCCATGTCGACCGGGCCGATCATCGCAGCTCTGCTTGTCCGCTCCATGATGCCATAGTCGATGGATTCCGACGGGACGGCCGCAAATTTATCCGTATCGAGATGGACCATATTGCCTTCGCGGCGGGCAGCCTTCCACGCTTCAGTGGTCGCAGTGGCAATCTCCGGGATGTGCGCCTGCGCTTCTTCCAGCAGCCGGTCGGCCCGATAGAGAAAGATGCCGGCATTCCAGGCATAGTGCCCATCGTCGAGATAGGTCTGCGCTTTCTCACGATTGGGCTTCTCGACAAAAGCGGCGACCTTGCTGGCCCCCTCACCAAGGGGAGCGCCAGCGCGTATGTAGCCGTAGCCGGTTTCAGGGTGCGTCGGCTTGATCCCGAACGTCGTCAGATAACCCTGTTCCGCGATGGGAACGGCCTGTCCCACGGCGCGGCGAAAGGCGGCAGGATCAATAACGTGGTGGTCGGCGGGGAGAAGCAGGACGAGACCGTCCTTGTCCTTGGCCAGCACTTCCAGCGCGGCAACAATGGCGACGGGGGCCGTGTTCCGGCCAATCGGCTCCAAAACGACCGACTGCGCCGTGTGCCCGGCACCGTTCAGGATCGAGTCCACCAGGTCGCCATGGCCTGCGCCGCAGATAACGATAGGGGCCTCGACAGGGTGGTCATTCTCACCGACGAGCCGGCCAACTGTCTCCTCCAGCATCGTCTTGTCCGTCACAAGGGCGCGGAACTGCTTGGGATTGGCTTGGCGAGAGAGCGGCCAAAGGCGGGTGCCGCTACCACCGGACATCACGACAGGAAAAACGGAACCCATATACACTTCTCCATGCTCTCTCCGGCGACAGATAACGCCCCCACCTCGCGTTTTGGCGATCTCCCGCTCTATATGCAAAGGGTGTGACGGTTTTTTTTTGCGGAGCAGCAAAATGGCGGGCCATCCGGCGCCTGAATTGAATTTCCCGGCGCGTTTTGCGGACTGGTTTGCGGGGCGCGGCTGGGTCCTGCGTGCTCACCAGCGTGATGTGCTGGAGGCAGCGCAGCAGGACCAGTCGGCCCTTCTGATCGCGCCAACCGGCGGGGGGAAGACCCTGGCCGGCTTTCTGCCGTCCCTGATTGAGCTCAGCGAGGCACCGAAGAACCGCCGGACACTGCACACCCTTTATATTTCGCCGCTGAAGGCGCTGGCTGTCGATATCGCCCGCAATCTCGACACCCCGATCCGAGAAATGGACCTGCCGATCTCGGTGGAATCCCGTACCGGCGATACATCATCATCGAAGCGCCAGCGTCAGCGGGATCGACCGCCGGACATTCTGCTGACGACGCCCGAGCAGTTGGCGCTTCTGCTCGCTCATCCGAGTGCGGAGGACGTCTTTTCCGGTCTGCGGTCTGTCATTGTGGATGAGCTGCATGCGCTGGCCGGCAAGAAGCGGGGGGATCTTCTTTCGCTTGATCTGGCCCGCCTCTGGACGCTTGCGCCGGGAATGCGGACAATCGGTTTGTCGGCGACCGTCGATGACCCTGAACCGCTGCGTCACTATCTCGTCCCGCAACATGGGGAAGGCGAGCGGGCTGCACTCATCCGCGGGACAGGGGGCGCGCGCCCAGACGTTTCGGTGATGACGTCCGCTGAGCATATCCCCTGGTCAGGTCATTCCGGCCGCCATGCCTTCGGGCAGGTTTACGAGGCCATTCGCGCGGCGACGACGACGCTGGTCTTCACCAATACACGGTCCCAGGCCGAGGTCTGCTTTGCGGAGCTGTGGCGGATGAACGACGACAATCTGCCCATCGCCCTGCATCATGGCAGTCTTGACCGGGAGCAGCGGGAACGAGTGGAGGCGGCGATGAGCGCGGGCGACCTGCGCGCGATCGTCTGTACAGCGACGCTGGATCTGGGCATCGACTGGGGCGACGTGGATCTCGTAATCTGTCTTGGCGCCCCAAAGGGCGCGGCCCGATTGGTTCAGCGTATCGGACGCGCCAATCACCGCATGGATGATCCGAGCAAGGCCTATCTCGTCCCCGGCAACAGGTTTGAGGTGCTGGAATGTGTCGCAGCAAAGGAGGCGGTGGATCTGGGCCTGCTGGACGGTGATCCGGCTCGCCCGGGCGCTCTTGATGTGCTGTGCCAACACATCTGGGGTATGGCATGCGCAGAACCGTTCCACCCGGATCATCTCTATCGGGAGATCATTTCCGCCTACGCCTATCGCGCGCTGTCGCGGGAGCAGTTCGACCAGGCGGTCGATTACGTCGCTACGGGTGGCTACGCCATGCGCGCCTACGACCGGTACAAGCGGATCGTTCGTCAGCCTGATGGGCGCTACCGCATTCGCGACCAACGCATCGCCCAGCTCTATCGCATGAATGCCGGTACCATTGTCGAGCTACCAACTTTCACGGTCCGGCTTGGCCGGTTCCGGCGTTCGGGGGCGGGAAAAGCAAGTCAGCCGATCCCGGGCAAGAAGCTCGGTACCGTGGAAGAATGGTTTCTGAATCAGATAACGCCCGGTGACACATTTCTGTTTGCCGGACAGGTCCTGAAACTGATCGGTGTTCACGATACGGATGTTTATGTCACACCTGCGCCGGATGATGAGCCGAAAATCCCGACCTGGCAGGGCGCAAAGTTTCCCATCTCAAGTTTTCTTGCGGGGCGGGTTCGCGAGATGGTCAGCGATGAACGGCAATGGACAGCCCTGCCGCCGCAGGTGCGCGAGTGGCTTGGCTGGCAGAAGGCCAAGTCGACGATCCCTCGGGCGGACGAGTTGCTGGTCGAGTGTTTCGCACGCGGCGGGAAATATTTCCTCGTCTGTTATCCGTTCGACGGGCGCATCGCGCATCAGAGCCTCGGCACATTGCTGACCCGTCGGCTTGAACGGGCAGGGGTGGAGCCCATTGGTTTCTGCCCCACTGAATATGCGCTGTCGATCTGGATGCGGCAGGATCCCTCCGGCCTCGACATGGATGCCCTGTTCCACCAGGACATGCTGGGTGACGATCTCGAAGCCTGGCTGGCGGATGCGCAGGTGATGAAGAGTACCTTTCGCAACTGCGCGCTGATCGCCGGTCTGATCGAGCGAAATTATCCGGGCGCTGACCGAAAGATGGGGCGGCAAATCACGTTCTCCACGTCGCTGATCTACGATGTCCTGCGAACCCATGAGCCCGACCACATTCTTCTGAAGGCCGCATGGGCGGATGCGGCAGCGGGCTTTCTCGACATAGCGCGCATTTCCGCCTTGCTGGAGCGGGCCAGTGGCCACATTGTTTTCAGGGCGCTGGAACGGGTGTCCCCCATGGCCGTTCCTGTCCTGATGGAAGTCGGGCGTGAAACCGTACCGGGCGGCGCCAGTGATGCCATGTTGCGGGATCTCGAGGCTGACCTGATTTCAGAGATGATGGCCTCACCTATCAATACTACCCATCCATGATACCCATGGCTTTTACTTTTGTGTGCTACAGCACGCATTCATATTTCAAGGAATTCCCAATGTCGAAACCTGCCGAGCTGCTGACCGATGCGATTGCCACCGGTCAGGTTCTGTCCATTCGTCTTCCAATGCTCGCCATGGGGATGGTTTCTCCCAGCAAGGGAAGCCAACGCGAACAGATCCGTATGGTGACGGAAAAGATGGAAGCCCTCGCACTGGGTACAATAGCGGTTCAGCAATACTGGCTGTCTGCCGCGTTCCGGATCTGGGCAACCGGGCTGTCGTCGACCGATATGGAAAAAGCATTTGATGCCGCTTATGCGCCGATGCGCAAAACCGTGCGCGCCAATGCCAAACGCCTGTCGCGCACCTAGGCCTCGGCCTTTTGGCCTTCCATAACGGCGTACCAGGCCCACCATTTAAGGCCTGGTAGCCGGAACAGCGCGCGATCAATCGCGCGTGTCGCTGACAGGATCGGTGCCTTCGCCGGCGTCCTGCGAAATGGCACCACTGCAAGTGTTGTCAGGGCATGGAAGTCAAAGCGGGCAGCGCTGAATATTTTTTCGAACAGCTGAAAGTCTGATCGCCGAAGCGGGTGCTCATCCGCTGTCCGCGCCTGGGGGGTCATCCGGCGGTAAAGATCGATCGCCGGGTTGTGGCCCAGCGGTTCGACAAACAGTACCCGACCGCCCGGCTTCAGCACCCGCTCAATTTCGGTGAGGGATTTCTGCACATCGAGATGGTGCACGATACCGCTGCCGAAAACGAGATCGAAGGAATGATCGGGAAACGTCATTTCCTCAGCATTCATGACATGCAGCTTGCCGTTAGTAATTCCCGCCGCATCAAGGCGTGCCGTTCCGCGGTCCACAGCCACGTCAGATATGTCGATCCCATGAATGGACCGGGCGATTGACGCATATCTCAGTACGTTGTCCCCTTCCGCGCATCCATAGTCCAGAAGATCGGCGTCCAGCGCCAAAGCGGCAATGCGATCCCTGTAGTGCGTCATCGCTGCCTCAACCGCGGCGTAGTATTTCAGCTGGGCCTGCCGCTCGTTCTCGGCAAACCGCTGATTGTGAAATGCGCGTTCACGCTCAAGTCGATCGTCACTCATGGCTCTGTCCCGTGCGGTGCGCGCTCTCCATGCGCAATCCATGCCGCCACGGCAACGGGATGGAACGCTTTGCCTTCTATAACAGTTATGTGACATTCGACCGGCGCCGGAAAGCGCACGATGCGCGCATTTGGCTGTAAAAAAATAGTTAACGAAGCGTTTTCAACAGACATTTTTCCCTGTTAAATCAGATAGATAAGGTGTTTTTGTAAAATGTGTGCGCACACCTTGCGCATTGCGTATTTTGGTGTTACTTTTGTGACAGTTCAATGACGGTTCGTATAAGCCGCCACAAATAGCGGAAAAGACGAGGGCGCTCATAATAACGCCGTCGGTCGTCCAAAAAAAACAAGAAACGAGAGGCACTTTTTATGAAAACTTTTGAGAAAAAAATTCTGGTTCTGGGCTTGGCTATTACGGCCATTATTGTGGCTGCCCCCGCAGCCTTTGCTCAGGACGCTGCCAGCAGCGATAAGGCGATCGCGTATGAGTTCGCGTTTGCCTATGACGATGCTGACACCAAGGACGGTACGTTCAACGCCGATGCGCGCGAACGTCTGATGGACGAGGCGGGTGACTATTGCGCCAAGGCGACCAAGGGCGCGGGTCGGACCGATGTCCGCAAGGCCTGCACGCGCGAGCTGTATTTCGCCGTCTCTGACAAGCTCGAGTCAGACACACAGGGCAGCGTTTACGCACAGCGCTAGAGTCGGATAGCTGAATGAAAAAAGGGCGAGCTTCGGCTCGCCCTTTTTGTTTGCCTCAAGTCGCGGGGGTTAAAGGCCCAGCTGCTCCATCATGGCATCGACCTTCGCAACGACATCCTCGTCCATGTCCAGAACCTCGCCCCATTCCCGATGGGTTTCACCCGGCCATTTATCCGTTGCATCGAGACCGACTTTCGACCCCAGCCCTGATACGGGCGAGGCAAAGTCCAGATAGTCGATCGGCGTGTTCTCGATGATGGTCAGGTCGCGCGCCGGGTCCATCTTGGTGGATACCGCCCACCACACATCATCCCAGTCCCGCGCGTTCACGGTCTCGTCCACCACAATGACCCATTTGGTGTACATGAACTGTCGCAGATAGGACCAGGCCCCCATCATCACGCGCTTGGCGTGGCCGGGATAGGCCTTCTTCATGCTGATGACGGCGATGCGATAGGAGCAGCCCTCGGGCGGCAGCCAGAAATCGACGATCTCCGGAAATTGCTGCTGGATCAGCGGGATGAACACCTCATTGAGCGCTTCGCCCAGCACCGAGGGTTCGTCCGGTGGCCGACCTGTGAATGTCGACAAATAGATGGGCTTCTGGCGCATCGTGATCGCGGTCACCGTAAAGACGGGGAAGCGCTCTACGGAATTGTAGTAGCCGGTGTGATCGCCATAGGGGCCTTCATCGGCGTACTCGTCGAGAGACACATGCCCCTCAAGGACGATCTCGGCTTCCGCGGGCACTTTCAGCGGCTGGGTGACGCAGTCGACGAGTTCTGCCTTCTTGCCGCGCATCAGCCCGGCAAACTGATATTCCGACAGGGTGTCTGGGACGGGGGTCACGGCGGCCAGAATGGTCCCCGGATCTGCGCCGAGGACAGCAGCGGCCGGCAGGGGCTCTGACTTCCCCTGTTTCTTCCAGCGCTGATGGTGCTGCGCGCCGCCCCGATGGGCCAGCCAGCGCATGATCGTCTTGTTCTTTGACAGTCGCTGCATGCGGTAGATGCCGAGGTTGAACGCATCCTCACGGGCATCGGACGGCCCCTTGGTGACGATCAGCGGCCAGGTGATGAGCGGTGCGGGCTCCCCCGGCCAGCAGGTCTGGATGGGCAATTGGTTCAGGTCGATGTCATCGCCCGTCAGCACCACTTCCTGACACGGCGCGCGCTTCACCGTCGCCGGCCGCATGGCAAGAACCTGCTTGGCGAGGGGCAGAAGGTCGATCGCGTCCTTCAGGCCCTGGGGTGGTTCAGGCTGGCGCAGGAAGGCCAGCGTCTCGCCCACCTCGCGCAGTTCGGCGCCGGTCGTTCTCGACTTGCCGCCAAAGGTGACCGCCATGGCTACGCGCTTCACGGTCCCGAACAGATTAACCAAGACCGGGATCGGGCTCTCTACGCCATCGTCGCGAATCGGCCGCTCAAACAGAAGGGCAGGGCCGCCCTTTGCGAGCATCCGGCGCTGGATCTCCGTCATTTCGAGAACAGTCGAAACGGGTTCGGTGATTCGGACCAGTTCGCCTTCGGCTTCCAGTTTATCGATAAAGTCGCGGAGGGATTTGTACGGCATGGCGCCTCTATGCCCCTAAACGCCTCAGACTAGAAGAGGCCGCGCTTCGCCGTCAGCGCATCAAATTGCCGCCGGTGCCCGCGCCTTGGTGCGACGATCATAAATCGTGGTAACTTCATGAGGCAAAATGTCATTTGTCCGTTTAAGATTGCTGACATCCCTGTCATGTACATTGCTATCAACGGGTTTTGTGATTAAATCCCACCCTTGGATAACAAGCAGGTACAATGTGACGGCGGGTTTCTTGGCACTCATGCATAAGATTTTCGGAAGCCTTCTTGTGGTTTCCGGTCTGGTGATGTTTCCGCTGCCGATTCCCGTGGGGCTGATCATGATCGCCTTCGGGTTGGCCATGCTGGCCCCATATTTCCCGCCGGTGCAGGCATTTGTCCGTTTCCTTCGCCGAAAGTTTCCTGCCTTTGACCGCGCCATGGTCCGATTCAAACACCGCTGCCCGCGCGTCGTGCAGACGACCATCGAAAAGACCTGCCCACACACGCACGACAAAGATCTGGCTGCCTGAGGCCATTTGTCTGTCCGATTGGTCAGAAAACTCGCAAATGGTATTTGATCTTGGCGGCACGCAGCGCTAACTCGCGCCTCAACCATTTATCATCTTCTCCGGGCCTATACCCGGATCGCATCCAAAAGTTTGAGGCGACATGGCCGGCGACGTCAAACACGACTACCACCTCGTAAACCCTAGCCCATGGCCTCTGGTCGGCTCGATGACCGCTATGGTCATGATGCTGGGCTTGATTGTCTGGCGGTATTCCGAAACCAAATTGTTTGGTATGTCAGGGCCGTGGCTGTTTATCGCCGGTCTTGGCGGTGTGCTGTTCACGATGGCTGGCTGGTGGCGTGATGTCGCAGCCGAATCAATTCGCGGTGAGAATACGAGCACCGTGGTCCGGATTGGCCTGCGCTACGGGATGGTGCTGTTCATCCTGTCCGAGGTCATGTTCTTCGTTGCCTGGTTCTGGGCGTTCTTTGCCGCTTCTCTGTACCCGGACGCGGCTGACCCGATTTTCCTCGCCAATGGCCAGCAGATGCTGAATGTGGAAGGCCTGCCCGCCTATCTGCAGAATGATGCAAAATTCCACGCCCTGGGCGGGGAGTGGCCACCGGTCGGCGTTGAACCGCTGAGCCCATGGGCCCTGCCGCTCGTCAATACACTGATCCTCCTTCTGTCGGGCACGACCGTGACCTGGGCGCACCATGCCATCACTGTCGGCGACAAGAAGGGTTTTGTCTGGGGCCTCGTCTCGACCATCGCGCTGGGCGTTGTCTTTTCGATCTTCCAAGCCGTTGAATATTACGAAGCCATCGCTGGCGGTCTGTTCAGCTTCTCGGGCGGCAACATCTACGGTTCGTCCTTCTTCATGGCGACCGGTTTCCACGGCTTCCACGTGATTGTCGGGACGCTTTTCCTGATCGTCTGTCTTTTCCGCGGCCTCGCCGGTCAGTTCACTGCTGATCGTCACTTCGGTTTCGAAGCGGCGGCCTGGTACTGGCACTTCGTTGACGTGGTCTGGCTGTTCCTGTTCGCCATGATCTACATCCTGGGTAACCAGGGCATGCTCAGCTAACGGATGAGTGAAGACTATTATCCTCCATTAAGCGCGAGCCAGACGGGTCTGGCCGGGAAATGCCCTCGCTGCGGTCGCGGTGCGCTTTTTGAAGGATATCTCGGTCTGAAAGATCACTGCCCCTCTTGCGGACTTGACTATTCGACCGCCGATTCCGGAGACGGACCGGCGGTCTTTGTCATGTTCATTACCGGTTTCGTCGGGGTCGCCGTCGCCTTTATCCTGCGGTTCGGTTTTGATGCGCCGATCGTCGTCGCGTTCGGTGTCTCCATCCTGCTGATCGCGCTTCTGACCGCAGCCATCCTCCGCCCCATGAAAGGGGTGCTGGTGGCGCTGCAGTACAAGAACAAGGCGCAGGAAGGGCGGCTGGAGTGAACCCGTTCCGTCGGCCGGTTCTGTCTGTCTGTGTCGCGTTGGGTGTCGTCTTCCTCGTCAGCCTCGGCGTCTGGCAGCTTTATCGGCTGTCGTGGAAGCTTGATCTTATCGCGCAAACCGAAGCGCGGGTCAGCCAGAGCCCTGTCAGCCTACAAACCGTACCCCTCTCAACGACGGCGGAGATTGACGCTGCGCGCTATCGGCCGGTGGTGCTCAACGGATCTTTTGGAGCAGTGCCTTCAGTGCGCGTGGTCGGCACTCTTGGCGGCGTCTCGGGCTATTACGTTTTCTCGACCTTCACCCTGTCGGATCCTGAAGCGGAGCCGAACGCCATTTTGGTCAATCGCGGCTTCGTCTCCATGGATGAGGCAACGCCCAACGGGCTCTACGGAGAGGAAGGCGAGCCGGTCGAGCTGACCGGTCTGGTACGGACCTATGAAACGGGCGGGGGGCTTGCGGGCGCTCTTGCGCCTCCGGATGATCTGACCAAGGGCCTTTTCTATCAGCGGCGAAAGGCTTCCTTTGAGACCTATTTCGATCAGGACCTGCCCCCTGTTTATATTGATCGCCTGGACCATGCCGGCCGTGCCGATATCCCTCGCGGGGGGACGACCCGGCTTGATTTCAACAACCGGCATTTCAGCTATGCCCTGACCTGGTTCGGGCTCGCGCTCACCCTGATTGGCGTTTACATCGTCATGCTCCGCTCAAACCGTAAACGACAGACGGATTAGACGCTTCATCCCTCATCTCCTTGTCGGGATCATTGCGTGTCTCAGCATCGCAGCCCCCCAACAGGCGGCCGGTTTCGTGCAGGGGCTCTCTGGCCAGTTTCTGGTGACGTTTGACTGGCTGACCCTCGCCATCGCAACGGGGGCAGTCCTGTTCTTTGCAGGCGTGGCGCTCAGTCCGATCGGCAACAGGCGTCTTGGCGGTCCAGAGGCGCGCCCCGAGTTTCATCTGGTCACATGGCTGGCCATGCTGTTCGCAGCCGGGATGGGCGCTGGCCTCGTTTTCTGGGGCGCGGCCGAGCCGCTGATGCACACGCTGACGCCACCACCGGACGGTCCGTCGGCAGGCACAGCCGCTGCGCGCCATGACGCGCTCGCTATCACGCAATTTCACTGGTCGATCCACGCATGGTCCATTTACGCTGTCGCCGCACTGGCGATCGGCATGAACGTCACACCCGACCGGCCGCCGCTCCCCAGCGCCCCGTTCACTCAGCTGCGATCCCGCGGTCGTCGCCTGATCGACTGGATCGCCGTGCTCGCGGTCATATTCGGCATCGTCGCCAGCCTGGGGCAGGGAATATTGCAGATGGGCACCGGCACGCAGCGCCTGACAGGATGGGGAGCGGACCATCCGATTGTCATCCAACTCACCCTGTTGGGCACACTGACCATCGCCTATGTCCTCTCCGCCTCGCAGGGGCTGCGTCGGGGGATTGCGGTCCTCTCCAATATCAACATGGCGATCGCGGTGGGCCTTGCGGTCTTTGTGCTGGCCGCTGGTCCGACCGCCGACATCCTGCGCACCCTGGTGGAGAGCCTCATGGCCTATGGCGAGGATTTCATCTCTCTCTCCACCTCGCTCCGCGCCCCGGAGGCAGCGCGAGAATGGACGCGGGACTGGTCCCTGACCTATTTCCTCTGGTGGGTGGCGTGGACGCCGTTCGTGGGCGTGTTCATTGCGCGGATCAGCCGGGGCAGGACCGTCAGGACCTTCATGACGGGTGTTGTGCTGGTCCCGTCGGTGGTGACACTGATCTGGTTCGCGGTGTTCGGCGGGACCGCCCTGTCATTGAGCGCGAGCGGCGCTGACCTTGGCGTGACCGATTTCCGGACGGCGCAGGCGGCGACCTACGCCGTGCTCTCTCACCTGCCATGGCCATTGCTCACACAGACCATCGCGCTTCTTCTCGTGTTTGTCTTCGTGCTGACGAGCGCCGATAGCGGCGCCTATGTGCTGGCCATGTTTTCGTCAGCGCGCGAGGAGCCTCCCGTGGCCGAGCGTATTTTCTGGGGGCTGGTCCTGGCCGCCGTTACGGCAGGCGCGCTGCTATCGGCGCAGGGGCAGAATGCCACCCGCGCCCTGGCGGTCAGCGGGTCCATACCACTGGCCTTTCTGCTTTGCGCGCAGGCCATCGCCGTCCTGGCGCAGATGATCAGGCGCGACGACGGCAGTAGACAAGCCCAAAGGCGCCGCTGATAAACAGAATGGCGGCTGGCGGCAGGGGCACCGTATCCATGATCGCATCCACCACTTCATAGATGCGACCCCAATTGTCGCCAATGAACAGCGTGCCATCGCTCGTCCGGCCGAACGCGACGATACTGAGCAGCTGGTCAAAGCTGCCATCCGTGTAAAGAAGCTCGAGCAGCGACACATCCGGCGCGCCGGAGGCGTCGAGATCGAAGGCAAAGACCTTCCTGGTGAAATCCGCGAAAATGAACTGCCCTTCAAGCGCATCCAGCGGACCGTCTTCATAGGCAGGGCCTGCGATCACGGCGACACCGTCGAACGGACCGTCGCCATGCCCATAGGCATAGAGCGGGTCTGTCAGGGTGCCGATGGTGCTCAGGTCCACGGTCTGTCCGGTCGCCTGCAGCCCCTCGCGGACCGGCCAGCCATAATTGCCGCCCGCGACAAGGACGTTGATCTCTTCAAAATTTGCTTCGCCCACGTCGGCGACCAGCAGGGTGCCGGAGGCATCGACTGTCGCCGTGAACGGGTTGCGAAAGCCATAGGCATAAATTTCATCCAGCCCGTCCTCGCCAACGAATGGATTGTCCACCGGGATCGAATAGTTCCGGGTCGGATCATCGGGATAGGCATCGCCCGTGGGGTCAATGCGCAGGACAGCGCCCAGGAGGCTGTTGGCCGGGTCCTGGGTCAGACCATCGGCAAGGACCGTCTCGCGATCGCCCGTGGTGACGTAAAGATGACCGTCTGCAGGACTGAAACCGAGCCACGCGCCATAATGCCCTGACCCTGTCGAACCATCCGGTTGCGGCAGGGTCAGGATCTCTCTTGCGCTTGAAGGATTGACCGACAGGTCCGTCAGCGGATTGTCGACGGTGAACTCGACCACGTGATGGGTCGAGGCGTTGTCCACATAACTGACATAGACGAGGCCCGAGGTTGCATAGTCCGGGGCAAAGGCGACCGACTGCACGCCATTATTAAACGGCATGACGCCCGCGCCCAGATCGACGCTGAGAAACGGCTGGGCGGCGAAGGTCCCGGTGCTCCGATCATAGATACGGACACCGCCTTTGCCGAACGTGTTGAACTCCTGCTCAACGACGAGGAGGTGGTTTGCATTGCCTGTTGGCGACCCCAGAAGGCCCGAGACGCGGCCGGCATCCCGTTGCAATGTCGTCTGGTCAAGGATCAACGTCCCGGCGACAGCGGTGGTACCGCTGGTCGCAGAGAGAATGGTGGCGATAGCCAGACGGCGGAAGAACGACATGAAAAAAGCCCCCGTATCGATGATACGGAGGCTACTCTCGAAGGGCGTGATCTGAAACCCGCCAGCAGTTGAAACGGCAGGCGTTAATTCAGCCGACCGCGAACATCAGCGATGGACTTGTCGATCAGCGCGGTCTGCGCGCGTTCATCCACACGGCTGGCGATGATCTCACGCGCTGCGGCGATGGCGAGATCCGCCGTCTTGGCGCGCATCTCGTTGATGGCTTGGGCCTCTGCGCGAGCAATGCGATCGGTCGCGGCTTTTTTGCGGCGGGTCAGCTGTTCGTCCAGCTTGGCGCGGGCCTCTTTGGCCATGTTCTTGGCGTCTTCCTTGGCCTGCTCGATGATGCTTGCGGCTTCATCTTCGGCTTCGCGCTGACGCTTCTGGTAGTCGGCGAGCAGCTTCTGCGCCTCTTCGCGCAGGGAGCGGGCTTCATCCAGCTGGTCGCTGATCTCGGTCGCCCGACGCTTCAGCATCCCGCCGAGCATGCTCGGCACTTTTTGCCACTGCATGATACCGATAACGATGAGGAAGCCGATCAGGACCCAGAGATTGCTGTCCATGAGGATCGAGCCGTACTCATCGGCGGGCACGTCGATGATTTCCTCGGCGACACTCTGGCCGCCGGTCAACTCACCATAGGTGTCGTTGTGGTCGTCGTCCTGGACGAAAAATTCCAGCATGTCAGATGTAGTGACGCGCATGATCAGGCTCCCAGCTGGGACAGGGCGGCCTCGACGACGTCATCGGAAGGCGTCTCGTCGATCAGGGCGGCCACAATGGCTTTGGTGGTGTCTTTGGCTGCGTCGCGGATCCCCTGCGCGGCCAGTTCGGCCGTCGCGTGGATACGCTGTTCTGCGGCATGAATGTCGGCTTCGAGCTGACGATCCGTCTCTGCCTCCATCTCGGCGATTTCAGCGTCGAGGGATGACCGGGTCTCAGCTGCGATCTGGGCCGCGCGGGCCTTGGCGTCGGCGAGGGCCTTCAGATAGGTCGCCTCGGCCGATTCGGCCTGGCGCTTGAATTCTGCGGCCTGGTCGTAATCGTCAGCGATCCGGTTGCGGCGCTCTTCGATCACGCCGCCAATGCGGGGCAGGAAGATCTTGCTGCACAGGACGTACAGCGAAACAAAAATGATCAGAAGCCAGAAGACCTGGCTGAGATAGGTCTCGGTGTTCAGCTGCGGCAGGCCGGCTGAATGTTCTGCTTCTGCAGAGGCGGCGGCGAATGCCGATCCGGTCGACAGAAGGCTCGCGCCCATAAGGAGGGTCAAACGACGAAAGACCATGAGTATCTATCCAAGCGTATAAAAAACGTCCTGTCGGCCAGCAGACGCGGCTGCCGCCAACAGGACGCTTGAACTGTTCCCGGTTTACGAGAAGAGGATCAGAACCGCGACGACCAGGGCGAAGAGGCCCGTGGCTTCTGTCAGGGCGAAGGCGATGTAGAACGTGCCGGACAGGCCAGCCGTTGCTGATGGGTTCCGGAAGGCACCCTGCATGTAGTTCCCGAACAGGATACCGAGGCCAAGGCCAACGCCCAGAAGGGGCAGAACGGCCAGGCCGGCACCAATATATTTCGCTGCTTCCGCGTCCATTGTAGTCTCCGTTTTTCTAACGTTAGTTGGGCGCCGACGTCGCCGGTCACCGGTGAACTTTAGGTCTGTCTTCTAGTGGGCTGGGTGCAGCGCATCCTGAAGATAGATTGAGGTCAGCATCGCAAACACGAATGCTTGCAGAAATGCCACGAGAATTTCCAGAAGGAAGACGCCGACAATGCCGATCATGGGCAGGAAGGCGAAGATCGAAATCACGCCGCCGGCGGTGATCATGCTCGCCGCAAAACCGGCAAACACTTTCAGGACGATGTGCCCGGCCAGCATGTTGGCGAACAGTCGGACAGCAAGGCTGATCGGGCGCGAGATGAACGACACGACCTCAATCGGCACGATCAGAAACAACAGCCACCACGGCACACCGGCAGGGGCGAAAAGGCGCAGGAAGCCAAGGCCATTCTTGATAAAGCCGATGACCACTACAAGCCCGACCGAGATACAGGCCAGCATGAAGGTCACGATGATGTGGCTGGTGGGCGTGAAAACGTGAAAGCCGTCAGGCGTGCCTGGAATGGTTGGCAGCAGTCCGAGGAAGTTGGACAGGAAAATGAACAGGAACAGCGTGAAGACGAAGGGGAAGTACGGCCGCCCTTCGGTCCCCATGGCGTCACGGACCATCTTGGCGATGAACTCGTAGGCCATCTCGGCCAGCGACTGGGTCCCGCCGGGAATCAGGGAGAGCTTGCGCGTCGCCACGGTCAGAAACAGCACGGCAACACCAAGGCCGATGGCCATCCACAGGGTGGAGTTGGTGATCGACAGGTCAAGGGCGCTCGGATCCGTTGGCAGGGGAATGATCTTGCGGATCTCGAACTGCTCGAGCGGTCCGGCCACACGGGCAGGATCGTTGAGCAGTGAGCGCATCACATAGCCCAGTGCTTCAGTTACCAAATCGGCCATTGCCGTTCTCACCTTGTCTTACGATCCCGAACTTTTTTTCACTTCCCGCCAGATGCCTCGCATCCCTGCGGCAAAGCCGATCAAAAGCCCGATAATCAATCCCACTGCATGATTGCCAGCCAGTTTTCCGATGAAGAAACCGATAGTGGCCCCGACGACGGTACTGACGACAAACTCGATCGCGATGCGTAGACCTTCGCCCGCTCCCTGGCCAGCGCTAACCTCGTCCTTCGGGTCAAGACCCGCTCTCTGACGGCCGCGTTTCAGACGTTCGTCGAAGTCTTCGGTGGCATCATCATGCCGGGAAGGGTCGTCGTCAGTCATGGCGGAAATGCGCGGAAGTGCTCCGCATCCGTGATCAAATTCCGCGGGGGTCTAACCACGCCTGATGGGGCCGTCAACTCTTGCGAGCGGGTTCGGGGCCTCGGATCGGGCGATATGCTCAAAATGAGCCTCAATGGGGTTCTCGCTGCGCTGCAAAAGACACAATCGGTCATGGGAGAAGGCCCATCGCCCGTTGTTTTTTCTGGCTGAGCCCGGCGGCCACGAGACGATGGGACGCGGCGATATAGGCCTTTAGTTCGTCGTCTGCGAGGCCGGGTCGGGCATAGTGCTGGATCCAGCTCATCCCGCGCGAGGCGAGATAGGGCGCACCGCGAAGGCCAGGCTCATCGGCCATCAGGGCAAACTGCTCTGGAGTGACCTTGAAGGTGATGGCGAACAGATCGCCATTGTCGCGGCCCATGGCAAAAACCTTGTCCACGACCTTCCACACATCGGCACCGCCCCATTGGCAGACATAGGTCGTGGTGGGGAGGGCGTCGCAGAATGCGTTGAAGCCCTTCTGATCCATCAGGCTGCCAGTTTTTCCGCCTCGGCAAGATCGACACTGACCAGCTGGCTGACGCCGCGTTCGATCATTGTCACGCCATACAGCCGGTCCATGCGCGACATGGTCAACGGGTGGTGGGTAATGGCGATGAAGCGCGTGTTCGTCTCCTGCGCCATGCGGGCCAGCATGGCACAGAAGCGGTCCGTGTTGGCATCATCGAGGGGCGCATCAATCTCGTCGAGGACACAGACAGGCGCCGGGTTCGATTTGAAGACGGCAAAAATCAGCGCGGTGGCGGTCAGTGCCTGCTCACCCCCTGACATGAGCGACATGGAGGAGAGCTTTTTGCCCGGCGGTGAGGCGAAGATCTCCAAACCGGCCTCAAGCGGGTCGTCACTGTCGACCAGGCGCAGCTCGGCCTGACCGCCGCCAAACAGCTCAACAAACAGGCGCTGGAAGTTGCTGTTTACAGTGTCAAAGGCATCGAGCAGACGCTGGCGACCGTCCCGGTTCAGCCCGCCAATGGCACCGCGCAGCTTGGCGATCGCCGCTTCGCAGTCTTCCCGCTCGGTGGCGATTTCGGAGAGACGACCGTCAATCTCTTCCATTTCCTGATCCGCGCACAGATTAACGCCGCCCAGCGCTTCGCGTTCGGCCTTCAGCTTGTTGATCTTGGACTCAAGGCTGTCATGGTCGGGCAGGGCGTCATCAGCGCCGTGTTCGGCAAGAACCAGCAAGTCTTTCGGATCACCCTCCTGCACTTCCTGCGTTCGCTCAACGGCAAGGGTCAGACGTTCACGGGCCGCTTCAGCCTGGGCTTCAACACGCGCTTTTGTCTCGCGCGCCAGGCTTGCGGCTTCGCTCGCCGTCCGCGCGGCGCGTTCAGCGTCCACGAGGCTCGACTGTACCCCGGCCAGCTGATCGGCCGCATGACGCCGGCGGCTCTCCGCGGCGGCAAGGGTTTCGGCGAGCGTCTCGCGACGTTCCTCGAGCTCTGCAGGCACACGTTCTGCCTTGGCGAGCGCCGCGACCGTCTCCTCATGGGTCTGAACGACCATCTGGGTGCGCTCAGAAGCCGTTTCCTTGCGCTTGATCCATCCATCGCGCTGCTCGGCAATCTGGCGCAGGCGCGCAAGCCGGGCGTCTGCCTCTCGGCGCAGGTCAGCGCGAATGCCGCGGGCGCGGCCATTCTGGTTGCGGGCGTCGTCGCGGTCGCGGCGTGCCGTAGCCAGAGCGTCCTGCAGGCGCGACAGGTCTGGCAGCCCCTCGAGTTTGCCTGTCGCCTCATTTGCTTCTGCCTCGGCGATGGTCAGCCGTTCCTGCACATCCGCCACGCGCGCGCTGATCGCTTCGCTGCGGCTCTGACGCTTCTGTTCCTCAGCGGACAGACGGTTAATATCCCGCTCAAGCGTGATGGCGGCCTGGCGAGCCTCGTCATTCATCTTGCGCGCTTCGGCCACCTGCGCGGTCGCGGTCACCAGATCCGCCTTGTGCGTGCCCAGCGCCTGTTCGGCGGCATCGCGGCGTTCAAACGCTGCTTCCAGATCGGCTTCGCGCGCGGCCAGCTGGCGCTTCTGTTCGAGGCGCAGGGCGGCGGCAGTCTTGGCGCCCGCCTTGGCGACGTAGCCGTCCCAGCGCCACAGGTCGCCTTCGCGAGACACCAGACGCTGTCCAGGGGCCAATCCGGCGGCCAGCGCTGCGCCTTCTTCAGCCGTCACGACACCGATCATTTTCAGTCTGCGCGACAGGAGGGCGGGTGCCCGAACATGACCGGCAAGGGATTGCGCGCCGGAAGGCAGTGCCTGCGCCATCATTTCTTCGGCACCGAGAGGCGACCAGTGCTGATCGGCCTCGGCATCGTCACCGGCCTCAAGCCCGTCATCAAGAGCCGCGGCGAGGGCACCCTCGAACCCTTCGTCCACGGAGATATCCTCGAGGATTGCACGGCCCTTTGGTTCTGAGGCGGCAAGAATTCGGCGCAGGGTATCAACTTCGGCCTGAATGCCATTGACCTCGGCCATGGCCGCATCGCGCGGCGCGCGGGCGCCCTCAAGAGCCTCTTCGGCACGGCGACGGTCCGCGGTTGCGCGCTCAAGAGCAGCGGCGGCTGTTTCTGCCGCAGCCGTGACCTCGGCAAGGCGCGCTTCTTTCTGCGCGATCTCTTCGGACTTGGAGCCTTGCGCCTCAAAAGACGCTTTTTCCTGCTCCGCCCGCTGAAGATCGCCCTGCAGCCGCGCCACACCCTGACGGGCACGTTCCGCAGCCGACGTCAGTGCCCGACGCTCAGCCTCGGCCTGCGCCAGCACAGACTGGGCCTTCTCGGCTTCTGCCTCGGCGCCGTTCAGCCGTTCCTGTGCAGCATTGACCTCACGCTCGGCATCATCGAGCCGTTGTTTTTCAGATGCTGCCCGATCGTTGAGCTGCGTTTCTTCCGTGGCCAGCGCTTCAAGAGCCTGGGCGGCGTCGCTGCCCAGATCCTTTTCGCGGGCCAGCTCGCGCTCAAGGCGCTCCTTGGTCTGAACAAGCCGTTCAAGATCCGCTTTGGCACGCGCGACCTCGCGATCATAGTTCTGTTGTTCAACCTCAAGGCGGTGCAGAGCCGCCGCGGCCTCTGCCTCTTTCTGGCGCAGGGGCTCGACAAGGTCGTGCTGTTTTTCCCGCTCAGCGTTGGTGGAGGCCGCGGCGCGCACCGCCTGCTCCAGATCCGCAAGCACAGTCTTCAGGTTTTCTTCGGACGCGGTAACGGCGTCGGCGGCTTCCTTCCAGCGACCATAGGCCAGCAGCGCCTCCGCCTTTTTCAGGTGGCCGGCAATATTGCGATAGCGCGTCGCCTGGCGCGCCTGCCGCGACAGGACCTGCCGCTGGGATTCAAGCTCGCCCGTCACATCATCAAGCCGTTCAAGATTGGTGGACGCCGCCTTAAGCCGCAGCTCCGCCTCATGCCGACGCTGATAGAGGCCGGTAACGCCCGCCGCCTCTTCGAGGAATTTCCGCCGGTTCTCCGGCTTGGCGTTTATCAGGTCCGAGACCTGCCCCTGGCGGACGAGGGCCGGGGAGTTGGCGCCGGTTGCCGCATCGGCGAAAAGTAGTTGGACATCCTTGGCGCGCACTTCCTTGCCGTTGATCCGGTAAGTGGAAGAAGTGCCATCTGCTTTCTTGGTGATCCGGCGGGAGACCTCGAGCGTTGGATGCTCGTTATATTCGGCCGGGGCCGTACGGTCTTCATTGCTGATCTCAAGCGACACCTCTGCCCAGCTGCGGCCCGGACGGCCGGGGCGGTCCGGTGTGCCAGTGCCGGAGAAGATGACGTCTTCCATCCCGCCGGCGCGCAACGCCTTGGCAGAGGTCGCACCCATCACCCAGCGCAGGCCTTCAAGAAGGTTGGACTTCCCGCAGCCATTCGGCCCGACAATGCCGGTCAGGCCGGGACGGATCTCAAAATCGGTCGGTTCAACGAAGGATTTGAATCCTGTCAGCCGCAGTTTCTGAAAGTCCATCCGGGTCAGCCTTGATCATGCGTGTGGTGATGCCGTTAAAGCTTTCGCAACACCTGTTAACGGCAGGTTAACAGACTTGCTGCGGCGATTCTTTGGTCAAGAGCAACAATAACAAACGACAACGAAAAAGCGCGCCCCGAGGGACGCGCTCTGATTGATCGTTCGAGGAAAAGCTTACTGTTCAGCCTTCTTGGCCAGTTCGGCGTCGAGGATCTCGGCGAATTCCTCTGCCGACTTGCCCCACGAGATTTCCTCGCCATCAATGAACAGGGTCGGCGTCTTGCTGACTTCGAATTCTTCGTGGCCGGAGACGATGTTGGCTTTCACGGCCGACTTGACGTCTTCGCGATAGAAGCACTCCTCAAGCCCTTCACGATTGATCCCGGCTTGGGCAGCGATATTTTCGAGCACGGCACCGGGGGTCGGCCCATAGGCCCACTCACGCTGGCGTTCGAACAGGGTGCCAAGCATTTTGAAATAGGCGGGAGAGCCTTTCTGCGTGGCGGCACAGCGCGCCAGATAGAAACCGGCATAGGCCAGGTTCTGCGGATTCGTCGGAAACTCACGGAACTCGATAGAGACTTTGCCGGTGTCGATATAATCGGCCCTCACGCCCGACAGGACTTCGGTGTGGAAATAGGCACAGGCGGGGCAGACGACCGACGCATATTCAATGATCTTCACGGGCGCATCCGGGCTGCCCAGCACCATGGCGTTGCCCGCCTGGCTGCCTTCCGGCGCCGCGACAACGCGTTCACTGGCGGGCGCGGCGTCGGCCTGCTCGCTGGCGCTTGGCGCGGCGGTTTCAGTCGGCGCGGCGGTCGTTGTCTCTTCGGCACTGTCGGCGCTGTCCGAGCCGCCGCAGGCGACGAGGGCGATGGAAGCAAGAAGCGGTAGAGCAAACAGTCGGCGCATCGAACGGGTATCCCTTAATCGGCGATCAGTATTGTGGCGGACACTCGCCGAACCCGGCGCGCTTGGCAAGTCAGGCGTCACCCGGCCGGCCGTGACAATCCTGCCATGTACGGGCCTGCGGGCGCTCACCGCAGCGGCCTATCGGCAAAGTTTGGCGACCAATTGGTCAACACTATTGGCATCAGTGCCGGTTGTCGGGTCGCAGACATAGGACGAATTGTTCGACGGGGCGAAGCGAGAGACGCGGCATTTTCCATAGCGGCCCCCCCGTTCGATCATCTGGGATTTTTTCCGGCCCGACCCTTTCGTCACAAGACGTTCGGCCGCGCAGTCCCATTCATAGCTGCAGCCCACCGTGTTGCAGGAATTGAACACGATTGCCGCATCGCATTTGAAATATCCAGCCTCGATCTGGCGACGGCAGGCATTGCCCGGCGCGCCGGCCTCTGCCGTTGTGGTCTGAGCATCATCGTCGCCCGATAAGAGAGCCCAGAGCAGCACACCGCCAAGGATGGTCGCTCCGATGGCGGCAGCGTCGCTGCCGCGTTCTGCCCGAAGGTCGGTCTCATAGGGGATGAACGCGCCGTGCAGCAATTCACCGTCCCGGGTCTGCCCGAAATACATCTTGGTGACACTGCCCATGCGACTGGACAGTTCGGGCCCCAATGGGGGGCCGAGGAGGATCGGATAATCCTCTCCCTCCAAATAGAGCCAGAATGTCTTGTCGGCGGCCCGATAGAAGACGCTCTGCGCAGCATAGGGAAAAGGCGGGGCGAAATAGACGTGCATCTCATCCGCCGGGTCGCCCGGCGAATAATAGTCCATGTCGGCATCGTTGAAATAACAGTCGACGCCCCGCGCCTGCAGGCTGGAACAGACCGACGTCGGATGGCTTTCGGACTGAGGCGTCTGGGCCTGCGCCGTGGTCGCCATCAACACCATCAGGATCAGGGCGGTCATGGTCCCCGTGACGTGCCGTGCTTTCATTTGAACATCCCCCGATCGGTGCCGTACCCTAACAATCACTGCGCCGCATGGCGACCCGACCTTCAGGGCGCGTTGCGTCGTTCCTGCATCGACAGCCTCAGGCGACGTAGCGCCTCGTCAAGATCCCGCGCGGGAGGCTGTGCCACGGGCTCCTCTCGCGGGACGGTGCTGGCGGTATAAGTGCGGCTGGCCCAGCGGGCGCGTTTGGCCTCGGGCTTGGCAATCGTCCCGGACTGCTCAATCACCAGTTTCTTGAGCCCCGGCAAGCGCAGATAGGCGCTGGCCCGCGCCAGGATCGCGGCCTGCGAATATTGCACTTTCATGGCCGCGGCACCGCTGGGGACCGAGACCACGAGCGTGTGGCTCTTGCCCGCCTTCTTCAGTCGTACTGGCCGACAGACCTTGGCCATATCCTCGCCGGCGATCTCTTGCCAGCCCGCGACCAGCTCCGGGTCGAGGGCACCGGATGCCTTGGCCAGGGCCGCCAGGCGTTGGGCCACGGACCGGCTCACCTTGGGCGGGGCAGAGCGGACGGGTTTCGTATTGACGGGCGGGTTGGACATGGCATCAGGGGATATGGCTTCAACAGCAACTCTGCGCGGACAGACCGGCAAGGACAAGACCGGCTTTTCCGACCGGCTTCTCGACTGGTACGATGACAATGCCCGGACCCTGCCGTGGCGGACGGGGCCTGCTGCGCGACGCGGCGGGCAGATGCCGGACCCCTATCGCGTCTGGCTGTCCGAAGTGATGCTGCAGCAGACAACGGTGGCGACGGTCAGCCCCCGCTTTGAGACGTTTCTGCGCCGCTGGCCCACAGTGGCTGATCTGGCCGCGGCCCCAATCGATGATGTGCTGGGGGAATGGGCCGGTCTTGGTTATTACGCCCGCGCCCGAAACCTGCACGCCTGCGCGGTGGCGGTCACGGAGCGGTTCGGCGGGCAATTTCCTGACACGGAAGAGGAATTGCTGACCCTGCCGGGGATTGGTCAGTATACGGCTGCAGCGGTGGCGGCCATCGCCTTTGATCGGCCCGCGACGGTGGTCGACGGCAATGTGGACCGCGTCATCGTGCGCCAGTTCGCGCTCGACCGCCCGGTGCGGGAGATCAAGCCTGAGATCTATGCCCACGCCGCTGACCTGACACCTGTCGCGCGCGCCGGGGACTATGCCCAGGCGATGATGGATCTGGGGGCAACGGTCTGTCGGCCGAAATCGCCGCAATGCCTGTTGTGCCCGGTGCGGATAAGTTGTGATGCCCATGCCGAAGGCATCGCTTCGGATCTGCCGATGAAGCCGGCAAAAAAAGCGCGGCCCACACGTTATGGCCATGTCTATGCGGCAGTGAACAGGGCGGGCGCGGTGGTGACGGAGAAGCGGGCGGACAAGGGTCTGTTCGGCGGCATGGCGGGCCTGCCCACCTCCGACTGGTCAAAGGACGGCCTGCCGGATCGGGACGATCCGTTCCCGGCCGACTGGGTTGAAGAAGGCGCGGTGGAGCACACGCTGACGCATTTTCATCTTGTCCTGACCGTCTGGCGCGCGGGGCTGTCCCGCCTGCCAAAGGGCTATCAGTGGACAGAGGATATGAGCACCCTGCCGACGGTGTTTCGGAAGGCGGTGGAAATTTCTGCTTAATTAACCCTAATCACCTGCGGCTTGGGTTTTATTGCCGTTTCTCCAAGACTGAAAAATCCCTGTCTAGCTGCCTTGCTGACACCTAAGGGACTGGACGCCGAGCCCTTCATCATTTGCCTTTCTGATAGGCCAAGCTTTTCCATGCGTGACTGTAGATCGAGATCGCCACTGTAATTCAAAGCAAGGGTTTTATCCGCATACTTCGCAAGCTCGAGCAATTCAACATTCTCGTGGGCGAATTCGAATCCGACACAGTATATGTCATCAGCTTCTGATAAAAACTCATCAATTTTATCATCTTTCTGCTGACCGGTTTCGTGAATAAATTTAATACTTTCAGAAAATTTTCTCAAGCTGTGAACGCCAGTCAAGCCTTCAAATTTTGGAAAACTCCCATGTACGTGAAATACTTCAGGTAAAGCAGAGTCCATATCTTCGCAAAACCTAGGTGCGTGAATAAAAAAATTATGGAGCGCGTCCTCGATAATCGTATCGTAATTGAAGGTAATGAACCGCAAGCTGTCGGATTGAAGTTCACTAGAATTTGATTTTCCGTGGGTGTAATTTTGCATTAAAGTCGCCAACCAGTTCTGTCTGGAGTCGATGAATGGGCGCCGCCAACGTAGTGTTGGATAATATTTGGCGACGGATCCGAATTCTGTATTTTCAACTCGAAATGTATGTGCGCCTTTTAAAATTTCTCTGGCTGAAAAAAGTTTGGCATATTTGGAAACATCGTCACTGTCATTTATGTAGGAAAACAGATCAATCGACGTTGAAAAGCTATTTCTGCTCTTCTCGTAGAGATTTCTGATGCCGGCTGCATGTGTGCCATGAAAAACCCCATCGATTTCATAAACTAAATCTGCAAGATCTAGCTGGAGAAATTCCTGAGTTTCCTTCGGCGTTCTCAGGCTTCGCGCGCTCTCATATTTTTCCGCCTCGCTCAACAACTTACGGAAAATTTGCTCACTTAAAGGCAGACCAAACTCCGCGCTTGCTCCTGCACCCACGATAATAACTTTTTTTCGCATTGGACGCCTTCGACCTAATCTCAATGCAAGTTACGAGTGCAATACGACGTTTCAAGCGAATTTGTTCGACAGTTGCTCAATAAATTACGCCACTACTATCGATGTCGAACGGCGCATTTAAGTCAGTGTGCAAACCTTCGTCCCTGCCGCACGCTTTTTGGGCTTGCTGGAGCGAAGAACCGATTCGGGGCGTATTACCCCAAGAAATGGGGTGCAGACCCTACCGCCGGCGGGCGATCCGCTCCGCGCCTTTTTCCGAGACAAAGCCATCAAGGAACTGGTCATGCGCGTCCACCGGGAACCGGTCCATCTTCTGTGCGCCATAGCCATAGCCGATGGCCAGGACCGCGCCGCCATCGCGCAAGCTCGCGAGGGTTCGGTCGTAAAAACCGCCACCCATGCCCAGACGCGCGCCATCATGACGGATGCCCAGCAGCGGGACGACAATAATGTCAGGGCGGATCTCTTTTGAGGTATCCGGCGGGCACGGAATATCGAACTTGCCCTTCACCAGCGGCACTTCAGGCTCCCACAGGCGAAAGATCAGCGGCGCCTTTTTCTTGACCACCACGGGCAGCAGGACGGCGTGGCCGGCCTCCATCAGCGCCGCGGCGAGGGGGGCGGTATCGAGCTCATCACCCGTCGGGTGGTACAGGGCGATATTTGACGCGTTCTTCGGCGCAAATTCATTGATGAAGTGCATGGCCGCGAAGCGATCAGCATCAGGCTGCGTGGACGCTGCCTCGGCCCGCGCCTTCTTCGCGCGGGTTCGGAAGACAGCTTTCCAGTCCATCAGGGGGATGGGGGCGATGACCATGGGTCTCTTCCTTGCTCCGCAGAATTAAAGTGCCGCGCCGGCCGTTGGACGTTTAGATCGCCCTGGACCCGAAGGTTCAGGTGGGCACCGCGTGATCAAGGCCACGGCCGAGTTCAGGGGCAGTTCCCATTCTTTAGTGTAAGGCCCCGGGGATTGTAATCCTGACGAACCGGGCAGCCGTCACAAAGTAGGGACAGTCAGGGCCCGTATCAAGCCGCCTTCCATCGGGATCAGTCCGATGGGTCACGCGACTGTAGCGACGCGGTCAGTCGTTCGACCCGATCGGCTGCATCTTCGATCATTTTTGCAAGCGCCGGGCGGTCGTCACCGCCACTGGCCAAAAGCTCACGGGCCGCAAACAGCTCGTCGCAGACGGTGAGGGCGGCCAGCATCAGAAGACGGCTCTCGGCAATCCGGCCGACATCCTTGGTCAGCTTCTGCACATGGCCGTCGAGATAATCGGCGAGCGCTTTGACGCGTTCCTCCTCGCCCGGATCGCAATTGATGGAATAAATCTGCTCATTCACCTTCACGCGAACGTCGGGCATCAGGAACAGCCTTTCTTGATGTCGCCGCCGGACGGGACGGGGAGCAGCGCTTCGACCTCCGCAATCAGACGATCGAGGCGGCGTTCAAGAGCGTCGACGCGCGCGGGAGAACTGCTCGACGTGGACGGCGCACCCTTTGCTCCCAGTGCATTGTCGAGTTGGTCGAGCGCGGCGTTGAGCCGACGTAGAGATTGATCGAATTGGGCCATGCCTACCCTTTTTTCTTAAGGTAGGGTCTGAAGCCCGGATGTGTCGAGTCGCGCAGGCAGGTGGAAGGGTGATAATCCCGTAACACCGGCGGAAACTTGGATGTTAGCGCTACCTTTCTTTCGGAAATGGGCGCACCATGAGCCTTGACCGCCTATGGGAGGCGGTGCATCACGCCCCGGTCTCGAGACAGACCAAGAAACGTAAGGATCCGCCCGTTGACCTTCCAACCAGACGCCGACACCGCCCGCCTGATGTCCACCGCCATCGCTGCCCTTTCGATGGATGGTGTTGAGAAGGCCAATTCCGGCCATCCCGGCATGCCCATGGGCATGTCTGACACGGCAACCGTTCTCTTCACACGCCATCTGAAATATGATGCTGCCGATCCCCAATGGCCTGACCGCGACCGCTTTGTGCTGTCCGCGGGCCACGGCTCAATGCTCCTGTACTCCCTCCTGTATCTTCTGGGGGTTGAGGGCATGGAGCTCGAGGACCTCAAGAATTTCCGCCAGATGGGCTCAAAGACCGCTGGCCACCCGGAAGTCGGCCACGCCCCCGGCATTGAGACCACCACCGGTCCGCTGGGCCAGGGGCTTGGGAATGCTGTGGGTATGGCGCTGGCCGAGGCACACCTTCGCGCGCGCTATGGCAGCGATGTGGTCGATCACTATACCTATGTCATCGCTGGTGACGGCTGCCTCATGGAGGGCATCAGCCAGGAATCGATCGGCATTGCGGGTCACCACAAGCTCAACAAACTGATCCTGTTCTGGGACAATAACGACATCACCATCGACGGGCATGTCAGCCTTTCGGATTCGACCAAGCAGATCGCGCGCTTTGAAGCATCCGGCTGGAACACGATCGACATTGACGGTCATGATCACGACGCAATCGACCGCGCCATCATCGAAGCCAAGAAATCCGATCGCCCGACACTCATCGCCTGCAAGACGATCATTGGCCGCGGCGCACCTAACAAAGGCGGCACCCATGACTGCCACGGTGCGCCTCTGGGCAAGGATGAGCTCGCCCTGGCCAAGGAAGCTCTTGGCTGGCCGTACGGTCCGTTCGAAGTGCCGGACAACGTCCTCGACGCCTGGCGCAAGACGGGCACCAATGGCGTCGATGCGCACAAGGCCTGGACCGAGCGCCTCGGCAAAAGCGCCAATAAGGATGGGTTCGAGACGGCCCTGAAATCCGACGTGACCCCCGCGGTCACCGCCCTGAAGGATCTGGCCCGTACCGCCATCAAGGAAGGCAAGTCGGTTGCGACCCGCAAGGCATCGCAAATGGCGCTGGATGTCATCAACGAGGCCGTGTCCTTCACCCTTGGCGGTTCGGCTGACCTAACGCCGTCCAACAATACCAAGGCGGGCGGCATTGAGCCGATGAACCCGGAGAATTATGGCGGCCGCTACATGCACTGGGGCATTCGTGAGCACGGCATGGCGTCGGCCATGAACGGTCTTGCGCTGCACGGCGGGATCATCCCTTACGGCGGCACATTCCTCGTGTTCTCCGACTATGCGCGTCCGGCCATGCGTCTCGCTGCGCTGATGAAGACCCGCGTGGTCTATGTCATGACCCACGACTCAATTGGTCTTGGCGAAGACGGCCCGACCCACCAACCGGTGGAGCATGTGGCTTCCCTGCGCGCGATCCCGGATATGTGGGTGTTCCGTCCGGCCGACACGGTCGAGACCGCAGAAGCGTGGTCACTGGCCCTGCAACGGACAGATGGCCCAAGCACCATGGCGCTGACCCGCCAGAACCTGCCGGTCCTGCGGACAAGCGCCGAGGACAACCTGACGGCCAAGGGCGGCTATGTCCTGCGTGAGGCAGCGGATGCTGATGTCACGCTGATGGCGTCGGGCTCTGAGGTCGAGATTGCAGTGGACGCGATGGCGCTGTTGGCCGAGGAGGGCATCAAGGCGCGTGTTGTGTCGGTGCCCTGTATGGACCTGTTCGAAGATCAGGACCCTGCCTATATCGAAGGTGTACTGGGCAAGGCGCCGCGTCTGGCGCTGGAAGCCGGCATTCGCCAGGGCTGGGACAAGCTGCTCTTTGCTTTTGGCGGGCGCGGTGACTTCATGGGCGTCGAGACATTCGGCGCCAGCGGTCCGTACAAGGAAGTTTATGAACACTTTGGCCTGACGCCGGCGAACGCGGTGGCGAAGGCCAAGGCTCTGATGGGAAGGAAATAATCCATGGTACTTCGCGTAGGCATTAACGGCTTCGGTCGGATCGGTCGTCTCGCATTGCGCTCAATGATTGAGCATGGCCGCAAAGACATCGAAGTGGTCGCGATCAACGATCTGGGTCCGGTGGAAACCAATGCTCACCTGCTCAAGCACGATACGGTGCATGGTCGTCTGAACAACACAATCACCACCGGTGACGGCTTCCTCGCCATCGACGGCAAGGAGATCAAGGTGCTCGCCGAGCGCGATCCGAAGAACCTGCCCTGGGGTGAACTCGGTGTTGATCTGGTCATGGAATGTACCGGTATCTTCACAGCCCGTGAGAAAGCCGCATGGCATCTCGAAGCGGGTGCCAAGCGCGTTCTCGTTTCGGCTCCAGCTGCCGGGGCCGACAAGACCATCGTCTATGGCGTCAACCACAACGTGCTGACGGCCGACGATGTGATCGTCTCCAACGGCTCGTGCACGACGAACTGTCTGGCGCCGGTTGCCAAGGTGCTGAATGACGCCGTCGGCATCAAGCGCGGCTACATGACAACCATCCACTCCTACACGGGTGACCAGCCAACGCTCGATACGATGCACAAGGATCTGTACCGCGCGCGCGCCGCGGCACTGTCCATGATTCCGACCTCGACAGGCGCCGCAAAGGCCCTTGGTCTGGTGCTGCCTGAGCTGGCCGGCAAGCTTGATGGGTCATCCATCCGCGTGCCGACGCCGAACGTCTCAGTGGTCGATCTCGTCTTTGAGGCCGAGCGCGACACGACGGTGGAAGAAGTCAACAATGCGATCATCGAGGCTGCCAATGGCCCGATGAAAGGTGTGCTGAACTATTCCGATGAGCCGCTCGTCTCGTCTGACTTCAATCACGACGCCCATTCGTCGACCTTCGCGACACCGCAGACCCAGATCGTCGAAGGCGGCCTGGTCCGCGTGATCAGCTGGTATGACAATGAGTGGGGCTTCTCGACCCGCATGTCCGACACAGCACTCGCCATGGCGAAGTTCCTGTAAGGACGATATCTCATGCGTTTTCTCCCCGCCCTGTCTCTCCTCCTGTTGACGGCATGTGGCGGGGAGGATCCGCTGATGATCGAAAAGGCACCGCTGCCAGAATTGTCCGCTGAAGCGGTTGAAAATCTTGCGCCGGATCCGCGCGATTATCCGTTTCTTGGCCTTTGGGCCGACAGCCAGACCGACTGTACCCGGGAGCCGGGCAGCGGTGAAAATGCCCCTATCCTGATCACGCCCGATTATTTCACCGATGCGGCTGGGAAAAGTCCGATTGCCCGTATTATCGAACTGAAGGGCGAGGGGCGGTACGAGGCGATTTTGACCGGGGTGGGGCAGCAGGGTGAACCTGACTGGGACGCCTATTTGCGCCTTTCCGGCTCTTCACTGATGTTTGAGCGGGAAAACGCCGCTTCCGTCACCTGGACCCGGTGTCCAACTTCATCTTCCGTGAACTGAGGAACTGCTCATGACCGTCAAATTCAAAACGCTCGATGACATTGAAGTCGCCGGCAAGCGCGTCCTTGTACGGGTTGATTTCAACGTGCCCGTTCAGAATGGCCAGGTGTCTGACGTGACGCGGCTGGAGCGGGCCGTCCCCACGATCCAAGAGCTTGTGGACAAGGGCGCGAAGATCATCCTCCTTTCTCATTTTGGCCGTCCGAAGGGCGCGCCGGATCCGGAAATGTCACTGGCACCTGTGGCCGAGGCTTTTTCCCATCTGATCGGGAAGCCGGTCGCGTTTGCCGAAGACAGTATTGGTGAGCCTGCAACGCGGGCCGTCGACAACATGGTGGCTGGCGATATTCTTCTTCTGGAAAACACGCGCTTTCACGCGGGCGAGGAAAAGAACGATGCCGACTATGCCAAGGGGCTGGCGGCCAATGGTGACGTGTATGTGAACGATGCGTTTTCTGCGGCGCACCGTGCCCATGCTTCGACCGAAGGCGTGGCGCGGCTATTGCCGGCAGCGGCTGGTCGCGCAATGCAGCGCGAGCTTGATTATCTGGCTCAGGCGCTTGCTGCACCAAAGCGCCCGGTCATGGCCGTGGTGGGCGGGGCGAAAGTCTCCACCAAGCTTGACGTGCTGCACAACCTCGTGACGACGGCTGACAAACTGATCGTCGGCGGCGGCATGGCCAACACCTTCCTCGTGGCCATGGGCATTGAGGTCGGCAAATCCCTGGCTGAGCCGGATCTTGCGGAAACAGCACGTGAGATCATGGCCAAGGCGTCGAAAGCCGGGTGCGAAATCCTTCTGCCCAAGGATGTTGTGACATCGCGCGAGTTTGCCGCCAATCCGGAGACCCATGTGCGCATGGCCGATCAGGTGCAGGCGGATGAAATGGTGCTCGATATGGGCCCAGACAGTGTCGACAGCTACGCCGAAGCGTTGGAAGGCTGCGCAACGTTGATCTGGAATGGGCCGCTTGGTGCGTTTGAGATCCCCCCATTTCACACGGCAACAGTTGAGCTGGCACGATTTGCCGCGCAGCTGACGAAGAACGGCTCACTCGTCTCCGTGGCCGGGGGCGGGGATACCGTTTCTGCCCTGAACATGGCTGGTGTCGTCGACGACTTCACCTATGTCTCGACCGCGGGCGGGGCGTTCCTTGAGTGGATGGAAGGCAAGGATCTGCCGGGCGTTTCTGTCCTCGCCGTCTGAACCGAACTGGTGCTGACGAATGCTTGATTGCCAATTGTATCTGATTACGCCGCCAACCATCGATCTGGCGACCTTTCCGGCAGCACTGGAAGAAGCAGTGACTGTCGGCGCAGCCGCTGGGGTCGAGGTGGCCTGTCTGCAACTGCGCCTGAAAGATGTGCCTGATGATGAGATCGTCCGTGCTGCGCTGGTGCTGAAGCCGGTATTGGAGCGCCTGGGCGTGGCATTGATCGTCAATGATCGTGCTGATCTGGCGCGGAAATGTGGCGCACAGGGTTTGCATCTGGGACAGTCCGACGGCTCGGTAGAAGATGCCAGGGCGCTGCTCGGCGCCAGTGCCGAAATCGGTGTGACCTGCCATGACAGTCGTCATCTGGCGATGGAAGCGGCCGAAGCCGGAGCGGACTATGTGGCCTTCGGCGCGTTTTATCCGACAAGTACCAAGCAAACTGAATTTCGTCCGGAGCCGGAAATTCTGACCATCTGGTCCGAAACGACGGTCATTCCCTGTGTCGCCATTGGCGGCATCAATGCGCAGAACGCGGCGCCGTTGGTGGATGCGGGGGCGGACTATCTCGCCGTATCGTCGGCTGTGTGGGACCACCCTGATGGACCTGGCGCCGGCGTTGCGGCTTTTGCCGACGCGCTGCAGGATAGGTCCCACGCGGCGTCCTGATCCGGCGCCCTGGGGAGGACCATGAATGCGCAATTGGCGCCACTTCATTGCTGTTGCGGCAATTTCGCCGATCCTTGGCGGGCAGACACTCGCAGGCTTTTCCGCGCCGCCGGCATCTCAGATCTCCGTCGAGGATGCCATGGCGGCCGCGCAAAACGGCAATTTCGAGACTGCCCGCACGCTCGCCATCTCTCTTGCCGACGCCGGGAATGCTGATGCTCAATATCTGCTGGGCCATCTTGATCAGAACGGCCTGGGCGGGCCCAAGAACATAAAGGCAGCCGTCGGCCATTTCGCTGAAGCCGCTGCGGCCGGGCAGGCCAACGCGCAATTCGCTTTGGGGGAGCTCGCCTATACGGGTGACGGCGCGGTGAAGGACTGGAAACGCGCCTATGAGTGGTTCAACCTGGCGGCGGCTCAGGGCCACGCCCTCGCCAAGGTTCGTCTGGGCTATATGTATGCAGAAGGGCAATTCGTCCCGCAGGACCCGACGCGTGCAGCACGGCTGTTCGAGGATGCGGCGCGTCGCGGTGTGCCTGCCGCGCAATATCATCTCGGTCTGCTTTACCTCGATGGCGAAGGAAAGGCGCGCGACTATGCGAATGCGGCGTATTGGTTCAACGAGGCGGCCGAGCAGGGCGATGCCGACAGCATGTATAATCTCGCCCTCATCCTGCAGTCGGGACGGGCGGGCAGCACGGATATCGACGGCGCGCTGACGTGGATGACCCGCGCGGCCGAGGCTGGCGTCCTTCCGGCACAGGTTTCTCTCGGGCTGATGCATTATAGCGGGCAGGGCGCACCTGTATCAAAGAAAACGGCTGCGACCTGGTTCAGACGGGCAGCAGAAGGCGGCAGCGCCGAGGGCATGTTTCTGCATGCCGTCAGTCTGTCAGAGGGGGTGATTGCACCGCCGGATTTCAAAGCGGCGCTGGCTTGGGCCGAGCGGTCCGTTTCGGCTTCAAGCGGCGAGCCGCCCGATATCCTTCTTGAGCGCGACGGCCTGCGTCAACAGCTCCGAGACCTCGTGGCTGAAGAAGCCCGCCGCCGCGCGGCGTTGACGGCTGCCAATCGTCCAGAACCGCCACCCAAGGTTCAGGTCGCCGACAACGACCCGTTGCCCGCGCCCGCCGTTTCCAAAAAGAAACCTGTGCCGACACCCGCGGAAGAAAAGCCGCCTCGCGGATTGCGGCCCTGAACTCCGGGTCAATTCCGCCCCGTCCCTTGCGACCGCGGCGTCATCAGGTCTAAGAGCCGCGCTGACGAAGCAGCCTTCGAATGAAATCATCCATGCCCGACAATAAGGCCTCCAAAGGTCACGACTATCGCGATACCCTCTTTTTGCCCAAGACCGACTTCCCCATGCGGGCGGGTCTGCCCAAGCAGGAGCCGCAATGGTTGGAGCACTGGAACGATATTGGGCTCTATTCGCTGTTACGTGAGGAGTCCAAGGGACGTCCGGCGTTCACCCTGCATGACGGCCCTCCTTACGCGAACGGCCACCTTCACATGGGAACGGCGTTCAACAAGATTCTCAAGGATATCATCATCCGTTCGCGTCAGATGATGGGCTTCGACGCCAATTACGTGCCCGGCTGGGACTGTCATGGCCTGCCGATCGAGTGGAAAGTCGAAGAAGCCTTTGCCGCCAAAGGGCGCAAGAAGGCCCAGGTGCCTGCGGCTGAATTCCGTACGGCCTGCCGTGCCTATGCGAAAGAATGGATCGACGTTCAGCGCGAGGAATTCAAACGTCTTGGGATCGAGGGCGACTGGGAAAACCCCTATCGCACCATGGACTATAATTCCCAGGCGACAGTGGTCGGCGAATTCCTGAAATTTGTCGAAAAGGGTCTGGTCTATTCCGGGTCGAAGCCCGTCATGTGGTCGCCTGTCGAGCAGACGGCACTGGCAGAAGCTGAAATCGAATATCACGACCACCAGTCAACCATGATCTGGGTGCGCTTCCCGTTTATCGAAGGTCACGCGCCAGAAGGCTTGGAACGCGCCAGCGTGGTGATCTGGACCACAACCCCCTGGACGATCCCGGGCAACCGCGCGGTCTGCTATGGGCCGTCGCTCTCCTATGGGGCCTATCGCGTCGACACGGTGCGCGATGACATGGAATTCGCGCCATGGAGCCGCCCCGGCGAAATCCTCATCCTTGGCGATGAACTCGCAGACGATGTTAAAAAAGCGGGTCTCGTCGCGGAGTGGACGCGCATCGCGGATGTTCCGACCGACATGCTGAAAGGCAAGAAGCTCAAGCATCCTCTGCGCACGCATGAAAACGGCTATATGTTCGATGTGCCGCTTCTGGCTGGTGATCACGTCACCGACGAAGCGGGCACGGGCTTTGTGCATACGGCGCCCAGCCATGGTCAGGAAGACTATTTCGTCTGGCTTGAGCACGGCCTGCCGCTGGAAGACATTCCGCACACGGTGGGGCCAGATGGCGCCTATACGGATGAGGCACCCGGCTTTGTCGGTGAAAAGGTCATCATCACTGAGGGCAAGAAAAAAGGTAAGGATGGCAACGCCAACCGCGTCGTGATTGCCCAGCTGGTGGCGCACGACAACCTGTTCGCGCGCGGTCTTCTCAACCACTCCTACCCGCACAGCTGGCGCTCCAAGGCGCCGGTCATCTTCCGGAATACACCGCAATGGTTCATCCGGATGGGGGCAAAGGATGAGGACGGTACGCTGCGGCACACGGCGCTCAAGGCAATTGACGACACCACGTTCTATCCGCCGCAGGGGCGCAAGCGCCTGCAATCCATGGTGGAAAGCCGTCCGGACTGGCTGGTGTCGCGGCAACGCGCCTGGGGCAATCCGATCGCCATTTTCATCGACAAGGATCGCCAGCCCCTGGTCGACAGTGAGGTGAACGGCAGGATTGTTGCCGCCATCCGCGAGCGCGGGGTTGATGCCTGGTTTGATACGCCTGCGGAAGAGTTCCTTGGCGACAAGTATGATGCGGCGGACTATGAAAAGGTCACCGATATTCTGGACGTGTGGTTTGATTCAGGGTCGACCCACAGCTTTGTGCTCGAACAACGCGAAGACCTGAAATGGCCAGCCGATGTCTATCTTGAAGGCTCCGACCAGCATCGCGGCTGGTTCCAGGCCAGCCTGCTTGAGGGCTGCGGTACGCGCGGTCGCGCGCCGTTCGACAGCCTGATCACCCACGGCTTCGTTCTTGATGCCAAAGGCTATAAAATGTCCAAGTCCCTGGGCAATACGATCCTGCCCGAGGAACTGACCAAGAAGTACGGCGCTGACATCATCCGGATCTGGGTGGCGAGCTCGGATTATGTGGATGACATCCGCATTGGTGACGAGATCATCGGCAATGCCGTGGATGCCTATCGCAAACTGCGCAACACGCTTCGCTATGTCCTGTCTGCTCTCGATGGGTACGCGGATGAAGAAGCCGTCGATTATGACGATATGCCCGAGCTCGAGCGTTACATCCTGCATCGCCTCCAGCAGGTGAACGGTGCGGTTCAGCGCGGGTTGGAGGCTTACGACTTCAAATCGGCCTGGCGGGCGCTGTTCGAATTTGCCAGCGTGGATCTGTCATCGGTCTATTTCGACATCCGCAAGGACGCTTTGTACTGTGATGGCAAGGACTCGATGCGCCGTCGTTCGGCACGCACGGTCATGGCGATCCTCTTTGACTATCTGGCCAAATGGCTTGCCCCGATCTGTCCGTTCACGGCAGAGGAAAGCTTTATCACCCGCTATCCGGCCAAACGCGATGAAAAGGGGTCGGTCCACCGCCTGACCTTTGACGAGCCGCCAGCCGACTGGCGCAATGATGAGCTGGGCTTCAAATGGGACCAGGTTCGGTCCGTCCGCCGCGTCGTGACGGGTGCGCTTGAAGTGGCTCGTCGGGACAAACTCATCGGCTCCAGTCTTGAAGCCTCGCCGGTGGTGCATATCGACAATCAGATGCTGTACAATGCGGTGAAGGGCGTCGACATGGCGGAACTCGCCATCACCTCGGGCGCGCGCGTTGAGGCTGGTGAAGGTCCGCCCACGGCGTTTCACCTGCATGAGGTGCCCGGTGTTGCGGTCGCCGTCCTCGAAGCGCCCGGCCAGAAATGCGGCCGCTGCTGGAAAGTGCTGGAAGAGGTGTCCGAAACGACCGCGCTCTGCCAGCGCTGTGACGAGGTCGTCAATTCATGACGGCGTGGTGGCAGACGGCAAAATCCAACCCGGTCTTCAGGCTGGTCGTGGCCATTGCCGTTCTGTGCATCTTTGTCGATCAGGCAACCAAGTTGTGGATTCTTCACGGCCTGCAGCTGCCGGAGCGCCCCTTCGGCCATATCGACATCAGCCCGATTTTCGACCTCAGCTATGTTGAAAACCGCGGCGTCAGTTTCGGACTGCTCGCGGGCGGTATGGTTTCGCGCGTTGCGCTATCGCTTCTGGCGATCGGTGTGTCGGCCTATATCTTCAAATGGGCGGGGACGCTGGACCGGCGCGTCGCCGGGATCGCCGGTGGGCTCATTGCCGGGGGCGCCCTTGGCAATGTGATCGACCGGATCAGCTACGGCTACGTGGTCGACTTCATCGATGTTTCCGCGCTGAAATTCCCCTGGATATTCAACGTGGCGGACACGGCCATTAATCTTGGCGTTGCGTGTCTGATTTATGACGCGCTTTTCGTGGCTCCAAAACAGGCTCAGGCCGAAAAATCCCCTGAAAACAATTCGGTAAGTTTTTCCGAGGCTGAAGCTGAGCCGCGCCCGTCGAAACTTACCAATTCTTGACCCCTCGTTAGTCTTTGCGCCGGGCCAATGTCTGGTTATAAGTTGTGACCTAATTGATCAGGAGCGTTCACATGGCCCCCATTCGCGCCGTTGTTGTGTTGGCAGGTCTCGCTATTTTTGCGAGCGGCTGCGAGTCCATGGGCAAAGCCCTTGGTGGCGGGAAGAACCCGCCCGATGAATTCGCTATCGTGACCAAGGCACCCCTGACCGTGCCTCCTGATTATGCGCTGAAGCCGCCTGCACCGGGTGAAACCCGCCCGGAGCGCCTGTCCTCATCTGAGCGCACTCGCCAGCTTCTTCTTGGTGACCAGACCACCAATCCACCAAG